>NZ_RBLM01000022.1:0-261 GCF_003989425.1 Kocuria sp. HSID16901 | reverse complement strand
TTTCGTCGCGCACGGATTCCAGGCTCATCCCGGACAACCAGATCGCGGCGGGTTTGACGATCCCTGCTTCTGCGGCCAGGCGTTCAACCTCGGTGGTTTGTAGAGTTTCCACGCGGGCGTTGGCAGCCGCTAGGTGTAATGTCCAGGGACGTTGTTTCGGCGACACGGCCGTGAACAGCTGAGAGGTGAGGGCCTCCGGTTGTGAAGTGGAGCTGTTGAGTTCAACCGCTTCACGTACCAGGAGGCCCTCGTGTCCCACGC
>NZ_RBLM01000021.1:0-725 GCF_003989425.1 Kocuria sp. HSID16901 | reverse complement strand
GCCTGGGGATATTGCGAAGTTTTTTGTTTGTCAGTGACAGCCTGCGCATGAAGCTGAATTCTCCAGATGTGTGTTATTCGTTCGCATCTTCGTAATCAAAGGCGATGAAGTAGTCGCTCTCTGACAGGGCAATTTCATGAGCGAAGTGAGCCTGTGTCACTGTTAGCCACTCCCTACGTAGTTCAAACATGCCGTTATTGACGTCCTCGGCTGCCGACAGCCCCAGCTTGGAAATCACGGAGTAGTCATCTCCCAAATCCGCTGAGTCCTGCGTTCCGCGTAGCAACTCTGTGGTTCTGTCGAACCATTCCAATCTCACTTTCAGTCCCATGTAGCCCTCATAGGTATTTTTTGATGTTTCGTTTTTTCTTCGGTCCTTTTAGCTGCTCGCCGGTTACGTGAGTCAGCGCCAACGGGATGTAACCGGTGGATTGAAGTAGTGGCTGACGCCGTCGGGCAGTTGGCAGGGCTTGATGAAAACGCAGCCGGGAGGCTTGGCTAGCGTAGGGGCCGTGGCAGGGGGCGGTGCGAAAAAATAAGCAGCCGGCGAGTAAGGCACGTGCGATGGCTGCGGGATCAGAATTCGATGTTTGAGTAGCTGTTCTTCGGTGGGGGGGTAAAAGCGCTCTGACATGACCGGCTCACTTCCTTGTGCGAGGGAGTGAGCCTAAGAGGGGGAGCTCAGTGGCTGATGTCGGCTTAATTCGGTGGTTGGTGTGGGAAAA
>NZ_RBLM01000002.1:0-628661 GCF_003989425.1 Kocuria sp. HSID16901 | reverse complement strand
GGATCAGAAGCCGAGCGTCGCATGGCGCTACCAGGCTGGCTGCACTTCTACAATCATCACAGGCACCACTCCGCAATCGGGGCCCCACCCATCAGCAGAATCCAAAACAACCTGCCTGGACAGCACAGCTAGGGCGGCTTCGGTCTCTCGGAGTTTCAGCCGGTATTTCTTAGCCTCAGCGGCCGCCTTGTTGCCGGTCTCTTCCCGTTCGGACTGTTCGTCTTGGACGGTGCCCGCCGGCTCCTGGGGGTTGTCTGTTGGCGGGGTCATCTGCTGGTCTTCGGTTGGTTGTTCGATGGTCTGCTCGGTCGTGTTTTTGCTCATGAGTTTTTCTCCTGTGGGGTTATTCGGTAATGGTGGGGTCGTCGAGTTCAGCTTGGGTCCAGCCCAATGCTTCGGGGGTAGTGAGGAACACGGCTTCCTGTGTTGCGCCGGGAAGGATTGTGTAGACCTGTCCGTCGCTGCTGTGGATCGGTACGTCACGTTCTTTCGCTGTGACCGGCTGGTCGGCGAGGGAGAGTATTTTCAGGGCAGTTTCTTTATTGGGCCGGTTCATTTGGTGCCTTCCGTAGTGGGGGTGTCCATGTGGGCTAGGAGAGCGTTGCGCTCTTTGGTCAGTGAGGTGACTTCGGTGAGTAGTTGCCGGATGATGCGGCCACAATCGGAGCCGGGTACGTGCCCGTCATCGACGCAAGCACATCGTGTAGGTGAAGTATTGGTGACGGGGTTTTGTGGTGTGCGGTTTTCGTTGCGTTCGCCTTGGTCGACGATTTCATCTGCCACGCTAAATACCTTTCGTTGGGGTATAAATGCTTTGAATTGTGAATTATTGAATATTCCGACTCCGGTCTGGACGGAGCCGTCTTTATTCCGCCATTTGTAGGGGCGGACTCTGATTTGACTCATGCCGAGTTCCTTTCGTGAGTTTCGAGTAGGTCGATCATTTTGTCGGCGACGGTGGTGATTTTCTCGTAGGGAATGAATGATTTGATTTGTTTGCCGCGTGTGATGACGACACCGGGGATTGGGTGGTCACTGGTCCTGTCCCAGACGTAGGGGCGGACTCTGAGTTGAAAGTCGATCTGGCTCACGCCGCATCTCCGTTCTGGTCTTGGTCCCATTGCTGTTTCATGGTGGCGTAGCGTTGGGAGATTTTTTCGTGGTGGGCGCACTGGTCCGAACCGTCCGTGACGGGGGCTTCACACTCGATCCGGCGGCAGATTTTTGTTTCATAGGTCCCGGCCTTATCCCATAGGTCCCCATAGGTCCCTGCCTCTGGGCGCGCGGGATCTATGACCGTCTGGCCGGGATGTATGGAATTATCCGGGGATTTCTCATAGGTCCCGCCATAGGTCCCTGTGCTCGTAGGGCCGGGATCTATGGGATCTATGGTGTTTTCGTCGGGATCTATGGAGGTTTCCTCTTCGATCTGCCAAAACGGGATCGAACCTTTTCCGAATCCGTTACGCCCTGAGGTCACCCTCGGTTTACGGATCTTCGAGCGGCGATTCTGTAAGGTCTTGAACTCATACCCTGCCGAGGCCGCCGAACTTTTGATTTCCTTGACTGACATAGACCCGCCAGCCTCGGTCAAGACCTCGATCAGCCACCGGTCCAGTTCGTTCCGGTCCTCCGCATCGTCCTCGCCGTATTCCCGGTTGATCAGTTCCCCGACCGTCAGTTCCGAGGCACCGAGGAAACGAACCTTCCCGACGTTCGTCAACCCGTCCTCGGTAGGCACATCAACCGACTCAAGGGCGAACTTCCACGAACCGCGCCCGGTGCCGTAATTGTTCTTGTCCTGAGTCAGAATCCGCTCGCCGGTCTCCGGGTCGGAAGCGAACGCAAGGTAGGAGCGGGTGAGGTCTCGCCACGCATGAGAACCGGACAGTTTCGCCCCCACGTTGCCCGCGCCCTTGCCGAAGTGGTTGATCAGAATAATCGCCAGATCATGCTCTTGAGCCAAGGCCATCAGCGGGCCGTAGGACCGGCGGACGTCTTGGACCTTGTTCATATCCCCGTCCATGAGGTTCGGGGCCGGGTCGATAATGATCATCCGCGCCCCGGTCTCGATCACGGCTTGACGTAACAGGGCGATGTCCAACGGAAACTGCAATTCCCGCTCATTGGTGAACGTCTCAGTGATCGTCGCGGCCTGGACTTGAGCGACCCTCTCGAGGTCGGCACCGGCGGCGGTGAGTCTGGGAACCATGACTGTAGGCCAGTCATCCTCAGGCCCGAAGATGATCACGGTCTCTTTGTGGCCATGCAGGTCGCCGGATAGTTCACCTTGGGTCAGTTGCGCGGCGAGGTCCAGGGCGAAGGTGGATTTACCTTCCCCGCCGATACCGGCCATGATCGTTCCCGTGCCCAAGGGGATTACACCTTGGCCTTCGTGTGCCCAGAGCCAGCGTTGCCGGTGCGGAGCGATCATGTGGGCGTAGGTGACCCGCAATTCGGTGCGGGCTTGGATGTCTTCTGCCATAGTGGCCTGTCCTTTCCAGCGGTGGTTGCTGGGATCGAAGAAAAAGGGTGTGTGGTGCCAGACCGACGACGGTTTAGAGGTGTCGCCGGTCTGGCATCTAATAGAGGTGTGGCCTAGGCGGCCTGCGCGATAATCTCCGGGACCCGGTAATACGTACCCGGTATCAAGGTCGGCCACGGCCCGGAGGTGTCCCACTCGGGATTGGCTTTCGGTGCCCATGTCCCGGTGAGAGTGGCCGGTCGAGGGCCGGCCAGTTTCCGCCGGTCCCACAACGGCTCTTCCCACGGGTAGGTGGGGGCCGCTCCGAGGTCTGTGGCGAAGGATTCCGCCCGGTGTCTCGCATCGGCCTCGAGGGCCTCGTGTAAGGCTTGTTTGCCTTCGGCTTGCCCTATGACGGTCCCGGTCAGATATGCACTGTTGATCTCCGTGACGGGGCTTGTAGCGCACGTGTTCGCGTGAACCAACACGGCCTCCGGGATGCTGGCGAGGTAGTTCGCGCTCATTGGTTCACCTGCTCCACATCGGCCCGGTGACTGGATGCGTCAGCGAAGAACTCGTTGATCTTGACCACGAACTCGGAGAGTTCCTCAAAGGTCATGGGATTGTTCTTCTGGTTCGTCTCGATGACGTAGCGCAACTCGTCGTAGTCGTGCGGGTCGTACATGGCCTCGCAGAACAACTCCGGTGTGCTCACCCGGTGGGCGTACCAGTAGCCCTCGTCCCCGTCGATCCCATCGCGCTGGTAGTAGCTGGGCAATACGGAGGGCCGGACCAGGTGCGCCGGGTGCTGGGCCTTGAATTCCTGGACTTTCGCGACAACCTGGTCGAATTCGTCGCTAGTCATGTCGTGGTAGCCCTCGATCTCGTAGACCACGTGCTCGGGGCCGGGTCGTTGATCGGGGTGCTCGGTGACAGCATCCATGCACACGTATTGGTTGCGGGGACCATGCCACACGCACGAGGGCGTGCCGTCGATGTCGGTGTCTTGGATCAGTTCGATGATGCGCATTACGCGGCCACCTCCGAGATATCGCCGTTGGACCCGAAGATGACATCTGCGCTCCAACGATCAGCAAAGACGGCGAGTTCGTCGGCGATTTCGATCATGTCGTGATGGTTCAGGTCGGGAAAAACAACGTCGGTGCTGTATTCGACTCGTAGTGGTAGTCCTTGGCCGGGGTCGAAGATGTGCACGGTGGCGATACCGTTGGGGCTTGACGGGCCGGTGTAAATATCGGTGGGCTTGCCCGTGGAGGGGTCCATCTGCCGGGTGAAAATCGCCGGGATGGCCGGGTTGCGGGGACTGGTACTGTTGTTCATATGAATTACTCCTTGCTGAGTGATTGAACTAGCGCCTTTTGCATCGACGATCTTGGCGGGTCTTGCGATGCGGAAGGCGCTTTTTTCATGCCCGGATCGGTCCGAGCCTTGGTAAGGGCTTGTTGGTAGAGAACTCGGTCGGTGGCCTCGTCTGCTACCGGGTCCGAGTGGAGGGGCTTTCCCTCCGCCTGGTGGAACTTGAACCATTTCGATAACTCCTTCGCTTGAGTTCTGGTCAGTGGATATCCGGCCTCGGCGGTGTCGATCATGATCTGGTCGATTAGCTCGGCGAGGCCCATTCGTCTGGTGATGTGCGTTGCGCTCTCCGTTCAATATGCGGTTATCAAACAACGTGCCGCCGCACGGCGGACTTAGGTTCGGAAGCTCTACGCGGCGGTCCCGTTCTGTTCCTCGAACTGCTTGTCGATCCACGCAAGGACATCTGCGCGACGAAAGACACGGCGGCCCATGATGAGCGCGGACGGCGGGGCGGTTCCGTTGTGGATCGCCCACCGGAACGCTCCGGGGGTCTTACCTGTCATGGCAGCGGCTTCCTCAACGTCGATGAGGATGCTGGGGCTGGTCTGGGTCATCGTTCCTCCTGGAATCTAGTAGTGGCGACCTGTGCAAAACCATACTAGCACATCCAGTTGTCGACAAATAGATTAGAGCACGTCTGGGTTTCGAGTTGAGCGGAAATCGGTTGCGCTACGTAGCCTCTTCGAGCTATTGCCCACTAGTTGCCGCTAGGCTGTAGGCATGGAAGAAGTGGACTCGACACAAATCGGCAAGAATCTCAAGATCATGCGCGGCGAGATGACGCAGGCGGACCTTGCGAAGGCGATGAGGAAGCGAGGCTACAAGTGGACGCAGGCCACTGTATGGACTGCGGAACAGGGGGACCGGAAGCTAAAACTGGACGAGGCGAAGTCCCTGGCGGACATCTTGGGCGGCAGTTTGACCGACTTCTTCCAAAGTTCAATCGTTTCAGAGAAGGCCCGATTTCTATCTGCGGCTATCCGTGCCTTAATACAGACGTGGTCCGAGACTGCGCAGAGCGTTGAAGCTCTTGAAGGCGTACGTTCAATTCTGAGTGCGAATGTGACGGACATTCGAGAGTCTGACCATGAGGTCGCTACTGCTCTTGAAGATGACCTCGCTCAAGCTGACCGAGCTTTGAAGCTTTACACCATCGACTCCTCCATATCTCGCGCCGAGCGTCAGAAAAAACGGCGACAAGAGCGAGCTGAGGCAGGGCTGACCGAATCTGACCTGAATCACGCGTGGGAGAAGATTGCCTCCCGTAATAAAGAGTTCCAGGAGGCAGAAATTGACGCACAGATGATTCTGGAAGATCGAGAAAATGCCGACTCCTCGGAGGGATAAGAACGGTCTCTATCGTGTCCGCTGGACCGACGCCCACGGGAAGCGACGGGAGACCACGGCCAAGACCTACCAAGGCGCGCTAGAGAAATACCAAGAGAAGATCGCCGCGAAAGTATCCGGCAAAGAAATAGAACCGCTCAAAGGGCGCGTGACGGTCGAAAAGTGGTGCGAACGATGGTTGGCATCATATGCGCTTAATTCTCCGGGCACCCGCAAAATGGGTATCACTCACGTCAAAGTTATCGTGAATACACTCGGGAGGAAGCCACTATCTAAAGTGGACCCCGATACGGTCAGACAATGGGTGGCCGAATTGCACCGCCAAGGATATTCGCACTCATATATTTACGCACTGCATAACCGTCTATCCCAGATACTCGGCGAAGCGGTCCATGATGGTTATCTGTCCCGTAACCCGTGCTCACGTCGCACTTCTCCGGGCGGTGCTAAAACCGTGCCGTATGTGATTACCACTGAGCAGGTTTGGGCGCTCTACGATGCGATGCCCGAACAGTGCCGTTCAGCGGTCCTCCTGGGCGCTTTCGCGGGCTTGAGGATAGCTGAGGCGGCCGGATTACGGCGGCAAGACGTAGACCTCGAGAGCGGCGTTATACGGCCTACGGTCCAATATGGGGGAGTGCCGTTGAAGACGGCGGACTCGAAGGCGTCTATTCCGATACCGCTAGAGCTTGCAGATTTACTCCGGAGGAATTTGGGGCCGGTGCCGGGGTGGACGATGGTTGTGCCTGGCCAGCTTGGGCGAGGTATTTCACCGGCAAGCATTGAGGTTCATTTCAGGCGGGCACGGGCGACCGTGGAGGGGCTGCCGACTGACAAGCTCAGGTTCCACGATCTACGCCACTACTATGCGTCCTTGTTGATCCAGCAGGGACTGGACGTGAAGCGGGTGCAACAGCGTCTTCGTCATTCGAGCGCGAAAATCACGCTGGATACGTATGGTCATCTATTCGAGGATGACGGGGAGGCGACCCGCTCGGCTATCGGTTCCGCGATGCGGCGACCTGCCCCTCACCGGGGGTAAATGGGTAGAAATCGGGGGTAGAACAAAACGCCCTACCCCCGAAATATCAGGCATATAAGCCTATTTTGTGGCTATACCCCGTAATAGAGCTGGAATTCCAAAGGATGCGGTACGAGAGCCAGAGGAGTCAGCTCATTCTCGCGCTTGTACGAAATCCAGGTTTCGATGAGGTCTTCGGTGAAGACGTCTCCGGCCAGCAAGAATTCATGGTCTTCTTCCAGGGCATCGAGGGCTTCACTCAAGGAGCCTGGAGCAGTCTTGATGTCCTTGGCCTCTTCCGGGGGAAGCTCGTACAGATCCTTATCGATCGGCTCCGGCGGTTCAATCCGATTGCGGATTCCGTCGAGGCCTGCCATGAGCTGCGCGGCGAAGGCCAGATAGGGGTTGCAGGAGGGATCCGGCGCACGGAATTCCAGGCGCTTGGCCTTCGGGTTGGAGCCCGTAATGGGGATGCGGATGCCGGCCGAGCGGTTGCCCTGCGAGTACACCATGTTGACCGGGGCCTCGAAGCCTTTGACCAGGCGCCGGTACGAGTTCACGGTCGGGTTGGTGAAGGCAAGAACCGCGGAGGAGTGCTGCAGGAGGCCGCCGATGTACCAGCGGGCAAGGTCAGACAGGTTGGCGTACCCGCGCTCGTCGAAGAACAGCGGTTCGCTGCCCTTCCACAGTGACTGGTGGCAATGCATGCCCGAGCCATTGTCACCGAAGACGGGCTTCGGCATGAAGGTCGCCGACTTGCCGAAGGCATCTGCAACGTTCTTGACGACGTACTTGAACTTCAGGAGGTCGTCGGCCGCCAAAGTCATGGTGTTGTACTTGTAGTTGATTTCGGCCTGTCCGGCGGCCCCCACCTCATGGTGTGAGCGTTCAACTTCCAAGCCGACCTTGTCCAGCGTGACGGAGATGGTGTCGCGCAGGTCAGCCTGCTTGTCTTGAGGGGATACCGGGAAATATCCGCCCTTCGTCAGGGTCTTATTGCCTTGGTTGCCGCCTTCTTCTTCACGGCCGGAATTCCACGGGGCTTCGTCGGAATCGACACGGTAAAAAGTGTGCTCGGGGGAGACCTGGTAGCGAACGTCCTCGAAAATGAAGAATTCAGCTTCGGACGCAAAATTGGCGACGTCGGCGATTCCCGTTGAGTTCAGGTAGGCCTCGGCGCGTTCGGCAACGCCACGCGGATCGCGGTGGTAAGGCTCGCCCGTGCGGGGGTTCACGATCGAGCAGGTCAAAACAAGGGTCTTTTCATCACGGAAAGGATCGACGAAGGCCGACTTGGGATCAGGGATCAGCTGCATGTCAGATTCGGCGATTCCCTGGAATCCACGAATGGAGGACCCATCGAAGAGCTGTCCGTTCACGAAGAAGTCATCATCCACGGACTTCGCCGGAAGGTTGAAGTGCTGCTGCACACCAGGCAGGTCGGTGAAGCGGATGTCGACGAAGACGACATCTTCATTCTGGATGTAATCCAGCACTTCTTGGGCATTTTCGAACATGGTCGGAGTTCTCCTTAGATTGCTCAACGCGATCACACCCGACAACCCTTCGAACGAGGCTGTCTGCGTGTTTTCTGTTGCTCAGGTTAAGCCTGGAACGTTGCCCTGCTGTATCTGCTATGTTTCCGGCACGTAACAGCGTGGCTCAATCCCAACGGCGCTCCGGCAACGGTGCGACCACCTGTCCCACCATAACCCGAGTCACTATGCCGTTTCGTTATCCTGGACTTTATGGCATCCACTCGAAATTCGGCCGACGGCGCTGGGTCACCCGATACCTCCCACCGCGCGACGTCCTCGGCGCGGCCCGACAGCGATTACCCTGGCAGTAGATTCGGCCGTCCGGAGACGGGGCGTGGCTCCCTCGCCAGAGTGCCACGAAGAATCGTGGCGTTGTTCATCGACTGGTTTCTCTGCCTCGGCATCACCCACCTCGTGGTGGGCGGAGGAGACTCATGGGCGCATTCGCTGATGGTATCTGGCGTCTTCTGGGTGTATCAGGGGCTTCTGGTTGGCGTCATGGGCCATTCCGTGGGGCATCTCATCTGCGGGATGCAGGTGCAAACCCTGGACGGGGAACCGGCTGGATTCGGTCGAGCCTTCATACGTGGCCTCTTGGTGACGCTCTTCATCCCGGTCTTGATCGTTGACGGCGACGGGCGTGGCCTTCACGACCGCGTTGTCGGAACGGTCCTGGTTCGCATTCGTTAGCCGGCCCAACGTCTTTCGTACACACAAAAGTGGCGGGGACCGATCGTCGTGATCGGTCCCCGCCACTTATTCAAGACACGGAATTAACGTCCGCGAAGTCCCTTACGGTCAGGGCGGGCCTTCATTGGATCCACTCCCTTTGGCATCGGCATGCCCTTATTGAGCGAAGCCAGGCGGTTATTGACCGCGTGCACTTCTTGCTGAGTCAGGTTCTTCGGGTACTTCTTCATCGTCTTGGTAATTTTCTTCAAGGGAACCTGGCCCTCACCGTTACCGGACTTGATGACGTGCACGGGAACGTTGGGGGCAACGCGGTTGAGCTTCTTCTTTTCCTGCGCCACCAATGAATTAACCCGACTTGCTGGGCCTTCCGTGACGAGCACGACGCCGGGCCGGCCCAAAGCGCGGAATGCGAGATCCTGGGTGCGCGGATTCACCGCGACGGGCTGTTCCTCAACAATCCAACCGCGGCGCAAGGTCGACAAGGCGGCACCGGCAGCTCCTGGCTGGCCCTCAATTTGCCCGAAGGCCGCTCGTTCGGCTCGCCTCGACAAAATGATGACGCAGGCTAGGGCAGCGACCGGAACACCGATGATGAGCCAGGTGATCCAGTTATTCAATAAGACGCCGACAAGCAGGAAGACCAGCAGAATCACGAGCGCGACGGTCAGGAGGATCCAACCAATGTTGGGATCCGACTTCCTGGTCATCGTGAAGAGCTGCTTCATCTGAGCAAAATATCCAGGCTTATCGCCCTTCTTCTTTCGCTTTTCGGCACGCTTTTCTTCACGCGTGAGCTTGCCGTTCTTGGCACTCTGTGACGACACGTTGATTTCCTCGTTGATTTTGGGTGTGGTGGCACGGGTTGCCCCGGGATTCGGGACCATTCTACGGGAGGAGAATTCCCGCGGGGAACACTACCCGGCCATGGCACGACGCCGTCGGCGGGGTTGCCGACGGCGTCGTGAAGAAAACAGGAGGCTTACAGGCCGGCTGCGACGAGAGACGACGCTTCCTGGCGGGCCGAACCGGTGTCTTCGATGTGGGCGAGATGCTCCGGAATGGGGCGGCCCATCTTCTCCATCGCTCGGGCCCAGAGGCGACCCGCACGGTAGGACGAACGAACCATTGGCCCGGCCATGACGCCCAGGAATCCGATTTCCTCGGCGGCCTTGGACAAAGCCACGAATTCTTCCGGTTTAACCCATCGATCAATGGGGTGGAAGAGCGGTGACGGCCGGAGGTATTGCGTCAGCGTAATGATGTCGGTTCCGGCGTCGTGAAGATCGCACAGAGCCTCATATACTTCCTCGTTGGTTTCGCCCATGCCGAGGATCAAATTGGACTTGGTGATCATCCCGCGATCTTTGCCATGTGAGATGGTGTCCAGGGAACGCTCGTAGGTGAAAGCCGGGCGGATCTTTTTGAAAATCCGAGGAACGGTTTCCACGTTATGGGCGTACACCTCGGGTTTTGCATCGACGATCATGTCCAAACGATCTGGCTTGCCTTGGAAATCGGGGATCAGGATTTCCACGCCAGTGTTGGGGTTCATCTCGTGGATCGCTTCGATGGTTTTCGCATAGTGCAACGCGGAACCATCGTCGAGATCGTCACGGGCGACCCCGGTCACCGTGGCGTAGCGGAGATCCATCTTCTGGATCGAGCGGGCGACCTTCACGGGCTCCAAGGGGTCCAGAGGAGCGGGGCGACCTGTGGCGATATCGCAAAAATCGCATCGACGCGTGCACGTGTCACCCGCGATGAGGAACGTTGCCTCGCGATCTTCCCAACATTCGTAGATATTGGGACAGCCTGCTTCTTCGCACACCGTGTGTAGACCTTCGCTTCGAGCCATGCTCTTGAGCTCTTGATACTCGGGACCCATCTTTGCGGTGTTTTTCAGCCACGATGGCTTTTTCTCGATGGGGACCTGAGCATTGCGCGATTCCACGCGCAGTAGGCGGCGTCCTTCAGGGGCGATAGTCATGGATTCTCCTTCATGGTCGTGAAACCGCAACGAGGGATCGGTGCGGATCAGACCTTTGACGGTCCGACACGAGGCGTAAACGACGCAGCAAGTCGGTCTGCATTGGCCAGAAGCTCTGTCTCGACTTGGTCAACAACATCGGACGGCGAAATGTTCCGCCCCAGTTGTTCGCTGATCGTCGTGACGGAGGCATCCGTGATGCCGCACGGAATGAAGTTTGCAAAAGAACTGAGATCATTGTTGCAGTTCAGTGCGAAGCCGTGCATGGTCGTTTTCTTGGCGACGCGGATACCGATGGCGGCAATCTTCCGATCTGGTTCGATCCCTTCACCACGGACCCAAACTCCCGATCGTCCCTCAACGCGTTCACCCTTGACGCCCAAGTCGCACACGACCTTCATGAGGATCTCTTCCAAGATCCGGACGTAGCGGACCACATCGAAGGGCTCGGGAAGCTTGACGATGGGGTAACCGATCAGCATGCCGGGGCCGTGCCACGTGAGCTTCCCACCGCGATCGATGGGAACGACGTCGGTGCCGTCCTGTGGATATTCGTGCTTTTCAGTTCTTTTGCCGGCCGTATAGACCGGGGGATGTTCCAACAGAAGAACGGTGTTATCCCGTTCCTCGTTGCTGACGCTGCTGTGGATCTCTTCCTGCAGTGCGAGGGCTTCACGATAGTCCACGTACTCGGGCGCGAGACCAACCCGATTCATGACCAAAGACATGGGTTAACCCTACCGCCGGGACATGAGGCAGCTAAATCTCCAGACACGAATGTCCCGCGAAATGGTTGAAACCTGTGGATAACGTGATGAGACTCATGCCAACGGGTGTACACCTATGCGCATGACTATTGCGACAACAGGACATCCAGCCCCGTTCGGACCAGCCCTGTCTGGTTTGGAACGGTATCGGTTGATACAAAAATTGGAGCAGGAGGAAGGTCGATCCTCGTGGTACGCGAAGTTACGGGACGCGGACCCCGAGGTGCAGGGCGGTGATGCCAATGATGCCGGCGGGCTCGGGGCCAGAGTCCGGCGTCGGGCCGAGAGCGAGCGGCTCCTTTGTGTTTACGCACCGCCTCGCGGTGATATTGAGGCGCTTTCCGAGGCTGCGGCCCGATGGGGAGCCACAGTGGCCTCCGAATCGGTAGGCATGCGTCATCCGCATATCTTGTACACCCACGATGCTTCCGCCAGCGATCCATTGTGTCCGCTGATCGCCTTAGAGTTTCCCGACGGCGGAACCTTGGCCAGGTTTTTGGACGCCCGCGGAAAGGTAGAACCTGGTGAGTGCGCGCAGATTGTCAATGGAGTCGGGCGGGCCTTGAGCTGGTTGCATGGGCGCGGAATCGTGCACGGAAATATTCGGCCAACCGAAGTGCACTTTTCGGTCTCGGGCGTCCCCCTCATCAAGCCGCCGTGGTCGGATCCGTGGCGGGAACGACCAGAGTCGGGTCCTGGGGCCGTGGCCTTAGAGGTTTTTGATTTCGCGGCGATGATCTGGCGAATGCTGACGGGCCGTGCTCCGGGTCCGAGTGTGTCCCGATTTCCGCTTCCTATGGTCTGCCCGTCAACGCCCCGTCCGGTCGTTGATGTCTTAGAGTCGGCCCTGAATGATTCCCCCGAGTCGAGGCCGGACGTGAGGGAGGTGGTTCTCGCCGTAACGGGGGCTTGGGAGTCGATGCCGCTACCGCTCAGGCAGGCAGCGTATCCGGAATTCGTGCGACGCCTGCCGGTGGAAAATGTTTCGGGTTCCGTTCACTCCAAAACGCAGCACACGCCACTCTGGGGTGGAATCGAACGGGTGCGTGCGGCTTCCCGCGGACGTGGAGGGGCCCGGATTTCTGATCGATCGAAACCAACAGGCGAAGAAAAAACTCGTACGGTCTCGGATGGTCAATCGTTCGTCAAGGCCAGGGTTGCTCGGAGCCTGCCCCATGGCCGGTTCCCCGCCTCGAAGCGTTCACTCATCCTGGCAGGTGCCGTTGCGATGGCTGCCGGCGGGGCAATGCTCGGCAGCCGATGGTGGGTTGAGGAGCCTCAGGCGACGGACTCCCTGGGCCACAGTCAGCCTTCAGCAGAAGCCTCCGACGGGCTCATACCCAGGCCGTCAGGCATGGAACCGGCGAAAAGTGAAAATGGCGACGAGGGGCAACTGACATCGGAGATTACCTCACTGTTTGAGGCTCGAGATAGAGCCTTGAGGGACGCCGACGCGGAAAAGATCCCCCTCTACGCGGAACGGGGTGGAGCCGTGGAGCAACAAGACCTCAAGCTCATCCAAGAACTCCACACGACAAAGACTCGGTGGCCGGACCTTCATAGCGCTGTGTCTGACATCCAGGTTGAGAAGGTCGCCGATGAACGGGCCGAAGTGGTGGTCACCCTGACGGTGACAGGCTGGAACGGCCCCACAGCCCAGGAACCGAAGCCTCAACACAACGAAGCCGGCGCCTCGTCCCAGAGAATCCGCATCGGACTGGGACGAGCCACCGGCTCGTGGAAGTTCTCGGACGTTACTCCGATGGGAACGTGAAAATTAGTTCCAGAGAGTGGCCACGGCAATGTTGATGAGAGCGAGGCCGCCGACAGAGTGAGCGATTCCGGTAGGAACTGCTTCCCCTGCCTTGTACTTGCGTTGCCCAATGAACGCGGTGACCGCGATGGCCAAGCCAATCACAAGTTTGACTCCGAGCTTGGCGTGGTTCACGACGCCGTCGCCCATTTCGAGCATTCCCCACATGAGGATGCCCGTGACGAGTTGAAGTAACGCGGCGTAGAACTGCACGGGGACCACGCGCGGCGGCTTGAAATTTGCGACCCAGAGACCGAAGACGAGGGCGGCCCCCAGGATGTGGAGGAACAGGAAGATGGACATCAGAACAGACATACATCAATTCTAGAACGTTTCTAGCTTTTTGGCGTCATAGTGTCAGTAAAAACTGGTGGGGTTTGACACGTGGTGCGAGGTTAACGCATATGAGGCGGCTACCCCTTCGGGGCGGCCGCCTCATATGCGTCGTCGGTCGGAGCCTTACAGGCCAACCTCAGACTCGAACTTGCCTTCCTCAAGGCGCTTCTTCAACGTCGAGAGGAAACGACCGGCGTCGGCGCCGTCGACCAATCGGTGATCGTAGGTCAGCGACAGGTAGCACATCTGACGGATCGAGATCGTGTCGTTGCCTTCCTCGTCGGTGACGACGACGGGGCGCTTGACGATCGATCCGGTCCCCAAAATGGCAACCTGCGGCTGGTTGATGATCGGGGTGTCGAAGAGAGCCCCGAAGGAACCGATGTTCGTGATGGTGAACGTTCCACCGGAGAGCTCATCGGGTCCGATCTTGCCGGATTTGGTGCGCTCGCCGACGTCGGCGATCTTCTTGGCAAGGCCTGCCAAGTTGAGATCTCCGGCGTTGGAAACAACCGGGACCAACAGCCCACGCTCGGTATCCACGGCGATGGCGATGTCCTCGGAGTCGTGGTACGTGATCTCCTTGGCATCAGCATCGTACGAGGCATTCAGCTTGGGGTGCTGCTGCAATGCTTCCGCAACGGCCTTCGCGAAGAAGGGGAGGAAGGTCAGCTTGGCGCCCTCACGAGCCTGGAAGGAGTTCTTGGCGCGTCCACGAAGCTTGGCAACGCGGGTCATGTCGACCTCGGTGACCTGAGTCAGCTGCGCAGACACATCGAGGGATTCCTTCATCCGCTTGGCGATGGTCTGACGGATCCGGGGGGCCTTCTCCGTCTTGCCGCGCTTCTCGGTGTCTACGGCCGGGGCCTTCGGGGCGGGAGCCTCAGACGAAGGTGCCGCGGACTGCTGAGGAGCTGCACTTTCGGAAGACTTCTTTGCATCCACGGCCGCCTGAACGTCCTGTTTCCGGATCCGGCCACCAACGCCTGAACCCTTGATGGTGTTCAGGTCGATGCCCTCCTGCTTAGCGAGCTTACGCACCAGCGGGGTGACGTAAACTTCACCGCTCTGCGAGGAAGACTCCTGCTTGGGTTCGGACTTCGGAGCCTCCTGCTTGGGGGCTTCCTGCTTCGGAGCTTCGTCCTTGGGGGCTTCCTGCTTCGGAGCCTCCTGCTTCGGTGCTTCTTCCTTCGGAGCCTCTTCCTGAGCGGCGGAGTCATTCTTCGAAGAATCAGATGCAGGCGCGGAAGATCCTTCAGCACCGACGATTGCGAGAACCTGACCGACCTCGGCCTCTTCGTCTTCGTCAACCTTGATTTCCAGCAACGTGCCGGCAACAGGGGAGGGAATCTCGGTGTCGACCTTGTCCGTGGACACCTCGACGAGAGGTTCGTCAACCTCCACGGAATCACCGATGGACTTGAGCCAACGGGTCACGGTCCCTTCGGTGACGGACTCACCAAGAGCCGGCAAAGTGACTTCCTGTCCTTCGCCCCCGGCGGACCCGGAAGAATCGGACTTCTGCTCAGATGCGGCAGGAGCCTCTTCCTTCGGGGCTTCTTCCTGGGCAGGCTCTTCGGCCGGTGCCTCTTGAGCAGAGGATTCGTCCGAAGAAGAATCATCTGAAGATCCGGCTCCTGAACCGTCGCCAATTCGTACGAGGGGCGCGCCGACCTCGACTTCTTCGTCCTCGTCGACCAGGATTTCCTCGATCGTTCCGGCAACGGGGGAAGGCACCTCGGTGTCCACCTTGTCCGTCGAGATTTCGACTAAGGGCTCGTCAACCTCGACGGTGTCGCCGACGGACTTGAGCCAGCGGGTCACGGTTCCTTCGGTGACAGATTCGCCCAGTGCGGGCAGTTCTACGGTTTCAGACATCGTCTCTTCCCGTTCTCCTTATGAATATTGCCTGTGTGATGAGTGTTTATCTCGGTAGGATCGCGGCGATCAACCGTGCAACGGGTGACCGGCCAGGGCCATAGCGGCCTCGCCGAGTGCCTCGTTCTGCGTCGGGTGTGCGTGGATGAGCTTGGCGACGTCCTCTGGGTAGGCTTCCCAGTTGACGATGAGCTGAGCCTCGCCGATCTGTTCACCGATGCGCTTGCCGATGGCGTGAACACCAATGATGGGGCCATCTTTTTCGCGCACGAACTTGATGATGCCGTTGGCGCCGAGGATCGAGCTCTTGCCATTGCCGGCCAGGTTGTATTCGGAGACCTCGATGTTGTCGTCGCCGAACTTCTCCTTGGCCTTGGGCTCGGTGTAACCCACGGAAGCGATCTCGGGGTCAGAGAACGTGACCTTGGGGATGTTGATGTCTTCCACAATGACCGGGTTGAGGCCGGCGATTTCCTCGGCAAGGAAGATGCCCTGCTGGAAACCACGGTGAGCCAGCTGCAAACCGGGGACGATGTCGCCCGCGGCGTAGATATTTCCGACGCCGGTGTGAAGGCGTTCGTCGGTGATGACAAAGCCACGGTCCATCGTGACACCGGCTTCTTCGAAGCCCAGTCCTTCGGTGTTGGGGCCACGGCCGACCGCCACGAGGACGATATCGGCTTCGAATTCCTTGCCGTCGGTCAGAGTGACCTTGGCGCCGTTGTCGTCCTGCTCGACCTTTTCAAAGAAGGTGCCGAGGTTGGACTTGATCCCGCGCTTCTTGAAATTGCGTTCGAGGACCTTGATGATCGAGGGATCCTCATTCGGTACGAGGTGGGGCAAACCCTCGATGATGGTGACGTCTACGCCCATCGAGCGCCACATCGAAGCAAATTCGGAGCCGATGACGCCGCCGCCGAGGATGATCGCCGACTTCGGCAAGTAATCCATCTCTAGCGCTTGGGTAGAGGTGAGAACCCGACCGCCAATTTCGAGACCGAAAGTCTTTGAAATCGAACCGGAGGCGAGAATGATGTGCTCACCGGTGTATTCGGTGCCATCGACGTCGATGGTGTTCTTACCGGTCAGCTTTCCCTTGCCGTTAATGACGGTGACGCCGCGCATCTTAAGAAGCCCCTGAAGTCCCTTGAACTTTCCGGAGATGATGCTGTCTTTGTAGTCACGGATCTTGGACATGTCGATGCCCTCAAAGCTGACCTTGACACCGTATTTCTCGGATTCGCGGGCTTCTTCCGCGACCTCCGCGGAGTGGAGATACGCCTTCGTAGGGATGCAACCCCAGTGCAAGCAGGTACCTCCGACCTTTTCCTTTTCGATGAGCCCGACGGAGTAGCCGAGCTGAACCGAGCGAAGAGCGGCGGCGTAGCCTGCGCTACCGCCGCCTAGAATGAGAATGTCGAAAGCATTTGCCGAATCGGCCACGTGGACGCTCCCTCGCGTTGGGTACAGGCCCGAAGGCCTGTCGCTGATGTTGAATCATTGTCTAGCTTATATCCCTGGTCGGCCAGGTCTCTACTTAACGCCACGGAAGACAAAACGCCCCTTCGAGAGGATCATCACACCTCGAAGGGGCTTTTTGCCATAGTGAACGGGCCTTAGGTCAGGCTTCGGAGAGGTCCTCCAAGAGGCTCACCAACGTGGCGACCGAAGCGCCCGTGCCGTTCTTGGGGACGAATCCACGAGCCGATCCTTCGTTGTACGCGGGGCCGGCAATGTCCAGATGGGCCCAGGGAATCTTCTTTCCCTCACGTTCGCCGACGAACTCCTGGAGGAACAAGCCCGCGATGAGCATTCCGCCGTCGCGACCGGAACCGATGTTCTTAAGATCGGCGGCCTCGGTTTTCAATTCAGCGCGCATGTAGCTCGGCAACGGCATCGGCCAAAACGGCTCACCGGCTCGTTCGGACGCTTCGAGGACTTGTCCGCGGAGCTGCTCATCGCCCATGACAGCGGCGTAGCGCGTCCCCAAGGCGACCATCTGGGCGCCCGTGAGGGTGGCGACGTCGAGCAGGTAGTCGGGCTCCGCCTCGGAGGCGTAGGCCAAGCCGTCCGCCATGACCAGTCGGCCTTCGGCATCCGTGTTAAGCACCTCGACGGTGGTGCCGCCGCGCATGCTCAGCACGTCATTCGGTTTCGTCGCCGAGCCGGAAGGCATATTTTCGGCGATGCAGAGGTAGCCCGTGATGCGAATCGGGAGCTCAAGCTCGGCTGCCGCTGCGACGGCGTTGAGAACCGCAGCGGCCCCGCCCATGTCGCACTTCATCGTCATCATGGCCGAGCCAGGCTTGATGGAAAGACCACCCGAATCAAAGGTGATGCCCTTGCCGACCAACGCGACGCTCTTGACGGGATTCTCAGGTTCGTAGGTGACCTCAACCAGTCGCGGTGGGCGTTCGGAGCCCTTTCCAACACCCAAGATGCCGCCAAACCCGCCCTCTTCGAGGGCCTTTTCGTCCAGGACGGTGCACGAGACCCGGTCAATTCCGGAGACTCGCTCGACGGCACGGTCGGCAAAGACCTGGGGATAGAGGTCATTGGGGGCTTCATTGACGAGCCTGCGGGCCGAATCGACCGCTTCGCCCAGAATGAGGGCCCGCTGGAAGATCTCCATGGTGCCTTCGGAATCAACGTCGCTGACGACCACGACGTCGGATACGGGCTCTTTCTCCAGGACGTCCTGGGCCGTACGGCGTCCGGCATCAAAGAATGCGCCAAATGCGGCGCCTTCTGCGAGGGCGGAGACCTCAGACAGGGTCGAGGCCGGAAGATTCAGGGCGACCGATTCGAAATCGATCAGCTGGCGGACCGCACTGCCGGCGGCTGAGCGAAGGGCATCGAGACGTTCGGGGCCTGTTTCGGCTAGAGATCCCAGACCGATGAGGGCCAACAGGAATGGCCCATCTTCGCCGTAGCTAGGAAGCCTTAAGAGCTGGTCGGCCGTGCCTTGATGGCCCAGGTCTTCGAGGCTCGATTCGAGGGACTCGACGCTGGCTTCATCGAGGGCGGATGGGGTGAGCTGGGGGCCTTCAGGGCCTTGTACGACGCCGATCACCAAGACCTGAGCGTCAATATTTTCCAGTTCCGGCTCGACCAATGAAAATGCGAGTTCTGTGGACTCCGTCAAACCATGCTCCTTGTATTAGCTGGATGGGTGTTACCTGAATGAGGTATTCCGGTGAAGGCGACGTGCAACGATGCGCGGCGTATCACAAGCGTCGGAGGAAATACTCAGGACGTCCCGGGGGTTATACCTATACGACCCTTAGTGCTTCCCCCTGACCCCAAGCCTAGGCCCTGAAACTGGTCACCGAGGGGGAATATGGGGATAATTTGTGAAATCCGCAGTAGGGACTACTTGTGGTACCGCTGTCGTCGACGAGGTAGAGGGATGGCTGATGCAAGATCCACAGAAGCTGTATTTGGGGCATCCAGGTCTGCTCAACGACCCCCGGCTGAAGGGGCTTGACCTGGTGGTGGCCCTGACTGGCTTCGCTGAAGCAGGATTCACGGCTCAGCAAGTCTCTGAGGCGATCTTGGCGGAGTTGCAGACTGAGGAAATCGTGGAGTTCGACGTCGATCAGCTCTACGACTATCGATCCCGTCGGCCGGTCGTGAAATTCCTCGAGGATCATTTCGAGGACCTCTCCTTGCCGGAGCTGAAGCTTTACGCTGTAACGGATGGGCTGGGGCAGCCGTTTCTCCTGCTTGCGGGGCCTGAGCCCGACCTGCAATGGCAACGGTTTAGTAAGGCAGTCACGGACCTGGCGGAGAAGATGGAAGTCCGACTTGTGGCCTCCATCGCCTCGATGCCGATGCCTGTTCCGCACACGCGGCCATTGCCCGTCACGGCTCATGGAAACCGAAACGACCTCATCCAAGGGATCTCACCGTGGAAGCCGCTCGCCGAATTGGGCGCATCGGCAGGTCACCTGTTGGAGGTGGACTTCTCCCAACGTGGTTTCGACACGGTCGGGTACACGGTGAATGTTCCTCAGTATCTGTCCGAGGCGGAGCTTCCCCAAGCGGCTGTGACGGCTTTAGAACATCTCAGCGCCGCGACGAAGCTCAACCTCCCGACGGACCGGCTCAGGGAGGCCGGGCGAGAGGTCGAGCAACAAATTAATGACCAAGTCAACGGGTCCATCGAAGTGCAGAGCATCGTCAACCACTTGGAAAAGCGGTATGACGAGACCATGACGGACGCATCGAAGAGGTCTTTGCTTGCGCGCGACGAATCAGAGATTCCGGATGCCGACGAATTGGGCGAAACCATCGAGCGGTTCCTGGCCGAGCACGAAGACGACGAACACAACGATCACTGAGTTGAACGCCCTCTTCGCGAGAATCGTCATCCACAAGATGGCGATTCTCGGCGTTTAACGGTCCCTTCATCACAGGGAACTGCCCGAACGGGATTCACGGTGAATCGGCGTCGCCCGATCTGGTCATTCTGTGCGGCATGACATCAACACATGATTCACGCATGACCACGCGACAGTTGAACACGGTGGCGCGAACGCCGGAAGACATCTTGGCCTACATGGTGCATGCCTTGGGGTACTGGCCGAGAAATTCCCTTGTTGTTCTAGGAGCCTCGGACGGGCGTCTAGGCCCTTGCCTTCGCGTCAACCTGCCGACCCATGACTCCAGCTTTGAGTCGTGGTGCCAAACCATGCGAGGCATGATTCAGCCGATCGAAGACGCCGAGTCCACAGCGGTGGTATTCGCGGCAGCATTTGCGGAGACCAGAAGTTGCTCCGCAGTCGAAGAAGGTGGAGGAACCGCCGGCTCCAATCCTGAGGAGGCTATTCCAAACTCGTTCTTGTGCGAAACATCGACGGTTTTGTCTCTCCTCGCGACCCGAGCCACGATCATTCGCGCTGGTCTTCACGCTCCGGGCGCTTGGGTGGTCGATGTGGACGCTGGGCGGTGGGGCTCGGTCATTGTTGAGGAAGCGAATCCGGGAGAGGCCGACGGGGAACGGCGTGAGATGGTCTCGGTGTTACGCGTGGGTTCGCATCTGAAAGGTCTCAGGTCCCGTCGGCACGAGTGGCTGGTAGAGCCACAGGGAAATCTCGAATCGATTCTGACCAGCCCAGTTGGCGTGGCACTTGCAGTGGAAGGTTACTCCTTGCGCGAGGCAGAGCATGCTGTTGCCGACCACTGCATCTTCCCAGGGGCGTTGGATGTGCGGTCCGCGGTGGGGCCAAATGAAGAAGGACGACTCTGCGCCGCCTCACGGGCGGAACTACGAGCCGTCCGGGGGAGTGACGTGTCTCTGTATCGGCTCGACGCCGAGTTGACTCGTTTGGCGGAATCGTTCCGGGGCCAGCCCAGGCCACGAAACGCAATGCTCGACGCCGTTCCGACGGTGGACGAGGCGGCGCTGACGTCTCTGGCGACAACAATCGGCGACGTTGCTGGACTGCATAGTGTCCTAGTGCTGACGGCATGCAATCGCCGAGCCGCTGAACTATTTTCTCGAGGTATGCGGGGCGATCTCCGACAGGTCGTCGACGGGACGAGCATCGGGGCACGCATCGTGACCGGACGGCACCGCATCCCACCAAACAGAGACCGTATGTTGGCCGCAAGAGTGCTCCTGAGCATCGTGGAGTACTTCGCGGAGCCGGAATCTCAAGATTTTGCTCGAGTGGCCAATGCGTATTTGAGCTGGTTCTTCGGGCTGAGTAGTCAGGCGCATCGTTACTTGGAAGAAGTCCAAACTCTGGCCGGGATGGAACACGCGCTCTTGTGTCGACGACTCATGTCGCTCACTCCGATCCCGGCGTGGTTAGGCGGGTCTGGTCACACGTCGGTTAACGAATAGGTCCATGGGAAAAACTCTGACAGAATGTGTCTCCGAAGACCCCGTCTTGTCCGTGACGCAATGCGTCCACGCGGAATCGCAGACTTGGTAAATGTGCCCGGGAATAAACGCGGAAGTGACCTCGTTATTTCTCAGGTACGGCCTTGCGAGTTGCGCGCGGCTGACCCTCTATAGGGTCGGCGCAGACTTGACAGGGTCATAGGTGTTTTACGCGCCTGTGCATACACGACAGGGAAGAAAGGTTTTTGAGTGTCACCTGCTGCACGCAAAAAGTCAGAGTCCGGCGATACCAAGGTCAAAGGCAAGGCCTCGGCAACAGCCGACGCTGGGACGACCGCCGGCGCCGTGACGTCGTCAAAAACCGCGAAGTCCTCAAAGGCCACCGCGCAGACCAAGAGTAAGGCCAAGCCGGCTACCAAGAAGTCTCCGGCTAAGACGGCGTCGCGCCAGAAAGCCACCTCCGAGACGGTGGGTGTGGCTAAGACGGAGGCTGCCGAATCGAGCGCCGCGAATTCAGAACCAACGTCGCGGGACGTTGAAGAGCTTGCCCCCACCTCGACGACCTCGGAAGAGCCTGAGGGTGCCGAGGAAATCGACCGCGACGAGACCCCCGTCGCCGACGACGCCGACAAGGAAGAGAAGAAAACCGTCGCCGCAAAGGGCAACGGATTCGTCATCTCCACCACCGACGACGACGATGAGCCGGCTCAGAGGGTTATTGCTCCAGGCGCTACTGCTGACCCCGTCAAGGATTATCTCAAGCAGATCGGCAAGGTCTCCTTGCTCAATGCAGAGCAAGAAGTTGACTTGGCCATGCGCATTGAGGCTGGTCTTTATGCTGAGCACAAGCTCAAGGACCGCGCGGATGAACTCAGCTCGCAAGAGCGCAAAGAGCTGCGCTGGGTCATTCACGACGGAAAGCGGGCGAAAAACCACCTCCTGGAGGCCAACCTGCGCTTGGTCGTGTCGTTGGCCAAGCGGTACACGGGACGAGGCATGCTCTTCTTGGACCTGATCCAGGAAGGAAACCTTGGCCTGATCCGCGCGGTCGAAAAATTCGACTATTCCAAGGGCTTCAAATTTTCCACGTACGCAACGTGGTGGATTCGTCAGGCGATCACGCGTGCCATGGCCGATCAGGCACGCACGATCCGTATTCCGGTCCACATGGTCGAGGTCATCAACAAATTGGCCCGTGTGCAACGCCAGATGCTTCAAGACTTGGGGCGTGAACCAACTCCGGAGGAGCTGGCCAAGGAACTCGACATGACACCGGAGAAGGTCGTCGAGGTACAGAAGTACGGCCGCGAGCCGATTTCGCTGCATACACCCCTCGGTGAGGACGGCGATTCAGAGTTTGGCGACCTCATCGAAGATTCCGAAGCCGTAGTCCCGGCGGACGCCGTCTCCTTCACCTTGCTGCAGGAACAGCTCCATTCGGTCTTGGACACCTTGTCCGAACGGGAAGCCGGCGTCGTCGCCATGCGATTCGGTATGACGGACGGGCAACCGAAGACTCTCGATGAAATCGGGAAGGTCTACGGTGTGACCCGCGAGCGTATAAGGCAGATAGAGTCCAAGACCATGTCGAAACTTCGGCATCCCTCGCGCTCGCAGGTCTTGCGGGACTACTTGGACTAATCGTCTGAACGGGATGAGGCCGGAAAGCGCTCCGGCCTCATCCCTCACAGGGGCGAATGACAAAGGCCCCGGTCCCGCCAACTGGCGGGGCCGGGGCCTTTGCTATATCCGATGCATGGCATCGGCACATTAATTATGCGGAGGCTGTAGCGCCGAGACGATCGCGCTCGTCCTGCCACAGACTTGCCAATGGACGAAGCTTGTCCTCATTGGTGGTCGCGTGGTGGGCGCAGAACAATAGTTCGCCGCCAGTGTTCTCAAGCACAACGCGCACGTAAGCCTGAGCCCCGCAGGAATCGCAACGGTCGGTTGCGTTGAGTTCCCGAGCTTCCAATGTCGCCGTCATGACTACCTCCTGACGTCTCGATCCGGTCGTTGCTACCGGTGTCGAAAGGCTTGTGAAAGCCGGTCACGACATCCAATAGATACCTTCCGGATATGAATGTTCATCTATGCAAACACGCTCCAAGGCCGATTTCATCCCCCCCACGGCTAGTTCGCTGTGGGCGTTGCGTCATGTGGCGTTCATGAACCATTAGACTCGAGGTCGCGCCGGTTGCGGCGTCGTCGTCGTCAGATTGTCAGGAGTCCCAGCTCAGTGTCGCCGAAGAATTCCGAGTACACCGCCCGTCAGCTTTCCGTCCTGGAAGGACTGGAGGCGGTCCGCAAGCGCCCTGGTATGTACATCGGTTCGACCGACTCTCGGGGACTCATGCACTGCCTGTGGGAAATTATCGACAACTCGGTGGACGAGGCTCTCAGCGGGTATGGCCAGTCCATTGACATCGTCTTGAACCGCGATGGATCTGTGGAGGTCAAGGACGAAGGCCGTGGCCTCCCCATTGATATCGAGCCTCGAACCGGGCTCTCCGGCGTCGAGGTGGTCTTCACTAAATTGCACGCGGGCGGCAAATTCGGCGGCGGAACCTACAACGCCGTGGGCGGGCTCCACGGAGTGGGAGCGTCGGTGGTCAACGCGTTGTCTTCGCGCCTCGACGTCCAGGTAGACCGTGGCTCGAAGACGTATCAGATGTCATTCCAGCGCGGAATACCCGGCATTTTTGACGACGGGGGATCGCCAAAACCCGATGCCCCCTTTACCCCTGCGGAGGGCAAGGCCGCGCTCGACGTCGTCGGCAAGGCTCGTCGAGGCGTGACCGGCACGCGAGTCCGGTACTGGGCGGATCGCCAAATCTTCACACCGGACGCCAGATTCGACTACGAGCGCCTCGTCGAGCGCGCCCGACAGACCAGCTTTCTCGTTCCCGGCCTCCGCCTCCGGATTCGCGATGAACGACGTCTGCCTGGAACACCGGGTGAAGACGGGCCTCACGAGGAAGTCTTTCAGCACGACGGCGGCATCGCCGAGTACGTCGAGTTTTTGGCGGCAGGTCCCGCTCTGACCGATGTGTGGCGTTTTCAAGGCTCGGACAGCTTTCACGAAACCGTGCCGGTACTCGATAGCAATGGACACTCCAAGCTGGAAGACGTCGAGCGCGAGTGTGAGGTCGATATCGCTCTTCGGTGGGGGACGGGTTACGACACTGCAGTTAAGTCCTATGTAAATATCATTGCCACGCCCAAGGGCGGTTCCCATGTCACCGGCTTCGAACAGGGCCTGGTGCGGACTCTTCGTAAAGAAATTACGGCGAACGCGCGCAAGCTCAAGGTCGGGACCGACAAGATTGAAAAGGACGACATCCTCGCTGGACTGACGGCCGTCGTGAATGTTCGGCTGGTGGAGCCGCAGTTTGAGGGGCAAACCAAAGAAGTTTTGGGTACGCCGGCAGTCCGTGCCATTGTCAGCAAGATTCTTTCCCGAGAACTGGATCGAGTCCTGACGTCGAAGAACCGTTCAGAGAAGCAACAGTCTGCGGCACTTCTGGAAAAGGTTGTGGCCGAGATGAAGTCACGGATCTCGGCGCGTGTTCATAAGGAGACGCAGCGGCGAAAGAATGCTCTCGAAACCTCGACGATGCCGTCCAAGCTGGTGGACTGCCGTTCCAACGATGTGGAACACAGTGAGTTGTTCATCGTGGAGGGCGACTCGGCTCTGGGAACCGCGCGTTTGGCGCGTTCGTCCCAGTACCAAGCGCTGTTGCCTATCCGCGGCAAGATTCTCAACGTTCAAAAGGCTTCGATCACTGACATGTTGGCCAATGCCGAATGTGCCGCACTGATCCAGGTCATTGGTGCGGGTTCAGGCCGAAGCTTCGACCTCGATGTGGCCCGCTATGGCAAGGTCGTCATGATGACAGACGCGGACGTGGACGGCGCACATATCCGGACGCTCTTGCTGACGTTGTTCTATCGCTACATGAAGCCGCTGGTGGAAGCGGGCAGAGTTTACGCTGCCGTTCCGCCGTTGCACCGGGTGGAAGTTATCAACGGAGGCGGCAAGGCCAACGAGATGGTCTACACCTATTCGGAGAAAGAACTTCAGGAAATCCTGAACGACCTCGAGGCGAAGGGTAAGAAGTACAAAGAACCGATCCAGCGGTACAAGGGTCTCGGCGAGATGGACGCTGACCAATTGGCCGAAACCACCATGGACCCGCGGCATCGATTGTTGCGGCGTGTGCGCATTGAAGACGCCGAAGCCGCCGAACGTTCCTTCTCGTTGTTGATGGGATCGGAAGTGGCACCTCGTAAGGAATTCTTGATCAGCCACGCGGATCAACTGGACCTCGAACAGATTGACGCCTGATCAGAACGTGGCCGAAAGTCCAGCTGTCCTGCTCCGGTGAGCGGAGCCTGACGGCAGTGAATGTGTAATTAATCACTCGGTGAATCTTCTGGGTCGGATCCGCATCGTCGCGGATCCGACCATTTCCATACCTTTGCCCAAGCATCGGTGGGCCCTCATCGATGAGGTCCAAAAGACCTTATGCTTGATCGTCACGAATAACGTCAAGACATCGTCCAGTCCCGGGAACAAAGGGTAAAAACTACCCTTTCCCGCGTGTCAAGAGGCCGCTGACGGGTCGTCATCAAGTGTTCAGACCACGTTGCTATCTTGAACTTAACCGGTCCGCTGGGGTCCGGTTGTGTGCGTTCAGATGCGCGAGGAGAACCGTGGATACTGTAGAAATTGCCCGTTGGCAGTTCGGGACCACCACTGTCTATCACTTCATGATGGTTCCTCTGACGCTGGGCTTGGGGATGGTTGTGTTGATCTTCAACCTTCTCTGGGTGAAGACCGGCAAAGAGGAATACCTCAGGATGACGAAGTTCTGGGGAAAACTATTCTTGATCAACTTCATCATGGGCGTGGCCACAGGCCTCGTTCAGGAGTTCCAATTCGGTATGGCTTGGAGCGAGTACTCCAGATTCGTCGGCGACGTCTTTGGCGCTCCGCTGGCGATGGAAGGTTTGTTGGCCTTCTTCGTGGAATCTACATTCCTTGGCCTGTGGATTTTCGGCTGGAAGAAGTTGAAGCCGACTATTCACGCATTCTGCCTCGCCGCAGCGGTGCTGGCATCCTGGCTGTCGGCCACGTTCATCATCATCGCGAATTCGTGGATGCAACACCCCGTGGGATACGAGGTGGTCAACGGACGGCCAATTCTCAATGACGTTTGGGCGGTGCTGACGAATAGCACGGCATTGGTAGCGATCACACACACCATCTTTGGTGCCTTGGCCGTCGCGGGATCCTTCCTCCTCGGTATCGCTTGGTACAAGCTGTGGAAGCGGCGTACCAGCGGTGTCGACTCCGTGGATGAAAAGGGCTACGTCATCGTAGGCGACGCCGGACGAGGCGCGCAGGACAAACGCGACTACAAGGTGTGGTTCCGTTCTCTGCGATTCGGCATTCTGATCGGGCTCATCGGATTTTTGGGCACGGCATTTAGCGGTCACATTCAGGGACAACTCATGTTCCAACAACAGCCGCTCAAAATGGCCGCCGCGGAAGCCGCGTGTCACGACGGGACGGCATTCTCTGTCATGACGGTGTCGGATCTGGGTTCGCAGAACTGTGATGACGTGAAAAACCTCATCGAATTGCCCGGGTTGCTCTCGTTCTTGGCTCACGATGACTTCCACACGAATATTCCGGGCATTACGACGCTGATGCCCGAGTACCAGAAGATGTATGGCACGAACCTCGCAGATAATTCGCTGTATGGGGATCGTGCTGGCCAAGAAATCAGCTATCTTCCGCTGATGGAGGTGACCTACTGGGGATTCCGCATCATGATTACCTTCGGCGGTATGGCTGCCGTCGCGTGCATCTTCGCCTGGTGGATTACCCGGAAGGGCACTGTTCCACAGTCAAAGTGGCTCACGAGACTCGCGATCTTCGGAATCCTCGCGCCCTTCGGCGCCAACATCGCGGGCTGGATTTTCACCGAGATGGGGCGCCAACCATTCGTGGTAGCGCCTAACCCTGATTTGCCACTGGATCAGCGGGTTTACATGTTCACAGAGGCGGCGGTTTCGCCCCACGTGACGGCGGGGGAGATGCTGTTCTCCCTGGCGGTCCTCGTCTTGATCTACGCGGTACTCATGGTCGTGGAGGTCTTCTTGATCTCGAGATACGTCAAGACGGGCGTCGTCGCCGCGATGCCAGAGCTTGTCTCCTCGGATGATCACGACGACGAGGATCATCCCACCAAAAATGACGATGTCTTGGCCTTCGCCTACTAGGAGCACTTCACCATGTTCGAAGAATTTGTAGGACAACCTGGATTACCGACCCTGTGGTTCTTAGTAGTCGGTGTACTGCTGATCGGATACATCGTCCTGGATGGATTTGATCTCGGAGTCGGCATGCTCATGGGCCGAATTTTCTCGAAAAACGAGAAAGAGCGGCGCCTGCTGCTGAACACTATTGGCCCCGTGTGGGACGGGAACGAAGTGTGGCTCATCACGGGTGGCGCGGCAATTTTCGCGGCCTTCCCCATGTGGTATGCCTCGCTCTTTTCGTCCCTCTACATACCGTTGACCTTGATCCTCCTGGCCCTCATCTTGCGAGCCGTGTCGATCGAATATCGTGGCAAGCTCACCGGGCCTCGGTGGGAAGCACGGTGGAACGCGATCATGTCGGTGTCTTCCTTCTTCATCGCTTTTCTCATCGGCGCCGCGTTGGCGATCACGACGACGGGCCTGCCACTCAATGATCACGCGGACCGGGTTGGTGGACCATTTGCCTGGCTGACAGTTCCCGCTGTGCTCGGCGGCCTTGGAATGGTCGGGTTCTCTCTGGTCCACGGTTTGGCCTTCCTCGCCCTGAAGACGGACGGAGAGGTTCGCCATCGCGCCCGGGCCTACATGGTCAGAACGCTTCCGATCGCATTGTTGCCGATGGTCGGGTGGGCCGTGTGGCTTCAGGTACTGGGCGCGACGGCCCTGTCGCTCACATTCCTCGTCCTGGCCGCTGTCGCCGCAGTGATCGCCTGGGTCATGGCTTCCAAGGGGCGTGAGGGCATAGCGTTTTCGGGGATTGCAGGGTTCGCCGTGTTTGGTGCCTTGGCCATTTTCATGGCGGCCTACCCCAACGTCCTTCCCACCACGTTGGAGGGAGGAACGACCTTGACGATTCAGAATGCCTCTTCCTCGCCCTACACGTTGAAGGTGATGACGATCGTGGCGTGTATCGGGCTACCGGTACTGTTCCTCTACCAGGGATGGACTTACTGGGTCTTCCGTAAACGCCTGTCGGCAGAGCACATCCCAGCGGCTCACGACGTCACCAGCTTGGCGAATCAACCCAACGCCCGGTAAGCGAGAGTCATGACCCAGCAGCAAGCCCCCACGACCCAACCTCGGACCTCGGCGCGTCCGCCGTTGGGTCCGGGGGCTCGCCGCATCATGGCCTGGCTCTCGGTCATCAGTGGATTGAGGGCGGCGGGCCTCGTCCTTTTCGCGGCGTCCGTCGCGACACTATTGACCGTGCTGGCTCGCGAGGCATTCCGCGTCGTTTCCTCGGGCAATGGCCCCGAAGCATCGAGCGATTGGGCAGATTTCGTCGGTTCGCATTCGGCGGGTGCCGATGGTCTATTTCCCTCCTGGCTGACTGGGATAGATCCCGGGCACTGGGCCTGGCAGATCGCTGCATGGGGTGTGGCTGGTCTTGCCATTCGGGCACTCGCGGACTGGGCTCTTTCTGTGGCGTCACAGCGAGCGGCTTCCTCCACGAAGTCTGACCTGCGTCGTCGGCTTCTTGAGGCTGTACTCCATCGCTCGTCGACATCCGCCGGAGCCCGCATCGAAACGGGCGGGGACAGCGAATCATCGTCCGATGGCGGCATCGCCGTTCTGGCCTCGCGGGGGCTCGACGCCGTCGATGACTACTACGTCAAATCGTTGACGGCCATGTGCTCCTCTGCGGTGATTCCGGTGGTGCTTCTGCTCGTCGTCCTGTGGCTCGACCCGATCAGCGCGCTGGTCCTCGTTTTGACGTTGCCGTTGGTTCCGCTCTTTATGATCCTGATCGGGAAGACCACCCAGCAGGACACCCGCGAGGCGCAGACTCAATTATTGCGGCTGTCCAGCCACATTGTGGAACTCTCTCGGGGGCTACCGGTACTCTTCGGGCTCCGACGGAACCGGGCCCAAGCCCAGGCCCTCGACGATTTGGGTGAAAACTATCGACGTCGGACCCTGACGACGCTTCGTTCGGCGTTCCAATCGTCCTTGGCGCTCGAACTTATCACCACCATCTCCGTCGCTCTTGTCGCGGTCTTCATTGGGCTTCGGCTCGTGACGGGGTCGATAGGGCTAGATACGGCGTTGGCGGTCTTGCTCATCGCTCCGGAGTGCTTTCAACCATTGCGGGACCTGGGTTCTGCTTTTCACCAGTCCCAAGATGGCATTGATGCGTTGCGTCGGGCAGAAGCGGTCGTTGAACGGGGCCGCGCACCCCATACACGTCAGAAGAACCAGGATGGGGGTGTACGCGTACGACAAGTCTCCGTGGCGTACCCGGGACGAGGCCCTGTCTTGACTGACGTGAACCTGGACATATCGGCAGGGAGCACCACGGTGGTCGTCGGGCCTTCCGGCGGGGGCAAATCCACGTTGTTGAAGGTGCTCGGCGGCATGATCGACGCGATGCCGGCGGAACACCAGACGCCGACGGTTCTCGCGCCCTCGGAGACCGCGTGGATCAGTCAAACCCCCTCATTTCTCGCCGCAACCGTCTACGACGAAATGGGTCTGTATACGGCCCCCGAATTCGCCGAAACCTGGCTCGCCGAAGTCGATGACAACGGGTCGGTCCAGAGTAAAAGCCTCGAACCTCCTGCATCCGATGGCCCACAGTCTTCAGCCGTGGACTCCCTTATTGGCGGGGCTCTGACTGATCTGGGACTACAGGACCTGAAGGATGTGGCGCCGTCCGCCCTCTCCGCCGGACAGGCCCGGCGTCTGGCCGTGGCGAGGGTGTTGGCGAGAGTACGAGGCATGGTCCTCGACGCGGGCGGCAGTCGGCAGATTTCTTTGCTCGTTCTCGTTGACGAACCCACGGCCCACCTGGATGATCGCGCCGCCGCGTCCGTGGCGGGGGCCTTACGCGAGATCGCGAGCTACGGTTCGACCGTCATCTGGGTGACTCACGATCCGGCGACGGTGCCTCACGCGGAGTACTTCCTGGAGGTGCCTGGAGATGGGCAAGTCGTGGTCACCTACTCGAGGACTCAAGCCCTCGACGGTTCGCGACTGACGAAGGACGCCGCCTACGGTGACCGTCACACGGTAGATATTCCTCAAGCCGAAGGGCAGGGAACCGACGCCCCAAGAGAGGGCTACCTGGCGGGATCTGAGGGGAACGTTGCTTCTCGTAGTGTCGTGCAGACCTTGGGATCCTTGAAGCGGATCACTGGGGCCAGGTTGACCACGGCGCTTGGCCCATTATCGGTGAACTTTTTGACGGTAGCTTTTGGGGCATCGTTGACGGCGTTGTCTGGCTGGCTGATCGTTCGGGCCTCTCAACAGCCGGGCATGATGTATCTGATGGTGGCGATCGTCGGGGTCCGATTCTTCGGCCTCGGAAGAGCCTCCTTCCGATACGCGGAGCGATTATTGACCCACGACGTCGTGTTGAGGGCGGCTAACCGGTTGCGCATGACAGCGTGGCGGACCGTCGGGGAATCCGCTCTGAGCCTACGTACCTTGCTCCGGGGAGGAGCGTTCTTAGACCGTCTCGTCGGCGACGTGGATGAACTGCGCGACGCGATGCCGCGAGTCCTCCTGCCCATCGCCACGAACATCCCCGTGATGGTGGGTGCGGTTGTTGTGACCTCGTTGACGGTCCCCTCAGCAACGTGGCTCGTGGGGGTGGCTGCCTGCATGAGCACCTTCTGCCTTCCTTGGGCCGTGACGTGGGCAGATCGTCGGGCCGAATCCATACGACGAACGGCCACATCCCGGACCCTCCGTGGCGTCGTCGGCATGACGGAGGCCGCCGAGGACCTCCGAGGGAATTCTCTGGGACCCCACGTGTTGCGGGTCTTCCGGCATTGGGACGCAGATTCCTTGAACGCCGCTCGGAGGTCGGCCTTTGCCGCAGGTCTGGGCAATGCCACAACCCTCGGACTGTGGTGGTTGACCGCGCTCTTGATTGGGCTTGTGGCGTGGGAGCCCGTGAGTTCAGGACAGATCTCCGCTCCCGTGGCTGCGATTCCCGTATTGCTGTGCACGGCGTTGGTTGAGCCGGCCGCCCAAGCCACCGATGCGCTCCGGGCTTGGCCCGCTTTTGCGCGTCTCGTTGCCAAAATTGATCGGGGTGTTCCTGAAGAACTGCCGAGTTCACGCACGGATCACGACTCCGAGACGACGCGACACAACGCGCAGACGTTGCGGATCCAGAATGTGTCGGCCCGCTGGCCGGGGATGGAGAGACCTGCGGTCCGTGGGGTTAGCGGAGGAGTCGAGCGGGGGCAGGCTCTGGGACTCACCGGGCCGTCCGGATCAGGTAAATCGACCTCCTTGGCCGTTCTCCTAGGATTTCTCCGTCCCGAACAAGGCGAGGTCATCGTGGACGGCGTCAAATCGGACCCGGTAACGCTCCGGGGAGTCTCGGCATGGTGCCCTCAGGACGCCTATATCTTCGATTCAACGGTTCGAGGAAACCTCGCCCTCGCCAAGCCCCGGGGGCAGGCACCGGGGGATGACGAGTTGTACTCGGTGCTGGACAGGGTAGGGCTCGGTGACGTCGTGCGTGGGTTCCAGGACGGCCTGGATACCCGAGTGGGTGCCGGGGGCTCGAATCTCTCCGGCGGACAACGCCAGAGGCTAGCCGTGGCACGTGCCCTGCTGACCGAGGCCTCGTTCCTGCTGCTCGACGAACCCACGGCTCACCTGGATCACGAGTCAGCTCAAGAGCTCATGGAGGAAATCGACCGGGCCACCCGACTCGACGCCCACGGCGTGAGCGGACCCGGAACGATCATCATTTCCCATCGGCCCGCAGACCTCGTCTACTGTGCTGACGTGATTGCCCTCAAGTAGCGGCTACCGCCTACGCATCGGCTTAAGCCGAGTCCGCCTCGTCGTCGCGGACCGAGCCGTCCTCGGCCCCGCTGCCGAGAGCCGGCCCGACGGCGTCAATCGGTTGCTGCAGTTGCACACCGGAACCATCGCGTGTCCCAAATTCCGTGGGCAACGATCGCGAAACTCCGGCCGAAGAGACGGCCTTAGCCGGTCCGCGTCCCGCCCACGCGAGTTGTAGAGCCGACTCGCCTTTCAGGAAGCGATGCGCGCGAACGCCGCCCGTGGCTCGACCCTTGGAGGGATACTCGGAGAATTCGGTAATCTTCACCGAGCCGCCAGACATCCCCGGAAGGCTGTCGCCAGGTTCAGCAACAGTCACGACGACGCCGGGCTCCGTGGGGGAGACGGCACCAAAGAACATCACACGATCCCCGTCCGCGAGCTTAATACCGGCCACACCGCCTCCCGTGCGGCCTTGTGGGCGAACCTTCGCGGCATCGAAGGTCAAAAGCTTGGCGTCGCGCGTGATGAACACCAGGTGATCGTCGTTGGTCGCGTGTGCGACGCCCACGAGCTCGTCGCCCTCCTTGAGGAAAATGATGGGCCAGTCGTCCCGGTTCAGGGGATAGTCAGGATTAACCCGTTTGACCACGCCCTGAGCCGTGCCCATAGCGAGCACCTGATGTAGCGGAGCAAGGGCGATGAGGGATTCACCGCGTTCGAGCGTCAAGAAATCCTTGACCGCAACGCCGGTCCCCAAATTCGGTGCTGTCCCGGATAGTTCGAGCTGCGGGATATCCATGACATTGACTCGAACCATACGGCCAGCCGACGTCACCGCCCCGATCTCGCCCCGCGCCGTGGTCGGGATCAAGGACCGTAGGGCATCATGTTTGATGCGCTTGCCGGGATCCGCAAAGGATTCACGGCCGCCGGGACCACCCGGCGTCCGGCCCACCATGCCCGAGGTTGACAGGGCCACCCAGCAGGGGTCATCCGCGATCTCTAGAGCCAGGCCAAGTCCCTTCTTGGACGACGCTCCGGATGCTGTGACGGCGGAGGCGAGTTGAGCCAAGTCATCGGATTCGAGCAGTTCGGTGCGCCGATCGGTACCGTAGCGTTCGGCGACGTCACCCAACTCATCCGAGACCACGCCACGTAGCTTGTGGTCCGACGCCAAGATGGACTCGAGCTCGTCAATGGTGGAGCGCAAATCGTCGCGCTCCGATTCGAGTTCGATGCGTGAGAATTTGGTCAGTTGCCGCAACCGCAATTCCAGGATGTAGCTGGCCTGTGCTTCGCTCAGGTCGAAAACCACCATGAGTCGTTCCCTGGCCTGAGCGGTCTGATCCGAGGTCCGAATGATCTCGATGACCTCGTCAATGTCGAGCATTGCGATCAGCAGGCCCTCGACGAGGTGGAGGCGGTCCTGGGACTTCTTGAGGCGGAACGCGGTCCGACGTCGAACGACGTCGATTCGGTGCGATACATACACCGTGAGAAGTTCCAGAAGACCCAATGTTTGTGGTTGCCCATCAACAAGGGCCACGTTATTGATGCCGAAGGAGTCTTCGAGCGGCGTGTACTTGTACAGGGACTGGAGCACGGCGTGGGGATTGAAACCGTTCTTGAGCTCGACCACGAGCCGTGTTCCGTTCTTGCGGTCCGTGAGGTCCACGACGTCGGAAATGCCGGACAGCTTTTTCGACTGCACGCCATCCTTGATTTTGTCGATGACCTTCTCCGCCCCCACGAGGTACGGCAATTCGGTGATGACCAACCCCTGTTTGCGGGGAGTAACCTGCTCGATCGACACTTTGGCCCGAGTCTTGAAGGAACCACGGCCCGTCGCATAGGCATCCCGGATGCCGTTGAGACCGACGATGCGACCGCCCGTGGGAAGGTCGGGCCCCGGAATGAACTTCATGATGTCGTCGAGGCTCGCGTCGGGATGGTCGATGAGGTGCTGTGCCCCAGCGATGACCTCCCGCAAGTTGTGAGGCGCCATGTTGGTCGCCATGCCCACCGCGATTCCCGACGAACCGTTGACCAAAAGATTCGGGAAGGCCGCGGGAAGGACCCCGGGCTGGGTGAACTGGTTATCGTAATTCGGCACGAAATCGACGACGTCTTCGTCCAAGTCACCCGTGAGCGCCAGCGCGGCAGGGGCCATACGGGCCTCGGTATAGCGGGCTGCAGCCGGGCCGTCGTCGACTGAGCCGAAGTTGCCGTGTCCGTCTACGAGCGGGATGCGCATGGCAAAGGACTGCGCCAGGCGCACCATCGCGTCGTAGATCGCGCTGTCGCCGTGAGGGTGGAGCTTGCCCATGACCTCGCCGACGACTCGTGCGGACTTGACGTGTCCGCGGTCGGGACGGAGTCCCATCTGCATCATCATGAACAAAATGCGCCGCTGCACGGGCTTGAGTCCGTCGCGCGCGTCCGGGAGCGCGCGGGAATAGATGACGGAGTAGGAGTACTCCAGGAAGCTCGTTTCCATCTCGGAAGACACGTCGATGTCGACGATATTCTCGACCACGTCGAGCGGGAAGTCCTCGGGGGTATGCGACGACTTACGGCGGGGTGCCATCTACGGATCCTCACGGTTGAGCGAAAACGGGCGACCCCAGTCTAGAACAATAGGCGCCTGTGACTTGCGCTACTAGACTGTGGTTCATGGTCGATGAAAATTCCTACCCGTCCCACTGGGAAGCGGACGTGGTGTTGCGTGACGGTGCTACGGCTCACTTGCGTCCGGTGCAACCATCCGATCGTGACGCGCTCGCGGAGATGTATGCCCGGCAATCGGAACGCACGATCTACCTGCGGTTTTTCACCTATAAGTCTGCCTTGAGCGCTAAAGAGCTCACGCGCTTCACGACGGTGGACCACCACGATCGGGTCGCCTTCGTGATCATGCTGGGCGAGGAAATGATCGGCATCGGTCGTTACGATCGCACGAATCAGCCGAATGAGGCCGAGGTCGCCTTCTTCATTTCGGATCATCACCATGGACGAGGCATCGGTTCGATTCTCCTGGAACACCTCGCTGCGGCGGGGCTGGAATGTGGGATCACCAAGTTTTCCGCAGAGGTCTTGCCTGAAAACCGCAAGATGCTCAATGTGTTTTCCGAGGCCGGGTTCGAGGTGGCCCGTGTCTTCGACGACGGCGTCGTGATGGTGAGCTTCGACATCGACCCAACCGAAAAATCTCGGGAAGTCATGGCTTCCCGGGAGCATCGCGCCGAGGCGAAGTCGGTTGCCTCTCTGGTGGCGCCACGCTCGATTGCCGTGGTGGGTGCCTCGCGGGACTGGACGCAGGTGGGCCACGAAATTCTCGTGAACATCGTCGACGGTGGCTTCACCGGACCCGTGTATGGGGTGAATCCCGAGGCCTTCGAATTGGCCGGTATGAAAGCCTTCGCGCGGCTCGAGGATCTTCCCGAGGTTGTGGATTTAGCGGTGGTGTCGGTTCCGATTCCCGCGGTCTCTGATGTCGTGGACCAGTGTGGACGTTTGGGTGTGCGCGGGGTGTGCATCGTGACGGGCGGTTACGCCGACGACGGCGCCCGGGGGCGCGCCCGCCAGCAGGCCCTCGTACGAAAGGCCCGTGGCTACGGGATGCGTGTCATCGGCCCGGCTTCGCTCGGCCTGATCAATACCGACCCGGACGTCAGCCTGAATGCCTCGCTCGGAACCGTCTCACCCTTGCGCGGCCACTTGGGGCTTTTCAGCCAGTCGGCGGCGATGGGGGTCTTACTGGGAACCTCGGCGTACCGGCGCGGGGTTGGGGTCTCTACGGCGTTCTCGGCGGGCAATAAGACGGACGTTTCGGGTAACGACCTCATGCAGTACTGGGAAGATGACCCAGGAACCACGACCTGCTGCATGTACCTCGAATCAATCGGTAATCCCCGAAAATTCTCCCGAATCGCTCGGCGACTGGCCAGATCTAAACCGGTCGTGGTCGCCAAATCCGATGTGACCGGCGTGCGGTTGCCTCCCGGGCATTCCGGGAGGACCACCCAAGCCCCGGTCGAGGCCCTGGATGCGATGTTCCGCCAGTCCGGCGTGATCCGCGCCCACACCTCGGATCACCTCATGGACATTGCGCAACTTTTGGTGTCCCAGCCCCTCCCGACGGGACGTCGCGTGGCGATCTTCTCTAACGCGTTCGCTCTGGGGCAGGTACTGGCCGATGCGTGCGTGAGCCACGGCGTCGAGGGGCACCACACGGACCATGTGTTGGACACCTCGAGTGCGGACATCGACTGCTTGCAGATGATTCGAGACGCGGTGTTGGGCGCCTTGAACTCCGAGTCGAACGACGCCGTCGTCGCCTCATTCCTCCCGTCGCCTTTTGTCACGCCGGAAGAGATCGCCGAGGTCCTCATGGAGTGCGCGGCGGCGACGGGTAAGCCCGTGCTCGCCGCGTTTACTGGGGTCACGGAGCCGTCGAGCTACCGACGGGGAATCCACCCGGTGGAGCGCGAGATCCAGCCCGCCGGATGCGACGAAGCGCGGACCTTTCCGGGCGTTCCATGTTACGAAAGCCCTGGATCCGCCATCGCGGCATTGGCAGCAGCCATGGACTACGCGGCCTGGCGCAAACAGGAAGAGGTCTGTGTCCCGGAGGTCGAGGACGCGGATATCCCCGCCGCGAAGGATCTGGTCCAGGGCCTGATGAGCGGCGTCTCCGGTGACGGACTCGCCGAATTGGGCCAGACAGATACACGAAACCTCTTGGCGACCTTCGGGATCAAGGTCCTGGAATCCGTCCCCTTTGACACGCCAGACCAAGCCGCAGAGGCAGCGAATCGGTTGGGCTACCCGGTCGCCCTTAAAGCGATGGATGCGACTATGCGTCACCGTCTCGATCTCGGAGGCGTCCGCCTGGGTATCGAGAACGAGGACGCGTTGCGGCGCGACATCGATCTCATGCATCGTACCCTGCGCCCTTACGGCGTCTTTGACTTGGAAGTTCAAGCCATGGCTCCTACTGGGCAGAACTGCGTCGTCAGGGCGACGGAGGACCCCTTGTTGGGTCCCGTCTTGTCCTTCGGCATGTCCGGCGATTCCGTGGATCTTCTCGAGGACTGGGCCCACCGGGTGCCGCCGCTGACTCAGGGGGATGTCGTCAAGATGGTGCGAGCACCCAAAGCGGCCCGGAAACTTTTCGGGTACGGCGGGCTGCCCTCCGTGAAGGTCGACATGCTGGAGGACCTCCTGCGAAGGGTTGCCCAGTTGAAGGACAGCCTTCCCGAGGTTGCCCTGCTGGAACTTAAACCCGTGATGATTTCGGCCGATACTTTGACGGTCCTGGGGGCGTCCATGAAGCTCGGTAATCCGCAGCAGAGAACAGACAGCGCGCGACGCACAATGTCTGGATCGTGACACGGACCGACGCGGGTGTGCCCGAAGGACCGTAGAATGACGGAGACGCGTCGAGAACTGATGCGCGAACTGGGTGATGCCGGCGTGACGACGTCGGCGAATCGTCGAAAGCGAGTGAATGGCTGAGTCAGGACATGAAGGGCAAAATCTGGACCGCGACATCGTCAACGCCGGTTTCTACCCGCAATTGGTCAACGACGTGGTGTGGGACGCTCTCGATGGCCAAATTCCCACCTCCCACCTCGTCCATTTGGAAACGCATTTCGATCAAAACGAGGTGCACCGCCACGTTACGGTCGTGGCTTTAGCCGGGGATATTGTTCAAGTCACCCATGTAGACGATCAAGCGTTGGACGAAGACGCCCAACAGATTGTGGCCCACGTGTCCACGGAGACGGTGCCGATCCGAAACCTGACCTCGGTGACGCTTTCCTACGCGTACCGGCAACCGCAGAACTACACGTCGGAAACCCCGGCTTCGGAAGTGACACTCATGATGTCGTGGACGGGTAGTCAGAGGTTGGACCTCCAACCTGCCGGTTGTGCCGACCCACAATGCGAGGCCGATCACGGGTACACCGGAGTGGCAGCGCGCGAAGACGTCGTCTTGAGGATTTCCGCCGAGGCCGATGGACAAAAGGCCGTTGAGGACGCCAAGGAATTCGCCCGAGCCCTTCGGCGAGCCAACACCGAGCTATCCGGAACGTCGCACGCCTGATGGTGGAGGACAAAACCACCAAGTCCGCCGCAGTGACGGATCTTCAGGGCACCCCGCTGCCGGGCCCCCCACGATACGACGGCGCCTCGATTGCCAATGTGCTCAGCTCGGCCGCTTCCGTTTTTCGCCCGGTCGCGGAGTCGGAACGGGCTCCGGAATTTCCGGACCAATTGGGCCTTGGCGATGCGTTGCGGGAGGCCGGGCGTCCCGCCGGCCCTTTTCGGAACGTGTGCGTGGTGTTGGTCGACGGTTTGGGCGAAGAACTCGTCAACCGCCATCGAGGGCATGCCCCGACGTTTCGTCGCTCCGTGAATTTGGGTCCGCTCGACGCCGCGCTCCCGTCCACGACGGCTGCCTCACTCGCGGTGCTCGGTACGGGCCAGCCGACGGGACAAACGGGAATGGTGGGCTACGACGTCGTCGATCCTGAGCGCGACGTCGTCGTGAACCAACTCTCGGGCTGGGACCCGGCGGTCGATCCAGTGGCTTGGCAACCCGTGCCGACCGTGTTCGAACGGCTTGCGGGTATTACCCGTTCCGTGACGGTGTCGATGCCGACCTATGAGCATTCCGCGCTGACGGATGCGGCTCTCCGGGGAACCGAATTCGTGGGGGCAGGTTCGACGACGGCCAGAGTCAGCAAGGCGGCTGAGTTGCTTGCGACGCGAACGCCGACGTTCATGTATCTGTACTGGGGAGAACTGGATCAATCGGGTCATCAACACGGCTGCACCTCGGAGCGCTGGCTCGAAGCTCTTGAAGAGCTCGACCTGGGCCTGAAGCGACTGGCCGCGAGGGTTGGCCCCGAAACGCTCATCCTCGTCACCGCGGACCACGGAATGGTGGATATCCCCGAGGCCGACCGCGTGGATTATTCCGCCTACCCTGAATTGGTGGACGGGGTGAAACTCACCGCGGGGGAGCCTCGCATGGTTCAGTTGCACCTGCAGGATCCCGCGGACCACGAGGCAAAAGAGCGGCTCGTCGCCGCGTGGACCCGTCAATTCGGTGACCGTGCCTGGGTCTTGGACCGGGACGAGCTGATGGAATCCGGATATTTTGGAGCCGAGGTGCGCCCCGGCGTCAGGAAACGGATCGGCGATCTCATCATCGCCGCACGTGGCTCCTTGGCGTTGTACGACCTGCGACGAACCCGCTCCACCGCGTTATCCATGGTTGGGCAACACGGCTCGTGGACCGACGAGGAACGCTACGTTCCCCTCCGGGTTATTCCCCCGACGGGGCAGGGCCGCTAAGGAGCAGGGCCTCGTCGGTCACGGTCCTACTCGCCCCGAAGGGTCGGTTAACCGCGCCCTTGGCCACCACCGTGACTTGCATTTTGTGACGGAATGTCTTGCGCCGGCGCTTCCGTCGCTGCGGTCTTGCCAGAGGGGCGGTTCGGAGTTGCGGGCGCGGCCGGTGTCGTCGGCGCTGGCGTTGGGGCCTGCGTGGGTTCTTGGGTCGGCGCCGGAGTCGTAGGCTCGGGCGTCGTCGGTTCGGGGGTTGTGGGTTCGGGAGTCGTCGGTTCCGGCGTGGTCGGTTCGGGGGTTGGCGTCGGCGCGGGAGCCTGTGTCGTCGGAGCGACGGTGGGGGCTTGGGAGACGCTTCCTTCCGGTGCCGTCGGAACGGGCTGTTGCTCGATGACACTCGGTACGGGTGCCGGTGGCGGGGTTTCCCACGTGGGCGCTGGTGAGCTGCTGGTGGGCGTGCTTGAGGTGGTCGTTGCCGACGAGCTGGCAACCGGGGGAGCATCGTTCTGTTGGTGGTTGAGGAAGAGGACCGTTCCTCCACTGATGGCGAGGACGGCCAAGACTCCCGCGCCCGTCCATATCCACGGTGTGGCCTTCGATCCTCGCGCGGTGTCTTCTACAGGACTCTCAACCGATGCGGCATTGCGGTTCGTGTCATCACTGCCTGGAGCAGCGATGCCTGCGGGCTCTGGACCAGGGCCGCTTTCGGATGAACCAGCTCCTTCCGGAGCATGCTCGATGGGATTTCCGTCGGCATCTGCTGCCGACGTCGCGCTGATTGATTCAGGCGAGGAGGCGGCGTTGGCGGCCATAGCGCCCGCCGCGATCCCCGAAGCCGTTGCGCCTCGGGAGCTCGTGGAACCGCCGCTACGGGCGCGTTGCTGGGAACGGCGACGTGCCTCGATGGCTTCGCGGCGTCGTTGTTGTTCCCTCCGCTCACGCTTGGTCGTAGGAATCTCGGCATCGGAGAAAAGCTCGTCATTGAGGCTCATCATCGGCTCGGTGGCCGGCGATACCGTCCTGGAGGATTCTGTTTGACCAACGTATTCGTAGCCTGGGGCTAGGTCGTCGCGGTTCGCGGAGCCAGGTTCCTCGGACTCCAACGGCTCGGTGGGTGACGCCTTGTCTTCGTCCACAGGTTCGGAGTGGTCCATGGAGGAACCGTCGGCGGAGGACGACGCGTCCGACGGACGTGACGTTGTGTTACCGGACGTCGAGGGTTCTTCCTCCGAGGTGGAGGACGTCTCAGACGTGGTGTTTTCCTTCGGGCCGATCGGCGATGTGCCGCTCCCTGGACGCTTTTTGCGGCGGTTCTTCCCCATGCAGACCTTTGCGCGTTGTGTGCGAAACAGGCAGTTGACTACCTCATACATAAAAGTACCGTGATATCGCGGCTACTGACGAGTTTATAGCTACCGAATGTTTCTAAGGATAAGCAAGGTCACGGTTTGGGGTGGTGTTGGTCTTAGTCTTTGGGACGTTGCTGCCCGAAGACGATGTCATCCCAACTGGGAATTGAAGGCCGGCCGCTCCGTGAACGCGATGAACCCTGCTTGGCAGAACTGGCCTGGGAACGGGCTTCGTCCATCCCCTCGATGTCGAGGGTGGGTTCGCTGTCCTCGGCTTCGGCTTCATCCGTCGTGGAGTCTTCCATCGGAAGGTCTTCGCTCATCTGAGCGAGGCGTCGATCGCTGTCCGGGTCAGCGCCTGCACGCGTCCCGCGACGGGTCTCCAGCTCGTCCAAGAGGGCTTCCGTCGATGTCTGCTCATCGCTCACGGCGTGAAGGTGGCTTCGTGAAGTGCTGGGAACGGACTCTTCGGCGTCCTCTGGTGCGACGGTCGACGACTCCGTGGAATCGTCTACGACGTCGTGAGAGGGTTCGTTCCCGCCGTCGGGGTCGGCGTCCAATCCTGCGGCGTGCGGCGGGGTCGCCTCATCCGCCGGAGCCTCCACGGGCTGAGGGCCGTCGTCGGCGTCGGACAAGCTCTTGCCCAAGAGGAACTCGGCGACGGCGTTGCCCGCCGTCACGGTTTGATTTGCGGGGTTATAGACAAATCGGGCGGGAAAATCCGCGCCGGGGGAAATCTGGGCGAGAGCGGACTGCGAATAATCCACGGAGACCGTGACATTCCACTGACCGTCCTCGCGTTGCCAGGAATTCCACTGGGCATCGCCCTCGGCGAAATTCCAATCCTCGCGAACCGCCACGACCTGGTCGTGCAGAGTCCGGCGTCCGGGGGAGTGATGGCCGAGTTGGCGGACGGTTACCTGACGAGCGGCCGCCACGATATGGGCGCGCTCTGCCAAAATGGGCCATTCGTATCGGCGCACGCGCTCGGGCTTCCAGCCGGATTCGGCAACGATCTCGTCCACGCTGGCACCTTGCCGAAAGCGAGTCTGAATATCTCGAGGGCCGTATTCACCGCGACCGCTCAAGCCCCGAGGTGCTTGGGCGCGTCGGGCCTTGACTACGGCATTGCGTAAGCCGTTGTCGATGCGAACCTGATACCGGTGCCCGTCGTTCGCGGATTCGAGGACGAGGTGTTCGCCGTCGTCCTGGACACCCACGAATGTCAGCCGATCCATCAGTTCTCCTTTGAAAATACTCGTCCGGCGCGTCCGTGACCTGGACGATCGCGCCCGCTTCTCCAGACAGAATACCGCCTGTGTTCTTTTTCAAGGGACTTCCGTATCGACGCGAATCAGCTGTCAGGAAATTCGGCTGGACAGTTACGGGGGAGATAGTGAACAATCATCGCGACACCGGCACACGTGACTCCGATGAATTTACCGAGATGGCGTCGGCAAGTGTGTATGCCGGCTGGGAGAACCACTTGACGATCGATTTGGCCCTGTGGGCCGATTGACACAAAAACCAACGAAAGCGTGACAAACACATGGCTACCGATTACGACGCCCCGCGCAAGCAAGACGAAGAGAGCAGCTCCGACTCCATCGAGGAGCTGAAGTCTCACCGAAGCGATCAGCAGTCCAACGTCGTCGATGAGGACGAGAACGCTGCCGCCGAGAGCTTCGAGTTGCCGGGCGCCGACCTGTCCCACGAGGAACTCTCCGTGGTGGTACTCCCGGCCCAGCAGGACGAATTCACCTGCGCTTCATGCTTCTTGGTGCGTCATCGCTCTCAGATTGCACGCGAAGAAGACGGCCTGTACTACTGCGTGGAGTGCGAGGCGTAAAACTCGCCGTGACCCGTTAACGCATAAGGGGAGGGACCGAAATGGCCCCTCCCCTTTATGTGTCGGCAACGTGGTGACCTCTGAGCGTTCAGGGCGCTTCTTCCTCGTCCGTCTCGGCGACGGGCTGATCGATGAGGGGTGTACGAACCGTCTGTTCCGCAGGGTCCGAACCCAGTGCCAGCGCGAATTCTTCGGGACGGCGGGAATTTGTGAGCCAATACGGCGTCGGATCCGCGGGGTCGGTGATGTGAATTCGTGCGACCGGGGAAACCCACGGGCGGAAATTCATGAATGCTCGGCCATCGGCGGCGGGGCCGCACGCGATGCGAGCGTTTTCGCCCCGGAAAACCTCAACCTCCCCGACGAATTCGCGTTCGATGTGAGCGCGACCGACTTGGAGCGAATCTTCTGTGACTTCCAGCACGGGAGATGAGGAATAGAGAATTAAACCCAACGTTGCCGCAACAATAATTCCGGCCACGATCGCGATCGGGATGTTGATGGGGGCACCCACGGCAAAGCTGGCGACGCCGGTGAGGGCCACGAAAATCCACATGCCCGCGCCGGGGACGAGCTTTTCGTGGAATATGACGCGGCCGGGATCGCCGAAGGGCGCGTCGTCGGGGGTTGGGGAGGCAGGCTCAGACATGCCTCCCAGAATACGCGTCGGCGCCCTCGGGGAGTTAACCCGTGAGCCCGGCCACGGCGGTGAAGCCGCTACAGTGGCCTAAGGCGTGTCGGGATAGCACCCCGCGCGTCGACCTGAGGACGCGCTCATAGCCGGCGCGGGATCCCATCGGCGACAAAGGAGTAATGGGTACATGCACCCCACCGTGGACGTACCGGTGCAATTATTGGACGCGGGCATCGAGGCCCCAAGCTACGCGAAGGACGGCGACGCCGGCGCGGACTTGCGGGCCCGGCACGACGTCACCTTGGCCCCCGGCCAGCGCGCCCTGATTCCCACGGGTGTGGCGATCGCCTTGCCTCAGGGCTACGTCGGCCTGGTCCACCCACGTTCCGGACTCGCGGCCAAACACGGCATCACCGTCGTCAATGCCCCGGGAACCGTGGACTCCGGCTATCGTGGCGAATTGATAGTCACGCTGCTGAATACAGACCAGAATGAAACTTATGAGATTCATCGCGGGGAGCGCATCGCTCAACTCGTGATCCAGAAATACGAGCACGCCACATTTGGCATCGTCGACGAACTGCCCGTTTCCGAACGCGGTGCGGCCGGTTTCGGCTCGACGGGAACCCTGTAGGAAGGACCGAAAGTGCTGGGATTCGGAAAGAAAAAGAAGCAGGACGCCGAAGCAACGGACGAGACATCGAAGGACGTGGAGTCTGCCAAGCAAACTCCGTCCTCAGAGGCTTCAGGCGCGACCTCGGTTGAGGACACCGATGCCGAACGCGATCTGGTGAATGCGGACGATGACGAAGATATCGAGGGCGCCGAACAGGCCGCGGCCGCCGCGGACCAGGACCTTGAAGATGAACCGGACCGTTCCGTGACCGGCCCTTTCGACGTCTCCGAGATCGAGACCGACGACTCGTACATTGATCTTGGTGGGCTTCGAATCAAACCGGATGAGAACGTCAATATGCGCATCGATGTTGATCAGCGCAGCCAGTCGGTCGTGTCCGTGACCTTCCAGAAGGACGGCGCGGTCCTGCAAGTTCAACCATTCGCCGCGCCGAAGAGCCGGGGCTTGTGGGCCGAGGTGCGGGCCGAGCTGGCCGCGTCGGTGCGCGAGCAGAACGGCGTCGTCGATATCTTGGAAGGCACTCTGGGCCGACAGGTCATCGCGAAATTGCCGGCATCCTTGCCGAATGGCGACAGGGGTTACCGCGTGGCACGATTCGTCGGGATCGACGGCCCCCGCTGGTTCTTGCGCGGTGTGTTCTCCGGAGACGCCGCGGTCAAGCGGAGTTCTGCCCGTGAAATGGAGCGCATCTTCCGTAGTCTCGTGGTCGTTCGCGGACGCGAACCCATGGCTCCTCGGGATCTCCTGCCCCTGAACATCCCGGATAACGCCGTGCGCCGTGACCCCACGGAAGAAGAGGCTCAAAGCTTGCCGGTTCCGGAACGCGGCCCGGAAATCACCAAGATTGGCTGATTCCGAACCCACCACGGATATGCCCGTGCGGTCAGGTGCCCCGCAACAACGCATTCGAGTGCTCGTCGAGGGGCGAGTGACGGAAGTGCATCTGCAACCCATCATGGCGCGTCCGAGGTACGAGGCTGAAGTGGACATTACCGCGAGCTATCGAACCGTGTCCTCTGAGACCCGGGGCAAGACCCCGAAAGGCTCCTTTGCGGCCCCGACATCGGCAATCGCGATGGATATGCCGCACTTCGACACGGACGATGAGGCGCCCCTTGGGCCGGGGACTCACGTTCGATTGGTCTGGCACGGGCAACGAACCGTGCCCGGCATTGGCGCCGGCACGAGACTGCGGTGTTCGGGGATGCTCGCCGACCTGAACGGCGTGCCGGTCATCTACAACCCGCGCTACGAAATCGTCTCGCGACACCAAGAGATTTGATGGAGAAAAGGAAAGCGACCGCATGAGTGAGCACCATGACCACCCGGGAGAGGCCGCCGAGGGGCCCGAGGAGCGGCGACTCACCTTTGGCCAGCAGATGGCCCAGGCGTATGGAAACTCCGGAGCATTCCGCCGGGATGAACGCGGCCAGATCGACGTGATGCACGCGATCGGGGGAGTTCGAGGACTCCTTGAGGCCGTTTTGCCGTCTATCGCCTATCTGACGGCCTTTCTGATCACCTCGTCGTTGGGCATTTCCCTGTCGATCGCGATCGGTTTGGCAGTGGTGGCTTCAGTCCTCCGATTCATCACCGGAGGCCAAAAGATTCAGGCGTTCTCCGGAGCGGTCGGCGTGTTGATCTGTGCATTTTTCGCTCACGCCGGGGGCAAGCCGATCGACTACTACGTGGTGGGCTTCTGGACCAACGGCGCATACGCGGCGGGCCTGCTTCTGTCGATGGCGGTGCGGTGGCCCCTCCTCGGATTGATCTACGGCATGCTTCGGGGCGAAGACACCGCGTGGCGTGGGGAGCCGGCACGACGACGCGTGTATCAGCTCGCCACCGGCGTCCTCGCTGCGATGTTCCTCGTCCGGCTCGCGGTTCAACTCCCGCTATTCTTCGCGGAGAACCTACCGGCGTTGGGCATCAGCCGTCTGGTGATGGGAATACCGCTGTACGCTTTCTGCCTCTGGATCACGTGGATGATGACGCGCCCCGCCGTCGTCGTGGAGGCCGCAGAGAACTGATCTCGGCGGCTCCTCAACGGCGGAGACACGCTACATCTCTTGCCCTTGGCTGAGCTCGTCCGTACCGGGCTCATCGACGCGCTCAAAACTCGACTCGGAACTGTCTACCTCGGCGTTGAAGAGGCTCCGCAATTCGCGTTCTCCGGTCGGGGTGGTGATCAGGAAGAGCTCATCATCGCCTTCGACGACGTCGTCATTGCTGGGCGTAATCGGGACGCCATCTCGCAAGATGGCGACCAACGTGGTTTCGGCCGGCCAATCGATGGTTTCCACCGTCCAGCCAACGTACGGGTGATCCGTGGGGACCGTGTATTCGATCAACGTTGCCCCGCCGGTTTGCAGGTCGAGGAGACGCACGACGTCGCCAACCTCCACCGCCTCTTCCACGAGCGCCGTCATCAGGCGCGGCGTCGACACCGCGACATCGACACCCCAGGATTCGTCGAAGAGCCACTCGTTCTTCGGATTGTTGACCCGGCCCACGGTTCGGGGAACCCCGAATTCCGAACGGGCCAGGAGAGAGACCACCAAATTGGACTTATCATCGCCGGTCGCCGCCACAATGACGTCGGCGTTTTGAGGTTCGGCCTGGCGGAGGACGGATAATTCGCAGGCGTCACCAATGAGCCAGTGGGCCCCGCGCAAATCAGACCGGCCGATGGACTCGGGTTTTTCGTCGAGAATCGTGACCCGGTGGCCATGGCCCAACAACTCGTGCGCAATCGAGGACCCCACGGATCCTGCGCCGACAATCAGTACCTGCACGTTATTCCTTTCCCATGCCTCGGCCAAGGCCGGAATCGCTGGAATCCTTGCCGTTGACGTCGTTGAGCCTCTCGACCGTCGAGGCGGGTTTTCCCCAGGACCGCTGTTGGAGTTTCGGTTCGAGGGGCTCGTCGTCCAACCCTGCCGGGGGAGCCGAGAGAATCCTCGCGACCGCGTTCATCTCCTGGGTGCGCATCATCGCGTGCACGACGTCGCCTTGCTGATAGCTCGTCTCGGCGCTCGGCAACATGCCTTCGCCAAACCGGGTGATGTAGGCAATCCGCAATTCGGCGGCGTCTTCGATGTCGCTCAACGGGTGGCCCGTCCAGTCCTCATGCAGCTGTAGCTCGGCCAGGACGAGACGGCCCGACGCTTCGCGGTAATCGCCGGTCATCGACTGCTCCGGGAGGATGCGACGCAGCACCTGGTCTGTACTCCAACGAACCGCGGCCACCGTGGGGACGCCTAAACGTTGGAAGAACTCGGCCCGGTTGGGGTCGTTGATGCGCGCCACCACGTGCGCCACCTTGAACGTTTCGCGTGCCACGCGGGACGCCAAAATATTGGAATTGTCGCCGCTCGACACCGCCGCAAACGCGTAGGCACTTTCGATGTCGGCGCGCTTCAAGGTTTCGCGGTCAAATCCCACGCCCTTGACCTTCTTGCCGTCGAAATCCTTGCGAAGCCGGCGGAAAGCGCGTTCGTCCTGGTCGATGATCGCCACGGTGTGACCGGCGGCCTCGAGAGAATGCGCGAGCATCACGCCGACGCGGCCGGCGCCCATGATCACGAAGTGGGGCACGGTGGATGGTCTCCTGACATTGTCGTGGGCCGCGGTCGAACGATGGATTCGGACGCGGCGGTGGGCTCAGGACCAGCGTAATGCACCCACGGAAACGACATCCGGTGGTGCGGTAGCGTATGGCATTGTGCAAACACTTCCCACTCGCTTGCGGCGCGCTCTTTTTGGCGCACCGAAAGAGACCGAGCAGATTCGGAGTTTGGTCCTGTCCAAACGCTCCGCGCTCGCGGTCTTTGGTGCGGATGGATTCTCGGCGATTGCCTATGCACCGGATGAAATCATCATGGTTCTGGCCCTGGCGGGCACTGCGGGCTTGGCACTGTCCCCGTGGGTTGGCCTCGGGGTAGCGATCGTCTTGCTGCTGGTTATCGGCACCTACCGATACAACATCCGGGACGTGGCCGTATCCGGCGGGGACTATCACGTGGTGACGGAACTCCTCGGGCCCAAGACGGGAGCGGCCGCTGGTGTCAGCCTGCTGTTTGACTTCGTCCTCACCGTTTCCGTTTCCGTTTCCTCAGCGGCAACGTATCTCATGGATCTCATCCCCGCTGTGGCGGGCCACCGACAATTGGTCGCCGTGTGCCTGGTCATCATTCTGACGCTCGTCTTTATCCGCGGCCTTCGATTCATGGGCCGGGTGGCCTTCATTCCCGCCGCCCTCTTCGTCGTGTGCCTCACCGTAACGCTGGGAGTGGGCTTGGTGGAGGCGTGGAGCGGCTCGTTGGGGCAGGCCCCCAGCCACGACTTCTATGTCAGACCGGAAACCGCAGAATCCAACGCCCTCACGGGTATGGGATTGTTCCTCTTAGTGGCCCGTTCGTTTTCCTCAGGCGCGGTGACCTTGACGGGTGTGGAGTCCGTCAGCAACTCGGTGCGCTTCTTTAGGCCACCCAAAGCTCAGAATGCGGCACGAAGCTTGACCATCACTGGGGTGGCTACCGCGGTCGTCCTGGTCGTCGTGCTCTACCTGGCGCGTGCCAGTGGTGCCGTGGTCACTATGGATTCCACTCAACTCGTCCTGAACGGCCAGGGCCGCTCCGAAGACTTTCAGCAGATGCCGATCTTGGCGCAGGTAGGAGAGGCAGTCGGCGGCCACGGGGTCATGTTTTACGCCTTGGTGATCAGCACGGTGCTGTTCTTGCTGATGGCACCGGCCGCCGCATACGCGGGATTCCCGATCTTGGCATCAACAATGGCCGAAAAGGGCTACCTGCCGGTGCACTTCCGTGCGCGGAGCAACCGGTCGCTCTACGCCAACGGCGTGCTCGTGTTGGGGGGCTCGGCGGCGGTCGTAACCCTCGCCTTTGGAGCGGATGTCAACGCGCTGATTCAGCTGTATGTGGTGGGGGTCCTCTTCTCGATGTCCCTCACGCAGACCGCCGTGTTCTTGCGGCGTCGTCGCGAGATCCGTGTGGTCCTGGATGCTCAGCCTCGACGCCGCCTCCTGCGCGACCAAATCATCACCGCGATCGGCTTGATCGCCACGGTCCTGGCGACCGTCGTGGTCTTGCTGACCAAACTCACGCAGGGTGCGTGGGTCACGGTCCTCGTCGTCGGCGTCGTGACGATGACCGCGTGGATCATCAAAAAGCACTATTCCGCGATCGAACGGGAGCTCGCCGTGACACAAAGGAATCCGCTCAAGGCTCTACCTTCACGGGTCCACGCGATCGTCGTGGTACCGCGGTTGCGAAAGCCCGCGCTACGGGCCCTGGCTTACGCTCGGGCGACCCGACCCTCGACCATCGAGGCCTTGGTGCTCAACGTAGATGAAGCCGGGACTCGGAAAACCCGTCAGCTCTGGGATCGCTACGAAGTACCGGTGCCGCTGACGATCCTTGCATCGCCATATCGCGACCCCGTTCTGCCGGTGGTCGAACACGTCCGTGGAGTGCGACAGGCCTCGCCCCGCGACGTCGTGATCGTGTACGTTCCCGAATACGTTCTGGAGCACTGGTGGGATAAATTCCTGCACCATAGATCGGGACACAAAATTGCCAAGGCACTACGCCGCGAACCTGGAGTGGTAACGGCCGTGGTGCCGTGGCGGCTCGGACACGAAGACGAGGAGATGCTGGCGTGATCGAAGAAGGCAGCGAGATCGAAGTAGATCTGGACCGAATGGCGCACGGGGGTGCCGCCGTCGGTCGACACGAATCCCTCGTGTGCTTCGTCCGAGATGGACTTCCCGGTGAGCGCGTCCGGGCCCGTGTCGAGTCACTGGGCAAAGGCGGCCGTTTCGCCAATGCTCGGGCCGTCGAGATCCTGAATCCCTCACCGGATCGGCGATCTTACGACTGGGCCCCCGCCGATCCAGAGCGAACCGAAACGCCCGTCGGAGGCGTCGACTACGCACACATCCGCCCTGAGGCGCAGCGCCAATACAAGGCAGGAGTGATCCGAGAGCAGCTGGAACGATTGGGCGGAATGGATCCGGCCGACGGCCTCTTGACCGACCTTACGGTTCAGCCCTTGGACGCGCCCTCCGACGAGGGATGGCGCACGAGGGTTCATTGGGCCGTCGATGATTCGGGCCGCTTAGGTATGCATCCATATCACGGCTCGGACATCATCCCGGTCGAGGACTTGCCCTTCGCGATCGCCGGAATCAATGCCTTGCGCCTCTACGAGGGGGAATGGCGGAGCATCCAGCGCATCGATGTGGCGGCTCCCGCATGCGGCAACCCACCCTTGGTGGTCCTTACGGCCGTGGACGGCGTCGTGCCGGAGGAGATCGCCGACGACATCGACGTGGAACTCGGAATGTGCCTGCCCACCGACGAGGCGGTCGGGGCCGTGATTCTCCCGGCCCCACGCTCCGGACGTTCCCGGGGCGAAAAGCCCGCTCCGGTCGTGGTTCGGGGGAGCGGGGACGTCGTCGAGGAACTCAGCCTCCCCGACGGCTCGTCATTGCGTTTCAGAGTGGGAGCCGGCGGATTTTGGCAGAATCACCGCGCAGCGCCCGAACGACTTTACGACCTCGTGGGACAAGCTACCGGACTCGCCGAAGGAGAAACGGCTTGGGATCTGTACGCCGGGGCCGGGCTCTTGACGGCGGCGCTCGCGGACCGCGTGGGAGGACCTGGGACAGTGTGGGCCGTGGAGGGCTCGCCAGTGACTGCCGCCGACGCTGAATTCAATTTTGGTCCCGAGGGTCGAGCTCGGACCCCGCGCGCGGCTCAAACTCAGATCGTGACCACCCGGGCCGGCGTCGAACAGGCACTGGCTCGATGGGGCACGCCGAGTCGTGAGGCTCACGGAGGGGCCGATCCCGTGCGCCGAAACCGGCCTGCATCGAGGTACTCGCCCGAGCCGTCATCCATTCCCGACGTCGTGGTCCTCGACCCGCCACGCCAGGGCGCCGGGCGAAAAGTCTTGGAGCGTCTGACGCAGATTGGTCCGCGGCGCATCGTGTACGTGTCTTGCGACCCGGCGGCATTGGGTCGAGACACCGGCTATCTCGCCGCCTTCGGATGGAAGCTTGCGGAGGTGACGGGGCTGGATATGTACCCCGATACACACCATGTGGAGACGCTGGCCGTTTTTGAACGAGCCTAAATTTCCAGGTGGGACGGTGGTTCGTCCTCGGCACAAAGTGTCGTCACATGAGGGTCCGCCCGCGCACTTACGGGTACACTTCAAGGCGAAGGCTTAGTGTCACTGTGTCTCCAAAGGTTTGCATCACACCTATCACCGACGCTCTGCAAGGGCGTATTTGCGCTAGGACTCACCTGGGGACACGGAACTACGCCCCGTAATGACAGTGGCGAGAGGAGTCCCAAGCAATGAGCACTGTGGACAGCTTCGGATCCAAAGGCGCGTTGAACGTCAATGGAACCGACTACGAAATTTTCCGACTCAGCAAGGTCGAGGGCGCGGAGAAGCTGCCGTTTAGCCTGAAGGTGTTGCTCGAAAACCTGCTTCGCACCGAAGATGGCGCGAATATCACCGACGAGCACATTCGAGCCCTGGCGAACTGGGATCCCACGTCCGAACCGGACACCGAGATTCAGTTCACGCCGGCTCGCGTGATCATGCAGGACTTCACCGGCGTTCCCTGCGTGGTCGACCTGGCCACCATGCGCGAGGCCGTGAAGGACCTGGGCGGCGACCCTGGCAAGATCAACCCGCTCGCTCCCGCCGAGCTCGTGATCGACCACTCGGTGCAGATCGATTCCTTTGGAAATAAGGACGCGATCGAGCGCAACATGGACATCGAATACGAGCGCAACGGCGAGCGCTACCAGTTCCTCCGGTGGGGACAGACCGCCTTTGAGGACTTCAAGGTCGTCCCCCCGGGAATGGGCATCGTTCACCAGGTCAACATCGAGTATCTGGCCCGGACCGTCATGTCTCGTGAGGTGAACGGCGTCCTCCGTGCGTACCCGGACACCCTCGTCGGCACCGACTCCCACACCACCATGGTGAATGGTTTGGGTGTTCTCGGCTGGGGCGTCGGCGGCATCGAGGCCGAGGCCGCAATGTTGGGTCAGCCCGTGTCCATGCTGATTCCCAAGGTTGTGGGCTTCAAGCTGACCGGCAAGATTCCCGCCGGCTCGACCGCGACCGACGTCGTGCTCACGATCACCCAGATGCTCCGTGAGCAGGGTGTGGTCGGCAAGTTCGTCGAATTCTACGGCGAAGGTGTCGGTGAGGTGCCGCTGGCCAACCGCGCGACGATCGGTAACATGAGCCCCGAATTCGGTTCGACCGCCGCGATCTTCCCGATCGACGACGTGACCCTGGACTACCTGCGCCTGACCGGCCGTAGCGAGGATCAGGTCGCCTTGGTCGAGAAGTACACCAAGGAACAGGGTCTGTGGCACGACCCGAGCAACGAGGTCGAGTACTCCGAATACCTCGAGCTTGATCTCTCGACGGTGGTTCCCTCGATCGCTGGCCCGAAGCGTCCCCAGGATCGCATCGAGCTGACCAATGCGAAGCAGCAGTTCCGTGCGGATCTGAACAACTACGTGAACGGCAAGCAGTCCGAGGCGGGCGACGAGTCCTTCCCGGCATCCGATGCTCCGGCCGCCACGGCTTCGAATAAGGAGCAGGAAGAGCAGCGTCCGCGCCGCGTTTCTGCCGCCGCGTCCGCCAGTGGCCGCCAGTCGAATCCGATCGACGTCGATATGCCGGATGGACGCGAGTTCGAGCTGGATCACGGCGCCGTCGCGATCGCTTCGATCACGTCGTGCACCAACACCTCCAACCCGTCCGTCATGATGGCGGCCGGCGTGCTCGCTCGTAACGCCGCGGCGAAGGGCCTCAAGGCCAAGCCGTGGGTCAAGACATCGATCGCACCGGGCTCGAAGGTCGTCACCGACTACTACGAGAAGGCTGGCTTGTTGCCGGAGCTCGAAAAGGTCGGGTTCTACATTGTCGGCTACGGCTGCACCACCTGCATCGGTAACTCGGGCCCGCTCGAGGACGAGGTTTCGCAGGCCGTGAGCGATAACGATCTGTCGGTCACCTCGGTGCTTTCGGGTAACCGTAACTTCGAGGGACGCATCAACCCCGACGTCAAGATGAACTACTTGGCTTCGCCGCCGTTGGTCATCGCCTACTCGTTGGCCGGGTCCATGGACTTCGACTTCGAGAACGACGCTTTGGGTCAGGATGCGGACGGTCACGACGTCTTCCTCCGAGACATCTGGCCGGATCCGACCGAGGTCCAGTCCATCATCGACGATTCGGTCTCCACGGACCAGTACAGCACCGAGTACGGAACGATCTTCGACGGTGACGAGCGCTGGCAGAACCTGAACACCCCCACGGGTGACACGTTCGAGTGGGACGAGAAGTCGACGTACGTGCGCAAGCCACCGTACTTCGAGGGCATGACGATGAACCCGGATCCCGTGGAGGATGTCCAGGGCGCACGCGTGCTCCTGAAGCTGGGCGATTCGGTCACGACCGACCACATCTCGCCGGCCGGCTCGTTCAAGTCCGATACCCCCGCGGGTCGGTACCTGACCGAGAACGGCGTGGAGCGCAAGGACTTCAACTCCTACGGTTCTCGCCGTGGTAACCACGAGGTCATGATTCGCGGTACGTTCGCGAACATCCGCATCAAGAACGAGTTGTTGGACGGCGTCGAGGGCGGTTTCACCCGCGACTTCACGAAGGGCGGCGAGCAGGCCGCGGTGTACGACGCCGCACAGAACTACGCCGCTGAGGGTACTCCGCTGGTCGTCTTGGGCGGCAAAGAGTACGGCACGGGTTCGTCCCGTGACTGGGCAGCGAAGGGCACGCGCCTGCTGGGCGTCAAGGCTGTCATCGCCGAGTCCTTCGAGCGCATCCACCGTTCCAACCTGATCGGCATGGGCGTTCTTCCGCTCCAGTTCCCGCAGGGTGAGTCGCACTCATCCCTCGGCTTGGACGGAACAGAGACGTTCTCGATCACGGGCGTGACCGAAATCAACGAGGGCAAGACTCCGAAGACGGTTCACGTGACGGCGACCTCGGAAGACGGCAAGACCACCGAGTTCGACGCCGACGTTCGCATCGATACCCCAGGTGAGCGGGAGTACTTCCGTAACGGGGGCATCTTGCAGTACGTGCTGAGGAACCTGGTCCGCGAGGCCTAAGAGCCAGCCGGATAGCACGACGCCGGGCGGGGGAGTTGAATGACTTCCCCGCCCGGCGTCGTTATTGAGGGTGTGGTTTCTCCGCGGGCTCAGGGCCGCGCGAGGCGCTGGCTGGCTAGCTGATGGTGACGCGGTCGCCGTTGACCGCGACGGTGTACTCCGGAAGGGCCTCAGGTGCCGGACCGGCCTGGACGGATCCATCGCTCAGCGAAAAGACCGAGCTGTGGCATGGACACGTGATGGTGTCCTTCTGGACGTTAACTGAGCAGCCTTGGTGCGTGCAGGACGAGCTGAAGGCTTTGAACTCGCCGGGCTTGGGTTGGGAAACGATCGCCGTCACGCCGTCGGCCGATGCTTTGATGCCGCTGCCCACGGGGACATCGGCGGTCGACGTGAGATCCACGGGTTTCTGGGGATCGATGCTCGCTTTGCCACTGCTCTGGTCCGAATCGGAGCTGGAGCCACATGCCGAAAGGACGGCTGCGGTTCCGGCCAGGGCACCCGCTCCGGCAAGAGCGGAACGTCGCGGGGTCCCACCACGTACCGATCCGTCGGTTCCGGCCGTGTCGGCCGCCTCCGTGATGTCGTGCGGATGGTGAGTGGGCTGCTGCTCTGACAACGTGTCCTCCGTGGATTGTCTTGTGATGCGCCTGCATCGCGGTATCGATGCCGCATTCTGTGGACCGGCCGGCACGATCCCGCAGCCGATGACCATGACACCGAAGGGCCCACCGTTTACGTGCGCCATGCACGGCATCGGTGGGCCCTTCGACGTTCCCGTTAGTCGATACGCTCGAAGGCGCCGACGCGGTCCAGGTACCGGGTGATTCCTCCGTTGAAGAACGGCCATCCGGTGCCCAGAATCATGGCCAGATCGATGTCTTGGCGGTCCGGGACCACACCTTCATCCAGCATACGAGAGATTTCCGAAGCCAAGGCGTCTTCCACCGAGGTCCGGAGCGTCTCCTGGGTCACCGTATCGTCGTTGGCCGCGCCCACGAGTTCGCGGGCTTCGGTGCTCAGGCCGCCCTTCTGGTCGGACAGTGGCGAGATCGCGTGCTCATTGAGCGTCCGGAATTTCTCGGACACGTGGAATCGATCGCCCTGGTAACGCTCGAGGGATTCCAACAGGTGCACCGCGATGGGGAGCCCCACGAGGTCAATCAAGGTGAAGGTATCCATGGGAAGTCCCAATGGCCGGTATGCCTCGGTAATGCTCTCCGGGGAGGCGCCCCGATCAAGGGCCAGGCCGGCTTCGGAGAGGACGACGCCGAGCACCCGATTGACGATGAATCCGGAAGAATCCCGGGCACCGACGGCGATCTTGCCGAGCCGTTTGGCGAGAGAGAAGGCCGTCGCGATGGCGGCGTCGGTGGTCGAGTCCGTCCGCACAATCTCCACGAGGGGGAGGACGGCGACCGGATTGAAGAAGTGGAAACCGATCACGCGTTCGGGGTGATCGAGGTCTTCGATCATCTCGCTGACCAGGAGCGAGGAGGTGTTGGTCGCGAGGATGCAGTCCGTGCGCACGGACTTCTCGAGGTTCGCGAATACATCCCGTTTGACCTGGGTTTCCTCGAAAACCGCTTCGATCACAAAGTCACAATCGGCGAAATCTGCCGTGTCTGTGGTGCCGCTGACCAATGTCCGAAGGTGTGCGGCCTGTTCTTCGGCCAATCGTCCCTTGGACACGTTCTTCTGAAGTTCGCCGGAAATCGTGTCCAATCCTCGGTCAACGCGAGCCTGGTCGACGTCGCTGATGATCACCGGAACCTGGAGCCGAGTCAGGAACAACAGCGCGAGTTGCGAGGCCATCAACCCCGCGCCGACGACGCCCACCTTGGCAATGTGCGCAGGCTCGACCTCCGGAGGAACCATCGAGGGGTGTTTGGCGCGATGCTGCACGAGTTCCAACATGGAATAAACGGACGAAGAAAATTGGTCGCCGCGGGCGAGCTCGTCGAGGACGGAGATTTGGCGTTCCCGCGACTGCTTACGAGACTCGAGCGGACCGTTGGTAAAGACCTCGAGGGCAACTCGAGCGGCGTCGCTGGCACCGGAGGTCTTCCGCTGCACGATCTCTTCTGTGGCCCGCACCGATTCCTCGAATCGTTCGCGCAACGAGCCTCCCTCGTCGCTATCCGCGGCCCACAAAGGCTCTTCTTGATCCGTCTCGTGTGGGCGGTCGACGACGACCTCGCCCCGAACCACGCCCTCGAACCATGCCAGGGCCTGGTTTCGCGCTTCGTCGTCGGTGACGGGAGCCTCGGTCAGTTCATCGAGGATTCCGATCTCGTGAGCCTGTTGCGAGGTCAGGGACTTGCCGTTGTTGAGTGGGTTGTGGAAGATGACGCGCACGGAATTTTCCGGGCCAATGAGGCGCGGCAAGGCGAAGACACCCGTCCATCCCGGTATCAGACCGAGACGGATTTCGGGAAGACCAATGTTTTTGGTTCCGGGATGACCGATCCGGTAGTCGGCGGCCAGCGCGAGTTCGAGTCCACCGCCGAGCGCGGTGCCATTGACTCGGGCGCACGTGGGAACCGGCAGGGAACGAATAGATTCCACAAAGTCGTGTCCCATCGCCCCGACCGCGGTAATGGGAGTTTCCGGGTCTGCCGCTAGGGTGCTCACCAGGGTGAGGTCGACGCCGGCGGCGAAAGTTGGGGCCGTTCCCTCGATCATGACGCCGTCTACGGAACCATCTTCCGCCAACTGGTGGACCTCGTCTATGGCATTGAGCAATTCTTGCATCGAGCGGGGTCCCAGGGTCTCGGGGCGCTTCTCGGAGTCGTTGTGCAAGGTCAGTACCGCGATCTTGCGTCCCTGAGGCCCGGTGACGACGTCGCGAGAGACGTGCGTGACCACCTCGTCGGGGCAACGGTCTGTCAGCGGCGTGTAATCGGGATGTGACACGGTCATGGGGATCCTCTCGACGGGGTGTTTCAGCACCACGGTACTGTAACGCCCGTCACGAATCTACCCGGTACTCGCGGTATCGAAGAGTCGTTCCGTCGTCAGGCATCCTCGGCGAGGTCGCGGGCCAGGGGGTGGGCGACGAGATCGATCTGCCAATTCCGCGCACCATATCCGCGCAGGGCCTCGATCGCCGTCTCCTCGGAAGGATACGGATGTTCCCAACACAGACGCCGCAGGTGCTCCGGGGTGAGCAGATTTTCGGACGGCATGGAGTATTGCTCCGCCAGCTCGGACATGGTCTCCTTGGCGATTTTGAGAGACTCCGCCGAATCGGGTCGCTTGGATTCCCATGCCTTGATGGGAGGGGGAGACGAGCTAGGAATGCTGTATGGGACGAGGTTTTCCTCGCGAGCCGCTTCCTGAATGGCTCGTACCCACCGCACAGACTCCCTCTTGATGAGCTTGGCGTGGAAACCGGGGATGCGTTGCAATTGTGGGACGGATGAGGGCATGGCCTTCGCGGCCGCGATCAAGGCCGAATCGGGCAGGAGCCGCTTCGGAGCGACATCCTTGTGTCGGGCCAAAAGATCCCGTTCGTTCCACAGGTTTCTGAGGGCGGTGAGCTGGCGAGGCGAGCGAACTTGGCGAATGCCCTTGGTCTTGCGCCAGGGGTCGGATTTGGGCTCGGGATCGGGTGCGTCGCAGATCGCTTCGAATTCCTCGAGGGCCCAGTCGAGCTTGCCTTGTTGCCGCAAGAGTTCGACGACGGCGTCACGCAGGTCCACGAGGAGTTCAACGTCCAGCGCGGCGTAGTTGAGCCACGGCGTCGGGAGCGGACGCTGCGACCAGTCGGCCGCCGAATGTTCTTTGGCCAAGGCATAGCCCAGGAGCTCCTCAGTCATCGCACCGAGACCGACGCGGGGCAGCCCGGCGATGCGTCCGGCCAATTCGGTGTCGAAGAGCCGGGAAGGATGCATCCTGACCATGCGCAGACTCGGAAGGTCTTGTGAGCTGGCGTGAATGATCCACTCGGCACCCGACAAAGCCCTGTTAATCACCGTCAAGTCCTCGAAGGCCTCGGGGTCGATCAGCACGATGGGGGAGTCCCCGCGTTTAATCTGGACGAGAAAGGGCCTCTGACCATAGCGAATACCGGAGGCACGTTCCGTGTCGATCGCGACCGGTCCCGAGTGCTTCGTCAAGAGCTCGGCCGCTTCCTCAAGCTCGGGATAGGTGTCGATGACCGACGGTACGCCACCGGACGGCTCGTTGAGCGGAACGGATGGGGGAATGACCAGATCAGGGCTCAGTCCGAGGTCTTCGGGATCGATGCTCAGTTTCTCGAGCTCGTCGGCGCTGAACCCCTCTCCGTAAGCCTGGTTTTGGCCGCCGATGGGGGTCGATTCCTTGGTCATGACGCTGTCACGGGCCGGGTATCCATCCTTCGTCCTGCCTCGAGGGGGAGTGCCATCCCTCGGCTGTCCTGCCTTGTCATTTGTGCACGTCTAGTCTAGTTCACGGGGAATCCGCGTCGTGGGGCTCAGCATCTCGAGGAAGTCAACGGCTAGATACCGCTCACCGGGAAACGGGCCACATCTTCCGGGAGCGGGGGCAAGCCAGCGTAGGTGCAGACCATGTCGGCCCAGGCTTCGAGATGTCGGCGCATGTCCGGACCGGTAGGGGTCCATGATGCCCTCAGCTCGATCTCATTGCGTTCGCCGCTGTCCTCAAGGACTCCGAAGCCTTGAGAAAAGGCGCGCGTTGCCGTGCCACCAGCCTGCTTGTGGAGAGCGCCTTTGGACTCGAGGGATTCCACGAGCCAGTCCCAGGCGACCGAGGAGAGCAACTGTTCTGCCGCGACATCGGGTTCAATCGCTGCGCGGATGTAGCTGACCACGCGAAATTCCCCGCCCCAGGTCTCCGGTGCTCGAGGATCGAACAGAAGAATGAACCGTCCCAGAGCGAGATCCTGATCTGGGGCATCGGGATCCGCCACCCCGGCCCCCAAACCGACGCCGTATGGCGCCAGATGTTGGGGCGCATCAATCGGTGACAGCGAAAGTTCAGGCTGAAATCGGGCGCGACGCAGTGATTCCAAGGCCTCCTGAAATTGGCTTGGCGTCTGGAAATCATCCTGTGGCGTCGTCACGTTGCCAGGCTACGACTAGCGAGCGGACGCACCCGGCAGGCACGCCGGTTAGGGTCAACAGGCCCCCAAAGTTACGCGCGACTCAGGATCCCGACGGCGTGAACTTCAGGGATACGGAGTTCATGCAGTACCGAAGGTCCGTGGGTGTGCCGAATCCTTCGCCCTGAAACACGTGCCCCAAATGAGAATGGCACGCGGCACACTGCACCTCGATGCGTTCCATGCCCATGGAAGTGTCCTCGATGTATCGGACTCGTTCCTCGGCCAACGGTGCAAAAAATGACGGCCAGCCGCACTGGGCATCAAACTTTGTATCGGCCTCGAAGAGATCGGTCCCGCAGGCGCGGCAGGAATACGTGCCTGGGGAGTCTTCGTCCCAATATTCCCCGGTAAAGGGCCGTTCCGTGCCGGCCTGGCGCAATACCGCAAATTCTTCGGGAGTGAGGATCTGCTGCCATTCCACCTCGCTCCGTTGTGCCGAGCCGCTAGCGTTCAGCGCAGAGTTTTCGAAAGGGTTCTTCTCAGTCATCGACGTGTCCCGTTCCCCAGTACAGGTGCAATACCGGCACCCCTAGGGTCCTTTCCGCTTGGTTGGACCAATGAATGTTCAGCGTGTCCTCGACCGGATGGGGCTCGGTGATGATCAGCACCTGTTGGGCGCCGGTTTCCACCTCTTCGCGCATCGCGGCCACGGGGTCGCCCAACGCAACCCGGCCACGCGCCGTGAAACCGGCATCGCTGAGAACGGCCAAAGAATCCTCCAGGATTGCTCGAGCGTCGGACTCCAGCGTCGCCGGTCCCTTTTCCGCGTGGGACACCACGTGAACTGCTTCCTCAAAGTCCAACAGCGCCAGTTGGTCCAAAAATTCCAGCCACAGATGTTTCGGCAGCGCGGCGGGGACCACGACACGGACATCGTCACCCTCTTCCTGCGGGGCCACGATGTTGATGTTCTCGATCTCCGTTTGGCCGAGAGTCACTTCGGTTACCACTAGCAATGTGCTCATGACTCAAACCCTACTCGCGACGCACCCCAAATGACCTGGTTGTCTACCGATTGACAAGCAAGGATGATGGTAAAAGACACGGTCGAGAAAGGGCGGTACCTGGTGGGCTTATTGGAGTCGGCGATCGGTAGGAGAGGGCGATCCGCCTCCGTGATGAGTCACATCCCTGGCATGACTCCCGAAGTGCGACGTCCCTGGGTTTCCGGTCTCCGTACCGGCGTCGTGGCAGGGGCTTCAATTACCGGCCTCGCGGTGGGCGCGGTGGCGACGATCGCCGGATTCTACGCGCGGACCATCGTGACCCCTCCTAAACAAGGCAATGAGGCTCTGAGAATTCTCGGCGTCGGCTACGAGACCCCCGAACCCAGCGAATCAGATATTCCCACCACGGTGACGTTGCCCGCCAACGACGAAACTCTGGTCAGCGGTCGGTACATGCTTTTTTTCGATGGTGGGCGGGGTTACGCCGTCGTGGGCGACGTCGTGGCTTACTCTCCGAGGCTCGAGACCGTGACACGGCGGGTCGTCGAAGTCCACGAAGGCGACCTTCGCGAGGCCAAGAGGGGACGCTGGTCCGGCGCTATCTACGAAAACCCCGGCGATGCGGGATATGACTACGACGACGTGACCCTTGAGTTGCCTGTCGGGGATGCTCCCGCATGGGTGGTTCCGGCGCCCCAGGACTCGTCCTGCCGGACGTGGGCCGTGATGGTGCATGGCCGTGGGGCTGCGCGCCAAGAGACCCTCCGGTCACTCGACACGGTGCAAGAACTGGGCATGACCAGTATCCATGTCGCATATCGAAACGATCGGGATGCGCCGCCCTCAGAAGACGGCCGATACGGCCTGGGATTCACGGAGTGGGAGGACATCGAGATCGCGATCCGCTACGCCCTTGATCACGGGGCTCACGACGTCGTGCTCTTTGGATGGTCCATGGGCGGCGCCATCGCTTTGCAAGCCACCGATAAATCCCAATACCAGCACCTGATTAAGGCCTTGGTGCTGGACGGTCCCGTGGTGGACTGGTTCGAACTCATCCGGTACCACTCGCGGATGCAGCGTTTGCCGTTGAGGCTGGGCCAGCTGGTCTCCGACCTCCTCGCCGAACCTCGCGCCGCAATGATGACCGGATTAGGTGCGCCCATCCTTCTCTCTGACTTGGACTGGCTCTCCCGCAGCGATGAACTCCTGACCCCAACCCTGATCTTGCACTCGGTGGACGACGAATTCGTGCCCGTCAATACCTCCGTGGACCTGGCGTCCCGAAATAGCCTCGTGGAACTCGTCCCGTTTCATAAGGCCCGGCACACCAAGGAATGGAACGTGGACCCCGAGCGATGGAAGCAGGCCGTGGTCGAGTGGCTGCCGGAACATCTCTTTCACGAGAGCGCCCCCACGGAGTTGCCAGAGGGCGAGTCTCCGTTGGACGTCGCCGAGCGCCAGGCGGACTACTGATCGGTCCGGACGGCCGCAGCCGCCCGGCATCTCGACCCGGCCGGGTTCACTGCGCGGCGATATCTGCGAAGTCTCCACGGGTCGCGGCGACCAGGTCATCCGGAGCCAGCTCCACATCCAGACCTCGTTTCCCGCCCGAGACGAAAACCGTGGGGTGTTCCCGGGCGCTCGCATCCACCACCACACGCACGGGATTCTTCTGGCCCAACGGTGACATGCCTCCGAGCACGTAGCCGCTACGCTTTTCGGCAACGGCCGGGGGAGCCAACGAGGCAGACTTCCAACCCAGCGCGGCCGCGGCCTTTTTGACAGCCAGCGAACCCGACACGGGAACCACCGCCAGGGCGTAGTCGTCGTCGTGAGTGATCATGAGTGTCTTGAAGACTCGATCGGCGGAATGTCCGAGTGCAGCGGCGGCTTCGGCCCCGAAATTCTGGGTGTCCTCGTGTTCAAATGGGTGAAGAGTGTACTCATAGCCCGACTCGATGAGGGCAGTGACGGCGGCCGTAGGTGCCCCGGATGAATGCTTGGATGATTTTTTCGACACGACTCACCTGTCTTTCTTGAGGATGCTCCCACGATAGTCATGACGCGGCGTTGTACGCACGCATCGCGGAGAGACTACACTCGCTGTGGACCGCCGCCCCGCTGCGGTCCCGTATTCGCGCCGTGAAGAGGCCGAATGCGCATGATGAGCGAGACTCAGCCTCGAAGGAGTACGGTGCCCGAAAACCCCACACGTCTGGTCGACCGACGTCCCAACGTTTCCGCGGAGGAGCTCCTCGAAGGGTTCACGCCTTCGGAGCGCTTCGGGGAGGTTTCCTTCGATACCTACATTCCCGACCCGCAGCAACCGTCGCAGTCTCAGGCCGTCGAGGCGCTCAAGAACTTTGCGCAAACGGTTGGCGGATCCTCTCAAGGCGGCTTCCTCTCCAAGCTCTTCGGTAAAGGGGCCAAGAAGGAGGATAAAGCCGGAATCTACCTCGACGGCGGATTCGGCGTCGGAAAGACCCACCTCCTGGCTTCCTTATTCCACGCGGTACCTGGGCCTAAGGCCTTCGGCACATTCGTCGAGTACACCAACTTGGTGGGAGCGCTGTCTTTCCGCAAAACGGTAGAGGCTTTGTCCACCTACAAGCTCGTCTGTATCGATGAGTTCGAACTGGATGACCCGGGCGATACCGTGCTGATGTCCCGCTTGATGCGCGAACTTTCCGATGCCGGGGTCAAGCTCGCGGCGACATCGAATACCCTGCCCGGCTCCCTGGGAGAAGGACGATTTGCCGCGGTGGATTTCAAACGGGAAATTCAGGTGTTGGCCGATCAATTTGAGGTAATCCGCGTGGATGGCGAGGACTACCGCCACCGCGGCTTGCCGGCGGCTCCGCAGCCCGTAGCCGATGGCGATTTCGATCGCGTCGTGGAACAACATTTCGGAGAATCCACGCAGGTTGCCGTGGACGATTTCGACCAGCTCATCGAACATCTCTCCTCGGTTCACCCGAGCCGATACCGCCAGCTTGTGGCGGGGCTGGACGGTATCGCGTGGCGGAACGTCACGACGATTACCTCGCAGGCCGTGGCACTGCGTTTCGTCGTGCTTGCGGATCGCCTTTACGACCGAGACCTTCCGATCATTTCGTCCGGTGCGCCTTTTGACCAGGTCTTCACCGAGGAGATGATGGCGGGCGGATACCAGAAGAAGTACTTCCGCGCGGTCTCTCGTCTGACGGCACTCGCTCGCGAGGGCATGCTCGAGGGCTCGGCGCATCAAAACTAGGCCCCCAACGGGCTTGGCGGAAGGAGCTGCCGTTGTTGTGGTGGATACTTCCGGCGGTCGTGGTGGGCACGATTCTGCAACGGATTTCCGGGACCGGGGTGGGCCTGGTAGTCGCTCCGGTGTTCACCCTCATCCTGGGTGGGGCGAGCGGCATTTTCTTGGCGAATCTCACCACCGCGGTCTCTGGGGCCCTCCTGACCGTCGCGCTGTGGCGTTCCGTCAACTGGAAACAGTGGCGGTTGCTGTGCCTGTCGGCCGTGTTGGGTACGGTCCCCGGTGCCGTCCTCGTTCGGCTGGCTCCCGGCCCCGTTCTTCAGCTCATCGTCGGTAGCGTCGTCGCTCTCGCCCTGGTAGTGACGCTGGCGGGAAAGCAAACCCGTGCGGTACAGGGGTCCGGTGTCGGCGTGGTCTCCGGTGCCGCGGGCGGGCTCTTGAACGTCACGGCCGGAGTCGCCGCACCCGCCATGGTGATCTATTCGCGCGTGACCTCGTGGCGTCAGACGGAATACGCCGCAACGATGCAACCGGTGTTCATGACCCTCGGCCTGATGTCTCTCGTCGCCAAATGGTCGGTCGGCGCGGTGCACGGGGCCGCTCTGCCCGCGCCCTGGTTGTTGCCGGGTGTGGCGCTCTCCGTCGTCGTCGGTTTGGTGATGGGCCGGCCGTTGGTTCGGCGTATCTCCCCGAACATTGCGAGGACACTCGCACTGACGCTCGCGGGGGCCGGAGCCGCCCTGACGATCGGGAAAGGGATACTCGGGCTGATGATGACCTAGCGACGTCAGCCTGACCCAAACGTACGGACCGGTGATTGGGCAGGTGCGGTAGACACACAAAGGCCCCGGTTCCAAAGAACCGGGGCCTTTCCTTTGTGCGCGATACTGGGATCGAACCAGTGACCTCTTCCGTGTCAGGGAAGCGCGCTACCGCTGCGCCAATCGCGCGAGTTACATCAATATATTATGTACTGCGAGGTGAGGACGGGATTCGAACCCGCGTTCACGGCTTTGCAGGCCGCTGCCTAACCACTCGACCACCTCACCATGTTCCTGATCAAGCGACTCAGGGCCTTCGCTTCACGAGGTGAAGCAAGCTGCGAGCGGTTGACGGGACTCGAACCCGCGACATCCACCTTGGCAAGGTGGTGCTCTACCAACTGAGCTACAACCGCATGTCCAGCAGACTCCAGGGTGACACCCTGACGTCCGGCGGGTGAATATTTCCAGCCCGTCGCGCTGACAGATGAATACTCTACACATCTTCTAAGGTCTTACAAAATCCAGCGATCCATACCCAAAAATCCCCGGAATCACGGGGGAGAAGAGGGTTCCTTGGTGCGAAATCGGGCCATGTGGCGTCGAAATAGTGACCGTGTTGTGCATCACGGGCCCTTGGAGGGTGCCGAATTGACTCCCAGGGGTGGCGTCTCTAAGATGTATCGAGTGCTGAGCGCGATTGGCGCAGTGGTAGCGCGCTTCGTTCACACCGAAGAGGTCACTGGTTCGAACCCAGTATCGCGCACAAATGGTTGCCCAGCAGCCAGGTTAAGGTCCCCGCCGGAACATCCGGTCGGGGACCTTTTTCATGAGGTGTGGTGTAGATCGGCACCCGAGGTGCAGTGTCGATCCCGCGGGTGTGGACTGACCGGACGCACACTGGAATGAAGCATTTCGGGGTGGACCGAAGATTGGGTGGGCTCTCACGGCGCGCCGCCCAAGCCCCCGGACACGCCAGTACGAAGGACTGATTCATCGATGACCCAACCGAGGTTGGCAACCGCCACCGAGCACGGGCGCATGTATGCGCGCAAGGTGGACGGTGAGCCCACGGTGCCTTCCATTACGACGGTCATCGGCCAGTTTGCGCAAGATCTGGGCGGTTGGCATGGGTACATGGCAGCGAAGGCCGCACTCGAAGACGACCGCATGCTCCGGGCCGGGCGCTCGACCGGCCTCAAACACGCCGTCATTCGCGACGCCGCCGCAGCAGCCGAACGATACAGAGATCAAGCCGCCGCACGGGGAGATCGGGTGCACAACTATTGCGAAGCCGTCGCTTTGCGAGAGTTGGGCCGAGAAAATCAGGTTGCCGAGACCCGGGATACCCTGCGCGCGCATGGGGAAACTGACTGGGCGGATCGGTTCGATGAATGGTGGGACCTCTACCAACCCGAGCCTCTTGCGGCAGAAGTGACGGTGTGGAACCACACCGTGGGATACGCGGGGACCCTGGATCTCGTGGCTCGAATCGGCGGGCGCGTCTGCATCATCGACTACAAGACCAAAGGCACGGATCGGAAAAACCGCGTCAAGCCGCTGGACGCCAAGGTCATCATGCAGCTCGTGGCCGGGGTCAAGGCGGAGGAGTATCTCGTTGACGCCGAAACGGGGCAGTGGGAACCGTGGGAGTACGGGGATGCACCCGTTCTCCTGGGAGTTGCGCTCGGCGAAACCGAAGTCAAACCCCAACAAGCGAATCCGGCATTGCTCAAGGACAGCTGGTTCAAGTTCTGCGCTCTCCGTAAAGTATGGGAATACCACCGGAGCGTGGATTCGATCGCTGCCGACGGGGCCGTTCAACCACTCATGCCGGTGGTTCCGCCGCCCCCGCGCGTCACCCTGCCCGAACAGAACGCCAGCTGACTCACCAACCTCAAGGACTTCGATGACCGTACTGACCGTGCGCACTCTTGGCGATCCGGTACTTCGTACCGTGTGTGAACCCGTGACGAATTTCGACGACGAAATCGGCCGCCTCGTCGACGACATGATTGAAACCATGTTCGAGGTCGAAGGCGTTGGGCTAGCCGCGCCGCAGATCGGGGTCTCACTGCGACTCTTCACCTACGGCGTCGAGGGGCGCGATGGCGAGGTCGGTCACGTGATCAATCCGGTGCTCGAAGTGGGCGAGGAGCCCCAAGAAGGCGGCGAAGGCTGCCTATCCGTTCCCGGGTTGAGTAGCGACACCCCGCGCCGACACTGGGCGCGCGTCACCGGCGTGGACAAAAATAATCGTCCCGTCGTGGTGGAAGGCGAAGGCCTTTTGGCGCGATGCTTGCAGCATGAAACCGACCACCTGGACGGCAAGCTGTACATCGACCGGCTGGTCGGCGACGACAAGAAACGGATCATGAAAGCCATCCGAGCCGCCGACTATCGGGACGTTGCTGCGGGAGTGGAACGACGCCGGGCGGGCACCGTGTCCAGCGGATTCGCCGCTGGGTCAAGCTTCGGCAAGGGATCAGCTTTTGGTGGTTCGGCATTGGGAGGACGTTCATGACCCGAGTTCTGTACGCGGGGACCCCGGAGACGGCCGTCCCCCCGCTCGGAGCGCTCCTCGCCGCCGGGCTCGACGTCGTCGGGGTTCTGACCAGGAATGATGCCCCCGTGGGACGCAAGCGTGTGATGACACCGTCGCCGGTGGCGCGTCGGGCAGAGGAGCTGGGCCTTCCGGTCATTAAATCCGGTGCGTACGACGACGAAGCGCACCAGGCGGTCACGGACCTCGCCCCGGACATCGCGGCGGTGGTCGCCTATGGTGCGATCCTGCCGAGTCGAGCGTTGGACGCCTTGGAGCACGGATGGATCAACCTGCATTTTTCGGTCCTCCCGGCGTGGCGAGGAGCGGCACCTGTACAACGTGCGCTGATGGCGGGGGAGCGAGAGCTCGGCGCGTCCGTATTTCAGATCGAAAAGGGCATGGACACCGGCCCGGTGTACAAGACCTTGACCGAGACGGCCTCTGACGACGACACTGCAGGGACCATGCTGCACCAGCTGTCCATCAGCGGAGGCGCTCTCCTTGCCGAGGTGATCGGTGACGTCTCACAGGGGCGGATCGTTGCGACGCCGCAGTCCGGCGAACCGACCTACGCCGCGAAACTCACCCTTCAGGATGGACGCATTGATTGGTCGGGTTCCGCCGCCGACGTCGCGGCGCAGGTGCGCGGAGTGACGCCAGAACCCGGGGCCTGGACGGAACTCAACGGCCAGCGGGTCAAGATGCAAGGAATCCGGCAGGTCCACGATGCGGCCGACCCAGCCCCACCAGGCACTGCCCGATTGGAGCATCGCACGATGACGGTCGCCTGCGGCGTCGGGCGAGTGAGCGTTGAGCGTCTCCAGCCGGCGGGTAAGAAGATGATGGCCGCGGCGGACTGGGCCCGTGGAGCCGGGCAACTCGAGCAGAATACGGTGGTCTTTCAATGAGCGAAACTTCAGGACGTGGCCGGTCATCGGCGTCCGGCGGTCGGCGCGCCGGGTCGTCCCCACAGCGGGGAGGCGCAAAGCGTCGAAATGCACAGGGCCGGGAGCGCAATCGCCAGAGCCAGGGAGCGCGAAACTTTTCGTCCTCCGCGCCCAGCCAACGGCGTCGAGTCGCAGACCCGGAACGATTGGTCGCTTTCGAGGTTCTTCAGGCCGTCGAAACCCAGGACTCCTACGCGAATTTGGTTTTGCCGTCGACGATTCGTCGACACGGGTTGGACCGGCGTCAGGCGGCCTTCGCCACGGAGCTGACTTACGGAACGTTGCGCGAGCGGGGAATTTACGACGCCGTCTTGGCCGAATGCCTCGATCGGAAGCTCTCCGCAACGGACCCGAAGATCGTGACCGCGTTGCGGCTGGGGGCCCACCAGATTCTCGGAATGAGGGTTCCGGCCCACGCCGCGTTGAATCAGACCGTTGGTCTGGCGCGCGGCGTCATCGGTGCCGGACCCGCCACGATGGTCAACGCAGTCTTGCGTCGCGTCAGCGAGAAGAGCCGCGACGAGTGGCTGGCGCAACTCACGGAAGGGGTAACCGACGAGGTCAAGCGGCTCTCCCTCGAGACATCGCATCCGGCATGGATCGTCCGTGCCTTCCGCCAAGGACTGGCGGCACACGGTCGTACGACCTCGGAGCTTCGCTCGCTCTTGGACGCGGACAACGAAAGCCCCTCCGTGCACCTGGTCGCATTGCCGGGGCTGGGAGACCTCACCGAAGCCCGTGAGAATGACGCCCGACCTGGCGAACTCACTGAGGACTCGGCCGTATATCGCCACGGCGACCTGAGTAGGCTCGAATCGGTACGATCCGGCACCGTCCGGGCTCAGGACGCCGGGTCTCAACTCGTGGCCCGCACCCTCGCCGCAACACCGATCGAGGGTTCGGACGGTGCCTGGCTCGATCTATGTGCCGGTCCCGGAGGTAAAGCGGTGCTGCTCGGTGCACTCGCCGTCCAAAGGGGTGCGCAGCTTGTGGCGAACGAATCGGCCGAGCACCGTGCAGATCTCGTCCGCAAGGCCCTTGCTCCGCTTCCGCGGGAGTCCTACACGGTGCTGACCTCGGACGGACGTGCCATCGCGGAGACGATCCACACCGCGGACCTCCCGGAAGAGGTATCGCTCGCGGTCGAGGCCTTTGGCGAAACCGGTGAGATTTTCGACAGGGTCATGGTCGACGTTCCGTGTTCGGGTCTCGGGGCATTGCGACGTCGGCCGGAAGCCCGGTGGCGGAAGACGCCGGGCGATATCGCGGAGCTGATGTCGTTACAACTCGATTTGGCCCGCGCGGCCGTCACCGTGACCAGGCCGGGAGGTCTCATCGCGTATGTGACGTGTTCGCCCCATCCCGCCGAAACACAGAACGTGCTGTTGGACCTCCTGAACGGGGAAGACGTCGAACTGCTCGATACTGGCGCGGCCATGCAGGCGGCGGCCCTTCCCGGAGCCCTCGAGGGAGATGCTGCTCCTGGAGCGCCGATGGCGGGGGCTCCAGTTGCCGAGGGGCAAAAGGCGGCCACCACGGCACAGCTTTGGCCGCATGTGCATGGAACGGACGCGATGTTCATGGCCTTGTTGCGCAAAAAGTAGGTCTGCGCACGACCGAAAGCGGCAAGTGCTCTCGGTATGCTGTGACATGCACCCCGTCTCTTGCAAGGCACGAGACGGGAAAACCGCGTCTCGACGTCAGGAGGGCCCGTGAGGCATCTTCACATCAACCCGTCCATTTTGTCCGCCGACTTTTCTCGCCTGGGCGAGGAACTGCGTGCCATCGAGACGGCCGATGCGGCCCACATCGACGTCATGGACAACCACTTTGTGCCGAATCTGACCTGGGGACCCGCCGTCGTGGAGCGACTCCACGCCGTCTCACCCGTGCCCTTCGATGTCCACCTCATGATTGAGGACGCCGATCGGTGGGCACCTCGCTACGCGGAGATCGGGTGTGAGTCCGTAACTTTCCACGCGGAAGCTGCGATAGCACCGATCAAGCTCGCGCGCGAGCTACGAGCTCAGGGCGCCAAGGCCGGGATGGCGTTGCGTCCGGCGACTCCGGTGGAACCGTACCTCGACATGCTCGAGGAGTTGGACCTACTCCTCGTGATGACCGTCGAACCCGGGTTTGGTGGCCAGAAGTTCTTGGATGTGACCTTGCCGAAATTGCGGCGTGCCGCGGAAGCGATCCGCGGTTCTGATGCCCAGGTCGCTTTGCAGGTCGACGGCGGAATCTCGGAAGAGACCATCGGGCGTGCGGCCGAGGCTGGAGCCGATGTGTTCGTGGCCGGATCCGCCGTCTATGGTGCGAAGGACCCTGCGGAGGCCATCTCTTCATTGCGTTCCATTGCATCCCGATCGGTGGGCTAAACCTCTTCATCGGCACTCGATGTGCCATAATCGAATTCACGCAATCGTGCTCCGGGGGTCGGTGAAATTCCGAACCGGCGGTTATAGTCCGCGACCCGGTTCATTCAGTTCCTCTTGAATGGCCCGGCCGAATCGGTGAAATTCCGGTACCGACAGTCACAGTCTGGATAAAGGCGCACGAGCAGAACGCGGCACAGCGCCGTCGGACGCTCGCTCTCAGCGGGCTTCCTCGATGGGCTGGGCCTACCGTTGTGTTCTCCCCGGAGCCTCCGCAGCTCGGAAGGAGAACAGTGAACTTTCTGCGGTGGCTCTTTGACGCTCAGCTGTCGATCGGTGGAGGTTTCATCCTCTGGCGCGAGGTCTTGGGCAATCTTTTCGGCTTGGCATCTGCCCTCGGCGGAATGCGGCGCAAAGTCTGGGCCTGGCCCGTCGGCATTGCCGGAAATCTGCTCTTATTGACTGTGTTTATGGGGGCCGTGTTTGGTTCCCCGCACCCTGTGAACCTCCTCGGCCAAGCGGCCCGGCAGATCATGTTCATCATCGTGTCGATCTACGGCTGGTACCAGTGGAAGACCGCTAAGCAACAAGGCCGGTCGGCCGTTTCGCCGCGGTGGGCCACATGGAAAGAACGACTCGTGCTGGTGGTGGCCTTCATCGGCGGTACCGCAGCGCTCACGCCAGTTTTTCGGGCCCTGGGATCCTACGAACCGGTGTGGTCGGACGCCTGGATTTTCGTGGGAACGCTGCTGGCCACCTGGGGAATGGCCAGGGGATGGGTCGAATTCTGGCTGATCTGGGTCGCGGTCGACGTCGTCGGCGTACCGTTGTTGTTCTCGGCCGGCTACTACGCCTCCGGATTCATGTATTTGTTCTATGGATGCTTCACACTGACCGGATTCTTTATGTGGTGGCGTACCCGGAACCAAGAGCGGCGCGTTGAACTGGAAACTCAATTCCCGGATCCCACGGTGGACGTCACGAGTAAGGACCACGCGTGAACCACTCGGCAGAAGAATCTGGCTTCAGGGCCATGCGAGCGGCGCTCACGGCGGCTCTGCACGGAGTCCGAGGAGCGAACCCCCTGGTGGGGGCGGTGCTGACCAATGAATCCGGGGACATCCTTCACGTGGGGTGGCACCGGGGGAGCGGCACGCCTCACGCCGAGGTAGATGTTCTGGAACAAGCCCGCCGGGCCGGAACCGACCTCAACCGCACGCATCTATACGTGACCCTCGAGCCGTGCAATCATTACGGGCGAACCGGCCCGTGTTCCAAAGCGATAGCAGACGCCGGCATACCGAAGGTCACCTATGCCGAGACGGATGGGACGGGCGCCGCGGGCGGCGCGGAGTTCCTGGCCTCCCATGGGATCGACATGCATGCGGGACTCCTTCGCGAGGAAGCCCACGACATCAACGCCCGATGGTGGGCCTCCCAACAAGAGACACGACCATTCGTGACCGCCAAGGTGGCCGCTTCACTCGACGGCCAGGTGAGCGCGCTGGACGGAACGAGTCAGTGGATCACCGGCCCCGAAGCGAGGGCCCACGGGCATACACTTCGCAGCCGAGCGGATGCGATTCTCGTCGGAACGGGCACGGCGTTGAGCGACAACCCTCAGCTCTCCGCGCGCGACACCGGGGGACACCCATTGGGGCGCCAACCCCTCAGGGCGGTCATGGGCATCCGGACCATACCGGCGGGAGCACACCTCAACCAAGGTCCCGGCCATTTGCACTTGGACACTCGCGACCCCCGGGAGGCCCTTCGGCGTCTTGCCCAAAAGGGGATCGGTCACGTGCTCATCGAAGGAGGGCCCAGCATCATCTCGGCATTCCTCACGGAGGATCTGGTCGATGAAATGTACTGGTATACCGCTCCCACCCTTCTGAGCGAGGGCCGCTCCGCGACGCACGGTCTCAGCGTGCCCACCCTGGCGAAGGCTTATCGGCTCGCGATCGACCCAGCTAGCGGCGAAGCCGACGGAACCCGAGAAGGCATCGGACGCCTCGGAAACGACACCCTGACGCATCTCGCACCTCAACGTCCCCACGAGAGAAAGTAACGCATCATGTTCACCGGAATCATTGAATCCCTCGGAACCGTGGAGCATCTCGATCTCCGCGCCGACTCGGCGGTACTGTCCGTGCGGGCCGGAGACCTGGTGGCTGATCTGGCCGAGGGCGGATCCTTGGCCATCAACGGAGTATGCCTGACCGCCACGCCCCATCACGCCGAACCCGGAATCTTCACCGCCGATGTGATCGGAGAGACCCTCGCCCGCACCTCATTGCGGACCCTGCACCCGGGATCGCGGGTCAACCTGGAACGTTGCCTCCGCGCCGACGGCCGATTCGACGGTCACATCGTACAGGGGCACGTCGACGGCACCGGCACGATCCTCGCGATCGAAGACCTGCCCGACTGGTCGATCGTCCGCATCGGCATGCCTCAAAGCCTCGCCCCGTTCTTGGCGGAAAAAGGCTCTATTGCGGTGGACGGGATTTCCTTGACCGTCACCGCGGTCAGCCCGGCCGGTTCACCGGATCCGTGGTTTGAAGTGGGAATTATCCCGACGACGTTGCGAGCCACCACCCTGGGGGACGCCCACCCCGGAGACCCCGTGAACCTGGAGACCGACGCCGTCGCTAAATACTTGGCGAGGAGCCGAGCCTTCGAAACCCCCGCGCACGAAGCCCTCACGGAGATCCCCGACCATGACGCCGACGTGTCGACGGGGCTCGACACCGTCGAAGACGCCGTCCAAGCAATTCGTGCAGGCGGCTTGGCCGTCGTGGTGGACGACGAGAACCGGGAGAATGAAGGCGACCTCATCGGAGCCGCGGCGCTCGCCGACCCGGCACGACTGGGCTTCATGATCCGGTACTCCTCCGGGGTCGTGTGTGCACCCATGAGTCCCGAGCGCGCCGATGCCCTCGACTTGCCTCCCATGACGGCAGTCAACGAGGACCCTAAATCCACGGCCTACACGGTGACCTGCGATGCCGCCCGTGGGATTACCTCTGGTATCAGCGCTGCTGACCGAGCCAAGACGCTGAACGTTCTCGCCGGCTCGTCCTCCACGGCGTCGGACCTGACGCGCCCCGGCCACATCCTGCCTTTGCGTGCCGTTCCTGGGGGTGTGCGCGCCCGGCAGGGGCACACCGAAGCCGCGGTCGACTTGGCGCGGCTGGCTGGCCTCCCCGACGTCGGATATATCGCCGAGGTAGTTCACGACGACGGTTCGATGATGCGCTTCGATGCTTTGCGTGATTTCGCGACGACGCACGGCCTGCCGATGATTTCGATTGCTGATCTCCAAGCGGAGCTCGAGGCTGATTTGGTGGAGGACCTTGACGCATGAGGATTCCACCAGATTTTGGGGACGTGGGGGAGCAGCGGATTCGTCCCGAGGCGACGTCGGAGGCCGTGATGGTCCCCACGCCCCATGGCATTTTCAGCATCCGGGCGTGGTCTTTCCCTGACGGCCACGAAATTCTGACCGCGACTGCGGCGGACGCCTCGGGCAACATCATCGATTCCGAGAACCCGGAGCCTCTGGTTCGTTTGCATTCGGAGTGCCTCACGGGTGACGTCTTCGGATCGTTTCGTTGCGACTGTGGTCCGCAACTGGCCCAAGGCCTCGAGACCATTGCCAAGGTCGGAGGAACATTGATGTACATCAAGGGCCATGAGGGGCGAGGCATCGGGCTGGTCCACAAGATCAGGGCCTATGCTCTCCAGGACCAAGGGATGGACACCGTGGACGCGAACCTCGCGCTGGGTTTCGAACCCGACCCGCGAGCCTATGCCCAGGCGGCCTATGTCCTCCGAGACCTCGGAATCACGACGTTACGGTTGATGACCAACAATCCCGCCAAAGTCGAGGCACTCGCCGCGCTCGGCATCGAGGTCTCGTCGATTGAACCTGACGAAATCGGTCCACGACCGGAAAATGCACGATATCTTGCGACCAAGAGGGATCGCATGCATCACCGCCTCGAGCTGCTCACGAATGAGGGCCCGGAACAAGCTGACGTCAACCATGACGACAACAATTCACCCAACGTAGCTGACGGAACGAAGGAGACATCATGAGTGGAGAAGGCGCATTCACTGCGGAACTGAAGGATCTGGACGCGGGAGACCTCAGGGTCGCCGTCGTGGCAGCCTCATGGCATGAGCGTGTCATGAACGGACTCCTGGACGGGGCCTCTCGTGCCCTGTCCGAGGCCGGTCTCAGCGAATTGTCGACGATCGTGCGCGTGCCCGGATCATTCGAACTTCCGGTGGCCGCCGCACGGCTGGCTCAGAGCCACGACGCCGTCGTCGCGCTGGGAGTCGTGATTCGTGGAGGAACGCCTCACTTCGAGTATGTCTGTCAGGCGGCGACGCAGGGATTGACCCAGGTCAGCCTCGAGAGCGGTAAGCCGGTCGGTTTCGGCGTGCTGACCTGCGACGACGAAGAGCAAGCCCTCGATCGTGCCGGGCTCGAGGGATCCTCGGAGGACAAAGGCTACGAAGCGACGTCGGCCGCTGTCCACACCGCGGTAACACTGTCTCGACTTTGAGAACGCCGGGGTACCCTAAACAGGTGAAAACATTTGACGAGCTCTTCGCCGAGCTGACCACTAAAGCAGCCGACCGACCCGACGGTTCGAAGACCGTGGCCGAGCTAGATTCCGGTATTCACGGGATCGGGAAAAAGGTCGTGGAAGAGGCCGCCGAGGTGTGGATGGCCGGCGAATACCAGTCGGACGAGGAACTCTCTGAGGAAATTTCCCAGCTGATCTATCACCTTCAGGTGCTGATGATCGCGCGGGGCCTCAAGCCGCAGGACATCTACTCGTACTTGTAGTCGCGGACACGATCGCCCAAGAACCATCACCGATCAGCGCCCGAAGGAAGACCATGTTGCGCATTGCCGTCCCGAATAAGGGATCCCTCTCCCAAGCCGCCCAAGCGATGCTGACCGAAGCGGGGTACCTGCAGCGTCGTGACAGTCGCGAACTCGTGATCGTCGACGAAGAGAACGACGTTGAATTCTTCTACCTTCGTCCCCGCGATATCGCGGTGTACGTTGGCCACGGAACCCTCGACGTCGGCATCACGGGCAGGGACCTCCTTCTCGATTCCGGAGCGAACGCCGAGGAGTCCTTGGGCCTCGATTTCGCTCGTTCGACCTTCCATTTCGCGGGTCCGCGTGACCAGTTCAGCGACATTTCACAGCTCCACGGCAAGCGGATCGCGACCAGCTATTCGAACCTCGTGCAGAATTATCTGGAAGAACAGGGCATCGAAGCTTCGGTGGTTCGGCTCGACGGCGCCATCGAATCGTCCATCCGATTGGGCGTGGCCGACGCCATCGCCGACGTCGTGGAAACCGGAAACACCATGCGCGCGGCCGGACTCGAACCATTCGGAGAACCCCTCATGCGGTCCGAGGCCTTGCTCATCAAGCGCCGTGGCTTGGAAGATCGTGCAGGCCTGGATGTGCTTTCACGTCGCCTGCGTGGTGTGCTGGTTGCCCGCCAATATGTGCTGATGGACTACGACGTAAGCGGAGACGACCTGGACGCAGCAACCGCCGTTACTCCAGGTCTGGAAGCGCCGACCGTGTCCCCGCTCCAACGTGAGGGATGGTTCGCGGTGCGCACCATGGTGCCCAAGAAGTCCACCAACCAGATCATGGACCGTTTGTACGACGCCGGGGCACGGGCCATTCTGGTCTCCCCGATCGCGGCGGCTCGGCTGTAGCCACCCACTCGGTGAGAGGAGACGCATCATGGGCGTTGCTGTTCGTGTGATCCCTTGCTTAGACGTCGACGCGGGACGTGTCGTCAAGGGCGTTAACTTCGAGGATCTCCGGGACGCCGGAGACCCCGTCGAGCTGGCGCGGCGCTACGATGCCGCCGGAGCCGATGAACTGACTTTTCTCGACGTCACGGCGTCTTCCTCCTACCGCGAAACGACCTACGACATCGTCGCGAAGACGGCCGAACAGGTCTTCATTCCTCTGACGGTCGGCGGAGGCGTTCGCACGCCGGAAGATGTCGATCGGTTGCTCAGGGCCGGGGCAGACAAGACGTCCATCAACACCGCAGCCATCAAGAATCCGAACGTCATCAACGAGATCTCGGATCGATTTGGGAATCAGGTGCTCGTGCTCTCCGTGGACGCCAAGCGGTCGGAGCACACCGCATCGGGATTCGAGGTCACAACACACGGAGGTCGCACCTCGACGGGATTGGATGCCCTTGAATGGGCTCGCGAAGCCGCCGAACGCGGGGTGGGCGAGATATTGCTGAATTCCATCGACGCCGACGGCACGCGCGACGGATTCGATCTGGAGATGATCCGGGCGGTGCGCGGCGTCGTAGACCTCCCACTGATTGCCTCCGGAGGCGCCGGCAAGGTGGAGCACTTTCCGGAGGCCGTCCGAGCGGGCGCGGATGCGTTGTTGGCCGCGTCCATCTTCCACTTCGGGCCAGATCACGCGATCAGGGACGTCAAAGCCGCTGTTCGACAGGCGGGCTTCGAGGTCCGCTGATCTCCGGTCGTGACGCTGGGTGCCGCGGAAACTAGTAGGAAATGTCGACTCGGGCGGCGTCCCGACGTCCAAAGAGATACATCATCAACTCGAGGGGTTCTCCCGTGAGCGTTACGGACTCACCGGTGCTGGGGGCCCGCACGACCTTCTGCACGACGGCGCTGACCCTGGACTCGTCGGAAGGCTGGCGCACGACCTTGGTCCCGTAGGTCGGTGAGCCGTCGGAGTCGGTCCCCACCATGGTGAGCCCATCGGGATAATTCTTCGCGAAGAGTCCCGCACGACGGGACAGAGCCCTCCAGACGGCGGATTGTTCATCCGCATCTGCCTCTCGGCCAGCATTCATCTCCAAAGCACCGGGCGATCCACGCAGAACATCCTCGCGATGAACGAGGTATTCCAAGAAGTTCGTCGTCTCGTCGACCGCCTCAACACGGCGAATGAGCGGACGAGCCGCCTCGAAACGGCTCAAACCGTGAGAAAACGCCTGACCATCGGAGAGCTCCTCGGCGAGTTCTTCGGTCTTGGTTTCGGTGCGCTGAGCCAACGGGGGAAGGAGGACTCCGGCGGCGACGTCGGGTCGAGTCTCCCGCAGGATCAGGTGCGCGAGCATGTGCTCGGTGTTCCAGCCCTCACAGAGTGTGGGATAGCCAGGGCCCACCCGGCCCAGGACATTGACGAGGTCTTGTCGAATTTCTGTGATCGCGCTCATGGGTCGATTGTAGGCCCGCAAGGTTAAACGGGGGAGACGCCGAGGTGTCCCACCGGTCACGTTCGCCCGCCACCGTTGCGTCACGACGGTCCGAAGGCCGGACGGTAGAGTGGTGGGCGATGATGAGTCAGCCACGTACCCAGGAATCCACCCTGCCCGAGGAGATCAGGCAGGGGTTGAAACGCGATGATCAAGGACTCGTTGCCGCCGTCATCCAGCAATACGACACCGGTGAAGTGCTCATGTTGGGATGGATGGACGACGAAGCTCTGCAACGCACCCTGTCCACAGGCCGTGTGACGTTCTGGTCGCGATCCCGCGCCGAGTACTGGCGTAAAGGCGACACCTCGGGGCACCGCCAGTACGTCAAATCCGTTGCATTGGACTGTGACGGCGACGCACTGCTGGTGCAGGTCGACCAAGTCGGCGCCGCGTGCCACACCGGAACGCGAACCTGTTTCGACGAGAGGTCATTGCACGCCGTCACGGGCCACCGAGACGACCACTAATCCCAGGCCGATCCATCGCTTAAGGAAACATCGATGAAGACCCACGAACCGTCCTACTCCGGCAAGATCCGGCCAACCCGCGAGGAATTCCGTCAGCTGGCCGAAGAACACCGGGTGATTCCGGTGACCCTCAAGGTCGTCGCGGATTCCATGACACCCATAGGGCTCTACCGTTCCCTCGTGGCGCGCGATGGCCAGAGCCGGCCGGGAACCTTTCTCCTGGAATCCGCCAACGAAGGCGCCCAGTGGTCCCGCTACTCATTCATCGGCGTCTCTTCGCGCTCGACGCTGACCACCAAGGACGGCAAACCGCACTGGCAGGGCACCATCCCGGAAGGGGCCCCAACCGACGGCTCTCCCGTAGACGCCATCCGCGATACCCTCGAGATGCTCCACACGGAAGCATGGGACGGTCTTCCGCCCCTGACCTCGGGACTCGTCGGTTACTTGGGCTGGGACACCGTCCGGCACTGGGAGAAACTGCCACACCCACCCACGGACGATGTCCACCTCCCGGAATTTGCCCTCAACCTCGTATCCGACATGGCGATTCACGATCACCACGACGGTTCCGTCACCTTGGTGGCTAACGCAATCAATTGGAACGGCACCTCGGACCGGGTGGACTGGGCCTACGACGACGCCGTCGCGCGATTGACATCCATGATCGACGACCTCGCCGAACCCCTCGGGCGGACCACGGTCTCCATTTTCACGGGCGATGACAAGGACACCTCGTCACCCGTGGACGACGAGCGAGTCCACGAAACATGGAGTCGCCAGCAGTACATGAACGCGATCGTCGAGGCTAAACACGCGATCGTCGACGGGGATATCTTCCAGGTAGTCATCTCCAGGCGTTTCGAGGCAGACTGCCCTGAGCCGCCATTAGATGTCTACCGCGTCCTGCGGCAAACCAACCCCTCGCCGTACATGTACCTCTACACTTTCGAAGACCCCGACGGCGAACCCTATTCGATCGTGGGTTCCTCGCCTGAGGCCTTGGTGACCGTTCACGGCGACCGTGCCAGCACGCACCCGATTGCCGGATCCCGCCCCCGAGGAAAGACCCACTCGCAAGACGTCGCGCTCGCAGAAGAACTCCTGGCCGATGAGAAGGAAAAATCGGAGCACTTGATGCTCGTGGATCTCTCCCGGAACGATCTCTCGAAGATCGCCACCCCGGGCACCGTGGCCGTCACGCAGTTCATGGAGGTCGAGCGGTTCAGCCACATCATGCACATTTCCTCGACGGTCGAGGCCCACATTCGCGACGACGCCCATGCGTACGACGTCTTGAGAGCCACCTTCCCCGCCGGAACGCTCTCGGGAGCACCGAAACCCCGTGCCATGCAACTCCTCGACGATTACGAGCCACACCGCAGAGGGGTCTACGCTGGCGTGGTCGGGTATTTCGATTTCGCGGGAAACATGGACATGGCCATTGCCATCCGCACCGCGTTATTGCGCGACAATCGTGCATTCGTGCAAGCAGGAGCGGGAATCGTCGCAGATTCTCAACCCGAAACGGAAGCCGATGAATCCGTGAGTAAAGCTGCCGCCCCCTTGAAGGCGGCGCTCCGTGCCCGTGATCTGACGAGCATCGCCGAGGAGGAAAAGCATTGACCCAGGAACCGGACAACGCCTCACTCGCGGCCCCCGAAGTGTCCGGAGGGACGGACCAGGGGAAACGGGCTCCCGGCTCAGGGCGGGTGATCTTGGTGTGTTTGTTGATTCCTGCGTTGGCCTTTGTAACGACGCTATTCCCGTGGATTCAGGCACACGTTTCGAGCGTGATGTCAGCGGTCGATGTCGACGTTAAGGGCACGGACGCGGCGCCCGCTGTGTCCGCCTTGGCCTTGGTGGCCTTGGCCGGCGTCTTGGCGGTTCGGATCGCGGGCAAAGTGTTGAGGTTGGTGATCAGCGCCGTCATTGCCCTGGCTGGACTTGGCATGGGGATCGCGGCCCTTACCGCCGCTCTGAACCCCACGGATGCCGCGATGACCAAGGTGGGCGAAGCCACCGGCACCAACGGACCCGGAGGTCAGTACGTTGTCACCGTTTGGCCCTGGCTGACTCTCGTCCTCGGGGTCGCCACCATCCTCGCGGCGGCCTGGCTGTGGTGGAGCAGCCGGTCGTGGAAGACCACCTCGCGGCGTTACGAACGAACGTCGCAACATTCGGTCCAACGAGGTGAGAACCCTCACGCTGACGATATCGATGCCTGGGACTCCTTGAGCGAGGGCGAAGACCCGACGCGGTGAGGCCCGTGCAACATCCGTTGCCGGCGGTATCCTTGACATAGACTATTCACAGACTGCGCACGAATTCGTGCTGATCACTTCGTATTAGGAGGGCCAGTGAGCTCTGAACAGAATCTCGAACTCACGCCGACCGCCGTCGAGGGACACGGAAATACACCGGCCGCCTGGGCCTTGGTCACGTTGGTGATGCTCGGGACTCTGGTCGGTACGGTTGCTTTCGACCGCGGCAGCATGGTGTGGATCATCATTGGTGTCGCCATCATTCTGCTCGGCGGGGTAGTCGGTGGCATCTTGAAAGCCGCCGGTTACGGCAAGCTCGGCTCACGGCTCAAGAGCCATCACTAACAATCCATGACGACAGCGCTCCCCGAGGCACCAGCCTTCGGCGGGGCGCTGTTCTTCATGAACAGGCGCGGCACAACGTCACGCATCGCAGCAGACCGGAGACCACAGCTTCATGACCGTTTTGGAAGAAATTATCGCCGGAGTCCGAGAAGATCTCGAAGAGCGGCGCCGGAAGGTGAGCCTCGACGAGCTCAAGGAAAGGGTCTCGTCGGTATCGCCTGCCCGGGACGCCGTCTCGGCATTGCGTGGACCCGATGCCTCGACCCTCGAAATCCTTGCCGAGGTCAAGCGCGCCAGCCCCTCCGCGGGCGATCTCTCGCACATCGAGTCGCCGGCCGAATTGGCCCATGACTACGAGGCCGGAGGAGCCGCGGCGATCTCGGTGCTGACGGAATCCCGGCGTTTCAAGGGATCTTTGGAGGACCTAGACGCCGTCCGTGCCGAGGTCTCGATCCCGATCCTGCGCAAGGATTTTACGATCGATCCCTACATGATCTGGGAGGCACGTGCTCACGGTGCCGATATGATCCTGCTGATCGTGGCGGCCTTGAGCGACGAAGAGCTGCGGGAATATCTAGAACTGACCCATCGCCTGGGAATGAACGCGGTCATCGAGACGCACACGGTCGAGGAGATCAAGCGTGCGGCTCAGCTGGATGCGCGCATTGTGGGCGTGAACGTTCGGAACCTCAAGACGCTGGGGACGGACAAAGCACATTTCGGCAAACTCGCGTCGAAGCTGCCTTCCGGGCCCGTGATTTTGGCAGAGTCCGGGGTCGTTGAGGCCGAAGACGTGGCCGAATACGGACGTCAAGGTGCCGAGGCGGTCTTGGTGGGCGAGGCGCTCGTCAAACACGATGATCCTCGGGACGCCGTCAGCCTCTTCAAAAAGCAAGGGCGCAAAGCACGGGCTGCCTATTTAGAAGAGAAGGAAGCACAAAATGGCTAATTCCCCGTCTCCTCAGGAGCACCACAAGCTTGCGGATGCCTTCTTGGAAGGATCCGGCGGTACCCTCAAGAACGCTAGCGGTCCGTACTTTGGCGAATACGGCGGGCAATGGATGCCGGAATCCCTGATTCGGGCGATGGACGAGCTCGAAGACACCTTTGATAAGGCCAAAGCCGATCCGGCGTTCCTGGACGAGTTCCAGAGACTTTCGCGGGACTATGCCAATCGCCCGTCGCTGATGACCGAAGCCCAGCGCCTCAGTGAACGGGCTGGCGTGCGCATCTTCTTGAAGCGGGAAGACCTCAACCACACGGGATCCCACAAGATCAATAACGTCCTGGGGCAGGCCCTCTTGGCGAAAAAGATGGGCAAAACCCGTCTCATCGCCGAGACTGGTGCGGGACAGCACGGCGTCGCCACGGCCACGGCCGCCGCATATTTCGGCATGGAATGCGTGATCTACATGGGCGAGGTCGACACCGACCGGCAGGCCCTGAACGTAGCGCGGATGCAATTGCTCGGAGCCAAAGTCATCGCGGTTCAAAACGGTTCACGAACGTTGAAAGACGCCATCAACGAGGCCCTCCGGGACTGGGTCGCGAACGTCGAAGATACCCACTATTTGCTGGGAACCGCGGCCGGAGCGCATCCGTTTCCCGCGATGGTGCGGTATTTCCATGACGCCATCGGCACCGAGGCCAGGAGCCAGATCCTGGAACAAACTGGTCGTCTCCCCGATGCGGTCACGGCCTGCGTTGGCGGCGGCTCGAACGCCATCGGCATGTTCCACGCCTTCCTGGATGACACCTCGGTGCAACTCATTGGTTTGGAGCCGGGCGGCGACGGCGTAGAGACCGGTCGCCACGCGGCCACCATTAATTTGGGCCGTCCGGGGGTCTTGCATGGTGCTCGCACGTATCTCATGCAAGACGACGATGGTCAGACGATCGAATCCCACTCCATCTCGGCGGGCTTGGACTATCCCGGAGTCGGGCCCGAGCACGCTTACCTGTCTGACATCGGTCGAGCTACTTACCTTCCGATCACGGACAGCGCGGCGATGAATGCCCTGCGAATTCTGTGCGAAACCGAGGGCATCATCCCGGCCATCGAGTCGGCGCACGCCTTGGCCGGAGCGCTTGATCTCGCCGCGTCGTGGAAAGAACAGGATCCCGAGGGAGCCCGTGAGAAGATCATCGCCGTCTGCTTGTCCGGGCGTGGGGACAAAGACATGGACACTGCGGTGTCGTGGTTTGGCCTGGGGAAGGCCATCCCCAGTTCCGAGGTCAACGCCTCAACACTGAAGAGCCAGGAATCTGACGCCCACGACGCCGCGGAGGAAACTCGATGACCACGCCCGAATCGGAACATTTCAGCGCCTCGACCCGAAGCTTCCCTCAGCCCAACCCGGAGTCGCCACTCGCGGCCAAGCTTGAGGAATGTCAAGCGGAGGGACGCCCTGCACTGATTGGTTACCTGCCGGTGGGCTATCCCACGGTCGACGAATCCATTCGGGCCGGCATTGAGCTGGGACAGAACGGGGCCGACATCATTGAACTCGGCATTCCCTATTCCGACCCGGTCATGGACGGCCCCGTCATCCAGGAAGCGACCGCCGTGGCACTGTCCCGAGGTTTCCGGGTGGACGACGTTTTTCGTGCCGTCCGCGAGATTACGGCCCAAACCTCAGCGGTCGTCGTCGTGATGACCTACTGGAACCCGGTGCTTCGAAAGGGCGTTGACCACTTCGCGTCGCAGCTCGCTGCTGCCGGTGGCGCCGGAATCATCACGCCCGACCTGGTCCCGGACGAAGCCGCAGAATGGCTCGAGGCGAGTGACCGTCACGGCCTCGACCGAATTTTCCTCGCGGCACCGTCGTCTACGGTCGAACGCCTCGAAATGATCTCCCGAGCTTCAAGTGGTTTCGTCTACGCCGTTTCCGTGATGGGAGTGACCGGGGCACGGTCCTCCGTTTCGGACGTGGCCGAACGGCTCGTGTCCGACCTCCGAACCGCGGGCGCTCCGAAGGTCTGCGTTGGACTCGGCGTCTCCCGTCGGGAACACGTGGAAGAAATCGGCAGCTACGCCGACGGCGTGATCGTGGGGACCGCCCTCGTTCGGGCGCTCGGAGAGGGCGGCCCGGAAGCCGTCGGTGAACTGACGAGACAGTTGGCGGGTCGGTCCGGAGCCTCCGCATGAGCCTGGTGGTACCCATCCTCGGAGCTATTCCGTCTCCCAGCTGGTCCGGTTTTCACCTGGGCCCCCTGACCATCCACGCGTACGCGTTGTGCATCCTGCTGGGGATTCTCGTGTGCCTATGGCTCACCACTCGACGGTGGGCAGCGACAGGCCGTAACCCCGACGATATTTGGGACATCGCCCTCTGGGCCATCCCCTTTGGGCTCGTCGGAGCCCGGATGTATCACGTCTTGATCACGGCCCCCGGTGACTACTTCGGTCCCGGCAAAAACCCCTGGGATGCCCTCAAAATTTGGGAGGGCGGAATCGGCATCATGGGTGCCGTGACCCTGGGAGCCTTGGGAGCCTGGATCGCCTGCCGCCGGAAGAACGTCTCCTTGGCGGCATTTGCCGACGCCGCGGCCCCTGGAATTCTAATCGCTCAGGGCATCGGCCGGTGGGGGAACTGGTTCAACCAGGAGCTCTTCGGGAAACCGACCACCTTGCCATGGGGACTCGAAATCGACCCGCTGTCCAGCAACTTTCCGCAACAGTACCCGCCCGGAACGTTGTTTCACCCGACGTTCCTCTACGAATCCCTGTGGGACATCCTCGGCGGGCTCGTCATCCTGTGGCTTTCCCGGAGGGTTCTGACGAAAATGGGGCAGGTCTTCTGGACCTACGTCATGTACTACGGATTCGGCCGATTCCTCATTGAGCTGTTCCTCCGGATCGACCACTCGGATGAATTTCTGGGTCTCCGGATTCACGTGTGGACGTCGGGATTCCTGGTGGTTCTCGGCGCGGTCATGCTGTTCGCTATGAGCCGCCGCAAGACCAAAGATCCTGAGGATATTTCCAAGGATCGCGACGCCACGGCCGTCGAAGCCTAACCACATGGGAGTTGAAGAGGGCCGGTTCCAGAAATGGAACCGGCCCTCTTTTCGTGCTCGTAATGATTCTGTATCTCAGCCGTAATACGTGGAGAAGTTGAGACGTCATTCAGGGACGTGGGTCACGTCGTGGTACTTTGGCGGAACAACACATGGGAAAGTCGTGCCTTGCCGCCGCATCACATCACAGGCGAGGCAACATGATCGACTCGGTGCGTGCACCACACAGCGCCGGAATATCTCGTAGTAGCTGCAAAGACGCGGTGACCGTTGGATCGTCGGGGCCTAGAGCTCCGACCGGTCGCGCTCGTTGCGCCAGCAGCCGTGACCCTTCCTCTCCCGTTCGACGTCGGAACCTCAAGACCCGCACGTGAAACCCGATCGACAGGGATGTTGGATCCACCGGTTCGCCGAACCGCGGTGCCGGCTCGTCAGGAGTACGTGGCACCGACGAACTCGCAGGGCACTGACCTGGCATGAGTTCACGGACTGACACGAGGAGGAGAGGCTCCACTTTGAATGGTTTCGATATGACCGATTCCGCCGAGGGACGCGGCCACGCACCTTCACCGTTCAAGACGTTCGCGGACATTCCGGAGAAACACGGACTGTATGACCCGGAGTTCGAAAAGGACGCCTGTGGGTTGGCGATGATCGCCAGCTTGACGGGAGAGGCCACGCACGACGTCGTCGACAAAGCCCTGACCGCTCTCCGTTCACTGGAACATCGCGGTGCCGTCGGAGCCGACAAAGGCACGGGCGACGGCGCTGGCGTGATGACGCAGATCCCGGACGACTTTTTCCGGTCCGTCGTCGACTTCGAGCTTCCTCCGCTGGGGAAATACGCCGTCGGCACGGCCTATCTTCCGACCGATGGAGTCAACTCCGAGGAGCTTCTGCAGTCCTTGACCGAAATGGCCGAGGGTGAAGGAACCCGGGTGGTCGGTTGGCGCGAGGTACCGGTGGACTCCAGCATCGTGGGGGGATCCGCCCGCGCCGTCATGCCGTATTTCGTGCAGATGTTTATCGCGGAAGCCATCACCGACGAGGCAGATCAAGCCGTCACGGGACACATCCCGGTGATCGAGTTGGACGCCGACCAGCAGCGACGGCAGCTCGACCAAAAGGCCTTCCGTCTGCGTAAGCGGGCGCAGCATAAGTTGGGGATCTACTTCCCGTCCTTCTCGACGCGCACCATCACGTACAAGGGCATGCTGACGACGGCCCAGTTGGAGCCGTTCTACCCCGACCTTTCTGATCCGGCCTTCGTGACCCGCCTGGCGATCGTGCATTCGCGGTTTTCCACCAACACCTTCCCCTCATGGCCTCTGGCCCAGCCGTTCCGCACCATCGCTCACAACGGTGAGATCAATACCGTCAAGGGCAACCGCAACTGGATGCGTGCGCGTCAGTCGCAGCTCAAATCCCCGGTGCTCGGACGCCGTCCGGAAGAACTCTTTCCGATCTGTTCCGTCGGCGCCTCCGACTCACAGTCTTTCGACGAGGTCTTGGAGCTGCTCATGCTTTCTGGGCGTTCCGTAACCGAGGCCATCATGATGATGATTCCTGAGGCCTGGGAGAACCACGAGAGCATGGATGAGGCGCGCCGCGCGTTTTATCGGTATCACTCGACCCTCATGGAACCGTGGGATGGCCCGGCCGCCGTGACCTTTACCGACGGTGAACTGGTGGGTTCCGTGCTGGACCGTAACGGGCTACGTCCGGGCCGCTACTGGGAAACCGAAGATGGACTGGTGATCTTTGCATCCGAAGTCGGCGTCGTCGATCTGGGTGACACGAAGATTGTCTCCAAGGGACGCGTCGCTCCGGGCAAGATCTTCTTGGTCGACACCCGCGAGGGCCGGATCGTTCCTGATCAGGAGGTCAAGGACGACGTCGCGGCCCGCAACCCCTGGAAAGAGTGGGCGGATCGCAACATCATGCGGCTCGCCGATCTTCCCGAGCGTGAGCACCGCAATCCGTCGGCTCAGTCGATTCTCGTGCGTCAGCAAACTTTTGGATACACACACGAGGAACTGAAGTCACTGCTCGGGCCGATGGCGGCGAAGGGTGCCGAGCCGATCTACGCGATGGGCACGGATACGCCCATCGCGGTCCTCTCCGGCCGGCCTCGATTGCTGTTCGACTACTTCATCCAGTCCTTCGCCCAGGTGACGAACCCGCCGTTGGACTCGATCCGCGAAGAGCTCGTCACCTCCCTGCGATCATCGCTGGGGCCCAACGGAAACCTTTTGCGCAACGGGTACGTGCCCACACGTCAGCTCGAGCTCGATTTCCCCGTGATCGACAACGACCAGCTCGACAAGATCATGTACATCGAGGACGACGACGGCATGCCGGCCGCGCTCAAAGTGAGGGGTCTGTACGAACCCGCCGGGGGAGAAGCGGCATTACGGTCTCGGATCTCCGAAATTTGCGAGAAAGTCTCTGCGGCCGTGAACCGCGGCATCGAATACGTCGTGCTGTCAGACCGTAATTCGAACGCCAACTGGGCACCTATTCCTTCGCTCCTTCTCACGGCGGCGGTGCACCACCACCTGTTGCGCTCCGCGACCCGCACCAAGGTGGCGCTCGTCGTCGAGGCCGGTGACGTCCGGGAAGTGCATCACATTGCTGCCCTGGTGGGCTTTGGTGCTTCTGCGGTCAACCCGTACCTGGCCATGGAATCCGTGGAACAGCTGGTCGCCACCGGTGACCTGACCGGTGTCACGGCTCAACAGGCGACCACGAACCTCATCAAGGCCTTGGGTAAAGGCCTGCAGAAGATCATGTCCAAGATGGGCATTTCGACGGTCAGCTCATATTGCGGCGCTCAAACCTTTGAGGCATTGGGACTTGCGCAGTCGCTCGTGGACGAATATTTCACCGGAACGCACTCCCAAATGGGCGGTGTGGGGCTCGACGTCATTGCCGCCGAGGTCAAGTCTCGTCACGATCGTGCCTACCCTCAGGACGGCGTGAAGATTCCGTATCGAAGCCTGGAGACCGGCGGCGAGTACGACTGGCGTCGTGACGGGCCGCCGCACTTGTTCAATCCGCACACGATCTTCCGGCTCCAGCACGCCACGAAGACTCGGAGCTACGACATTTTCAAGTCCTACACCAAGCTGGTGGACGACCAGTCGAAGGATCTCATGACCCTTCGTGGACTCTTGGATTTCAGGTCGACGCGTCCCTCGGTGCCTCTCGAGGAGGTCGAGCCCGTCAGCGAGATCGTTCGTCGATTCTCCACGGGCGCAATGTCCTACGGATCCATTTCGAAGGAGGCCCACGAGACCCTCGCCATTGCGATGAACCGTCTGGGGGCCAAATCGAATACGGGAGAAGGCGGCGAGGACCTCGACCGTTTGCTGGATCCTGAACGTCGTTCGGCCATCAAGCAGATAGCCTCAGGACGTTTTGGCGTCACGAGCTTGTACCTAACCAACGCGACCGACCTCCAAATCAAGATGGCACAGGGCGCTAAGCCGGGTGAGGGCGGCCAATTGATGTCGGCCAAGGTTTATCCGTGGGTTGCCCGCACCCGTCACGCGACGCCGGGTGTCTCGCTGATTTCACCGCCACCGCATCACGATATCTATTCGATTGAAGACCTGGCCCAGCTCATCTACGACCTCAAGCGGGCGAACCCGGAAGCTCGGGTCCACGTCAAACTGGTCTCGGAAATGGGGATCGGCACCGTAGCAAGCGGCGTCACTAAGGCGAAGGCCGACGTCGTCCTCGTTTCGGGTCACGACGGCGGCACCGGTGCGGCACCCATGAACTCCCTCAAACACGCCGGAGCCCCGTGGGAACTCGGTCTCGCCGAAACGCAACAGACCCTGCTGCTCAACGGGCTGCGCGATCGTGTGGTGGTCCAAGCCGACGGCCAAATGAAGACAGGCCGCGACGTCGTCGTGGCGGCACTGCTGGGGGCGGAAGAATACGGTTTCGCGACCGCACCTTTGGTGGTCGAAGGCTGCATCATGATGCGCAAGTGCCACCTGGACACGTGCCCGGTGGGCATCGCGACCCAAAATCCGCAGTTGCGCGAACGCTTCCGTGGTCAAGCCGATCACGTGGTGAACTTCTTCGAATTCATCGCGCAGGAGATTCGCGAGTATTTGGCCGAACTGGGATTCCGGAGCCTCGCCGAGGCGATAGGTCACGCGGAAGTGCTCGACACCCGCAAGGCTGTGGCCCATTGGAAGGCCGATGGGCTGGACCTGCGCGATATCCTGCGTTCCTCTGCCGACGAGTTCGGAAACGAAGGCATCCGAAATACTCGTCCGCAAGACCACGAGCTGGAATTGCACATGGATAACGAGCTTATCCGGCTCGCGGAACCAGCATTGCGCGATCGTCGCCCCGTCTCCATCGATCACACGATCATCAACACCGATCGGGCGATCGGCACGATGTTGGGGCACCGCGTGACGCAGACCTTCGGTGCCGACTTCCTGGAGGACGACACCATTACCTTGAACCTTCACGGTCAGGCGGGCCAGTCTCTCGGTGCGTTTTTGCCCCAGGGCATCACTATCCGGTTGACGGGCGACGCCAACGACTACACGGGCAAGGGGCTTTCGGGTGGCCGCATCATCGTCCGGCCGGAGTCGGACGCGTTGTTCATCGCTCAGGACAACGTGATCGCGGGCAACGTCATCGGATATGGAGCGACCAGCGGCGAGATGTTCCTTCGAGGCCAGGTCGGTGAACGATTCCTGGTTCGAAACTCGGGCGCCACCGCCGTCGTCGAAGGAATTGGCGACCACGGCTGCGAGTACATGACCGGTGGTGTTGCTCTGATCTTGGGCGACACGGGCCGAAATTTCGGAGCCGGTATGTCGGGAGGCGTGGCGTATGTCCTGGACCTCGACGTCATGGATGTCAACAAAGCCGCGCGCGAGTCGGGGGAATTGACCTTCGCCGGGCTCGACCCGCATGAAGAAGAAATTGTCCTGGACCTGCTCCGTCAGCATGTGGCGGAGACCGACTCGGAGATCGCTCGGACCATGTTGGCCGATCCCGAGGGGTCTCTCGCACGGTTCACACGCGTCCTACCGCGGGACTTCGCAGCGGTTCGAGACATTAGGGCGCGCGCCGAAGCTGAAGGAACGGATCCCGATGGGGATCAGGTCTGGCAAGAAATTTTGGAGGAGACCGCACGTGGCTGATCCGAGAGGCTTTTTGAAGCACAATCATCGAGTTGACCGGCCCAAACGCCCCGTACCGGTGCGAATTCGAGACTGGAAAGAGGTCCAGGTCGAGCAAGACTCGGCGGTCCTCAAGGAACAAGCGTCCCGGTGCATGGACTGTGGCGTGGCCTTCTGCCATCAGGGGTGCCCGCTGGGCAATTTGATCCCGGAGTGGAACGACCTCATGTGGCGCGACAAGACCGCCGAGGCAGTGCAGCGCATGCACGCGACCAATAATTTTCCGGAATTCACCGGTCGCGTGTGCCCCGCACCGTGCGAGTCGTCGTGCGTTCTGGGGATCAACCAGCCGGCCGTGACCATCAAACAGGTCGAATACACGATCGGTGAGAAGGCCTTCGACGAGGGGCTGATTGAGCCTCACCTGCCAGAGCGCTTGGTCGACAAGACGGTGGCCGTGGTGGGTTCCGGTCCGGCCGGACTGGCCGCTGCGCAGCAACTCACACAGGCCGGATACACGGTGGCCGTCTACGAACGAGACGACCGTATCGGCGGGCTTCTCCGCTACGGAATTCCCGACTTCAAGATGGAAAAATCGGTGCTGGATCGCCGTTTGGACGTGATGCGCGAGGAAGGTACCCGATTCCGCGCGGGAGTAGAGATCGGTCGGGATATTTCCTGGGACCAGCTCCGACGTCGTTATGACGCCGTGATCGTGGCCACCGGGGCAACCAAGCCTCGAGACCTACCGATTCCCGGACGTGAACTCGACGGTGTTCACTTCGCCATGGATTACCTCGTGCAGTCGAATCGCGTGATCGCTGGCGACGACGTTCCGGATCAGATTTCGGCCGAAGGCAAACACGTGGTGATTTTGGGCGGTGGCGATACCGGCGCGGATTGCATCGGTACCGCGAACCGGCAGAAGGCGGCTTCCGTGACGACGCTGGCCATTGGTAAGCGCCCTCCAGAGGAACGTGCCGACCACGAACCGTGGCCGATGTTCCCGAATCTCTTCGAGGTCGCCAGCGCCCACGAGGAAGGCGGCGACCGAAACTACCTCGCGTCGACCATCGAATTCGTGGGGGAGGACGGCGTCCTCACCGGTCTCAAGATCGCCGACACGGAATACCGTGACGACGGCACTCGAGGGCCCAAAGCGGGAAGTGAGCGGGTCATTCCTGCGGATCTCGTGTTCCTGGCCCTCGGCTTCACCGGTCAGGATTCGGAAGACATCGTGGATCAGGCCGGAGCGGAATTCGACTCTCGGACCAACGTGGCCCGCGACGACCAGTACATGACCAACGTGCCCGGCGTCTTTTCCTGCGGCGACGCTGGCCGGGGTCAGTCGCTCGTGGTGTGGGCCATCGCCGAGGGTCGAGCCTGCGCTGCGGCGGTAGAGCGGCATTTGGTGGGAACCACGGTTCTTCCGGAACCGGTTTCGCCTTCGGACCGACCGATCAATCTGTTGTAACCGACCACGACGGCGCATCGCCGGTCGCGGACGAGTGAGCCCCCGGATTCTTCTCCAGAATCCGGGGGCTCATGGCATGTCGAGTGGATGCCGTCGTCAGAGGGCCTTCAGCGCCTCGATGAACGGCGTGATGGATGACCGGTCGCGATAGTCGGCCGAACCGCCGTAACAGTCGATCATCTGACGGTCGGTCTCTGATTTGTGCGGCTTAGATTTCAAAAAGGTTTTGACGCCGACCATTGCGGTTTTGTGTGCTCGGGAGAGAACCGAGTAGTCGATTCCGCCGCGAAAGTGAGCCGTGGGTGCGCCTTCCTGATAGACCTCGCCGAGGTTCTTCGCGATGAGTGCATCGAGTTTCTCCGTCGGCTGGGACACATCTCCGGAAAAGGAGACGGTGAAGAAGCCCTTCTTCTTGGGCGAAAGGGCGGCGTCCAAAGCCTTAAACTGGTCGGCATTCGTCAGCTTTCCCGCGTAATCGCTGGCTCCCAACACCACGAGATCAGCCTGGGCGACGTCGTCTCCGGTGGCGTCGCTCACTGCGAGTGCGCGACCATCCAAATCCTCGGCGATCCATTCGGCGTACGAACGGGTGTATCCGTAATTTGATCCGTAGAGCACGAGGGTCGTGGCCAAAGGTTTCTCCTCTTGTCCGTTGTACGCACAGACGCAATGGGTGATCTGAGCGGTGCATGATGAGCACCACCTCCACTGTAGTCGTGACGACCCTACGGCTAGGACCGTGACCTGGCGAGTGTGGGTAGATGTGGGAAATTTGGGATGTGGGGTAACCGTATGTGAGGTATATCTACCCTCGGTGCTTTACCCCGGTAATCCCGGAAAATCCCCGGTTTCTAGGGGAAACGCAGATGGAATCGGCCGGCTACAGTTCGTGACGATGACCATGACGACACCATTCTTAACCCGGGGATGTTGCCTCGCCTTACTGTTCATGTGGCATTGAGGGAACTAGAGTTGACGCTATGAGACGCGCAAAAATCGTATGTACCCTTGGACCTGCCCTTTCCACCTACGACAAAGTCTCGGAGGCCATCTCCGCTGGACTGAATGTTGCCCGGCTGAACATGAGCCACGGTGACCACGAAGTCCACATCAACAATTACGACAATGTCCGGCGTGCCGCGGCTCATCTCGGCAAGAACGTCGCGATCTTGGCCGACATTCAGGGACCGAAGATCCGCTTGGAAACTTTCGCTGATGGTCCCGTCAACCTGGAGCCAGGTGACGTTTTCAAGATCACCATTGACGATGTTCCGGGTAATCAGGACATCTGTGGCACCACCTATAAGGGACTTCCCGGCGACGTGCGTCCCGGAGATGCGCTCCTGATCGACGACGGAAAGGTCCGCCTCGAGGCCACCCAGGTGGATGCCACGACGGTCACCACCCGGGTCGTCGTCGGCGGCAAGGTCTCCGACCACAAGGGGATCAATCTCCCCGGTGTCGCAGTCTCGGTTCCTGCACTGACGGAGAAGGACGAAAAGGACCTTCGCTGGGCCTTGCAGACGGGTGTGGACATCATCGCCCTGTCCTTCGTTCGTTCGGGCGACGACATCACCCGCGTTCACGAGATCATGGAGGAAGAGGGTCTTCGTCTTCCGGTGATTGCCAAGATCGAGAAGCCGCAGGCCGTGGATAACCTCCAAGACATCGTCGATAAATTCGACGGCATCATGGTGGCCCGTGGTGACCTCGGTGTGGAGTACCCGCTGGAAGAGGTGCCCCTCGTCCAGAAGAAGGCCATTACGCTGGCCCGCCGTTGGGCCAAGCCCGTGATCGTGGCGACCCAGGTTCTCGAGTCCATGATCACCAACCCCATGCCGACCCGCGCCGAGGCTTCCGACTGCGCCAATGCGATTCTTGACGGGGCGGATGCTGTGATGCTGTCCGGCGAAACCTCCGTGGGTAAGTACCCGATCATCACCATTCAGACGATGGCGCGCATCGTCGAGTCCACGGAGAAGCACGGTTTGGATCGTGTTCCGGCCTTGGGCTCTTCGCCTCGAACCCGTGGCGGTGCCGTGACGCTTGCGGCCGTGAACATTGCTGACCAGCTCAACGTCAACTACATCTGCACGTTCACGCAGTCCGGAGACTCGGCACGTCGTTTGTGCCGTTTGCGCCCGTCCAAGCCGGTGCTGGCCTTTACCCCGGACGACAAGGTGCGTGCCTTCATGGCCTTGTTCTGGGGCGTCGACGCGGTGCAGCAGTCCGAGTGTTATGACACCGACAGCATGACGGAAGCGGTCGACCGCTATCTTCTCAAATATGACCTGGTCAAGCCCGATGAGCTGCTCGTGATGACGGCGGGTACACCTTTGGGTGTCGCAGGTTCGACCAACATGGTCAAGGTCCACCGCGTCGGTGACCTTGACGATTCGGGGGCTCGTGCTCCCGAGAGCCGCGAAAAACTCGGGCCGTACAAGCACTAACTTGGTGCATTTAGCTGTGGTCGAGGGCCTCGGTCATCGACGCCCGGCGCGCGTCGACGGGGCAGGGGAAGCCTCCCTTGCCCCGTTCGCCGGGTGGCGCTGGCCACAGCTGGGCTATGGATTTCCGCACGGACCAAGGATTGTGTAAAGTATTCATGGTTCGAGTCGACGCAAGCCGTTGACGAGACTGGCCCAAGTGGCGGAATTGGCAGACGCGCCGCACTCAAAATGCGGTTCTTCACGGAGTGTGGGTTCGAGTCCCACCTTGGGCACCATTGCTACAAAGCGGCCTTCCCAGCTATGAAAAATAGCTGGGAAGGCCGCTTTTTTAGTGCCAGGACGAGCTTAGGAGGCGGGACCGTACGTCAGAACGACGGTTCCCTTGGTGTTGACTTGGTGGTCCAGGAGCGTCAACGAAAGCGGTCCGGAGGACAAATCCATCGAATCGCTGAGACGTCGTTCGGATCCGGCCATCACTGGGTGAACGATGAGCGTGAGGCGGTCCAGCAGCCCGGCCTCCAGAAGCTGGGCAATCACACTGAGGCTTCCCTGGATCGAGATGTCGCGCCCTTCGGTTTCTTTGAGGGAGCGGACGAATTCTAAGAGCTCGACGTCGATGACGGAACAGTTGTCCCAGGTCACCGATTCACGGGCGAGCGTTCGCGATGCTACGTGTTTGGGTACGGAGTTGATGAAGTCCTTGAAAGGGTCTTCGACGTCGTCGCGGGTCCAATGCGAGGCCCACATGTCATAGGTCGAACGCCCGAGGAGGACGTCGTCGACCGAGGAAAGTGTCGACGTCATCACCTGTGCCAAGATGTCGTCGAAGGCGTCGCCTTGCCAAGCGGCGGGATTTTCAACGGCCCCGTCAAGGGTCGAAAAGAGGTTAGCGGTTACGAGTCGCGTCATGTCTGTGTCCTTGGATTGGGTTCCGTCTTCGACGGCCGAAAATGGCCACATCCGAATGCCTTCATGCTAGCGGGAACGGAAGGCCTTGAAGGGTGACGGCGCGGTCGAGGTCACCAGAAAACCCGCTCACGGGAAGGCAGAATTGAACGAATCAGCTCGTGGCTGATAGCCCTCAGACCGTTGGGTGCCGTGTGGTCGGTGCCACTAGGGTGGTGAGGACAGGGTTTCCTCGGGACTCCCGGGGATGAACCACCGAAGTCCAACAGTAGGAGAACGCATGTCTGACACCACGTCCATTACGGTCAGCCGCTCTATCGACGCTCCGGCCAAGGCAATCTTTGATCTCTTGAGCAACCCTGAGCGTCACCACGAATTCGACGGATCGGGATTCGTGGTCTCCGATGATCGGACCGATCGCATCGAAAAATCCGGCGTGAAGTTCACCATGAACATGAATGGTGAGCACATGGGCGGCGACTACAAGACCGACAACTTCGTGACCGGTTACGACGAGAACAAGTTGATCGCCTGGAAGACCGCACCTGCGGGTGAGGAACCCCCGGGTTGGGAGTGGACCTGGAGCCTCGAGTCCACCGGCTCCGACTCGACCGACGTCACGCTGACTTACGACTGGTCGGCTATGGACCCGAAGTTCGCGCAGGAACTCGGAATGCCCTTGGTCAAGCAGGATCAACTCGAGGAATCCCTCGAATTGCTGGCCAACGCCGTCTCGGGAGCCTGACTTCTGAGGAACTGACACCATGAAGAGCCCGACGCTTCCCAGAGAAGCGCCGGGCTTTTCTGTTGCCTCGAGCCGATGGATGTGTCGGAATAATCATCAACAGGCGGTGAAGACCGCGCAGGAACGGCGCCTGTGCACGTAAAATAGGGGAGAAGCCCATCCATACACGGCGGCCACGGTCTTGATGATGACCGCTTACCAGAGGAGTGCACGGTGACAGACCCGACGCCAGAACAGGACACCACGAACCTGGAAGAGAAGACTCAGATGAACGAATCTGAGACGGAACGCCGTACGGTCGTGGTGGCCGAAGATGAAGCGCTGATTCGCCTCGACATCGTCGAAATTCTCAAAGACCAGGGCTTTGACGTTGTGGCCGAGGCTGGTGACGGCGAAGAAGCCGTGGAGCTGACTCGTCAGCATCAGCCGGACGTTGTGCTCATGGACGTCAAGATGCCCAAAATGGACGGAATCAGTGCCGCTGAGGTCATCGCGAAGGAACAGATTGCTCCCGTCGTCCTCCTCACCGCGTTCAGCCAGAAAGAACTCGTGGACCGCGCCACGGAAGCCGGTGCTATGGCCTACGTGGTCAAGCCGTTTACCGAGCACGACCTCATTCCCTCGATCGAGGTGGCCATGAGCCGCTACGAACAGATCAAGGCCTTAGCGAAAGAGGTTACGGGCCTCAAGGACCAGTTTGAAACACGAAAGCTCGTGGATCGCGCAAAGTCCCTGCTGATCACCAAGATGGGTTTGAGCGAACCGGAAGCTTTCCGGTGGATTCAGAAGACGTCGATGGACCGTCGCCTGTCGATGCGCGAGGTCGCCGAAACGGTCGTCTCTCAGGTTTCCTAACCCAGACAGGGGCCGGGAGGGAACCCTGTGTACTGTGCATGACGGCCTCATCCAGGCGGTCCATCCACAGTTTCGTGGTCCCAGACTCACATCTCGCTTCCGGCCATGACTAGGATTGAAGGGTGACTTCCGCTTCATCCTCCACACCCAGTAGCCAGAACGGCAAGCAGCGCCTGTTGCTCATCGACGGACATTCGATGGCTTTCAGGGCCTTCTTCGCTTTGCCTGCCGAGAACTTCTCGACATCGACAGGCCAATGCACGAATGCCGTATACGGGTTCGTCGCCATGTTGATCAACCTCATCAAAGGTCAACAACCGACGCACGTAGCGGTAGCTTTCGATCTCTCCGGACCCACCGTCCGCTCGGAGGAATACTCGGAGTACAAGGCCGGTCGCGATGAAACCCCGCAGGAATTCATCGGTCAGGTCGAGTTAATTCAGCAGGTCATGGATGCGATGAACATCCACAGTGTGACCGTAGAAGGGTTCGAAGCCGACGACGTCATTGCCACGATGTCCGTTCTCGGCGCGGAAGCCGGGATGGAGGTCCTGGTGGTCTCTGGCGACCGCGACGCCTTCCAGCTGGTCAACGATCACGTGACCGTCCTGTATCCGCGGCAAGGCGTCACGAAAGATCTTCCGAGGATGGATGCGGCCGCGATCGAAGAAAAATACGCGGTTCCACCGGAAAAGTATCCCGACCTCGCGGCGCTTACTGGCGAGAAGGCGGATAACCTTCCGGGCGTACCCGGCGTCGGCCCCGGGTTTGCCGCCAAATGGATCGCTAAATATGGGGACCTCGAAGAAATCCTGAGCCACGCGGACGAAATCCCCGGCAAGAAGGGAGAGGCTCTCCGGGCCCACATCGACGATGTCCGCCGCAATCGTCGTCTTAACCGATTGGTCACGGATGTCGCGCTTCCGATCACTGTGGAGCAAACCGAAGAGCCGCGGCCAGATCGGGAGAGGATCAATGAACTCTTCGACAAGCTGGAATTCAATTCGCTCCGAGACCGTCTCTTCGCTCTCTACGGCGAAGACGCGGCGGAGCAGACGGTTGTCGAAAGCACCATTGAAGAGGTCCAAGAGCCGGCAACCAGCAAAGAGGTGACGGCGTGGTTGGACCGAGCCGCCGGCGACGCCAGCGCTGCTGGGGATTCTGAATCGGCGCGAGCGGCAACCGCGATTACCCTTCGGCCACACTATGGCAACGGAGAGACCGGCAGGGCCCACGAGAAGGACATCGTTGGCGTGACGTTAGTTTCGGGACCACATGCAGCGTGGTTCCCGTGGGCGGAACTCGCTGAAGATGCCCATTCCGCCCTCACCTCGTGGCTCGAAGACGAGGAAAAGCCCAAAATCGTGTTCAACGCCAAAGACGCTTATAAGTCCTTCGCCGAGATCGGCGTGGAACTGCGCGGTGTGGTGGATGATCCGGCCCTCTCGGCCTACCTGTGTGGATTCATTCCTCTGCAGCGACGCCGCGAGCACGTTTTTGAGGACCTCGTGGGTCAGTACCTGCACTCTTCCTTGCCGGAACCTGCCGAGGATGATGCGCAAGGCGCGCTGTTCGACACCGCCGTGGATTCAGACTACGAGGCACAGTTGGCTTCGCTGACGGAGGCGTTGAGCGTGCGGCTGGACCAGGAGCTCGCCGAAAAGAACATGACGGCTCTCTCCCGAGAATTGGAGCTTCCCCTCACGCAGGTCTTGGGATCCATGGAGCGCCGAGGCGTGAGCGTCGATGCGGAAGCCTTGGATGGGTTCATCAATAACTTTGCTGGGCAGGCCAAGCAGGCCCAAGACAGCGCCTGGGATGCCGCGGGCCACGAGGTCAATTTGGGCTCGCCCAAGCAGCTTCAAACCGTGCTGTTCGATGAGCTGGACATGCCCAAGACACGCAAGATCAAGTCCGGGTATTCGACCGACGTGGAATCCTTACAAAACCTTTTGGAAAACGCCGCTCCGGATTCACCGGGGGAGCGATTTTTGACGGGTCTCATGAGGTACCGGGACCAAACGAAGCTCAAGCAGACTGTCGAGGGCCTCAAGAAGGCGATCGCCTCGGATGGACGCATCCACACGACGTTCCAACAGGCCATCGCCTCCACTGGGCGACTTTCCTCCACGGAACCGAACCTACAAAATATTCCGATCCGCACGGACGAAGGTCGGCAGATTCGTGGCGTATTCGTGGTCGCCCCAGACGAGGTCAACGGCACACGCTACGAAACCTTGCTGACCGCCGACTACTCCCAGATCGAAATGCGCATCATGGCCCATCTCTCAGGAGATGAGGGGCTCATCGAGGCCTATCGATCCGGGGAGGACCTGCACCGTTTCGTGGGCTCTCAGGTTTTCGGAGTTGAGCCGTCTGAGGTCACTCCGGAAATGCGTTCCAAGGTCAAGGCGATGAGCTACGGTCTCGCGTACGGCCTCTCGTCGTACGGCCTGTCAAAGCAGCTCCGCATTGGCGTCGATGAAGCGCGTGGACTCATGAGCAACTACTTCAAGCGGTTTGGCGCCGTGCGGACCTACCTCCGCGAGGTTGTGGAGCAGGCTCGTCGGGACGGATACACCGAAACCATGCTGGGGCGTCGTCGGTACCTGCCGGATCTCCAATCGGATAACCGGCAGTTGCGGGAGATGGCTGAGCGGGCGGCTCTGAACGCTCCGATTCAGGGTTCGGCGGCCGACATCATCAAGAAGGCAATGCTCGGGGTGGAGCGCCGTCTCAACGAAGGCAATATGCGCACCAGGATGTTGCTGCAGATCCATGACGAACTCATTCTTGAGGTCGCACCGGGAGAACTCGAGGCTGCCGAGGGAATTCTTCGCGATGAAATGGGTGGTGCCGTGGAACTCGCGGTGCCTCTAGAGGTTCAGATGGGTCACGGTCGATCCTGGAACGACGCAGCCCACTAACCTCACGACGCACCGACGGAACCGATTCGACACGACGAGGGAGCACTGACATGAGTCTGAAACCGATCCATCTGACCGAGTTCACGGGAAAAGACGGAAGGGCCACCGATGAGTATCGGCGGATTTCCACCCGCATCGCCCACGGATTTCATGCGACTCCCGGTGAGGCGGAGATCCAGGACTATAGGGCCCGTCACGATGAAAAGTCCGGAGTCGTTGTTCGGGGTTTCGAGGACACGGCAGACCTACCGGACTGGGCGGGAGGTAGCCCGAAGCCCGTGGCCACGATCCTCGGCTTCCCCATGCGAATCAATGTGGGAGCATCCGTGCTGGGTCTCTGGGGGATCACCGGTGTGAGCGTCTCGTCGACCCATCGACGCCGAGGATTGCTACGCCAAATGATGCAGTCCGAGCTTGAGGAAGCGCAGCGTAACGGCTACCCGTTGGCCGCACTCACGGCGACCGAAGGGGGCATTTACGGTCGATTTGGCTTCGGGATTAGTACTCGACTGTGCACCTACGACATCAATCTTCGATCCAAGCCGAGGATCCTAACCGAGGTCATGGAGGCCACGGGTGCGGAAGGCGGCACCATCGTCGAAGCCGAGCCGCGTGACCTCGTCGAGCTGGCGCGTGACCTTAACGAGCGACGCCTCCAAATCATCCCGGGTCAAATCTCGCGGTCGGACAAGATCATCGATGACCGCCTAGGCATCGTGTCTCTGGGCGAAGAGTCCATGAAGCCTCGTCTTAAACGAGAAGCCTTCGTGTATCGCGGGGCGAAGGGCGTGGACGGATTTGCCGTCATCGAGCATCAGGGCCGGGAGCATGATGTCTCCCGGGCGAAAGTCGTGGACGTTCAAGCGGCGACCACCGCTGCGTGGGTTGCCCTCTGGGATCATCTCCTTCAGCTTGACCTCGTCGATTCCTTGATACTCGACGAATCGCCGGGGCAGCCCTTGGATGCGCTCATTGCCAATCCACGGAACGTGGTCCTGACCGAAGATGAGGATCTCATCTGGACGCGAATTCTCGATGTTCAGAAGGTTCTTGAAGCCCGCCGTTATCCCATCGACGGCGACCTTGTGATCCTGGTGGATGATCCCATGGGTCTCGTGACTGGTGCGTACGCGCTCAGCGTGAAAAACGGTGTCGGGACCGTGACGGCTTCCGAAGAGTTGCCGCCGGTCGGTGAGCGGGGGAGCACCTCCGAAGACGACGCCGATTTGGTCCCGGAGGCTCCCCGGGTGCGCTTCTCGGTGGATCGCTTGGCCTCGGCGGTGTTCCGTGGGTGCAAGGTGGAGGCACGTTTCGGTGTGATCCGCGGGGAAGGGGTCGTACAGGCTACGCATCTCTTCTCGGTCGACGACGAGCCGTTCTGCGATTTCGACTTCTAGCGCCGCGCACGTCGGGAAACGTTGGGGCTTTCCGGCGGGTATACCCCCGGAACCTGCAGGCGTTATGGCTGATACGGCTTACGGTCTCGGGTTCCGGGTCATGCGGCGTAACTCACGCCGAATTGATGAATTAATGCCCGACACGCGGGGATTTTCCGCGTATTCGGCGTTGACCGTGTTTGCCGCACGTCATACACTGATAGGGCGCGTTTTTTCTTCGCGCAGTCCAATAAATGTTCGGCTTCGTCCCAACACGTCCAATGGACAGGGCGGGGTCGACCGAGTACAAAATCTATCCACATCGGAGCCCCTACTACATGACCACCAACACCCCGCAGGTCGCGATCAACGATATCGGAACCGAAGAAGAGTTCCTCAAGGCCGTTGACGAGACCATCAAGTACTTCAACGACGGCGATCTTGTTTCTGGCGAAGTTGTCAAGGTTGACCGCGACGAAGTTCTGCTGGATATCGGGTACAAGACCGAAGGCGTCATCCCGTCCCGCGAACTTTCCATCAAGCACGACGTCGATCCCGGTGAAGTTGTTGCCGTTGGTGATGAGGTTGAGGCTCTCGTCCTGACCAAAGAGGACAAGGAAGGCCGCCTGATCTTGTCCAAGAAGCGCGCTCAGTACGAGCGTGCTTGGGGCGATATCGAGAAGATCAAGGAAGAGGACGGCGTCGTTACCGGTACCGTCATCGAGGTCGTCAAGGGTGGCCTCATCCTCGACATCGGCCTTCGCGGATTCCTCCCCGCTTCGTTGGTGGAGATGCGCCGCGTGCGCGACCTCGCGCCGTACATCGGCCAGGAGATCGAAGCCAAGATCATCGAGCTGGACAAGAACCGCAACAACGTGGTCCTGTCCCGCCGTGCATGGCTCGAGCAGACCCAGTCCGAGGTCCGTTCCTCCTTCCTCAACAAGCTCGAAAAGGGCCAGGTTCGTACCGGCGTCGTTTCCTCGATCGTCAACTTCGGTGCGTTCGTGGATCTCGGCGGCGTCGACGGACTCGTCCACGTTTCCGAGCTTTCCTGGAAGCACATCGACCACCCCTCCGAGGTCGTCGAGGTTGGCCAGGAAGTCACCGTCGAGGTTCTCGAAGTGGATCTGGACCGCGAGCGTGTTTCGCTCTCGCTCAAGGCCACTCAGGAAGATCCCTGGCAGACCTTCGCCCGCACTCACGCGCTGGGCCAGGTTGTTCCCGGTAAGGTCACCAAGCTGGTTCCCTTCGGTGCGTTCGTTCGCGTCGAAGACGGCATCGAGGGCCTCGTCCACATCTCCGAGCTCGCGGTCCGCCACGTGGATCTCGCCGAGCAGGTCGTTTCCGTGGGCGAAGAACTCTTCGTCAAGGTCATCGACATCGATTTGGACCGTCGTCGCATCTCGCTGTCCCTTAAGCAGGCCAACGAAGGCGTCGACCCCGAGGGCACCGAGTTCGATCCGGCCATGTACGGCATGGCTGCCGAATACGACGAGCAGGGCAACTACAAGTACCCCGAGGGCTTCGACCCCGAGACCAACGAATGGCTCGAGGGCTTCGAGGCACAGCGCGCCAACTGGGAGCAGCAGTACGCTGATGCCCAGGCCCGCTGGGAAGCTCACAAGGAACAGGTCCGCAAGGCCCTGGCCGAGGATGCCGATGCTGCCGCCACCGCGGCCGCTGGTTCTTCCTCGTCCACCTCGTCGGCTTCCTCTTCGGCTCCGGCTCCGGCCAGCTACTCCTCCGAGGCAGCTGCCGATTCCGGCACGCTCGCTTCCGACGAGGCCCTGGCTGCACTGCGCGAGAAGCTCACCGGCAACAACTAAGCCGGTCGGCTCCCGCCAGGGAAGCACTTTGCAGCTTTAGGCGTTTAGCCTGAGAAAAGGCCCCTTCACCGTCACGGTGAAGGGGCCTTCTGCGTATCCGATGGATCAGCCGTCCACCCAATCAGTTCCCGCCCAAGTGACAGCCCATCGGCCAGAGGAGTGCGCCGCGATTCGAGCTTCGACTCCGCTGAGAGATTCAGCGTCGTCGGGAACGGCGATAGTCAGTGTGGCCTGAGACGAGGAATAGTCGGTACCGAGAACTACGAAGTGTTCCGCCCGCAACTCATTCTCCAAGCGGCCTGCTTGCGCGTGAGGTACATGAATCAGTCCATGCCGGAGCCGACGTCGAGGAATCAAGTGGGCCTCAGCCAGGGCATTAACGGTCGCGTCCGTGTACGCGCGGACTAGTCCACCGGCGCCCAGTTTGACCCCGCCAAAGTACCTCACGACAACAGCGCAAAGATCGGAGAGATCCGTGACGGACTCATCATCACCGTCCGTGCGGTGAGAAAGAACCGCCTGCAACATGGGAATGCCGGCGGTTCCGGCAGGTTCGCCGTCGTCGGAGGACCGCTGTATCTCACGATCCGCACCGATCACAAAAGCGGAACAAACGTGCCGGGCGTCGTGGTAACGCTTCCTGAGAGTTTCGATAAAGCGTCGCGCTTCATCCTCGGACTCAACTCGAGCAATATGCCCAATGAATTCGCTCTTCTTTATCTCGAGAATCGCCTCGACGGGTCGCGTGTCACGAGGAACGGTGTACTTGCGGGCACGGGTTTCCTGGCAATCGGTCACCGCACCAGTTTAGGGGGATCCGTAGTGTGAGGAGTGTTTGAGGGCGGCTACGCTGAGACGAAGGCCGCATACGAACGAAGGAGAGTCATGAGCCAGAAAACGTGGCACCTCGGTCTGACCGGGGGCATCGGTTCGGGAAAGTCGACGGTGGCCGCAATGCTAGCCCGGCGTGGCGCAGAAATCATCGACGCCGACGCCATCGCCCGGGATCTGATGGAGCCCGGAACGGAGGTGTTTGAGGACGTCATTCAGGCCTTTGGGCACGTTGTTTTGGATAACTCCGGCGCGTTGGACCGTGCGGCGTTGGCTCGGGTGGTGTTCTCTGACGAATCGGCGCGGGAGCGTCTCAACGGGATCGTTCACCCGGCGGTGAGGGCCGAATCGCGCAAGCGCGTGGATGCAGCGGAGGAAGATCCTGACTCGTTCGTGATCGTGCAAGACATTCCGTTGCTGGTTGAGACTGGTCAGTCAGACTCATTCGATGGCGTGATCGTCGTGGAAGCACCTGAAGCGGCGCGCGTCGAACGTCTCGTGACAACGCGCGGAATGGATCCGGACGACGCACGGTCACGGATCCGTGCCCAGGCCACAGACGAACAACGACGCGCGATCTCGACGTGGGTGATCGACAACTCGGGTTCTGAGGAGGAAACGGAAGAGCAGGTCGACCGCCTATGGCGTGAACTGGTAGATGACGGCGGAGAGCCTCAACCTCAACTCTGACGGGTCCGAAGCAACTGATACACCACGGAGTCATCGTGGAGGCCAAACCCTTCGCGACGGCCTCGCACGTAGAGCTGTTCGGCCGCTGAAGCCAACGGAACCGGTTGTTCCGCCTTTCGCGCGGCGTCGGTTACCAGCCCCATGTCTTTGACGAAGATATTGAGGGCAGAGCGTGCTTCGTGGAACTCTTCCGCCACCATCCTGGAGCCGCGGTCCTGAAACATGAAGGATTGGGCTGCTCCACCATTGAGGACCTCATGGCACTGAGTGACGTCGAGTCCCATCGAATCCGCGAGCGCGAGTGCTTCGCCCGCGGCGGCAATGTGTACGCCGCACAGTAGTTGATTGACGATCTTGAATTTCTGTCCATCGCCGGGTGCCTGCCCGACGACGGGGTGATTCGATGACATGGCATCGAGCAGCGGCCGTACAGCGTCGATATGTTCGTGCGCTCCTCCAACCATGACCAAGAGGTCTCCTTGTCCGGCTCGCAAAACACCGCCGGAAACGGGCGCGTCAACGACTCTTTGAGTGATGGGAGCCAGGGCGATCGCGGCTGACTCGACGGCGGCTGGTCCGACGGTGGACATGATTAACACGGTTGTGTCGGGGGAGAGGACGTCTGAGATGCCGTCCTCTCCAAAGAGCACGGCTTCCAATTGGGGGCCCGTGGCCACCATGATGACGACGACATCGACGCCGGTGGCCGCTTCTCGGGCCGATAGCGCGGAGGAAACGGTGGGCCTGAGCGAATCGAGCACCTCGGGGTTGAGGTCAAATGCGGTGACCTGGTGGCCGGCTCTAGCCGTCACTGTGGCCATAGGCGCACCCATGGCGCCGAGTCCGATCCAGCCGACAGTTGGGGTATTGGTCATGTTAGGGGTTCCTTCGTGCTGTCGAGGTGTGTTCATCGGGTTGCCGCTTGGAGTCGGGCGATGACGTCGGCGAGGGCCTCCTTATGGCCCACGTTGCCGGGGAACACGACGTATGGGCAGGTGCGGACCTCCTCGGGGGCTTCTGTGGGGTCGAAGAGGGAAATTTGTCCGGGAAAAAATTGTCCCCGAACGTTGGCCAACCGGATGTCTAACCCGCGGTGTGCGACTTCGTGAGAGGTGATGCCACCCTTCGCGACCACCCACGCCGGGAGGGCGGAGCGAGTCCGGGATACGACGTCGACCACGGCGTCCGAGACCGACCGCGCGATGCGTAGGGACTCGGCAGGGTCGGAGGTCGAGATCAGCGTTCGGCTTGTGTACACAGCGACGTCTTGGTGTGCGAGATGTTCTCGAATCGCGGAGACGGACTGGGCTAGGTGGTTTTCGCGTTGGTCAGGGTCCAAGAGCTTCTCGACGTCGAGTTCGATGTTTGTGAGGCCGCCGCGACGCTGCACTTCGGCTAATTGTTCGGTGGTCAGCCCAACATGAGAGCCGACGACGACGAGACCATGCTGGCCGCGATTTTGGTCGATCGTGATGTCACGGGGATCGAGGATCTGTGCGCTTTGCTGCCCGGCCAGTGCGCGGACGAACGAAGGGCCACAGCGGGTCACGAAGTGGTGGCCTTCGCTCTCAAGGCGTGTGACGGCGTCGGAGACAACCTCCATGTCAGAATATTCGGTCGCGTTAACCACGACCCACTGCCGGTTGGTCGTGGCGCGAAGGATGCCGTAGACCGTCTCGACTCCTCCGACGCGAATGTCGTCAAGAGAGATGCTCAGAACATTTTCCGCGGCTACTTGCCCTGCTGAACGTTCTTCCAGAAATTCAGCCAGGTTCGAATGGGAGTAGCCGAAGGTCGCGTCGCGGGCGAAGTCCGTGTCTTCGACTCGGCGATGTTCGCCATTCACCACGGCGTAGTGCACGTTGTCCTTGGTATATCGCCCGGCTTCAAGCATGGCCGGGCAAAAGAGAAATGCGTCAACGGCGATGTCGTGCTCGGCGAGAACGTCTGCCAAGGCATTCGGTTCGGCGATCACGTGTCCGCGAAGCGTCGAATCGGAGCGAGACACGACGTGCAGCGGGGTTTCCTGTCCGGACGCGGCCTGAAGAAATCGGGACAGCGTGCTGCGGTTCAATGCTACGGCGTCGTCTTCATCGAGGGCACGTGTATTGGTCAGAGTGAAACATGTGGATCCAGGGCTACTCAAGGCATTGTTCAGCAGTTCTGGGTCTTGTTCGAAAGCGACCGGGACATCGTGGACACACTGGGATCCGGTGGGGTCATCGTCAAGAACGAGCAGACGACGGGGTGAGGTAAGCATGCGTGTACTCCTCTGGGGTGGTTTTAGGCGATGGCGGAAATGATGGGCCACATGATGAGGGCAACACAGAATCCCGCGATGGACGTCACCGTGGTCAACACCGTGTAAGACTTCAGCGCTGTAGCGGTCGTGACTTTGTTGTATCGGGACCAGACCCAAAACAGGGAGTCGTTCACGTGGGAGAGTGCCATTGAACCGATACCGATGGTCACGGCGACCAGCGCTACTTGAAGGGGCGCGAGGTGCATCGAGGAAATCAACGGAGCGATGAGAGGCGCGGTGGTCAATGTGGCAACTGTCGCGGATCCCTGTGCCGCTCGAATCAGAGCTGCCATGAGCCACGAGAGGACCAGAACGTGAAGTCCCGTGCCAGCGAGTGCCTGCGCAACGGCGTCGGCTACACCCGTTTCTTTGAGGACATGCCCAAAAGTGCCACCGGCTCCCGTAATGAGAATGACTGCTGCCACCGGAGGGAGCGCGGAGTTGATGACGTCCTCGGCGCGGGATAGACCCCAGCCTCTGCGATATCCCAACACGATTGCCGCCGTAATAACCCCGATTAACAACGCCATGGGGGATGCGCCGACGAATGAGAAGAAAGCCACCGCCGGATTTTCCTCCGGAAGGAGCATCGAGGTCAGGGTTTGAGTCATGATCAGAACCAGTGGAATAAGGATCATCGAGATCACCAGGCCAGGGCTCGGTGGATTCTCCACGTGGGGAAATGACTGCGTTACATCTTCGTCGAACTCTTCTCCAGATTCGGCGAGGTCAGTGGCGGAGATGGCCGGGACAGGGGAGAAGGCGCGTCGGGTAATGAATGGAATGACCAGTTGCGCGCAGATCCACATGATGATCGCCGGGATGAATCCCAGTAAGAGGACCATGCCGATATTGGCTCCCAGAACTTGCGCACCGCCAACTATTCCAGGGTGCGGCGGGAGGACCACATGAACCGTTAGCAGGCCCATGACCGTGGGCAACGCGTAATTGAGCATATTGCCCTGTAGACGCCTCCCCACCGAGAGAATGATCGGCATCAGCACGATGAGGGCGACATCGACGAATACGGGAATTCCGAAGATGAATGCTGCCGTCCCTAGCGCCCACGGAGCCTTATCTGGACCGAACCTCCGGAGCATCATCTTGGCGAGTACGTCGGCACCGCCCGAGACCTCGATGATCTTTCCGAGCATTGCACCGAGGGTGACAATCAGGGCTACGGAACCAAGGGTGGTTCCCATTCCGTCTTCCAATAGGGGAACGAGCTCATTCAGCGGGATACCAGAGGCCAGGGCGAGCCCTACGGATACGAGTAACAAGGCAATGAATGGGTGGGCCTTGACCTTAATGATCAGAGCCAAGATGACGGCCACTGCGGCCACACCCAAAAGTACGAGGGCTACCGGGGACATGAAATCTCCATCGACTTCTCTTCCGGCCAGATGTGGGGGACACCACCTGGCAGTTGTCAGATATCTGACAAGTGTAGCTATGGGTGGCATACTGTCAACCAGATCACATGATGACGTCCTGGTGAGGAGACAAGGATGACCAAGAGTCTTGCCGACCGCATAAGTCGGTTACTCCTGGAGAAAATTGGGCAGGGCGCTTACGGCATAGGGGACGAGCTTCCATCAGAAGGGCAGCTTGCAGAAGAATACGACGTCTCACGGTTGACCATCAGGGAATCGATTAAGGCCCTTGCGAGTCGAGGCGTTATCGAAGTCCGCCACGGTAAACGCAATAGAGTCGCCCCTGCCGAACAGTGGGATCTATTAGACGCCGATCTGATGAAGCTCCGAGGCAGCCTCCGAGGCGAAAGCCAAAACCTGATCGAACAGCTCACGGAGGTTCGGCACATCCTTGAGATCGGCGCGGCGGAACTCGCCGCCCAACGTATTTCATCCCAGCAGCTTGCGCTCATGCGAGAGCAGCTTGAGATCATGATCGCCGCGGAGAGCGTTGAGTCGGAGCCTGATATTCCCCGGGCCGTTGAGGCTGATATCTCCTTCCACCGCATCATCATTGACGCCGCCTCGAATGAATACCTATCTGCCACCTATCGGCCACTCGAAGAGGTGCTTCAGGCCGTTCGCTTGAAGACCTCTGCCACCCGCAAGGTGCGTCGAGAAGCCATCGCGTGGCACACGGAAATTTTGAACCGCCTTGAACAACGCGATACCGAAGGCTCCCGCGAAGCCATGCGCTCGCATATGACGCAGACATTAGGGGCCGTACGAGAGGAGACATCATGAAAATTATCGTCACGGGAGGAGCTGGATTCCTGGGCAGCCGCGTCATCGATGAGCTCTTGCGTCGCAAAGACGCCGGTGACTTCGGTATTTCCTTTGACAAGGTGGTTTCCTTGGACCTGGCCGAGAACCGAAGCCACGATCCCAGGGTGCAATCGGTCGTGGGGAATCTTGCAGATCCTGAGATCCTGACCGAGGTGGTCGGAAACGATACCGTCGCCGTATTCCACCTGGCAGCGGTGCTCTCGGGCGGATCGGCGGAAAATTTCGATCAGGCCATGGCGGTCAATCTGGACGGGACGAGAGCCCTCCTGGAAGCGGTCCGCCATGCCGGCAATTCGCCGCGTTTTATTTTCACGAGTTCATTGGCGGTCTTCGGAGGCTCAGTGCCCCGAATCGTGGAGGAAAACTGGGCGGAGCAGCCCGACTCAACGTATGGGGCGTTGAAGGCTGTGGGCGAGTTGCTCGTCAATGAGTATTCACGAAAAGGTTTTGTGGATGCGCGTATTTGCCGTCTTCCCACTATTTCGGTTCGTCCCGGAAAGCCCAACTCGGCTGCTTCCTCCTTTGCCTCAGGGATTATTCGGGAACCGCTCTCCGGAATCGCCTCGGAATGCCCCGTACCGCACGAGACCCGGATGTGGCTTTCGTCGCCGAATATGGCGGTGGCTAATCTAGTACATGCCCTCGAGATTGATGGTCAAAAAATTGGCGCTTGGCGTGGAATGAACATTCCGGGGATATCTGTCACGGTCGAAGATATGCTGGCGTCTCTCGAGGCGGTAGGAGGACCCGAGGCTCGTGAGCTCGTCACCGATCGCCAAGACCCGGCGGTCATGGAGATCGTTTGCTCATGGCCGGGCGAGTTTGCGGTGGACCGGATGCTCGAGCTCGGCTTCATGCGAGACGCGTCCTTTGACGACATCGTTCGGCAATTTAGGGATGAGTTTGTAGCGTGATGCGTCAACCCACCGGCGCATCACTTTTCGGGCCAGGGATAGGGGTGGTTCGCCGTCGGCGCGAACGATCGAACATTCGTGCGAATAGCGGTAGCCTGGGTTTATGAGTCTGGCACAGGAGATCCACCGCGTCGTCGCCCCATTTGAAGTCATTTCCGAGTACAAGCCCGCCGGCGATCAGCCGAAGGCCATAGCCGAACTCACCGAGAGGGTTGAAGGCGGCGAGAAGGACATCGTCCTGTTGGGCGCCACCGGTACCGGTAAATCGGCGACGGCCGCGTGGCTGGTGGAATCGGTCCAGCGCCCCACTCTGGTGATGGTTCAAAACAAGACCTTGGCTGCTCAGCTGGCCAACGAGTTGCGTGAGCTGCTGCCGAATAACGCGGTGGAATACTTCGTCTCCTATTACGACTACTACCAGCCTGAGGCATACGTCCCGCAGACCGATACCTTTATCGAAAAGGACTCGTCGGTCAACGAAGAAGTGGAACGGTTGCGCCACTCAGCCACCAACGCCTTGCTGACCAGGCGCGACGTCGTCGTGGTCTCCACGGTCTCGTGCATTTACGGCCTCGGCACGCCTGAAGAGTACGTCGCCCAGATGGTGACGCTAAAACAGGGCGAAGAAATGGACCGCGACGAGCTCCTCCGCCAATTTGTGAACATGCAGTATGCGCGCAACGACGTCGACTTTCACCGGGGCACCTTCCGCGTCCGCGGGGATACCGTCGAAATCATTCCGATGTACGAGGAAAACGCGATTCGCATCGAATTCTTCGGCGATGAGATCGAATCGATTTACACCCTCCACCCATTAACCGGCGAAGTCATCCGGGAAGAGAACGAGATGTACGTATTCCCGGCGTCGCACTATGTGGCTGGTGCCGAGCGCATGGCCCGTGCGGTGGATTCCATCAACCATGAATTGGGCGAACGTCTCAAGGAATTGGAAGAGCAGAATAAACTCGTCGAGGCCCAACGTCTTCGGATGCGTACCACGTACGATCTGGAAATGATGGAGCAGATGGGATTCTGCAACGGTATTGAGAATTACTCACGGCATATTGATGGCCGTGAGGCTGGATCGGCGCCGCACTGTTTGCTGGATTATTTCCCGGACGATTTCATGCTGATCGTGGACGAGTCGCACGTGACGATTCCGCAGATCGGTGGCATGTATGAGGGGGACATGTCGCGTAAGCGGACGCTCGTGGAGCATGGGTTCCGGTTGCCTTCCGCGATGGACAACCGTCCATTGAAATGGGACGAATTCCTCGAACGCATCGGGCAAACCGTGTATATGTCTGCAACTCCTGGAAAATACGAGCTGTCGCAGGCCGACGGTTACGTCGAACAGATCATTCGCCCCACGGGTCTCGTGGATCCGGAAGTGGTGGTCAAGCCGACTCAGGGACAAATCGACGACCTCTTGGACGAGATTAATCAGCGGGCACAACGCGACGAACGCGTGCTCGTGACGACCTTGACCAAGCGGATGGCCGAGGATCTGACGGACTACCTCGTCGAGCACGGTGTGAAGGTCCAATATCTGCACTCCGACGTCGACACCCTGAAGCGTGTAGAGCTGTTGCGATCACTTCGGTTGGGCGAGTTCGACGTCCTCGTGGGCATCAATCTGCTACGCGAAGGCTTGGACCTCCCAGAGGTGTCCCTGGTCGCCATTTTGGACGCCGACAAGGAGGGATTCCTTCGCTCGACGACGTCGTTGATCCAGACCATTGGACGCGCGGCCCGTAACGTTTCCGGCCAAGTGCACATGTATGCGGACAAGGTCACCGACTCCATGAAGACCGCGATCGACGAGACCAACCGGCGTCGTGAGATTCAAATCGCGTACAACAAGGAGAACGGCATCGACCCGACGCCGTTGCGCAAGAAAATTGCTGATATCACCGACCTGATCGCCCGCGAAGATGAGGACACCAAAGAGCTCTTGGCTCAGCGTGCGGCCGCAAATAATCACACTGCGCCCGTTGCTGGTAAAGGCAAGAAGGGGAAGTCCGACGACGCCGCTGACAACGCAACCTTGGCGGCCAGCGCGAAGATTCGCGAGGACGGACTGGCAGCGGCTCCAGCCGAGGACCTCCGGGATCTCATCGAGCAGATGACCGAGCAAATGCGCAACGCCGCGGCGGAGCTCCAGTTCGAATTGGCGGCGCGTCTCCGTGATGAAGTCTCGGACCTCAAGAAGGAACTGCGCCAGATGCAACAGGCGGGTCACGCCTAGTCTCCGCGACCGGCCGCACGTTCGTCTCTGGTGAGTTCTTGCGGGACGCCGCGACGAAACCAGGGTGTGAACATGGCGAGGGCCCGATCATGTTGATCGGGCCCTCGTGGCGTCCGGTGGCGGTTAGTTTGCTACGGTGAACCGCTTGCCGGTGTGTTCGTTCATTTCGGCTTCGTCGATCAGCGCGACGGCAAAGTCTTCCGCGGAAACCGAATCGCCTGCCGGAACGTCTAGCGCAACCGTGTACTGGCCGGTGCGTTCGCCGGGCGCGATGACGGGGGCCGGGGCCAGCATCGACCACTCGAGTCCCTCGGAATCGACATAGTCCAGATAAATCTGGGCGAAGGAATCTGCTTCGATCTTGTACTCGGCGGGGAAGCCTTCGGTGTCCTTGAGCATGGTGTGCTCGTCAGCCTGAAGTGCTCCAGCGCCCCCGACGACGAGGAATCGGCCCCGAGGGCGGGCCGCGATCAGCGCGCGGTGATTCTCGATATCGGTGGCAAAGTCGCCGGTGCGACCATTGACGACCGTCAGAATCGTAAAGTCATGGTCCGCGATGACGTCGACGGTCTTTTGTGTATCTGCCGTATCCAGTGAGAACGCTTCCGTCGCACCTTCGGGAAGGCGTCCGCTACGGGAATACGCATCCACCGTATGTCCACGGCGGGCAGCTTCCGCTACGGCCCGCGAACCAATCATGCCGGTGGCTCCAATGACTGCAATTTTCATGTCGATCTCCTCTGTCGTACTGGGTCCGCGGTTGCGGATCGTCTGTTGTGCATAGTATCTATTAGATATTAGGTACCTCAAGGAAACTAAGGAGAAAATGTCGATGTCATCTCACGGCGCAATCGCGTCCGAACCCCAGGGGCCCTTTGACGTCATGGATCCTCGTTGCCCGTCTCGCACGGTTCTTCGGCACGTGACCGATCGGTGGACGCCGCTGATTGTCACGAGCTTGAACGACGGGCCACTCCGATTCACGGAACTTCGTGGAAGGGTTGGAGGTGTCACCCCGAAGGTTTTGACTCAGACCCTTCGATCCATGGAGCGCGACGGATTCGTGGTGCGCCATGTCACGGGTACGGTCCCGCCCCGAGTTGACTACGAGTTGACGGCCGTGGGGCGTAGTTTGGCGGAGCCAATTCGGGCCTTGCGAATCTGGGCCGAAGAGCATGCCGTGGCGGTTTTGGAATCGCGGGCCGCTCACGACTCAACGATTCAGGTGTAAGACGATGTCGCACGTCGACCCCTCTGGCATAACTCCGTACTATGAGATCTGCGACACATTTTGACCTTGTGTCCACTCGTTATTCAAGGGAGTTCTGCATGTTGACCGGCCATCCGTCCACCACAGGCGATACGTATCAGCTCAATGTGACCACGATGCTTCGACACGCGGCTCGCACCTATCCCGAGACGGAAGTGGTGTATCGAGATTCCGAGGGGCGGATCTGCCGGTCGAATTACGCCACCGAATGGACACGGGTCAACCAGATGGCTCGAGCGCTGGAGTCTCTTGGGGTGGAGGCCGGCGATGTCGTGGGTGTTTTGGACTGGAATTCCCGACGCCACATGGAGTTGTACTTCGCCATCCCAGGTCTGGCGGCGACTCATCTTCAGCTGAACGCCAAGCTCTCCCGCGAGGATCTCGGCTACGTGGTGCGCCATTCCGGAGCTCGCTGGATCGTGGTGGACGAGTCCTTGATGCCGATCGTGGAATCTCTCGACGACGTGGAATCAATCCAAGGGTGGATCATCGTGTCGGATCGTGGTGGTGCGCGGCCTGCGACGCATTTGCCGAATCCCGTGTATCTCGAGGATGAGATAGCCCGACAGCCTGAGACTGAGTACGACTGGCAGGTGGTCGACGAACGCACCGCCGCCTATGCGGGCTATACCACCGGGACGACGGGGCGGCCTAAAGGGATCTTTTACTCTCACCGATCGGTGTATTTGCACGCGTGGGCGTTGCACACCTCGCTGAGCTTTAATCACCGGGATTGTCTGATGCCGGTGACCCCCATGTTTCACGTCATGTCGTGGGGATTCGTCCATTCTGCGGTTTTGGCGGGCGCCAAGCTGGTGATGCCGGGCCAATACTCGGCCGGGAAGGTGAAGGACCTCGCCGAATTCCTAGTGAATGAAGGGGTGACCATTTCGAATGGTGCCCCGGCGATCTGGACTCCGCTCCTGGAATATTTCCGGTCGGAGGAGCCTCAAGCCGATCTCACGGGTCTACGCGTCGTCGTCGCTGGATCCGAGCCCGCGCTGTCCCTCATGAAGGGATTCCGGGACGTGGCCAACGTGGACATCGTGCACGGATATGGGGCATCCGAAACCTCGCCCATCGTCTCGATTAACTGGAATCTAAAGTCGAGCTTGAATCATTTGACCGAGGACGAAAAGTGGGACTTGAAGAGGTCGCAGGGACTTCCGAGTGCCGGTGTGGACATCAAAGTGGTTTCTGTTGACGGGCAAGAACAGCCTCATGACGGCCAATCGGCGGGAGAGATCTACTACAAGGGACCATTTATCACCCAGGAATATTTCGACCGTCCGGAAACGGCGGATGCCTTCGACGACGGTTGGTGGCGGTCGGGCGACGTCGGCGTCATCGACGAAAACGGGTACTTAAAGCTCACGGACAGGTTGAAGGATGTCATCAAGTCTGGCGGCGAATGGATCTCCTCGATCGACATGGAAAACGCGATATTGGATAACCCGCGCATAGCAGAAGCCGCGGTGATCGGCGTCCCCGATGAAAAATGGGACGAGCGTCCGGTGGCGTACGTCGTGGCACGCGAGGGGGAGGCGATCGACGACGAAGCGGTACTGAGCACGCTCCGAGCTCGATTTGCGAAGTGGCAGCTTCCCGAAAGGATCGTTGTGATGGACCAGTTGCCGCGCACCTCGGTCGGTAAGCTCAACAAGAAGAAGCTTCGCACCGACCACGCGGGATGATCCCGTGAGGCGGCCGGCTTCCTTTCCTGAGATGGAGGTACCCCTGTGCCCGTTGAACCACGTTCCCTGAAACGTCTCGGATTCTTGCACATCGCGCCCTTTTCGGCCGATGATCCAGGAACCGGCTTGAGGGACGCCATCGACCTGTTCCGCTATGCCGAATTCTTGGGTTTTGACTCGGGCTGGCTTCGAACTCGCCATATGCAATACGGCGTCACGGCCCCTGGGGTGATGCTGGGCGCTCTTTCCCAGGCGACCGAGCGGATTCAACTCGGTAATGCCGTCATTCCGATGGAGTTCGAAAATCCCCTGAGCCTCGCTGAGGATCTCGGCGTGGCTGACCTCCTCAGCGGCGGGCGCCTGCGACCCGGCTTGAGCGTCCACCCGCCTTCTTTTGACGACGACGTCAAAGACGTGGTTTTCGGTCCGGGCTGGCGTTATGAGGATTACGGATATGACAGGATTCACCGGCTTGTCTCGCTCTTGCGGGGAGAAAAAGTTCGAGATCTTGGGGAGTATCAAGGATTTGGTGGCGACTTTGACTCCGAAACTGTTCAGCCCCTGAGTCCAGGGCTGGCGGATCGGCTTTCATACGGGGCCGGGTCTTTGCGTTCGGCCAGGTGGGCTGGGCAAAGCGGGCTCGGTCTCTTGGTGAGCAATATCGGTTCAACGGAAAATGGCATTCGCGATTTCGACGAGGCTCAGGCGGCCGTCATCCGTGAATACCGGAGTGCGTTGGCCGAACGGCGCTCCGGAATAGCGGCTCAAGCTCGGGTCGTGGTTCCGACCGACGAGACTTCGCCGGAGCAGAAGGTTCGATACGAAGAGTATGTTGCGCGGAGAACGCCGCGAACCGCAAAGATTTTGGGGGAGAAGACCATCATCGCACCGGATCGAATCGGGAGTACCGAGGACATTGTTGAAGGTCTTTTGGGCGATCCGTCCTTCAACCTGGTGGACGAATTCATCGTCGAATTGCCGTTTGAGCTCGAACCTTCGGACTGGCGTCATATTCTCGAGCAATGTGCGAACCGCATTGGCCCCGCATTGGGGTGGCGACCGGCCGGCGAAAGATAACCTTCGGCCGGATATACAAAAACGCCCCCGGCTTCATCTCAAGCCGGGGGCGTCTGTTGAACGATTTACTGGGAGATCTTCGCGCGATTCGGGGCGTGGGATCCCTCTAGCGCCTGCATTTCTCCCATTTCCTCAATTTCCCGCTGGGAGCGCTTGGAAGCGGCGAAGATTCCGGTGATCACCAGAAGTACGGCGCAGACCAGGCAAAATCCGATGGCCCAGTCGACGAACTCGCCGACACGTCCGTCAGACGGAATGCTCCAGATAAAGAACGCGGCTCCGGCCATGAAGATGGCTCCGAAAATGTACGACCGTGCTCGGGTCCAGGCGGTGGTCATGGTTATACGTCCTTTTCTCGGCGTCGATTAGTGGCCTCGATGAGTAGCTTACCTAATGAGATCGATAGCTTCGTCCAGCTCCGGCGGTCACCTCCTGAATCGGATGGCGGTAGAGTTTCTCCCTGAGCAAGGGAGTATCCCCTTCGACCTGTGAACGTCAGCACGTCAGGCGCCGATGCCTGGCCGGGCACGGGGTCGCGCCGCATGCGGAGGCGATGGGAGAGACTTGTGCGGTTCTTGATACCCACAAGGAGGGCCGGTGGAGGTCTCCATCACTCAATGGATCGTCACGATCGTGATAATCCTGGCATTGCTTGCGTATGACTTTATTTTTCACGTGCGTAAGCCTCACGAGCCGACGATCAAAGAAGCGGCCCTGTGGACGTCGTTCTATGTGACCATCGCGTTGCTGTTCGGTCTCTTCATTCTCATCTGGGATGGTGGCGACGTCGCGGTGCAGTATTACGCCGGGTTCATCACCGAGCAGGCCCTTTCGGTCGATAACCTCTTCGTCTTTCTGATCATCATGGCGTCCTTCAAGGTGCCACGTGCTGATCAGCAGAAGGTTTTGCTCTTCGGCATCGTCGTGGCGCTTCTCGCGAGAACCCTGTTTATTTTCGTGGGCGCGGCGGCCATCAACCGGTGGGCTGCGCTGTTTTACGTGTTTGGTTTATTCCTGGTGTACACGGCCGGCAAGCTCGTTAAGGATGAAGTCCACGACGCCGAGAGCGGCGACGATGAGGCGAATAACGTGATGGTTCGCCTGGCTAAGAGGTTCCTCAAGACGACCGATCAGTACGACGGTGACAAGCTGTTCACGCGGGAGAACGGCAAAAAGGTCATGACTCCCATGCTGTTGGTCATGGTGGCCATCGGCCTGACCGACATCATGTTTGCTCTTGACTCGATTCCGGCAATCTTCGGCCTTACCCAGGAGACTTATATTGTCTTCACCGCCACGGCCTTTTCATTGATGGGTCTTGCGCCAGTTGTACTTCCTGATCGATGGGATGCTGGACCGCCTGATCTACTTGTCGTGGGGACTCGCCGCTATTCTCGGGTTCATCGGTGTCAAGCTGATCCTGCACGCCCTGCACGAAAACAGCCTTCCTTTCATCAACGGGGGTCATCCCGTGCCCGTCGTGGAGATTTCGACGATGCTCTCGCTGGTGGTCATCGTGGGCATCTTGGCGATCACCGTGGCCGCTTCGCTGCTGTCACCCAAGGGTCGCGAGCTCCGAGAGGCGAATTCCTCGGAAAAATAGGTCGCCGTGAGGCGCCTGACGTGGACGGACGTCGCGAGGTCCCGTAGGCTGGGATGCTATAGCAAGGGAGTATCCCTCGATTTCGTGCACGTCAATACGTCAGGCGCCGATGCCTGGCCGGGCACGATCCACGCTGTGCCTCGGGACCTGTTCCCGCAGCGTGGGGGAGAGACTTGTGCAGTTTGTCGACTCACAGGAGCCCTTCGATGGAAATTCCCCTTATTCAATGGATCGTGACCCTCGTGGTGATCTTGGGCCTGTTGGCCTACGATTTCATCTTCCATGTGCGTAAGGCGCACGAACCCACGATCAAAGAGGCCGCCGTGTGGTCGGCCGTGTACGTGGGCATCGCCCTTCTCTTCGGCCTAGTGATTTTGGGGTTCGACGGCGGGCAATTTGCCGCCGAATACTACGGCGGGTACATCACCGAGAAGGCGCTCTCGGTGGATAATTTGTTCGTCTTCCTAATCATCATGGCGTCCTTTAAAGTGCCCCGTGCTGATCAGCAGAAGGTCTTGCTCTTCGGCATTATTTTCGCGCTGGTGGCACGTACGGCGTTTATTTTCGTGGGTGCCGCTGCCATCAACGCGTGGGCGTGGGTTTTCTACATCTTCGGGCTGATCCTGCTGCTGACCGCTGGCAACCTCATCAAGGGTGAGGTGTCCAACGGCGAGGAGAAGGACGAAGCGAATAACGTCGTCGTGAGGCTGGCCAAGCGCTTCATGCACACCAGCGACGAATACGACGGCGACAAGCTCTTCACCTGGGAAAATGGCAAGAAGGTCATGACCCCGATGCTGCTCGTCATGGTGGCCATTGGCGGTACGGATGTGTTGTTTGCGCTGGATTCGATCCCCGCGATCTTTGGCTTGACCCAGGAACCGTACATTGTGTTCACGGCGACGGCGTTCTCGCTGATGGGTCTGCGCCAGCTGTACTTCCTCATCGATGGACTGTTGGACCGTCTGATTTACCTCTCATGGGGTCTTTCCGTGATCCTGGCGTTTATTGGTGTCAAGCTGATCCTTCACGCACTTCACGAAAACAACCTTCCCTTTATTAACGATGGTCAGCCCGTTCCGGTGATTGAAGTCAGCATCGGCATGTCCTTGATCGTGATTATCGGGGTTCTGATCCTGACCGTTCTGTTGTCCTTGTTTAGCCCCAAGGGTCGGGCTCTGAGGATCGTGACCGGCACGGAGAAAGCAGCAACCGAATACCTCGACCTTCCGGAAGAGACCTCAGAGGAACGCCGTCAGGCCAAGCACGATGAGCTGGTGGAGTACCAGGAGAAACTCCGGGCTCTCCCGAGCAAGCGCAGAGATTCCCTGATCGATTCAGAGAGCCGTTTCCGCGATCTACTGGAGCGTGCCCACGGGCGCCATGAGGAACACTCCGGCGCCTGATCGAATTCCTGTGTGACGTCCGGCGGCTTCCCTTCCCTGCGGGTGAAGGGGAGCCGCCGGATTTTTCGTCGTGGGGTATTTCGGGTTTTGCCGAGGTGCGAGGGGACGCTTCATCTCAGGTTGAGGCTTGTTGGGTGGGGTTTCCCGTCGGGGGTTCTTGTTCGTCGTCTTCCCGGCCAGCGGTAAGCGGCCATCTAGTGGGGGTTACCCGATGGTGTGGCCTTACCCTTGGCGGCCGTGTGGCGGGAAGCGACTCTTTAGTGGGGGTTGCCTGTCGGGGGTGGCTGGTCGTCGTCGGTCTGGTTGGCGGGAAGCGGCTATCTGGTGGGGTTTCCCTGGTGATGTGGTGTTTGCCCGCGTTGTTCGTTGGCGGGAAGCGGCTCTCAGGGGGCGGTTGCCCGGCTAGCGTGGCGTTTACCCGCGTTTGGCGGGCGGCTGGGCGACGTCGTTCGGGGGTGGTTTCCCGGCTTAGTGGCGCCTACCGCTATTAGGTGGTGCTTTAACCGTCACCTAATAGCGGTGGGCCCCTCCGAATTGGGTAACCGCCGCCGAAGCGGGTAAGCGCCACCGCGGGGCGAGGCAACCGCCACTGGATGGGGCCACTACCGCCGAAGCGGGTAACCGCCCCCGCCGGGCGAGGCAACCGCCACCCAAACGAGCCACCGTCGCCAGGGCGAGCATGCAGGGACCAGCCCCTCTGTTCGTCGGCTTAAATTGTCAGTCCCCCTCCGTACGATTCGAATATATATTCGAAACATGGAGGGGGATCATGTCGCACACTCAGGTTATGACCACAACATCGGGCCAGCCAGCGAGGGTTGTGGTCGACGGCCATCGCTATCGCGTCGCCGCGGACCCTATCCGCTGGTATGAACGGCGCGCCTGGTGGGCCGAGGTAGATCGTGCGCCCAAGGATCATTGTCCGCACCTGGTGGATCGAGAGATGTGGCAAGTGCAGGTGGTCGTGGAGCGTCCCGGAGAGGCGCGCCGTCGTCGTCGTGCTGTTCCGGAAGACGAATTCAGGACCTTCCAGTTGGAAAGGGACCGCACTACGGGGAGCTGGAGAATGATGGGAAGCCTGTAGCCTGATAAGGAGTTTTCCGTCATGTGAAGGGTGCCAAGAATGAAGCTGGGACGCTCGTACGTTGAGAGCCTGTTGGAGAAGGAAAACGGCCTCTATACCTGGGTCGAAGTCGCGGGAAAGCGCTACTATCTGCGAGACGTCGGACCCGCAAGTGTGCTGGACGGCGAACTCTTTCGCCATGGGGAGGATGAGGCGCGCGCCGCATTCTATTCGAGCATTGGGGTCGAAAAGATTCCCCATGCCCTGTCGGTAACGGATGTTTTGCCTCTGGAGCCGGGAAAAATCCTCTGTGTTGGCCTCAACTATCACGACCATGCTGAAGAGGTCGGGGCGGAATTGCCCACGTACCCCACCATTTTCACCAAATATGCCAATTCACTGGTGGGGCCGGATGACCCCATCGCGATGCCCCCAGAATCGACCAAGATCGATTACGAGGCCGAGCTGTGCGTGGTCATGGGGCGCCGTGTGCGTCGCGCGAACGAAGAAGAGGCCCTCGCGGCCATCGCTGGATACACGCTCTTCAACGACATTTCGGTGCGGGACTGGCAGGGGCGAACGAGCGAATGGTTCCAGGGGAAGAACTGGGACTACAGCACCCCGCTCGGACCGCACATCGTGGCGCGCAACGAAGTGGATCCCGTCGCAGGGCTGCAGATCGAATGCCTCGTGGATGGTGAGGTCATGCAGTCCGGAACCACCGCCAACATGATTTTCACCCCGGCCCAAATCGTCTCCTACCTCAGCACCTTCATGACCCTCGAACCTGGGGATGTCATTGCCTGCGGCACTCCTGCTGGGGTGGGTATGTCCAAGAAGCCTCGCCGCTTTTGGTTGAAGGCCGGACATGACGTCACGGTTCGCATCGAAGGCATCGGTGAGCTGACCAATACCTGCCGCCCGGAAGGGGAAACGGTGGATCACTTCGCCGGAAAGTCTTGGTGGGGGCCCGTTTCTGAGTGAGTGTCGGGCGCCTTGCATGGGGCGCTCTCGCTACGCCAAGGGTGCGGCCTTGACTTAATTTTCGAACATATGTTCGATTAAGGGGTGAATTTCCCGCATCTGGTCACCTACAGCGCCTTCAGCGCGCACTATGGCGTCTCCGAACCCTCAGAATTCGCCTCGGCGGCGGCCAGACACGGCGCAACCCACCTTGGCATTACAGACCGAGACGGTCTCTACGGAGCCGTCAAACACGTCCGCACCTGCAGGGAACACGGGCTGGAACCCCTGATCGGAGTGGATCTCGCGCTCGCGGACCCCACTCGCCGAAAAATCACGGGCCGCATCAGTATCCTCGCCGAAGGTCACGACGCCGGGGCCGGATACGGAGACCTCTGCCACATCGTCAGCCGAGCTCACGCAGCCTATGAACATCCCGAAGGGCGAACCCTGGCGGGAAGGCCCTATCTCACCGCGGCAGACCTTGGGCGCGCCGTCGCCGGGGGAGAAGGTCACTTGGTGATACTCCTGGGGCCGGAATCCGACGTCGGACGCCTCGCCACAGCCCGTCGCTACCGGATGGCGCGTTCCGCGTTGAACGATTGGAAACGACTCGTCGGGGCCTCGCGTCTGCGTGTCCACCTCGTCAGCCACCTCACCCGCCCAGGAGCTCAGCGCAGTACCGCCCATGCCGCCCGCATGCTCGGCCTCGCCGCAGGGAACGGAATCCGCGCCGTCCTCAGCAACGCCGCGCGCTACGCCACCGAAGATCAAGCCGTCACCGCGGACCTCCTCGACGCCGCCCGAGGGCTCACATCATTGGGATCCGGAAACCAACAAGCCAACGGCCAAGGGTGGCTCAAAGCCCCCACAGAGATGAAAAAAATTGCCCGGGACATCACCCGGGCTGCGGACGCCGGCATCACCTCGGCCGATCTGCTCGCCTCCACCGCCGAACTTGCCCACCGGTGCGCCATCGACCCTGCCACAGACATGGGTTACGGAACCCCCACCGTGCCCGAAGCGCACCTCACCGGCGTCACCAACCCACCCGCGGCGGAACTCCGAGCCCGGTGCGACGCCGCATTACACCGCATCTATGGTTCTGCAGCGAACCGTGTGGTCCACGGTCCAGGACTCGCCGAGACCGATTGGGAAACTCCGCGAGAACGCCTCGACCGAGAACTACGCGTTATCGAAAACCTCGGATTCTGTTCATACTTTCTGACCGTGGCCCACGTTTCGAGGCTCATCGGATCATTAGGCATCCGCCACGCAGCCCGTGGGTCGGGGGTCTCTTCCCTCGTCAACTACCTTTTGAATATATCCGTGGTGGACCCCCTCGAATACGGCCTCGTCTTCGAACGCTTCCTCTCCGACAAGCGCTCCACCCTGCCCGATATCGACATCGACGTCGAATCGGCCCGACGCCACGAAATCTACCGCGCCGTCTTCGACCACTACGGCGATCACCGCGTCAGCCTCATGTCCATGCACAACGCCTACCGAGCACGCGGAGCGGTCCGCGACGCCGCCCGGGCCATAGGCCTCCCAGCCGACCAAACCGACCGCATCGCCAAAACCATCTGGCGGATACCCGCCGGAGAACTCCGCGAGCTCCTCGACACCAAACCCGAACTCGCCGCCCTAAAGGACGAGGCCGCACGGGACCCCGGGGTCAACCTCCTCATCGACCTCACCGAACGACTCGACCGGCTCCCACGCCACCTGTCAATGCACCCGTGCGGTGTGATCCTCTCCAACTCATCCCTCCGACGGCGGACACCCGTCCAACCCTCCGGAATAGGGCTTCCCATGAGCCAATTCGACAAACACGATATGGACCCCATGGGCCTCCTCAAACTCGATATTCTTGGCGTGCGCATGCAATCCTCGATGGCTTACACCCTGCAAGAAATCGAACGGACCGAAGGAAGCGCCCCCGACCTCGAATCTATCGACACCCGCGACGAAGCCACCTTCGACCTCATCCGCTCGACGGAAACCCTCGGCTGCTTCCAGATCGAATCACCCGGCCAACGAGAACTGATCGGAAAGATGCAGCCCGGCAGCGTCGGAGACCTCATCATCGACATCTCCCTCTTCCGACCCGGCCCCATGCAATCGGACATGGTGCGCCCCTACCTCGAATCCCGACACGGATTCGCCAGCCCTCACTACATCCAGCAAGACCTCGTCCCCTACCTTTCCGAAACCGGGGGAGTCATGGTCTTCCACGAACAAGTCCTCAAAGTCCTGAGCACCATGACCGGGTGCGACCTGGCCTCAGCGGACGAACTGCGCCGACAACTGGGCGGAGCATCCGAACCCGACGTGGAACAATATTTCCGCGAACACGCGCGAACCCGCGGATACACCCCAGAAGTCATCGAGAAAACCTGGTCTGCGCTCGCGGCCTTCGGATCCTTCGGATTCTGCAAGGCGCACGGAGCCGCCTTTGCCATCCCCACCTACCAGTCCGCCTGGCTGAAGACTCACTACCCAGCCCACTTCATGGCCGGAATCCTCGAGCACGACCCCGGCATGTACCCACAACGGCTCCTCCTGGGAGAAGCGCGGCGGCTCGGCATCGACCTGCTCCCGCTCGACGTCAACAGATCCGGGCGAAACTACCGCGTGGAACGTGTCCGTGGCACGAACCGGTGGGGAATTCGCCTGCCCCTGACACAACTCGCCGGAATCAGTCGAGCCGAAACGGATCGCATGATCGCCCATGCACCCTACACATCGGTGGCCGACCTGCGGGAACGGGCGCGACCACACCGACCCACCCTGGACCGCCTCGCCGCGGTCGGAGCGCTCGATACCGCTGTGTTCCGCGACGTCGCACCGAACGGAGGGAACGGGGAACTGCCACCCCACCACCACACGGGGGCCGACGCCGTCCCCATTCAGCTGGCTCTACCTCTCGGCGCATACCACGAAACGCCCTACCCAGACCGCGATACGAGTGATCTCCCCGCAACCCTGCACACCGAACTCGACCTGCTGAGCTTAGACGTCTCCGCCCACCTCATGGCGGGATACCGCCACCGTCTCGCGGGATGGCCCATCACACCAGCGGCCGACCTGATCCACCTGCGTAACACCTCCGAAGTATGGGTTGTCGGTGTGAGAGTCTCCACCATGACGCCACCCATGAAAAGCGGACAACGCGTCGTCTTCATCTCCATCGACGACGGCACCGGGTGCGTGGACACCGCCTTCTTCGACGAAGCCCAACGACTCTCCGGCCCCGACCTCTTTGGCACCCCCATGCTGTTGATCAAAGGAACCACACGGCGAACCGGTCCACGCGGCATTTCCATGACCGCAGAACGCGCGTGGGACCTCACCAAGGTCCTCGAAGGAGACATCCCCATCCCAGAAGAACTTCGCGCACACCTTCCCACAGCGTTGAGAAGAACCCACGGGCCCGAGGCCAGCACCACAGTAGTCCATGCCCACCGCGAGACCGGGTAGAATCGCCACGTCCCACCGCAAACGGGGGACGGCTCTACACCGCACGCCCCAGGTATCGGCGTGCGCCCAACGACTCAAGGAGTGAGTGTCCATGGCCGAGAACCCGGCCGACAACCTGCAGATCACCGTCCACGGCGAACCCCAGCAGGTGACCACGGGCACCACCGCCGCGGACCTGTTCCAGGACGACCCCACCATTGTGGTAGCCCGCATCAACGACGTCCTCAAAGACCTTTCCACCGAAGTGGCCGACGGCGACGTCGTCATCCCGATCACCATCGACCAGCCCGAAGGCCTCGAGGTCCTCCGCCACTCCACCGCCCACGTCATGGCCCAAGCCGTGCAGGCCATGCGCCCCGATGCCAAACTCGGCATCGGCCCTTACATCACGGATGGCTTCTACTTCGACTTCGACGTCGAGGAACCCTTCACTCCCGAAGACCTCAAGAAGCTCGAAAAATCCATGATGAAAATCGTCAAATCCGGACAAACCTTCCGACGCCGCTCCGTGACCCACGACGAAGCCCTCGAGGAGATGAAGAACGAGCCGTACAAACTCGAACTCCTCGGGCTCTCCCAGGGGCCCGGATCCGGCGCCGACGCAGCCGAAGGTGCAGGCGTAGAAGTTGGCGAAGGCGAAATCACGATCTACGACAACGTCGATCGCAAGGGCGGAACCGTGTGGAAAGATCTCTGCCGCGGACCGCACCTGCCTAACACCAAACTCATCGCCAACGGATACGCCCTGACCCGCTCCGGCGGTGCATACTGGCGCGGCTCCGAAAAGAACCCGATGCTCCAACGCATCTACGGAACCGCCTGGCCGAGCAAAGAAGAACTGGTCGCCTACAAAGAACGCATCGCCGAAGCCGAACGCCGCGATCACCGCCGACTGGGCGAAGAACTCGACCTATTCTCCTTCCCCAAAACCATCGGCCCGGGACTACCCGTATTCCATCCCAAGGGCGGCGTCATCAAACGCGAAATGGAAAACTACGTCCGCGACCGCCACATCGCGGAAGGATTCCAGTACGTCGGAACCCCCCACATCGCCAAAGAAGATCTCTTCTACACCTCCGGGCACCTCCCGTACTACTCCGACGGCATGTTCCCCGCCATGGAACTCGATAACGGGGACTACCGCCTCAAGGCCATGAACTGCCCGATGCACAACGAGATCTTCCGCGCTCGCGGACGGTCCTACCGGGAGCTGCCGTTGCGGTTCTTCGAGTTCGGAACCGTCTACCGGGATGAAAAATCCGGTGTGCTTCAGGGGCTCACCCGCGTCCGCATGATCACGCAGGATGATTCGCACAGCTACGTGACCAAGGAACAGGCGCCGGACGAAGTCCGTCACCTGTTGAACTTCATGCTGTCCCTCCTGACCGACTTCGGTTTGACGGACTTCTACCTCGAACTTTCCACGCGCGAGACGGAAGGCGAGAAGAAGGACAAGTTCATCGGGACGGATGAGCAATGGGAAGAGGCCACCAAAGTCTTGGAGAATGTGGCTCAGGAAACCGGCCTCGAACTCGTTCCGGATCCGGGTGGGGCCGCCTTCTATGGCCCGAAGATCTCCGTTCAGGCCAAGGACGCCATCGGGCGCACCTGGCAGATGTCCACCGTTCAATACGACTTCAACCAGCCGTCGCGATTCGGGCTCGAATATCAGGCGGCCGACGGGAGCCGTCAGGAACCCGTGATGATTCACTCCGCTAAATTCGGTTCGATCGAGCGGTTCATGGGCGTCTTGACCGAACACTACGCCGGCGCATTCCCCGCCTGGTTGGCTCCGGTCCAGGTCATCGGCATTCCCGTGGCGGAGGCGTTCAACGACTACATGGGCGAAATCGCGGAGAAACTTCGGAAGCACGGAATCCGGGTGGACGTCGATTACGGTACGGATCGATTCCCCAAGAAAATCCGTAATGCGTCCAAGGAGAAGGCCCCGTTCGTGCTGATTGCCGGAGGCGAGGACGCCGACAACGGGGCGGTTTCCTTCAGGTTCCGGGATGGTTCCCAAGACAACGGGATCCCGGTGGACGAGGCCGTGGCGAGGATCGTTGAGCACGTCAGCCAGCGCGTGAATCTTGATCCGACCGCGACGACCGTCGAATCCAGCGACGCCGAATAAAAACATCGGATCTCAGCGTGGCCGCGAAACATGAGAGTTTCGCGGCCACGCTGCTTTAACGGCTAGCCGTCGATCAACCCGACGTCACGGGTCTCAACCCCTAAGCTGGAGACATGACGGACAACGCTGAATATTCGACCGACGACTTCGTCCTTCCCGGCGTCCCCGATGCTTTTCAACGCATGTGGACGCCGCATCGTCGGGCGTATGTTTCTGGCGGGCAGAAGGATTACACGGAAAACTCGTGCCCGTTCTGCGCGGCGCCCGATCGAACCGACGAAGAATCACTCATCGTCCACCGCGGAGAGCGAGTCTTCGTGGTGCTGAATTTGTATCCGTATAACCCAGGGCATTTGTTGGTTTGCCCGTACCGTCACGTCGCACAATTCGACGACATCGACCCGGAAGAAACCGCGGAGATGTCGGCATGCGTGCAAACGGCCATGAGGGTCCTTCGCGAAACCTCGAACGCCGCGGGGTTCAATATCGGCATGAACCAGGGGAAAGTCGGTGGGGCGGGTATCGCGGCACACCTGCACGAGCATGTCATCCCACGTTGGAATGGTGACACCAACTTCCTGCCGATCGTTGCCGGGACCAAAACGGTCACACAAACACTCGACGAGATACGTCGTCTCGTCTCGGAAGCCTGGCCCAAAGAACCCACGGAATCAACGAACTAATCCCAGGGAGTCACGACGACGTCGAGTCACCCACGGGACCGAGGCCTCGCGACTTAGCGGTCGCGGTTCCACTTCGGCGTCGTGGGATTCCAACCGATCAAGGCTTCTAACAGGGGAGCCGGTTCTGACTCCACGACGAGAGACTCACACAACTCCGGTCGGAGGAAGCCCTCTTCCACCATGTGGTCTAGGAGATCCAGCAGGGGGTTCCAAAAGCCGTTGACGTTATACAAAGCCACGGGTTTGGTGTGAAGGCCCAGGTGCTGCCAGGTCCAGGACTCGAATAGCTCCTCGAGAGTTCCGGCCCCACCTGGTAGGGCGATGAAGGCATCGCCGACCTCGGCCATTCGGTGCTTTCGCTGGTGCATATCCTGCACGATTTCCAGATCGGACAGGCCGTCATGGGCAATTTCCGCATCGGCGAGTGCTCGAGGCATCACTCCGGTCACGGTCCCACCGCCGGTCATGACGGCATCCGCGAGAACGCCCATGAGCCCAACCTTCCCGCCGCCGTAGACGAGGCCGATGCCGCGCTGGGCAAACGCCACGCCCAATCGGCGCACCGCCTCGGAATACACAGGGTCGAACCCTGTGGCCGAGCCAGTATAAGCGGTCACATAGCGAAGCGATCTCGAAGGGGCAGGGACGGAAGGAAACACCTGATCAGACGACATGCCGTCCAGAATATTCCCTGAGTGCCACGGCTTGGGATATCAGAACAAACGGATCTGTTCCTCGCGCCGTGAATTCGCGCCGGATACCGTGCGACACGCCCTATTCTTGAGCGCCGTCATATTGACGAGAGATCGCACCTCCGGGGGCGCGAGCGTTCCCTCAGATAAATTCTGTGCGGAGCCCGTGAGCAGGAACGGACCCGAGCCAGAGACGACTCTGCCCGTCGCACTCTCCGAAGGCCACTGGTCAGGAGCCTCCCAGAGCGAGCCGTCGTCTAGATGCTCGGCGAAAGGTGCGGAGAATTCTCCCGGCGACCATGCCTCCTCGACGGGGGCGAAACCACGGTTTTCGAAGCCATCCAGGAACTCGGCGACCTTCGCTACGGTCTGCTCGTGTTTCCGGGCGACGGTTTCGAAAGATTCGGGCGCCAACCAGCTGGTCAGCTTCGTCGTGACCCGTTTGAATTGCGTCAATCGAACATGCTGCGTCACGGCGTCCTCCAGCTCTCGGACAAGCACTCCGTCGTCAGCCAGCGCAACGTAGTCCGCAAGTGCCACCGCCTGCTGGTCCAGGCGGGAAGTCTTCGAGCGTTCGTGTGCGGTTCCGACCTTCGAGGTCCCATCGGGAAAAGTCGCCACATACAACCAATGCGGGTAATCGATGTACGCACGAGCGGCTTCGGTGAGCTCAGACCCACGATGTACGCGATGCACCGGACGAAACCTATCCAAGTGTCGACACAACGGACACTGTTGCCCTTGACTGAGCCGATTCGAACGGGGGCAGGGGACTTGGCGGAATCGTGGCAATCCCGTGTCGTCGAACTCGGCATGCGCGAAACCGCTACACCACAGGCCGGCTTCGGCGATGTCTGTGCACGTCGCCACACATATTTCGTCCCCTGGGGAGATGGCGACACTCAGCCGTTCGCCCGTCGGAGATCCGTCCCGCATCATTTCCAGGCGCGCTACGGGGCGACGATCGGGCCACGAGAGGTCGCGCCACAGGAAGGGGCCTTGTGGGAAATCCGCCGGATGCGTGTCAGTCATCCAATCATCATGACAAAGTTGGGCGATTCATGCGGGTTAGGATGAATCCATGCCAAGACCAGTGATCTTCAGACCTGCGACGCGCCTCATCGGGCAGGGGATTAGGTACGCTTCATCGCTCCGCGGTGGTGGCTCCGCCTTTCCTGGACTCGTGATGGAAAAGCTGGACCCGGATTTCGTGCCCCGAAATTTGAAAAAGTTGCCTCGCGGCGTCGTGGTAATTTCCGGCACGAACGGGAAAACCACCACCACCAAAATGACGGTTCAGTTGCTGGAATCTCAGGGGCTCAAAGTCTTTACCAATCGCACGGGATCGAATTTTGTGCGGGGCGTGGCCGCGGCATTACTAGCGGAAATGGACTTTACGGGGAAACTCGACGCGGATATCGCGGTGCTCGAACTAGACGAAGCTCATGCCGTGCATTTTGTGAAGCTTGTGCAGCCGAAATATGCCCTGTTGCTCAACGTAATGCGCGATCAGCTTGACCGATTCGGTGAGATAGATACGACCCGCAAAATGCTGACCAAGGTCGCTCAAGCCACCACCGGAACCGTGGTACTCAACCGCGAGGATCCCCGAATTCGCGGTATTGCCGAAGATGTTTCAAAGGGCACCCATGTTGCCTATTACGGTCTTTCCCAGCAGCTACGGTCCAAATTCCCGTCGGACGACGAAATGCGGGATAAACGACGCGCGACTCAGGCGGAAAACCTCCCCGAAGCGGCGGTGACCCTCTCATCTTTCGAAGGCACCTCGTCGCACCTGTTGCTCGGTGATCGAGAGGTCACTGCCACGATCAACCTCTACGGTATCTACAACGTGTACAACGCGGCGGGTGCCCTAGCCGTGGCCCGCGAGATCATGGGCGACGACGTCGACGAGTCGGCCCTGCTCCGAGAGCTCGGCGAGGTCACGCCAGCATTTGGTCGAGGCGAGTCCGTGTCTATTGGCGACCGGAGCCTCCAGCTGCTGCTTGTCAAGAATCCCGCGGGATTCCGTCTTTCCTTGGCATCGGCCACGAGCCAGGACTACGCCACCATGATGACCATCAACGACGAATACGCCGACGGTCGCGACGTTTCGTGGTTGTGGGACGTGGACTTCGATTCTTTGCAGAACGGTGGGGTCGACGTCGTCTCCGGCACCCGAGCCTACGACATGGCGCTTCGTCTGGAACATGACGACGTTCCCGTCGGGGCGGTAAACACCGACCTGGCGAGTGCCCTGGATGAATTCATCCGAGGCTCCGGCGACCGGCCCATGCGCGTGTTCTGCACCTATACCTCGATGCTCGCGTTGCGTCGCGAACTTGCCAAAATCACGAAGGTGGACGACATCGGATGACCAACCAGAAGCTCACCATTCTTCAGCTGTACCCGCGAGACATGAATATCTATGGGGATTGGGGTAATACCCTGTCTCTGGCGCGCCGCGCCCGCAAACATGGATACGACGTCGACATCCTGGATTACAACCCCGGCGATGAATTTCCCGAAGATTTCGACATCCTCGTGGGAGGCGGCGGGCAGGACTCCGGCCAGAGCGTGATCCAAGACGACCTGCATCGGATCGCCCCCGTGTTGCGCGATAAGGCCGAGACTGGAACGCCCATGCTGGTGATTTGCGGCCTCTACCAGCTTTTCGGCAAAGACTTCACCACCGTTGGGGGAGAAGTGCTGCGTGGCATCGGTTTGTTCGATGCCCATACCGTGGGCGGCGAACAGCGTCTGATCGGCAATATCGTCCTGAACTCGGAGGAGTTCGGCACCATTGTGGGATACGAGAACCACTCCGGACTCACCTATCTGGGCGAGGGAGTGCAGCGCCTAGGCACCACGGTCAAGGGGGAAGGCAATAACCTCGACGACGACGGCGAGGGCGCGCGGGTACACCACGTGATCGGCAGCTATCTCCACGGTTCGTTATTGCCGAAGAACCCTGTGATCTCGGATTACCTCATCCGGCACGCCGTGGAGAAGAAGTTTGGGCATTTCGTCCCGGCGCAGATCGACGACTCCTTGGCTACCAAAGCTCGCGAGACCGCCGCGACGCGACCCCGATAAGGCCTGCGCTGAAACGCTCCTCGAAATGCGCGAGGAGCGAAACGGGGGTGTACTCGTCGCCTCTCCAGCACGCCTCTGGCGTACCGCGGTGAGGGAGACTGGTGCCCCGCCGCTACAATGAACAGAAGAATTCCTTGCGGACTGGCTGGTTTGGTGCCGCGTGGACGTCATTTGCCGACGTCACGTTGCTTCGCTACACGCGGCCGACCAGGGGCAGTTCCGCAACACGTCACCGTCTACACCGAGGAGCACATCTATGTCGGGTCACTCCAAGTGGGCCACCACCAAACACAAGAAGGCCGCAATCGACGCCAAGCGCGCCAAGGCCTTCGCCAAGTACATTAAAGGCATCGAGGTTGCTGCCCGCATGGGTGGCGCAGACGTCTCAGGCAACCCGGCCCTCGACCTGGCGATTTCCAAAGCAAAGAAGAACTCGGTCCCGAACGACAATATCGACCGCGCCGTCAAGCGTGGGGCTGGGCTGACCGGTGAGGTCGTCGATTACGCCGAGATCCTGTATGAAGCTCGTGGTCCTCAGGGGTCCGCGCTGTACATCGAATGCCTGACCGATAACAAGAACCGTGCCGCCGCGGATGTTCGTACGGCCGTGACCCGTAGCGGTGGAACGATGGCCGATCCCGGGTCGGTTTCCTTCATGTTTGAGCGCAAGGGCGTCGTTGAGGTTGCCAAGAAAGATGGCCTGACGGAAGACGATCTCCTCATGGCCGTTTTGGACGCCGGCGCCGACGAGGTCAAGGAAGAAGACGAATTCTTCGAGGTCATCTCGGAGGCCTCCGACCTCAACGCGATCCGTCAAGCCCTCGATGAGGCCGAGCTGGAATACAACAACGACGACCCGCAGTGGCGCCCCACCATGACGGTGGACCTCGACGCTGACGGCGCCCGCAAATTCCTTCGTTTGGCCGACGCAGTCGAAGCCCTCGACGACGTCCAGAACGTCTACTCGAATGCGGACATTTCCCCCGAGGTCATGGCCGAACTCGAAGCCGACGACTAGTTCGTACGGAAGAGTCGCGTGAGTACGACCCGATCGGGCCCGGTTGGGGCCGTCGCATCGACGGCCTCGAACGGGCCCCTGCGCATTCTTGGGGTAGATCCCGGACTCACCCGGTGCGGATTCGGCGTCGTAGATATGGCCGGCAATCGCAAGGCTCACTTTGTGGACGCCGGAGTGGCCGGTACGCAGGCCGCCGACGCACTCGATGCTCGAGTGCTGCATATCCAACAGGCAATGCAAAGCTGGCTCGAGACGTACCAGCCGGATGTCATGGCCATTGAACGCGTCTTTGCTCAAGAATCGGTGAATACCGTGATTGGTACCGCGCACGCATCCGGCGTCGTGATCGCGGCTGCGGCCTCGGCGGGAGTCCCCGTCGCGTGGCACACTCCGTCCGAGGTTAAAGCGGCAGTCACCGGGAGCGGCCGAGCCGACAAAGCATCGGTCGGGCGAATGGTCACCAGAATCCTTAACCTCGATTCCGTCCCGAAGCCCGCCGACGCCGCCGATGCCCTGGCTTTGGCGATTTGTCACGGCTGGCGATCTGGTGTGATCGGGACCGGCATCAATATGAGCACGAATGTCCAGACTCACCAAGGATCCGTGCCGAAATCGCGAGCCTCGGGTGGAATGACCCCCGCACAGAGGGCGTGGAAAGACGCTGAGGAAAAGTCGCGACGTGGTCGCTGACCAACGTGACTCGTGAGAATATTCATCCACAGGTGAGTCACAACGTGCGATTCGTATCTATGTTCGAATAAGGTGGCTTCATGATCTCTTCTCTGTCTGGGACCGTGACCCATGTGGGTCTCCACGACGCCGTCATCGAAGTGGGCGGCGTCGGAATGCTCATTCATGCCACGCCCGGTACACTCGCCACATTGCGACGCGGCGAATCGGCGCGTGTGGAAACCTCTCTGATCGTTAAAGAGGATTCCCTGACGCTCTTTGGGTTTCGGGATAACGATGAGCGGGAGGTCTTCACCACCATGCTCTCGGTCTCGGGGATCGGGCCCAGGATCGCGTTGGCCGTACTCTCGGTCTATTCGCCCGTCGAGGTTTCGCGGGCCGTCGCCGCGGGGGACGACAAAGCATTCAGCAAAGTTCCCGGAATCGGCCCCAAAGGGGCACGACGCATCGTCCTCGAGCTGGCGGGCAAACTGGTGCTACCGGACCCTGAAGCCGAGGACTCGCTGGCGTCGCCCCATACCGCGGGCGAGCCGGGGCCTTCGTGGCGAGGGCAAGTCCTGGACGCGCTGATCGGCCTCGGTTGGACGGACAAAGACGCCACCGCGGCGGTGGACTCCTTCGTCGAATCCGAGCCAGCCGCAGAATCCATGACCGTTGCGCAAGCACTTCGGTCCGTCTTGGCAGGCCTGGGGCGCGCCAACGCTATGGGCCACCGGTCCAAATAGCCCGTCGGAGAGGAAAAGATGACGCAGCAGTTCCCCGAGAACGACGCCCAACAGCTGCCCGGGCAACAACGCATCGGGCAGGAACGTCTCGTGGATGCGGAGGCTGAACCCGAGGACAAGGCCATCGAGGCTGCTCTTCGGCCGAAGGCCTTGGACGATTTTGTGGGCCAAAAGCGGGTGAGGCAGCAATTGTCCCTCGTCTTGGAAGCCTCTAAATTGCGGGGGAGGAGCGCGGATCACGTTCTCCTTTCCGGACCTCCCGGACTGGGCAAAACCACATTAGCCATGATCATCGCCGAAGAGATGGGCGCACCCCTGCGCATTAGTTCTGGGCCGGCTATCCAGCACTCGGGAGACCTCGCGGCCATTCTGTCTTCCTTGACACCTGGTGAGGTGCTCTTCCTTGACGAGATTCACCGCATGTCTCGCCCCGCAGAAGAGATGCTCTATATGGCGATGGAAGATTTTCGTGTGGATATCGTCGTGGGAAAAGGCGCCGGAGCGACCTCCATACCTCTCGAATTGCCCAGCTTCACTTTGGTGGGTGCGACCACCCGCGCAGGTCTGCTCCCTGGGCCGCTCCGGGATCGTTTTGGCTTCACGGGACACCTGGAGTTCTACGACGTCGCCGAACTGGAACTCGTACTTCGCCGTTCCGCCGGATTGCTGGACCTCAAAATCTCAACTGAAGGATTTCACGAAATAGCGTCTCGTTCGCGGGGCACCCCTCGTATTTCCAACCGGTTGCTGCGTCGAGTGCGGGACTGGGCGTTGGTCAACGACATTGAGCACATCGATGCTCGGTCTGCATCCGCAGCATTGGACATGTACGAGGTGGATTCCCGAGGGCTCGACCGGCTCGACCGTTCTGTTCTCGAATCTCTGATTCACAAATTTGGTGGCGGACCAGTGGGGCTCTCAACTCTGGCCATCGCCGTCGGGGAAGAAACCGAGACGGTCGAAACGGTTGCCGAGCCCTATCTCGTCCGGGAAGGACTCATGGGGCGAACTCCACGTGGACGAGTCGCACTTCCAGCTGCCTGGGAACACCTCGGATTGGACGCCCCGGAGTAACGGGCAAGGTCGTCCCTCGACGGGGATGAGGGTTATCACTCGACGTTCAGACTCTTCCATTAGACTGGCCAGGTCTGCCTATCCTCGCCCTCTGTGGCCTGGAAGTCCGGCAGTTCAGCTTCAAGACGTGAGGAACACATGCTACTTTCCACCATCAACTCGACCGGGAGTCTCCAGGCCGCCGAACAGGGCGGCGGAGGCTCGAACTTCCTGCTTTTGGGACTCATGCTGGTGGTCGTGGTGGTCTTCCTCGTGCTTCCGATGCGTCGCCAGAAAAAGATGCGCGCACAGATGGCTGAGCGCCAGGAATCCATGGTTCCCGGAACTCGTGTCATGACGCAGTTCGGTGTTTTCGGAACCATTGTCTCTGTGGACCGACCGAATAATCGTGCCGTGATTGAAGTGGCCCCGAAAACCGAAATCACGGTTCACTTGGGGGCCGTCACCACCGTGCTCGACGACAACGGCCAGATCCCGGGCACTCCCGAGGCCGCTCGTGCCGCAGCCGAAAAGGGCGTCACGGAACCTTCTGCAGAATCTCAGGACCGCGCCGCGCAGAACCCCACGGATCCCCGCTTCGATTCCGGATCGACCTCCGCTGAGAACCGCACGCCGCGCCTGAACGGTGAGGTCACCGACGGTGAGTCCCCACGCGGAGATCGTGAAGATGGCGGCCAGGAGTACCGCGACGATCGCGGAGACGATTTCCCCCACGGTTCGTCCCGCTAACACCAATTCATCCATTCTCGAGGTGCCTGCTTTTGTAGGCACCTCGAGTCGTGATCCACAGGAAAGCTTATGGCTCGGAACAAAAGAATGTCGGGCGCGAGAAAAGCCCTGATCTTGCTGACTGCCATCGTGGTGGTGCTCGGCGGGGTCATCGGTCTCTCGGCAGCAAAGCTCGGAGGTGAGTCGACGCCGAAGCTGGCGCTCGACCTCTCCGGCGGAACCGAGATGATTCTTTCCCCCAAGGCCACCAACGGTGGTGGGGACATTAGTAAGGATCAGCTCGACCAGGCCGTGGACATTATTCGACAGCGCGTCGATGGCTCTGGCGTCTCGGAAGCTGAAGTCAGCACCCAGTCGGGTCGGAACGTCGTCGTCTCGATGCCGGGTGTGCCAAGCCAAGAGACGCGCGATCTCATTCAGGCCTCGGCCCAGATGTCATTCCGATCCGTGTTGGCCGAAGGTAACGGTGCCCCGGTCCCTGAAAAGGACCGCACGGACTACGCCAAGATGCCCAAGCCGTCGGACAAGCCCAAGGATGGGTCTGATTCCGCGTGGATCACTCCGGAGCTGCAAAAGCAGTATGAACTCCGGGACTGTTCTGCTCACCCAGGCAAAGACGACAAACTGGATCCCCAGAAAGCCGTGGTGGCCTGTTCTGCCGATGGGCAGCAGAAGTATATTTTGGGCCCCGTCGAATTGAACGGTTCGGATATTTCCGACGCCAACTATTCTCAGGTTCAATCAGGAAATGGCGTCAGCACGGGTCAGTGGGGCGTGAACATCTCGTTCAATAATCACGCCAAGGACGTTTTCAAAACCGTCACTGAGCGCCTCAACGGTTTCTACGGTAAAAACCAGAATGACCCCAAGGCCTCGTTCGCGATCATGCTCGACGGCAGCGTCCTTCAGGCCCCCCGTTCTCAAGCGGTCATTTCGGATGGCAAAGCGCAGATCACCGGTAACTTCACTGAGAAAGACGCCGAGTCACTGTCCGAACAGCTGAAATACGGTGCGTTGCCGATCAGCTTCCACATCGAGTCGGAACAGCAGATTTCTGCGACCCTTGGCACCGATCAGCTTCAAATGGGCATCATCGCCGGCATCATCGGCCTATTGCTGGTGTGCATTTATTCGCTCTTCCAATACCGACTCTTGGGTTTTGTCACGATCGCATCGTTGCTTGTTGCGGGCGTGGTCACCTATGAGGCGATTACCTTGCTTGGCTGGGCGGTAAATTACCGATTGTCGCTGGCCGGTGTGGCAGGTTTGATCGTCGCTATCGGTCAGACGGCAGACTCCTTCATCGTGTATTTCGAACGAATTAGGGACGGCCTGAGAGACGGTCGAAGCGTCCCGTCTGCGGTGGACCATGGGTGGCTGCGTGCCCGACGAACCATCTGGGCTTCAAAGGGTGTCAACTTGTTGGCCGCCGTCGTCCTGTACTTCGTGGCAGTGGGCAACGTGAGGGGCTTTGCCTTTACGCTGGGTCTCACCGCGATCGCGGACCTCATGGTGATCTTCTGGTTTACGCACCCAATGATGGTCTTGTTGTCTCGGACCAAATTCTTCGGCGAAGGCCACAAGCATTCTGGGCTCGATGCTAGGGCGCTGGGGTATGTCCCGCTGTACCGCGGAGCCGGCCGTTTGCGTGACCCGGAAGATTCTCCGCGCGCCTCGAAATCTCGTGGCAGGAGCGGCTCTGAGGAAGACCGTCCGATGACGATCGCCGAACGGCGCCGTGCGGAAGCCCTCGCCTCCCGGGAGCAAACTACCGATTCTGGAAAGACACCCGACGACGCGTCCGGAGAGAACTCCGAAGGAGCCGACCATGCCTAAGTTCGCACAGCTCGGAAGCAATCTCTATACGGGTAAAACTTCCGTCCCCTTCATTCCGAAGAAGAAGCTCTGGCTGAGTATCTCGGCGGTTTTGGTCCTCATCGCGCTGTTGATTCCGGTGCTGACTGGCGGATTCAAGATGGGCATTGATTTCCGCGGCGGTTCGGAATTCACCGTTTCGGACACCAAGAACACGGACATCAATGTCGGCGAAAAGGCAGTGTCTCAGCACTCCGGTGCAAAGCAGACCGAAGTCACCAAAATTGCCGCGGGCACCATTCGTGTTCAAACCGACCAACTCAACGACAACGAGACTCTCTCGGTCAAGAAGGCCTTGCAAGATGCCTACAAGGTCAGCTCCGACGACGTGACGTCGTCGTACGTGGGTCCGACTTGGGGTCAGGGTGTGACGCGCCAGGCGACGTGGGGACTGATCATCTTCGTGTTGCTCGCGACGATTGGCATGGCGTTGTACTTCCGAACGGTCAAGATGTCGCTGTCGGCGATTGCCGGATTGGCGTTTACCGTCATTACCACCGCCGGAGTTTATGCCCTCGTGGGATTCGAAGTCACGCCTTCGGCCATCATCGGATTCCTGACGATCTTGTCGTACTCGCTGTACGACTCGGTCGTGGTTTTCGACAAGATTCGAGAAAACACCAAGGGATATCAGAGCAATACACGCAGAACCTTCGCCGACGAGGTAAACCTCGCGACCAACCAGACCCTGGTTCGTTCGATTAACACCTCTGTGGTGGGAATCCTTCCAGTGGGCTCGATCCTATTCATCGGGGCATTCATGCTGGGCGCCGGAACGCTTCAGGACCTTTCCCTGGCGCTCTTTATCGGCATCATCATGGGTACGCTCGGTACCTTGTTCGTCTCGGCACCGTTGTACGCAGCACTGCGACAGGGCGAAAAACCCATCAAGGAGCAGGCCCGCAGGATCGCACGTGGCGAAACCGGCGAACCCCATGGGGAGGACGAAGCCGTGACGGATGACGAAGAAGAGCCGTCCGAAACTTCCACCACCGATGCTGGGTCTGGCCACTCGGTCCGACGCGGTGGCGACACCCGAGGAAACGCGAACCGCGGTTACGTTGCCACAGACACCAGTCCCGTACCGCGGCTCGACCCCAAGGGAGGCGAGGGCCCCGACAACGGTGCGGTGGTGTAACCGCAAATGGGATCGAGTTTGCCATTGAAACTCACGACGCCGGCGAACCTACGGGTGCGTCGGCGTCGTCCGTAGTGGCTGTGCGCAGGACAACGGTCCGCTGGGACTACACTAGGTGCATCACAGGGGGTAGGAGTTTACTTTGGCAGGATCTGATCAACACGACGGGTACGGAACTCACCGAGTCATTTCAGCGTCCACGCGGACCCCGGAACGGCGAGCTTTTCCACGTGCCACCAGCGCCGACCGCGCCCAGGCAGGAAACTCCGTGGGAAATAATCCTGAAGCGGCAGTCAATCGCACCAAGCCGGTTTCCCCAGTCTTGATGCCCTTGCTCCGCACGGTCAAAGCCAGTAATCCGCAAGAAGATTTCTCCGTCATCGAGCGTGCTTTTGCCGTCGCAGATAAATATCACACGGGTCAAAAACGTAAGAGCGGGGACCCATACATCACGCATCCGGTCGCGGTTACCACCATTTTGGCGGAACTCGGCGCTTCCGGAGCGACGCTGATTGCCGGCCTGCTTCATGACACTGTGGAAGACACCGACTATAGCCTCGCCGAACTCACTGAGGACTTCGGCCAGGAAGTCGCGGACCTCGTCGATGGCGTCACCAAATTGGACAAGGTGACGTATGGCGAGCAGGCCCAAGCCGAAACGGTGCGAAAGATGGTCATCGCCATGGCCAAGGACATCAGAGTCTTGGTCATCAAGCTTGCCGACCGATTGCACAACGCTCGAACCTGGCGGTTTGTTTCACCCGAATCGAGTGCGCGAAAAGCCAAAGAAACCCTCGAAATTTTCGCGCCCCTGGCACACCGACTTGGCATCAATACGATCAAATGGGAGCTGGAAGACCTCTCCTTCGCGGCGCTTGAACCCCGCATTTACGACGAAATCGTGCGAATGGTCGGCGATCGAACGCCGGAACGTGAACGGCAGCTCCAAGAGATCCGCACGGGCGTCATGGAAGAGTTGTCCTCCTCGAATATCTCGTGTGACGTGACGGGGCGGCCGAAGCACTATTACTCGATTTATCAAAAGATGATTCTTCGGCACAAAGAGTTCGACGAGATCTATGACCTTTTGGCGATTCGCGTGCTGGTCGACTCGGTTCGTGACTGCTACGCCGCGTTGGGTGCGATCCACGAAGTGTGGAAGCCGTTGCCGGGTCGGTTTAAGGACTACATCGCCGTTCCGAAATTCAACACGTATCAATCCCTGCATACGGCGGTGATCGGTCCGTCGGGCCGACCGGTCGAGGTCCAAATACGTACACACGAAATGCACCAGAAGGCCGAGTACGGCATTGCGGCGCATTGGAAGTACAAGGCCGCCGCGCGGGGAGAATCCCAATCCGGCGAATTACGGACGGAAGACTCCGCGGACACCCTGAAATGGCTTCAGTCCTTGATGTCGTGGCAGTCCGAAACGAAGGATTCCTCGGAATTTCTGGATTCCCTTCGGTACGAGGTCAATGCTCAGGAAGTTTTTGTCTTTACACCGGCCGGAGATGTCCTTTCTCTGCCCAGCGGATCAACCCCGGTGGATTTTGCCTACGCCATTCACACACAGGTTGGCGAGCACACGATCGGTGCCCGGGTTAACGGCAAACTGGTGCCGTTGTCGTCGAAACTCAACCATGGCGACAGGGTCGAGATCCTGACGACGAGAGCCGAAGATGCCGGTCCAAGTGAAGACTGGCTCAAATTCGTGGCCAGCCCCCGGGCGAGGACAAAGATCCGGCACTTCCTGACCAAGGAGCGGCGCGAAGAGGCCATCGAAAAGGGCAAGGACAACTTGACCCGCTCGATGCGCCGGCACAGCCTCCCGTTGCAGAAGTTGCTCACGAGCAAGCTGCTGCTCTCCGTGGCCGAGGAACACCACAAGGACGACGTCGCAGCCCTGTATGAAGCGGTGGGCGAGGGACAGATCAAGGCGCAGGATGTCATCGACCGTCTCGTTGACCTTTTGGGCGGCCAGATTGGCACCGAGGAAGACCTCGAAGAAGAAGCCCCGATCACGACCCATGCGCGCCCCAAATTCGCCGATTCCGGTGTGATTGTTGAGGGCGCCGATGGCGTCTACACGAAACTGGCACGATGCTGTACGCCTGTGCCGCCCGACGACATCATCGGAATCGTCACCCGCGGCCATGGGATCTCCGTGCACCGTTCGGATTGCCCGAACATGCGGCACGCTCAGGATGACCCTCGCCGTATTCAGGTCCGGTGGGCCCCCACGAAATCATCGGTATTCCTCGTCGAGATTCAGATCGAGGCCTTGGACCGCAAATCATTGCTGTCGGATGTCACCCGGGTCTTGTCGGAAAGCCACGTCAATATTCTGTCGGCCAACGTGCACACCAATGTGTCCCGCCTGGCGATATCGCGGTTCTCCTTCGAAATGGGTGACCCCCGGTACCTGGACCACGTGCTCAATACAGTCCGGGGAATCGACGGCGTCTACGACGTCTACCGGATTACCGGCTCTCGACCCACGCCGAAGACGACTTAAGCGCTCCTCGTGCCTCACGGGGCCCTAACCGCAACACACGTTCCATTGCGCGTTGTCGAAACTTGACGCGCGGCAGGGCAGCTAGGGCCGCGCATACTGAGGGTGGGCCGCAACCGTATTCAGTGGCGCGTAGCAGTGTGGCGAGCACGAGGTCTGCCCGGCGGCCCCCATCGTGTACCGCAATGTCGACGCACGTTCGCAGGGGAGTGGTGACCCGGACGCCGCCTATGTTCAGGTCGTCATAGGGCGTGTAGCGGGTGAATCGGTGGCGGACGAAGGGGACTTCTTCAGGGCCGAACCGGTGGCCCGACCTGCCACCCACCGAGCATTCGATGGCCTCCGGGGCGGCGGAGCAACCATAAATCCACGCGGCTGTCAGCCGATGCAAGATCGCGACCCTTCGACTTTGGGGTTTGAGATAGTGCGCGGCCGCTCGTGCTCGCTCTTCGGTGCCGGGAGAAGACGTCGCGTAAAGGTCGAAGAGGACGGGTGTGAGAAGGCCCCGAGCGCACAAGGACTGCGCCTCTGAGTGGGTGAGATCCCGTCCCGCAAGGACAAATTCTCCTGGCGAGACGCATGGTTCTGTGCTCTCGGAGGTGGGACCGCTCCGCTGCTCAAAATTCGTCATGTCATGGAGATACCCCACTGAGGGGCGCGAAAACGCGGACCCGAAAAAATGTGGAAAATTCATCGGGTCCGCGTTGACCGTGGGCAGGAATCGGTCTTCGGGGCTCAGTCTGTGGCTGACGAGACCTGGTCTAACCACTGACGACGGGCCTCGAGGGCCTCCCGCGTCTTGGCAGCAGTCTTCTCGTCGCCAGCGGCCTCGGCCTTGCTGAGGTCAGCCTCGAGACCGGCGATGGCTTCACGAAGCTGAATCTCCATCGAGGAAGCGCGAGCTTGCGTCTCGGGGTTGGATCGCTCCCATTCGGCCTGTTCGGCGTCGGCGATGGCCTGCTGAACCTTCTTCAACTCGTTCTCTACGCGGCGTAGGTCTGCTCGGGGCACCATACCGGCCTGATCCCATTCGTCCAGGATCGGCGCGAGCTGAGACTTGGCCACCTCGGGTTTTGTCACCGGCAAAATCGCGCGAGCGCGTTCCAGCAAGGCCTCCTTGACCTTGAGGTTTTCCTGGAATTGCTGTTCCGTCTCCTGGTTGGCCGCGGCACGGGCGTCGAAAAAGACGTCTTGAGCCTGGCGGAACCGAGCCCAGAGGGCGTCGTCTTCCTTACGCGAAGCGCGAGGCGCTTGCTTCCACCGATCCATGAGGTCACGGTACTTGCCGGACGTCGGCCCCCATTCGGTGGAATGAGAAAGCGCCTCTGCTTCGGCAATGAGTTCTTCCTTGACCTTTTTGGCCTTGGCATTGTCTTGGTCAAGTTGAGAGAAATAGGCGCGACGGTTCTTATCGAAATTCGTTCGCGCGTTCCGGAACCGCTTCCAGAGGTCGTCTTCGACCTGCTTCGGTAGGCGGGTCTGCTTCTGGGCGAGTTTCCAGGTGTCGAAAAGATCGGCCATGCGAGCACTGGAATTTTTCCAATGCGTCTTCGCTGGGTCTTGAGCCGCAACTTCTTCTGCCGCCTTGACCACCGCTTCTCGTTCGGCGGCCGCGCGTTGTTTGGCTTCTTCGGCTTCCGCCTTCTGATCTTCGGCGCGCCGGGCAATCTTGTCATCGAGTTCTTGAACCCGGCGCTCGAGGTCCGCGATGTCGCCCACCATGGCCCGTGCCTGCAATTGCTCCTTCGCATGCTCGAGATTCTTGCGTGCGGCTTCTGCGTTGGCGCCTTGGGAGATGCGGTTCTCGAGGAGGGATATTTGAGTCTCGACTTCACTGAACTTGCGGGCGAAGTACGTCAGCGCCTCATCCGCCGTGGCATCGGGAAACGCGCCCACGGAAAGCTGTTCGCCATGGTAGGTCACGTAGACATGACCATTTTCGCCCACGGTTCCGTGGCGCTTGGCCTCCTCCAGAGATCTCGGAGCGGCCGGAGCGGCTACGGGTTTAGGGGCAACGGGTGCGCCGGGGAGGTTTGCCGGTGTCGGCTTGTCGTCGGATTTCTGTTCGGTCACCGCTGAAACTCTTTTCGTGGGAGGCCAGGAGGCCTTGATCATTCACTGTGCGAAGTCATCCTGATGTTAAAGGACGTCGTGACCCAATATATATGGGACGTCGATCACCTTGCCGGAGGGTTTCGCGGGCAGATGATCGTCAAAACATTCTTCATGCCCGCGCGGGTTCGTGCGGGCCAGGCGGCAAGGTTTAGGCTTAAGGGCGAGTATGCGCCCGACAACGCAGGTCTGGTGCGGCGAACCGAGGAGAGATTCATGGCCCGAAAGGCGTCCTTGTCCGGCTTTTCCGAATTGCTACCCGAAGAAAGGGTCGTGGAAAACCACGTTTTGGACGTTTTGCGCCGCACTTTTGAACTGCATGGATTCTCATCCATCGAGACGCGTTCCGTGGAAACCGTCGACCAGCTCCTGCAGAAGGGCGAGATCGACAAAGAGGTATACGCGGTTTCTCGATTGCAAGAAGATTCGGGGACTGCCTCGAGTGAAAAGTTGGCCTTGCACTTTGACCTGACGGTTCCGTTTGCACGCTACGTCGTCGAGAACGCCGGATACCTCAACTTTCCGTTCATGCGGTATCAGATCCAAAAATCGTGGCGCGGTGAGCGTCCGCAGGAGGGACGCGCCCGCGAATTTACTCAGGCGGACATCGACGTCGTGGGGGAGGAGACTCTTCCTTTCCGGTACGACGTCGAGCTCGCACTCGTCGTCGTCGAGGCGCTCAAGCAACTTCCCATCCCGGAATTCAGGCTTCGGCTCAATAACCGGAAGCTGTCGGAAGGCTTCTATCGCGGCATCGGCCTCAGCGATACCGCGGGCGTTCTGCGAGCCATCGACAAGCTGGAAAAGATCGGTCCCGAGGCCGTCGCGAAGATTCTTCGCGACGAGGTGGGAGCGAGCGAGCAGCAAGCGCAAGCGGCGCTGGATCTCGCTTCCATCCGAAGCGAAGGCCTGGACTTCGTGGAGAAGGTGCGTGCGTTTGGCGTCGATGACGAGCTGCTGGAGCAAGGCCTCCAAGAACTCTCGGAAGTCATGGCCGAAGCTTCTAAACGGGCTCCCGGTACCGTGATCGTGGATCTCTCAATTGCACGCGGGCTCGATTACTACACGGGGACCGTGTACGAAACCTTCCTCGTGGGTCACGAGAAGCTTGGCTCCATTTGCTCAGGTGGCCGGTATGAGTCTCTGGCCAGCACCGGCAAGAAGACCTATCCCGGCGTGGGCCTCTCGATCGGCGTCACTCGCTTGGTCGCCAGAATGCTTTCTCAGAATCTTGCACAGGCTTCGCGTAAGGTCCCGTCCGCGGTGTTGATTGCCCTCACCAACGACGAGGCATGGCCCCAGGCTCAGGACGTGGCTGATCAGCTGCGTTCGCGTGGGGTGGCGTGCGAGGTGTCCGCGAATGCCGCGAAATTTGGCAAGCAGATTCGCTACGCCGACCGTCGTGGAATTCCGTTTGTGTGGTTCCTCTCCATGGACGACGACGGTCATACCCTTCACGAAGTCAAGGACATTCGCTCGGGAGAACAGATCCCGGCCGATCCCCAGGCATGGATGCCGCCCGAAGAGGACCTCGTCCCTCGCGTGGTGGCGACGTCCGAGGCCCGTTAACTCATCCACATCAGCCCGTTTGCCAACCGGGGCCTAACCTCAGGTCGGTAGACTCGGCATTACACACCCCGGCGGGAAGCCCGCCGACCACGTCGAAAGGACCGTGAGTGTTACGCACGCATACCCTCGGTGAACTCACCGCCGAGAACATCGGAGAGACCGTCACCCTTGCTGGGTGGGTTGCCCGCCGTCGCGACCATGGTGGCGTTGCCTTCGTCGATCTACGAGACCGGGCAGGCGTGACCCAGTGCGTGTTCCACGATGAGGCCGACTTCGATGCCCTGCGCAACGAGTACGTCCTGCAGGTCACCGGCAAGGTCACCCGCCGTCCGGAAGGAAACGATAACCCCAATCTCGTGACCGGCGAGATCGAGGTTGAAGTGGAGGGTGTTGAGGTGCTCAACACCTCGGCTCCCTTGCCTTTCCAGATCGATGAACACGTGGAAGTTGGCGAAGAAGCGCGTCTGCGTCACCGCTACCTGGACCTTCGTCGTCCGGCTCCTGCTGCGGCCATGCGCCTGCGTTCCGACGCGAGCCGCACCGTCCGAGAGCTCCTGCACCAGGATGAGTTCCTCGAAGTCGAGACGCCCACAATGACGCGTTCGACACCCGAAGGCGCACGAGACTTCGTGATCCCGGCCCGTTTGGCACCCGGTTCCTGGTACGCCTTGCCGCAATCCCCTCAGCTGTTTAAGCAGCTGCTGCAGGTCGGCGGCATCGAAAAGTACTTCCAGATTGCACGGTGCTACCGCGATGAGGACTTCCGCGCCGATCGCCAGCCGGAGTTCACCCAGCTGGACATCGAAGCTTCGTTCGTGGAGCAAGACGACATCATCGACCTCGGCGAGCGGGTCGTGGAAGCGCTCTGGAAACTGATCGACGTCGAAGTTCCCCGTCCGATCCGTCGTATGACCTACTGGGAAGCGATGGAGAAGTACGGCTCCGACAAGCCAGACCTGCGCTTTGGCCTCGAGCTGACGGAACTCACCGAGTACTTCAAAGACACCACCTTCCGAGTTTTCAAGGCTCCCTACGTGGGCGCCGTGGTCATGCCTGGCGGTGCCTCTCAGCCGCGCCGTACGCTGGACGCTTGGCAGGAATGGGCCAAGCAACGCGGCGCCAAGGGGCTCGCGTACGTCCTCGTGCAGGAAGACGGCACCCTGACTGGGCCGGTCGCCAAGAACATCACGGAGGCCGAACGCGAAGGCATCGCGGCGAAGGTCGGCGCCAAGCCGGGCGACTGCATCTTCTTCGCTGCGGGGGAGGTCAAGAACTCGCGGGCGCTACTCGGTGCAGCGCGCGTTGAAATCGGCCACCGCACCGGTCTGATCAAGGACGATGAATGGGCGTTTGTCTGGATTGTCGATGCCCCCATGTTTGAGTCGGCTCAGGATGCCGTGGATTCGGGCGACGTTGCGCTCGGCAATTCCGCTTGGACGGCCGTTCACCACGCCTTCACGTCACCGAAGCCCGAATTCATGGACACCTTCGACCAAGACCCGGGATCCGCGTTGGCCTATGCGTACGACATCGTGTGCAACGGCAACGAAATTGGCGGCGGCTCTATCCGTATCCATCGCCGGGATGTCCAGGAGCGGGTCTTCGGCGTCATGGGCATCAGCGAAGAGGAAGCGCAGGAGAAGTTTGGCTTCCTCCTCGAAGCCTTCAAGTACGGTGCGCCTCCCCACGGCGGAATCGCGTTCGGTTGGGATCGCATGATGGCCTTGCTGGCCGGCACGGACTCCATTCGCGAGGTCATTGCCTTCCCCAAGACCGGCAACGGTTACGATCCGTTGACCTCGGCTCCGGCCCCGATCACGGATCAACAACGTCGTGAGACTGGCGTGGACGCCAAGCCCGAGCCCAAGGCCACGGAGAAGTAAAAGTACTAGCGCGAAGCCCCGGTATGGACCGGGGCTTCGCGCGTTGTAGTGCCGGTTCGCAGCTGAGTGAGTCGGAACTCTCGACGGCGATAGCATGGGCTGATGCGCATAGTTTTACAACGGGCACTCAGGGCCAACGTCTCGGTCGACGACGAAGTCGTTGGCAGCATCGATCGCCCCGGATTGGTGGCGCTCGTCGGCGTGACTCACGACGACGGCGATCGCGAGATTGACAAGCTTGCCGATAAGACCTGCAACGTGCGGCTGATGGACGGAGAAGTCTCGTGCCTTGAAGCGGGCGCACCGATTTTGGCCGTCAGTCAATTCACGCTGTACGGAAGCGCGAAGAAGGGAAGGCGCCCTTCATGGTCTCAGGCCGCACCGGGACCGGTTTCGGAACCCATCTTCGAACGCTACGTCGGCAGATTGAGGGAACTGGGCGCGGACGTGGAAACGGGGCGTTTCGGTGCGAACATGCAGGTCGAGTTGATCAACGACGGTCCCGTGACCCTCATTCTGGACAGCGCTGACCTGTTGTGACCCAGCTAGCGCCTGCCGATAGGCTTTCATCGTGACTCAATCACTCTTCGATTCCTCTGATGGTCGGGAAGAAGGCTCCGAAACTGGGGGCCGATCCCGAGGCCCTCAAAGCCCTTTGGCTGTGAGGATGCGTCCCCGCACGGTCTCCGAGATTGTGGGACAACAGCATGCCTTGAAGCCTGGTTCTCCGCTGAGAGTCTTAGCGGGGGAAGACGCTGGGCCGGCTGGACCGTCGTCGGTGATCTTGTGGGGCCCTCCGGGGACCGGAAAGACGACAATCGCTCACGTGATTGCGCGCGGTTCGACCCGTAAATTCGTGGAGCTCTCAGCGGTGACGGCTGGTGTGAAGGATGTCCGAGCCGTCATGGACCAAGCCCTCAACGACCGAGACTTGCGCGGCGTGACGACGGTCTTGTTCTTGGATGAAATTCACCGATTCACCAAAGCTCAACAAGATGCATTGTTGCCCGGAGTGGAAAATCGGTGGGTAGTGCTGGTCGCAGCCACGACGGAAAATCCTTCGTTTTCGGTCATTTCCCCCTTGCTCTCTAGATCCATCTTGGTGACCTTGCAGAGCCTGAATGCGGAAGATATCGGCGGTTTGCTCGACCGGGCAGTCACAGACGAACGAGGACTCCAGGGGAAAGTGTCCCTGAGCGCGTCCGCCCGCCGTCATGTGGTGGAACTTTGCGGCGGTGATGCCCGGCGCGCCCTCACGGCCCTGGAGGCAGCTGCTGCGGTGGCCTACGGAGAGTCGGAGAGCGATGATGGGGAACCCGTCGAGATCACTGAAAAGCACACCGAAGAGGCCATGGACCGGGCCGCATTGCGCTACGACCGCATGGGGGATCAGCATTACGACGTCATCTCGGCTTTCATCAAGTCCATTCGTGGTTCGGACGTGGATGCTGCCCTGCACTATTTGGCGCGCATGATCGAGGCGGGCGAGGACCCTCGATTTATCGCGCGTCGGATCGTGGTGCACGCGAGCGAGGACATTGGCATGGCCGATCCCACCGCGTTGCAAACGGCCGTTGCGGCTGCACAGGCTGTGCAACTCATCGGAATGCCCGAAGCCCGGATTAATCTGGCACAAGCCGTCATTCACCTTGCTACTGCCCCGAAATCCAACGCCGTCGTGACCGCGATCGATAGCGCCATCGGGGATATCCGTTCCGGGAAATCGGGCAGTGTACCCGCACACCTACGGGATGCCCATTATCCTGGGGCAGCCGAGCACGGTCATGGTAGAGGCTACGTATACCCCCATGATGTACCTCATGCCGTGGCACAACAGCAGTATGCACCGGACGAGCTCGTGGGACGCGAGTACTACCGTCCGACCGAGTACGGCGCCGAGCGACCCCTCCAGAAGCGACTCGGAATCATCCGCAAGATCCTTGGGAGAAGTAGCACGGACCGGTAGTTAAAATTTGGATAAAAATTGGATATCATGTCCACGTCGCTGTGGGCTGAAGGTGGCTCGTAACCACCTCCTCGGCGGCTACTTATCAATTTGATTACTGGGAGTTGGGAACAGCTCGCACATCACTTGGGGAATTCATGAATCCAACTATTTCTCGACGGACGCTCGCCAAGGGCGCCGCCTGGTCCGCGCCGGTGGTTTTGGGGGCCAGCCCGGTGCACGCCGCGTCATATTCCGACTATTGCCCGTCAGATGACGAACTCAACGCCGGGATCTGTAGCGCAAAATTTGCCTCTGCGTGGCAGGTGATCGGCGCCAAAACCTACAGCACCACGGCGGGAGGTTTGCTCAACGCGACCACTGCCATGAACTTCGGAACGAAGTGGCAGTGCCACAACCGGGGCCTGGTCAACTGGAAGATGTACAACCGGGCGGCGCACTACACGCTTCCTCGACCCAAAATTGTCTTCCGGGACGGTACTACGTATGAGGGAACGACGACGCTGGGATCGGATCAGGGTGGCGGGGCACAAGTTGGCTTCTTGTTCTCACTTTCGGTCTATTGGGAAGGGTCTAAGAGGTCGAACAGGAAAGACTGGGCCGGTGCGCAGGTGAGCGTTCCGATGAAGCTTTTCTACACTTCCCCGAATGGCACGCTCCGAAACTGCCAACTCGTGATGAAGTACGAAATGCCGACCACATACTCGATGCTGGTCAAGCCCATGGGAAATCCTCGTTTCGAGCTTTATCCCTAACGTGAGGGTGGGCGTTCGCTGCAAAAGTAGGCGGGTGTCGGACACGGGTTCATGGAGGCTGGTGGGGTGGCACAGCATGAGGTAAGGTGGGACGCTGGCTGGCAAGCTCCCCAAAACGCACCGAATGGTGATCACCGGGGTAGTTGTAGCAAGAGTTGCGGCTGACTCGAGCTCTCCACCGCGCGAAACGTGCGCGGCACTCTGGAGGCCAGTAACACCAGAACAATGACCAAGGACCTCCGCGGAAATTGGTCAACCGCATGAAAGGTAAATTGTGGCTGCTACTACTAAGAGCAAGCGCGCCCGTAACTTGGTGCGCAAGTCTCGTGCCCTCGGAATCCCGCTGACTCCGAAGGCTGAGAAGTACTTCGAGCGTCGTCCGTATGGCCCCGGCCAGCACGGTCGTGCCCGCAAGAAGGCTGACTCGGACTATGCTGTCCGTCTGCGCGAGAAGCAGCGTCTTCGCGCCCAGTACAACATTCGTGAGGCGCAGATGCGTCGTGCCTACGCCGAAGCTAAGCGCGTCGAGGGTCAGACCGGTGAAAAGCTGGTCGAGCTGCTCGAGTCGCGTCTGGATGCTTTGGTTCTTCGTTCGGGCTTTGCTCGTACGATTTCCCAGGCACGCCAGATGGTCGTTCACCGTCACATCATGGTCGACGGCGTCCGCGTGGATCGCCCCTCCTTCAAGGTGAAGCCCGGTCAGCTCATTCACGTCCACCCGCGTTCGGAAAAGATGGATCCGTTCCAGGTTGCCGCCACCGGCGCGCACCAGGACGTTCTGCCGGACACTCCGGGATACTTGAATGTCGAGATCGACAAGTTGCACGCCAAGCTGGAGCGCGCACCCAAGCGTAGCGAGATTCCTGTCACTTGCGAGGAACAGCTCGTGGTCGAGTACTACGCCCGTATGGCGTAATTCTTTAGGCCTCATAGTGATGGCCCGGGCACATGCCCGGGCCATCACGCTCTTAACGGGATGGATGCCGTAAACTGACACTCATTCCGGTGGCCTTTCCTGGGCCACCAATCCATGAAGTCGACAGAGGAGACGGTTGCGTCTATGACGGGTGGAGACATTGCCGGCCTGATTGCGGCCGGAGTATTTGCCATCTTGGTAGCCCTGCTTGCGGTGCCTATCGTCAAGTTGGGCAAGGTCTTCGACGAGGTACGAGTTGCGGTCCGACAGATCAACGAGGGAACAGGTCCCTTGATCGATGAAGTGACGCGAACGGTCACCACCACCAATTCTCAGTTGGCCAAGGTGGAAGGCATTACCGATAACGTCTCCGATGCCTCAGCTAACGTATCGGCGTTGTCTAGCTTGGTGGCCTCGACGGTGGGGCAACCGCTCATCAAAATGGCTGCTTTCTCCTACGGAGTTCGCAAAGCTTTCCGCCCAGAGGACACCCCGGGGAAAGGCTCAGCTGATGGCACCCGTGGCACTGGGGGAGCTACCGATAGTCCGGCGGGAGGGGCCCAATGAGCTTCTGGACGAAAACTGGTTTGATTCTGGCGGGAGCCGCCGCGGGATACTTCGCGTCGAAGCGCGGGGGACAGGTTGTCCACGCCGCCCAAGAACTAGTGGTCAGGGATTCCATGCAGGTTGATAAGCGCAGTAATCACCAAGGCGCCCTCGATAAAATCTGGGCCTCGGACTTCATGGGCCCTGTGCGTCGTGGAGCTCTCCGAGGCCTCAAATTTGCGGCCACCGTCAAACAAGGCATGACCGAGCGGGAAGATGAACTCAATCGCCGGTATGCCAACCAAAAGAAGGACCTTCGCCCCGGGTCCCTCGATACATGGGGCGATACCTACAACACCGAGAACCTCTCCGTGTCGGAACCGACCCGGGAAGAGGCACGCCCGGACGTGCTCGACGGTGAGGCTCCGGTCCGCGACGCGGATCTACCGCCAGGCTTTTTCACCGGCGGTGCGGAGCACCGAGAACGTTAGCGGATGAGTGCTTCCCCGTGAGGCGCACCAAATTTTGAATCGTCACGATAGATTCCCAGGACGAAGGACACATAGCGGACATGCTTTCTCAGGACATTAAAAAGCGTTGGATCAATTTCTTCTCCGAACGTGGACACACCGTAGTCCCGTCGGCCTCTCTGATCTCCAACGAGCCCGGCGCCATGTTCACGATCGCCGGAATGGTCCCGTTCATCCCCTATTTCCTCGGACGTGAAACGGCTCCCTATAGCCGTGCGACGTCGGTGCAGAAGTGTATTCGTACGCTCGATATCGACGAGGTCGGGAAGACTGCCCGCCACGGAACCTTCTTTCAGATGGCCGGAAACTTCTCGTTTGGGGACTACTTCAAAGAGCAGGCCATCCCGTTCGCTTACACCTTGCTCACCACGCCTCAAGACGAGGGTGGATTCGGGTTGGATCCCGAACGCTTGTGGGTCACCGTGTACGAAGGGGACCAGGAAGCCTACGACATCTGGACTCGGGAGGTGGGATTCCCCGAGGAACGTGTTCAGCGTATGAACATGAAGGAGAACTATTGGTCGACGGGCCAGCCAGGTCCCGCCGGCCCGGACTCGGAAATCTTCTACGACCGTGGCCCTGCGTACGGTCGCGACGGAGGGCCCGCAGCCGACGAAGACCGGTACATCGAAATCTGGAACCTCGTGTTCATGCAGTACCAACGTGGCGAGGGAATCGGTAAAGAAGACTTCGAGATCCTCGGCGAGCTTCCGAAGAAGAATATCGATACCGGCTTGGGGCTCGAGCGCTTGGCCATGTTGTTGCAGGGTGTCGAGAACTTCTACGAGACCGATCAGGTGCGGCCCGTCCTGGACGAGGCCGCTCGACTCGCCGGAAAGAAATATTTTGGCTCTGAATCCGCCGAGGATGAGGGCTACGAGGACGACGTGCGCTTGCGCGTCGTCGCCGACCACATCCGTTCGTCGCTGATGCTGATCGCCGACGGTGTGAGTCCCTCGAATGAAGGTCGCGGTTACATTCTGCGCCGCTTGTTGCGCCGTGCGATTCGCGCGATGCGGCTCCTTGGGGTCACCGAACCGTGTTTGCCGGTTCTCCTGCCCGTGTCAAAGGACGCCATGCAGGGTGCCTACCCTGAAGTTGGTACCGATTTTGATCGCATCTCACGGATCGCATATGCCGAGGAGCGGGCGTTCCTTCACACCATCGAATCGGGAACGACTCGACTCAACGAGGCGGTGACTCACGCTAAATCAGCGGGCGGATCCGTCTCGGGTGAAGAAGCCTTCGCCTTGCACGATACCTACGGCTTCCCGATTGATCTGACCCTGGAAATGGCTTCCGAGGCCGGCGTCGCCGTGGATGAGTCTGCCTTCCGTGCACTCATGGAGGAGCAGCGTCATCGTGCCCAGGCCGATGCGAAGGCCAAGAAGGGGTCTCACGCGGATCTCAGCGCTTTCCGAGAATTGGTCGACGAGCGCGGCTCGGTCTTCACCGGATACACAGAGTTGCGAGGAGAAAGCACCATTCGGGCGGTCTTGCAGAATGGTGTGTCCGTTCCGGCGGCTTCCCAGGGGGACTCCGTAGAAATCGTTTTGGACGAGACACCCTTCTACGCCGAGGCCGGCGGTCAAGCGGCCGATACCGGCATGATCACCGGTAACGGATTCTCGATTCGCATCCACGACGTTCAGCAGCCGGTTCGTGGCCTGAGCGTCCACAAAGGCGAAGTGACTGAAGGCCAGGTAGTCACCGGATCGGAGGCCTTGGCACAGGTCGACGTTCAACGTCGCAAAGATGCCGAAAAGGCGCACTCGGGCACACATATCGTGCACGCCGCCTTGCGGAGCGTTCTCGGCCCGGAAGCGGTTCAGCGAGGATCCTTCAACAAGGAGGGTTACCTCCGCTTCGACTTCGCCTGGACCGACTCACTGTCTGACGGCGCCCGCGAAGAGGTCGAAGGGGTCTCCAATACCGCGATCCGTGACAATTACGACGTCGTGACCCGCGAAATGCCCTTGGATGAAGCGAAGGCCATGGGGGCCATCGGCCTGTTCGGCGAGAAGTACGGGGATATCGTGCGCGTCGTCGAGATCAATGGAGACTTCTCCCGCGAGTTGTGTGGTGGCACGCACGTGTCGACCTCTGCGGAGATCGGATCGTTGTCGTTGCTGTCCGAGCAGTCCGTGGGTTCGGGTAACCGTCGTGTCGAGGCCTTGGTGGGGCTGGACTCCTTCAACCACCTCGCTGCCGAACGCACGCTGGTCCATCAGCTCACCGACCTCATGAAGGTGCAGAATTCGGCGGATCTTCCGGAAAAGATCTCGTCCACCCTGGGGCGTCTCAAGCAGGCAGAAAAGGAACTGGAAAAGCTCCGTAAGGAAAAACTCCAGACGGAAGCCGGGCGGCTCGTGGAGAAGGCCGAGCTTCTGGGCGGAGTCCGGGTGCTCGCGCACGACGCCGGTGAACTTGCGGGCGACGACGTCCGGAATCTGGCGACTGATCTTCGCCACAGGCTCGGAGAAGATGCCGCAACCGTGGTGGTTTCCGGTGTCAATAACGGACGTCCGGTCGTCGTGGTCGCCACCAACCAGGCGGCCCGTGAGCAGGGCGTGAAGGCTGGCGCCTTGGTGCGGACCGCAGCTGGCGTATTGGGCGGCGGCGGTGGCGGCAAGGACGACCTCGCCCAGGGCGGCGGCCAAGATCCCACCAAAATTTCCGAGGCCTTTGACGCCGTCAAGAGCCAGATCGCTACCGCAGGATCATCGCGATCGTGATGAGAAGGGGCGTACGCATGGGGGTCGACGTGGGCAATGCCCGCGTCGGCCTCGCCCTGAGCGATCCCGATGGGATTTTGGCCACACCATTGAAAACTTTAAAGAGAAACTCCAATACCAATTCGGACCGTCGGGTGCTGCGTAAATTCATCGACGTGCACGAGGTGACGGAGGTATTCGTGGGGCATCCTCGGACCATGCGTGGCGGCTCCAGTGCATCCACCCAGATGGCCGAAGATTACGCGGCAGGACTGGTGTCTGAGCTGCTAGAAGAGGGGCGAGGTGACATCCCCGTTTGGCTCGTGGACGAGAGGCTCACGACGGTCTCTGCGCAGCGTTCCTTGCACGAGGCGGGTGTCTCTTCACGGGACTTCAAAACCATGGTTGACCAGATGGCAGCGGTGCATATTCTTCAACAGGCCCTCGACGCGCTGAAAGCGGATCGCTCGGTCGCGGGATATTGTGTTAACTCGGAGCAACGCGGCGTCGGCACTGAGCCGTTACCCGATGACACCGAAAAGAATGGAGAACCTTCGTGAGCGAAGATTCATCACGAAAAAACCGTGGAGAGTCTTCGGGTGATGACAATGAGTCCTTCCACGGGCTTTTCTCCCCGACAGATGCCGAGCGACGCGCCGGAATCCAAGGGCTACGCATCGAGCAGGAAGATCTGACTCCCGCGCAGGCGCGCCGACGCGAAGCCCGACGTCGTCAAGCGCTCATCACGGCAACCATCATTTTCGTGATCGGCTTGGTAACCACGTTGGCCATCGTTGGTCCCCGGACGGGACTTTTCGAAGCCAAGGATTACCACGGTGACGGTAACGGTAAGAGTGTCAGCATTGAGGTTGGACAAGGCGACACCAACGCCACGGTCGGTCAGCAGCTCGAACAAAAGGGCGTCGTGGCCAATAGCGAGAAATTCGTTTCCACCATGGAAGAGAAGGCCAACGGCAAGTTCATTCAGCCCGGAACCTTCGAGCTTCAGCAACACATGAGTTCTGAAGCGGCGATGAACTCGCTCACCGGATCGGGTAGTGCCAAGCACTACGTCGCGATCAATCAGAATCTCCGTAAGGACGAAGCCTTCGACGCCCTGTCTAAGGGCACCGGAATCAACGTCAGCGACTTCAAGGAGCTCGACAAGGACCCAGGCCAGTTCGGCATCCCGAGCCAATTCAACTCGCTGGAAGGATTCCTGCATCCGGGAGAATACCGTTTCAAGTCCGATGCTTCGGCCAAAGACGTCATCCAGGAGATGGTCGACAAGACGAAGAAGGATCTCAAGGACGCCGGTGTCGACAGCGACGACGAAATCTTCCATACGGTGACGGTCGCTTCGATCCTCGAATTCGAGGCGACGCCGCACGACTACAAGGCGGTTGCCGGAGCCATCGACAATCGTGTGGATAACCCAGGCGGCGAGACTCAGGGATTCTTGCAGTCCGACGCCACGGTTGCCTATGGGCTCGGCAAGAAGACGTATCAGATCTCCGATGACCAAAAGCGAGACGCGTCCAATAAGTACAACACCTTTGCCAATAAGGGGTTGCCGATTGGGCCCATCGGTTCGCCGGCTGCGGATGCCATCAAGGCCGCAGCGCATCCGGATCACAACGATTACTACTACTGGGTGACGGTGAATCTTGATACGGGCGAGACCAAATTCGCCAAGACCTATGAAGAGCATCAGAAAAATGTTGAAGAGTACGACCAGTGGTGCTCGGATCATTCGGGCAAATGCTCCTGACTCGAACGCCTGAAGGACCGTGGGCGGCCGTTCTTGGTCACCCGGTGCATCACAGCCTGTCGCCGGTGATGCACCGGGCGGCCTACGCGGTGCTCGGCGAAGAATTGTCGTACACTTTGGCGGATGTCGAGGAGGATGACTTCGCCACGGCAGTCGCCCCCGCTCTGCAGGATCCGCGGTGGAGGGGTTTCTCCGTGACCATGCCCCTAAAATCGGTTGCGTGCCGACAGGCCGATCGTCTGACGGGATTCGCGCAGGTTGTGGGAGTCATCAACACCTTGGTGCCCATTTGGGCGGGGCAAGAACGCCACATTCTCGGACATAACACCGACGTTTCGGGAATCGTCAATGCCCTCGTCGCGGCACAACCCCACCTGCCGGAGCGTCCCCGAGCGGCGATCCTGGGTGGAGGCGGTACGGCTTCCGCGGCCACTGCGGCGTTACACATCCTGGGTGCGGACAACATGACCGTATTCGTGCGGAACCCGAAAAGGACCGAGCGCGTGGCGTCGGTGGCCGATCGCTTGGGAACGACGCTGGAATGGGCCCCTTTGGAGGCTGCCCCGGCCCGCATGGGCGAATTCGACGTGATCGTCTCGACATTGCCGGCTCGGGCCTTTGACGACTATGCGCCATCGATCTCGGGGGATTTGACCGGTTTGGCACTTTTGGATGTGTCCTATGACCCGTGGCCCTCGGGGCTGGCCGTGGCCGCGCAAGACCGAGGCGCCGCAGCCGTCTCGGGGCGTGACATGTTGTTGTATCAGGCAGTGGATCAGATCAAACTGTTCACGGGGCGACTTCTCTCCGAGGAACTGCCGCATCAGATGGAAGTATTGAGGGCGATGGCCGACGCCGCTGGCGTGCAAGCTCGCGTGAAGGCCCCCCGCAAGATTTACGACGATCAAACCCTTAGGCCCCGTCGCTGAATCCCGATAGGAATTTCACCGGCTCCACGGGAACGACGGCGGATCACCGAATACTCACACGAAAGATAGAGGTAAAACCGTGACATTGCGTTGGCTGACGGCCGGGGAGTCCCACGGCGAAGCACTCGTGGGAATCATTGAGGGTGTACCGGCCGGCGTCGAGCTCACGTCGGCAGATATTCGGGACGCCCTCGCGCGACGTCGGCTCGGATACGGCCGAGGCGCCCGGATGAAATTTGAGGAAGACCGCGTGAGGATCCTCGGTGGAGTCCGGCACGGCCTGACGCAGGGCGGCCCCGTCTCCATCGAGATTGCCAACACCGAATGGCCCAAATGGACCGACGTCATGTCGTCGGATCCGGTCGACCCATCCGTTCTCGAAGGCAGGGCTCGCAACGCCGCGCTGACGCGCCCACGTCCGGGTCACGCGGACTTTACCGGAATGCAAAAGTACGGGTTCTCCGAATCCCGTCCTGTGCTGGAGCGCGCCAGCGCTCGAGAAACGGCCACCCGTGTGGCGCTTGGTGTGGTCGCGGCGAAAATTCTCGAAGCACTGGGCGCTCAGCTCGTGAGCCACACGACGGCAATCGGTTCGGTGGCCGCCCCTCTGGACGCCGAGCGACCTCTTCCGCGTCACGTAGAAGCTCTGGACGCGGATCCGCTCCGGTGCTTCGACCACAAAACGTCGGAAGCCATGGTGCGTGAGGTGGACGTCGCACACAAGGACGGCGAAACGTTGGGCGGCGTCGTCGAGGTTCTCGCATATGGTCTCGTCCCGGGGCTCGGCTCTTACGTTCACTGGGACCGCCGCCTCGACTCGCGATTGGCCGGCGCGCTCATGGGGATCCAAGCCATTAAGGGCGTGGAAGTCGGCGATGGTTTCCTCACCGCCACACGGCGAGGAACGGAAGCTCACGACGAAATTTCTCTCGACGCGGACGGCCGGGTTCTTCGCGAAACCAACCGAGCCGGAGGCATCGAAGGTGGGATGAGCATCGGCGATACCCTTCGGGTGCGGGCCGGCATGAAGCCCATCGCGACAGTTCCTCGGGCGTTGAAGACCGTAGATACCTCGACCGGCGAACCGACCACCGCGCATCACCAACGGTCCGACGTCTGCGCCGTGCCGGCTGCTGGTGTGGTGGCCGAGGCGATGGTGGCGCTCGTTCTCGCCGATGCTTACCTGGAGAAATTCGGTGGGGATTCGATCGCAGAATCGCAACGCAACATGCGCACGTACCTGGAAAATATTCCCGAGGAACTGGGGTGGGTCTCCAACTCGCGGGGTTGGGATCAATGACTCGTGACGGCCGAGCGTCCATCATCCTCATTGGCCCCATGGCCGCCGGTAAATCGTGGCTTGGGCGAGGCCTTGCGCAATCCCACGGCTACGCGTTTGTGGATTCGGACGAGTACATCGTGGCGCATCATGGAGAGATTGCGCAGATTTTTGTGGACCATGGGGAAGCACACTTCCGAGACCTTGAGGCGTCGTCGATCGAAGAGATCCTCCGGGAGGACCTCGGGGAGAGATCGGTGGTGTCTCTGGGAGGGGGAGCACCGATGTCGGAACGCGTCCGTCGACTCCTCCAGGGGCACACAGTGGTCTTCGTTCGGGTGGACGCGGATACCGTCCGCCCACGGATCATGAGAGATGCATCCCGTCCCATGCTTCAGCCGGATCCCATGAGACGATGGCAAGAAATTTTTGACGAACGCGTGGGCACTTACGAGGAACTCGCCGACATCGTCGTCGATGCTTCAGGGCCGCGTGATGTTCCGGAACTCGTCGAGGAGATTCACCACGCGGTTCAAGACAAGAAACACCAGGCGGAATCGGAATCCCACGAGGTCGGCTGAGTCGAATGGTGGCGTCACAGCGCGCCGCTCTAGCAGGAGGTACAGATGAGTCAGGAACAGGCGGCACCAACGCGGATCTCGGTTACGGGGCAGTTGCCCACGGATAACTATGACGTGCACGTTGGGCATGACTTGCTCGTTCAACTTCCCGAAATTTTGGGCCCCCGTGTTCAACGCGTCTTGGTGGTTCACCCGAGAGCCTTGCGTTCCACGGGTGAACTCGTCATGAATGACCTCAAATCTGCGGGTTTCGAGTCCTTCAGTGCGGAAATCCCCGATGCCGAAGAGGGCAAACACATCCAAGTTGCGGCCTTCTGCTGGCAGGTTTTGGGGCAGAACGACTTCACCCGCTCCGACGCGATCATTTCCGTCGGAGGCGGCGCGGTGTCCGACGTCGCAGGGTTCGTGGCGGCTACGTGGTTGCGTGGGGTTCGTGTGGTCCACATTCCCACCACATTGTTGGGCATGGTCGACGCCGCCGTGGGCGGAAAGACGGGCATCAATACCGCCGAAGGCAAGAACCTGGTGGGATCCTTCCACACGCCCGCCGCCGTATTGTGCGATGTGGGCACCCTCCGGACCCTTCCGGTCCACGAGTTGGTCACAGGATTAGCCGAGGTCATCAAGTGTGGATTCATCGCGGACCCCGTGATTTTGGATCTCATCGAGGCCGAGCCCGAAAAAGTACGGGATTCGCAGTCCGCCGTCATTCGTGAATTGATTGAACGGTCCATCCGGGTCAAGGCCGAGGTTGTCTCGGAGGATCTCAAAGAATCGGGACGCCGTGAATTCTTGAATTACGGGCATACGCTGGCGCACGCGATTGAGGTCAACGAGCGCTACCAATGGCGTCATGGTGCGGCCGTGTCCGTCGGAATGGTCTTTGCCGCGGAATTGTCCGCAGCAGCGGGCAATTTGGACGGTGCCGTTGTGGACCGAACCCGAAGCATCCTGGAGAGTGTTGGGCTTCCGACGACGTACCGTGGGGACCAGTGGAAAAAGCTCCTGGACGCCATGCACCGGGATAAAAAGGCCCGCGGAAATCTCTTACGTTTTGTGGTCCTCGACCGTGTGGGTTCTCCCCGCATGATGGAAGTTCCGGACGAATCCATTCTGTTTGCGACTTACCAAGAAATCGCATCCTGAAAAACCAGGTACCACCAGAGCGTTACAATAGCTATCGATTAACCATGCACGCTGTTTGAGCGTGCCCATCGACGATCCGCCAAAGGAGTGTTCGTGGCAACGACCAACGACATCAAGAACGGGACCATCCTCAAGCTCGACGGGAATCTCTGGGGTGTCATCGAATTCCAGCACGTCAAGCCGGGCAAGGGCGGTGCGTTCGTGCGCACCAAGCTGCGCAACGTCAACACCGGCAAGGTCGTCGACAAGACATTCAACGCCGGCGCCAAGGTCGAGCTGACCACCGTGGACCGTTCCGAGTACCAGTACCTGTACCAGGATGGTGCCGATTACGTCTTCATGGACAACAAGACCTACGACCAGATCAACGTGCCGGAGGCTGTGGTTGGAGACGCCGCCAACTTCATGTTGGAAAACCAGAACGTGACTCTCGCGATGCACGAAGGTGCGCCGCTGTACATTGAGTTGCCGCCGTCGGTAGTTCTGGAAATCACCTACACCGAGCCGGGCCTTCAGGGTGACCGTTCCACCGGTGGCAACAAGCCCGCCACGCTCGAGACCGGTGCCACGATCCAGGTTCCGCTGTTCGTCGAGCAGGGCACCAAGGTCAAGGTCGACACCCGCTCCGGCGATTACCTGGGCCGCGTCAACGAGTGAATTCGAGAACTAAAGCGCGCGTTCGCGCCCTGGAAGTACTGTTTGAGGCCGAAGAACGCCACGAGGATACCCTCGAGGTTCTCCGGCGTCGGCGCCTGCACACCTCGGCATTGATCTCAGATTATTCAGAGAGAATCGTGCAGGGTGTCGTCGAGCGAGACGAAGAGATCCGAGAGTACATCGAGACCTATTCCAAGGGATGGGCCATGGATCGCATGCCCTCCGTGGACCGCGCGTTGTTACGCATGGGTGTCTGGGAATTGCTGTACAACGATGATGTGCCCGACGCCGTAGCCGTGGCGGAAGCGACGGGCCTGGCACGCACGCATTCAACCGACGATTCACCGCGGTTTATCAACGGGGTGCTGGGTCGATTGCAGAAGGTCAAGCCCACCTTGATGACCGATTAAGACAACGACGGACGCCGTCGGGAGTTTCTCCCGGCGGCGTCCGTCTTTCGGTGTGGTAGCTTGGCCGAGATGCATTCATCTTGCTGACCTTTAAATTCCGTCCCGTGAGTCGGGGAAGGAGGCAATCGCGATGACTACTCACTACCGTTCCGATGCGGAACCGAATACTCGGATTTCCTCGAACGCGCGCGTGATTTTGGATACCGCGGATGTCAACCGGGCTCTGACCCGTATAGCTCATGAGATCGTCGAGTCCAATAGGGGCACGAAGGATCTCGTGCTTTTAGGCATTCCCCGGCGAGGTTTTCCCCTCGCGCAAAGGTTGGCGCAGAAAATAGCCGCCACCGAAACGTCATTTGATATTGATGCTTCTCTGGGGCAACTGGACGTCACGATGTACCGCGATGATCTGCGGCGGAACACGTCCCGTACCCCGGCGCCGACACACATTCCTGCCGCGGGGATCGACGGAAAAAACGTCGTTTTGGTTGACGATGTCTTGTACTCGGGTCGTACCATTCGCGCGGCATTAGACGCCCTGGCGGATTTTGGCCGCCCCGCCGTCGTACGTTTGGCCGTCCTGACAGATCGCGGCCATCGTCAGCTACCTATTCGCGCGGACCATGTGGGTAAGAACCTGCCGACGTCGCACCACGAATCCGTCAAGGTTTTTCTTCGAGAAACCGACGAACCGCCCATCACGTCCGGCGGTACCGGGGATCGCGATGTCTCCGACAGTGTCGTGCTCGATCCGGGCGCTGAGGCCAAGAAGGGATCCATCGCATGAAGCATCTACTCGATACCCAAGACTTGAGCCTCGCCGAGGCGATAGAGATTCTCGACACCGCCGACAGCATGGCCGAGGTGGGCAACCGAGAGGTCAAGAAGCTTCCGGCCCTGCGCGGACGCACCGTGGTCAACCTGTTCTTCGAGGACTCGACGCGAACTCGCATCTCTTTCGAAACCGCTGAGAAGAGACTGTCCGCGGACGTCATCAATTTCGCGGCCAAAGGCTCTTCCGTGTCGAAGGGCGAGTCTCTCAAAGACACCGCTCAAACCCTCGAAGCCATCAACGCCGACGCCATCGTGATGCGCCATCCTTCCTCGGGCGCTCCGGAACGCTTGGCAACCAGCGGCTGGATTTCTTCCCCCGTGATTAACGCCGGGGACGGAATGCACGCGCATCCGACGCAGGCCTTGTTGGATGCCATGACTCTGCGCCAGCATCGGTCTCGACTAACCGGGGAGCCCACGCGTGGCTCGAGTCTTCGGGGCATGACGGTAGCAATCGTGGGCGACGTGCTGCATTCGCGGGTCGCTCGATCCAACGTGTGGTTGCTGTCCTTGCTCGGGGTGCGCGTGATCTTGGTGTCGCCGCCGACCTTGTTGCCTGTGCGCATCGACGACTGGCCCGTCGAGGTGTGTTACGACCTCGACGAGGCGCTAACACACGACCTTGACGCGATCATGATGCTCAGGATCCAGCGGGAGCGCATGCATGCCTCGTTTTTCCCGTCGTCGGAGGAGTACGCCAGGATGTGGGGCCTGACGCCGGAACGGCTGGCCTACTTGGACGGTCGCGGTGCCGAAACGGCAATTTTGCACCCCGGACCCATGAACCGCGGGCTAGAAATCAGTGCGGCCGCCGCGGACTCTCCGAGATCTCTCGTCCTCGACCAGGTGACCAACGGTGTTTCGGTGCGCATGTCCGTGTTGTATCACCTTCTCACCGGGCCTCAGGGCACTTCCGACCATTCCGCACTGTAAAGGACATCATGAGCTCACAGCATTTTTTGATCCGCCGGGCCAATGTTCTCGGCGAAAACGTCGTCGACCTGCGAGTCGAAGACGCCACAATCACCGAAACAGGAACCGACCTTCCGGAGCGTGACGCCGAAGTCATCGAAGCGGAGGGCCTGATCGCCCTCCCAGGCCTCGTCGATGTCCATACTCACCTTCGGGAACCAGGCCGCGAGGACGCGGAAACGGTCGAAACCGGAACGCGAGCCGCAGCAGCGGGGGGATATACCGCCGTCTGTGCGATGGCGAATTCACAGCCGGTGGCCGACACGGCAGGTCTGGTCGAACAGGTGTGGGAACTCGGCCGCGCGGCAGGGTGGGCCGACGTCCACCCCATCGGCGCCGTGACGGTGGGTCTCCAAGGTGAACGGCTCGCCGAGATCGGGGCCATGGCTGATTCGCGGGCCCAGGTCCGCATGTTCTCGGACGACGGCAAGTGCGTGCATAACGCGTTGCTGATGCGCCGTGCCCTGGAATACGTCAAGACCTTCGACGGCGTCGTCGCCCAACATGCTCAAGAGCCTGCACTGACCGAAGACGCCCAGATGAACGAGGGAAGTGTGTCGGCGGACCTGGGGTTGGCCGGTTGGCCGGCGGTCGCGGAGGAGGCGATCATCGCCCGTGACGTCCTATTGGCTCAGCACGTCGGTTCTCGCGTGCACATTTGCCACGTTTCCACCAAGGGGTCGGTGGAAATCATTCGCTGGGCCAAGGAGCGCGGCATTGATGTCACCGCCGAGGTGACACCGCACCACCTGGTGCTCACGGATGAGCTCGTGCGGACTTACGACCCGGTGTACAAGGTCAATCCGCCCCTCCGTACACGAGAAGACGTGGAAGCGTTGCGGGCGGCCGTTGCCGACGGAACGATCGACGTGATCGGAACCGATCATGCCCCGCACCCCCTCGAGGCCAAGGAATGTGAGTGGTCCACCGCGGCGATGGGTATGACGGGGCTCGAAACGGCGTTGTCCATTATTCAGATGACCCTCGTGGAAACCGGCACGATCGGTTGGTCCGATGTTGCTCGAATTATGTCCACCGTCCCAGCTCGCATCGCCCGTATCGATGATCAAGGCCGCCCCCTCGCCCAGGGGGAACCCGCGAATATCGTGCTCGTCGACCCCGAAGCTCGCCGAACGGTTGACCCTCAAACCCATGCTTCTAAGGGACGTAATTCGCCGTACAAGGCGATGGACGTTCCTGGCCAAGTCCGAGCAACCTTCCTCAAAGGTCACCCGACCGTGCTGAACGGCTGCTTGGCTACACCGCGCAATGCTGGCGCGGAGAATTAGGAAAAGATGTCTGTCAACCACCTGCTGACGTTGGTCTCTTCGTTGATCTTGGCGGCCTTGGTATTCGCCCTGATTGCCTGGGGATGGCGCTCCCGAACCACAAGACAGGCCGGAATCGCTGACGTACCTCACGTTCCCCAGGAACTCGAGGGAAGCACCGCGGAATTCGCCTGCCACGTCCAATACGTTTGCACCACCACCGCCGGAGACTGGCTGGACAGAATTGCGGTTCACGGCTTGGGCGTGAAATCCAATGGCCAGGCCTTGGTTTATCCGGAGGGCCTGATCGTGACTCGCGATGGCTCCCGAGACCTCTGGATCCCTCGGGATTCCATCGAGGTGCTTCGACGCGAATCCGGCATGGCCGGAAAATTCGTCGAGAAGGACGGGTTGGCCGTCATCTCGTGGCGTCTCGGCGACCGGCTGGTGGACACCGGGCTACGAACCCGACGAGCCGCCGATACTCCTGAGCTGTTGGAACGTCTACGAGCACATGTTCCGGACGCTGACAGCGCTCTTCCCGCACCTCACCAGAACCAGGACACTGAGGCCTCCGGGCCGTCTGTAGAAACCACTAGGAAGTGAATTCATGACACATGCACAGCAGCCCGCGAATCGGGCCGTACTGGTTCTCGAAGACGGCACGACGTATCGCGGCCGAACCTACGGTGCAACGGGGGAGGCCTTTGGAGAGGCCGTTTTCTCCACGGGCATGACCGGTTATCAAGAGACACTGACGGATCCCTCGTATGCGGGGCAGATCGTCGTGCAAACCGCTCCTCACATTGGCAACACCGGCGTCAACGCCGAAGACGCCGAGTCACGTCGCATCTGGGTCAGCGGATACGTCGTCCGAGATGCTGCCCGACGGCCCTCAAATTGGCGCTCCGAGCGATCGTTGGATGAGGACCTCACCGCACAAGGTGTGGTTGGCATTCAGGGTGTGGACACGAGGGCCCTGACCCGTCACCTGCGAGATTCGGGTGCCATGCGCTCTGGGATCTTCAGTGGCGAGCAGGCCCAACTCTCACACGAGGAGATGATCCGCCGAGTTGTCGCTTCCGCCGAGATGAAGGGGCGCCGGCTCGCGGACGAGGTCAGCGTGACCAGCAAGTACACCGTTGAGCCGCGGGACCACGGATGGAACGGCGAACCGCTTGCTACGCTCGTCGCGGTCGATCTGGGCATCAAATCCATGACACCGCAACGTTTTGCCGAGCGCGGGGTGCGGGTCCATGTGGTCCCTGCGAACATCACTCTGGACGAGCTCGTCGATCTGAACGTCGATGGCGCGTTCTTTTCGAATGGTCCTGGCGACCCGGAAACGGCCGATGTCCAGGTCGAGTTGCTTCGCGGAATTCTCCGTCGAGGAATTCCTTTCTTCGGCATTTGCTTTGGCAATCAGCTGTTGGGACGTGCCCTCGGGTTCGGTACCTACAAATTGCCCTTTGGGCACCGTGGCATCAACCAGCCCGTCATGGACCGGACCACGGGTCGCGTGGAGATTACCGCCCAGAACCATGGATTCGCGGTGGATGCCCCGCTCGATGGGCCGGTTACCGCACCCTGCGAAGAATTTGGAAAGGTCGAGGTGTCGCACGTTGGTCTCAACGACGACGTCGTCGAGGGTCTTCGTTGCCTGGACATTCCCGCCTTCTCCGTTCAATATCACCCGGAGGCCGCGGCTGGACCTCACGACGCGGCCTACTTATTCGATCGATTCATCGAGCTCATGACTTCCACCGATGCCGCCAGCCAGAAAGCAGGAAAGTAAACCTATGCCTCGTCGTCACGACCTCAAGAGCGTCCTGGTCATCGGCTCCGGCCCCATCGTCATCGGTCAGGCCGCCGAATTCGACTATTCCGGTACGCAGGCCCTCCGCGTGCTGCGCGAAGAGGGCATCCGAGTCATTCTTGTGAACTCGAATCCGGCCACCATCATGACCGACCCGGAATTTGCCGATGCCACGTACATCGAGCCCATTACGCCGGACACTATTGAGCGCATCATCGAGCGCGAACGACCTGATGCCATCCTTCCGACCCTGGGCGGGCAGACCGCCCTCAACGCGGCGATTGCTCTGGACGACCGCGGAACTCTCGAGAAATTCGGAGTCGAGCTGATCGGTGCCAATATCGCGGCCATCAATCTGGGCGAGGATCGTGAAGCATTCAAGGGCGTCGTCGAGCGTTGCGGCGCCGAATCGGCCCGATCTGAGATCGTTCACTCCATGGAGGAGGCGCTGAAGGCCGCGGAAAAGCTCGGTTATCCCATGGTCGTTCGCCCTTCCTTCACCATGGGTGGATTGGGCTCTGGCATGGCCTATAACGAGGAAGACCTCCACCGCATCGCCGGCGCGGGCATTCAATACAGCCCGACTTCGGAGGTTTTGCTCGAGGAGTCGATCCTCGGGTGGAAGGAATACGAGCTCGAGATGATGCGCGACAAGAACGACAACGTCGTGGTCGTGTGCTCGATTGAGAATTTTGATCCCGTGGGTGTTCACACCGGCGACTCGATCACGGTGGCTCCGGCCTTGACCTTGACCGACCGCGAATACCAAAAGATGCGCGACGTGGCCATCGCCGTGATCCGTGAGGTCGGCGTGGACACCGGCGGATGCAACATTCAATTCGCCGTGGATCCCGTGACGGGCCGCATTGTGGTCATCGAAATGAACCCGCGCGTCTCCCGTTCGTCCGCGTTGGCCTCCAAGGCCACGGGTTTCCCGATCGCGAAGATCGCTACCAAGCTTTCGCTCGGGTACACGCTCGATGAGATCCCCAACGACATCACGCGCAAAACCCCGGCCTCGTTCGAGCCGACCTTGGACTACGTCGTCGTCAAAATTCCGCGGTTTGCCTTCGAGAAATTCCCTGCTGCGGATCCGACTCTGACGACCACCATGAAGTCCGTGGGTGAAGCCATGGCCTTGGGACGCAATTTCACCGAAGCGTTGCAGAAAGCGATGCGATCGCTGGAACAAAAAGGCAGCGAATTTACCTTCGGCAATGATCAGCTGGATCATGCGAAGCTCGAGGAGTTGGTCGAGTCCTGCAAGACGCCGACGACCGAGCGCATTCATCACGTTCGCCAGGCTCTTGCAGCGGGCGCGAGTGTCGAACGAATGTATGAGGTCACGGGCATCGACCCGTGGTTCTTGGATCAGCTCGTTCTCATCAACGAGGTGGCCGACCTCGTACGCACCGACGGTAATTTGACGCGGGAGACACTAGAGACGGCGAAGCGTCACGGATTCTCCGACGCCCAGATCGCGGAACTCGTACATCTCAGGGAGGACGTCGTCCGCGGGGTACGCCACAGTCTCGGAGTCCGTCCCGTGTTCAAGACCGTAGACACCTGCGCGGCGGAATTTGAGGCGTTCACGCCCTACCACTATTCGTCCTACGACCAGGAAGATGAGGTGGCCCCGCACGGGGGACAATCCATCATGATTCTCGGCTCGGGGCCCAACCGTATTGGCCAAGGGATCGAGTTCGACTACTCCTGCGTTCACGCCTCGATGGTTCTGCGGGAAGCTGGCTATGAGACCGTTATGGTCAACTGCAACCCCGAAACCGTATCTACTGACTACGACATCTCCACGCGCCTGTACTTTGAGCCCCTGACGTTGGAAGACGTGCTCGAGGTCATCGACTCGGAACGGCGTACCGGAGGTCTTCTCGGCGTCTTCGTGCAGCTTGGTGGGCAAACTCCGCTCAAACTTGCGCGGGAACTTCAAGAGGCGGGGGTCCCGATTTTGGGTACGTCGCCAGAAGCAATCGACCTCGCCGAAGACCGAGGAGAGTTCTCGCGAGTCTTGGACCGGGCCGGCTTGATTGCCCCGAAGAACGGGACGGCCTCAACGTTCGCGCAAGCAAAGGTGATCGCCGACGAGATTGGCTATCCGGTGCTCGTGCGACCTTCCTATGTATTGGGTGGTCGCGGCATGGAGATCGTCTACGACGAGCAAAATCTGGAGCGTTACCTTTCCCACGCGACCGAGGTTTCACCGTCTCAGCCGGCCTTGATCGATAAGTTCCTCGAAGACGCGATCGAGATCGACGTGGACGCGCTCTACGACGGGACCGATCTCTACATGGGCGGCGTCATGGAGCACATTGAGGAAGCGGGTATTCACTCCGGCGACTCCGCATGTGCACTCCCGCCCGTGACCTTGAGCCCCAGCATCATCGAAAGGGTTCGAAAGGCCACCCGTAGTATCGCCGAAGGTGTGGGCGTCCGCGGACTGATCAACATCCAGTTCGCCGTGGCATCGAACAACCTTTACGTCATCGAGGCTAATCCGCGGGCATCACGGACGGTTCCGTTTGTGTCCAAGGCGACGGGTGTTCAGCTGGCTAAATCTGCGGCGTTGATTGGTACAGGACGTTCCATCGCTTCTCTCATCGAGGAAGGCCGATTGCCCTCTCACATGGACGGCGCCGATTTGCCGGAGGACACCGCAATTGCCGTCAAGGAGGCGGTATTGCCCTTCAACCGGTTCCGCACCAAGACCGGTGCTGCCGTGGATTCTCTGCTCGGCCCGGAGATGCGTTCCACGGGCGAGGTTATGGGACTCCATGCATTCTTCGACACGGCCTTTGCCAAAGCGCAGGCCGCCGTCGGAAACATTTTGCCCACCGAGGGCCGCGTCTTCGTGACCGTTGCCGACCGTGATAAACGAGCGGCGATCGTCTACGTCAAGATGCTCAAGGAGCTCGGTTTCGAGATCATCACGACGGGTGGGACCGCCATGGTCATGCGGCGCAACGGGATCGACTGCACGGTGGTTTCCAAGCTTCGGGAAGCAGAGGAAGGGGAGCGCACCGTCGTGGACATGATCACCGACGGCGACATCGACCTGATCTTTAACACCCCGTCCGGCGCCGAGGAATCGCGCGGCGATGGTTACGAGATTCGCGCGGCGGCCACGAGCATCGGATGTCCATTGATGACGACGATCTCCGAATTCGGTGCGGCGATCCAGTCCATCGATGCGCAGCGTCGTCACACCTGGGATGTCATGAGCCTCCAGGACCACGAAGCGACCCTGTCCGCAGCCGCTCAGAAGACATCGAAATGAATCGACCGATGACGCAGGCAGGGGATCGCCTCTATGGCACCATGCAGGAGCTCGGCCCCCTTTGTGTAGGGATTGACCCTCATCCGGGGCTTCTGCGGGATTGGGGGCTTCAAGATTCGGTGGACGGCCTCGAGAGATTCGCCATGACCGTTGCCGAGGCCATGTCGGGGAGAGTCGCCTCGATCAAGCCTCAGGTGGCACTTTTCGAGCGTCACGGTTCCGGGGGCATCGCGGTCCTGGAACGCGTGATCGAGACGATGCGTGGATCGGGGACCGAGGTCATCTGCGATGCGAAGCGTGGGGACATCGGTTCCACGATGGCCGCCTATGCCGACGCATGGCTGGGGGCGTCCTCGCCGTTGGCGGGGGACTTCCTTACCGTGAGCCCGTACCTGGGCTTCGGATCTTTGGACCCAGCGATGCGTCAGGCCGAGCAATCTGGGAAAGGCACTTTCGTGCTGGCGCTAACCTCTAACCCTGAAGGCGCCGAGGTTCAGCATCAGGGAGTCGAGAAGTCGGTGGCCAAAAGTGTCGTTGAGGCAGCGTATAAAGAGAACGAACGCCACCCCTCGAAGCATGTCGGACCCTGCGGATTGGTCGTGGGGGCAACCGTGGGCGACTCGCTGGACACGCTGGGCATTCATCTCTCTGAGTTCAATGGACTGATCCTCGCTCCTGGATACGGAGCCCAGGGCGCTTCGGAAGAGGATCTTGCTCAGGTGTTCCGGGGATGTCGGGATCAGGTCGTCGTCTCCTCCTCACGTGGGGTTTTACGTCATGGACCGGATGCGGATGCGCTGGTCAGGGAAGCGATTGCCTGCAATTCCCGTTTGCGCCAAACCCTGCATGCCGGCTAGGCGCGGGTCCGTGCCGTACGAAGGTATCCTTCGAGGTCAAACAAAGCACGAGATTCGGCGTGTTACTGACTGGTAAGTACGGCATTCCTGGGGTACTTTAGTTTCCATACGTACGGGAATCTTGGGGATTAGTAATTGTTATCTCGTACGCACTGGAGAGGAAGTAACTATGGCTCTACGCCCTCTGACCGACCAGGAACGCGCGGCGGCTCGTGAAAAGGCCAAGCTTTCGCGGCAGGCGCGCGCTAACGCAAAACTCGCGCTTAAGAATCGCGAAATCACCATTGAGCAATTCTTGAAGCGCGCGGATACGGATGAAGCTTTGCAACGCATCCGCGTCGAGGATATGTTGAAATCGCTCCCGAGTATTGGTGAAGTGCGAGCTGCTGCGATCATGCGTGATCTGAGGATCGCACCGAGTCGTCGCCTTCGCGGCCTCGGGGCTCACCAGCGTAAGAATCTCATCGAATACCTCGAAGGGTAGTCCAATGTCAGAGACCCAGTCCCCTAAGTTGACCGTTTTGGCCGGACCGACAGCCGTCGGAAAGGGGACGGTCTCTGCTTACATCCGCGATCACTACCCCGAGGTGTGGTTGTCCATTTCTGCGACGACGCGTGGACCCCGTCCTGGCGAACAAGACGGGGTGCATTATTACTTCGTCTCCGACGAAGAATTCGATTCGATGGTTGATAACCGTCAGATGCTCGAATGGGCCAAGGTGCACAATAACCATCGGTACGGAACGATGCGTCGCATGGTGACGGAGGCATTGGACGCAGGACGCCACGTGCTCCTGGAAATCGATATTCAAGGCGCTCGGCAGGTACGCAATGCGATGCCCGAAGCAAATATGATCTTTCTCGCGCCGCCGAGCTGGGATGAGTTGGTTCGTCGTTTGCGGACGCGCGGCACGGAAACGGACACCGAACAGCGTGTTCGATTGGAGACGGCCAAGGAAGAATTAGCTGCCGAGCCCGAGTTTGACGAGACGATCGTCAACGACACTGTGGAAAAAGCGGCGGCCGAGGTCGTGAAGATCATGGGAATTGAATCCGCGACACAGCGGAGCTGACGCGACCAATCCGGGTACGGTGAATCGTGGTCCGACGGCCGGTCGAAACCACGCTGGGGCCGACCAGGGTGCAATCCTAGGCATACGGTTGTATCATGGACTTTTAGTTTTGCCCGAGGCCCCACAGGTGGCCGTCGGATGATTATCGGGCGATCGGCCCGGTACATACCCATCAACGTCACGGGAGAAATTCTTGGCACTTTCCGAACATGAAGGCATCATCGATCCCTCGGTGGATTCACTCCTCGAGAAGACCGATTCTAAATACGGTCTGGTGATCTTCGGTGCTCGCCGTGCTCGTCAGATCAATGCCTACTACTCGCAGTTGCAGGAAGGCCTCTTCGAGCACGTGGGTCCGTTGGTCGACACGTCCTTGAACGAGAAGTCTCTCTCCATCGCGATGCGCGAGATTGAAAACGATGTCATCGAGGTAAAGCACGTCGAGGGAGGCCGCTTCAACGAGAACGGTCAAGTCATCTCCGACGACCAGCCCGTGGCTGACTTCTTTAACTCTGAGATGTTCGCACAGGAGTCCGAATCTGCGGACGCCTTCGTGCAGTTCAGCGAAGAGAACTCGGATCAGTCCGAGTAACCTCCGAAACCGGGTAGGAGTGCCCGGACGGCACCCGTTAGACTAAACGGGTGCGAATAATACTCGGAATCGGTGGAGGCATCGCGGCGTACAAGGCCGCGATGCTTCTGCGTTTATTCAGTGAACAAGGGCATGACGTCGTGGCCATGCCCACTCTGTCGTCGTTGAATTTCGTTGGAGCTGCCACCTGGGAAGCCCTCTCCGGCAACCCCGTTCGTACCTCAGTCTTCGAAGATGTCGACTCGGTAAACCATGTCCGACAAGCAGAAACGGCCGAACTCATCGTCGTTGCCCCGGCTACCGCGGACCTCATGTCCAAGGTCGTCACCGGGCGAGCCGACGATCTCCTGACTGCTACGATCCTGACCGCGACGTGTCCGATCGTTTTTGCCCCGGCCATGCACACTCAGATGTGGAACAACCCGGCGACGCGCCGCAATGTGGCCCAATTGCGTCGGGACGGATTCACCGTGATTGAACCCGCCGTCGGGCGACTGACCGGTCGGGATTCAGGTGCTGGCCGACTTCCGGAGCCAGCCGAAATTCATCGACAGGCCCTTGTCGTATTGACTAGCCAAGGAACCGAGAATCCGGACCTGACGGGGCGGCGGATCGTCGTCACTGCCGGAGGAACCCGCGAAGCGCTGGACCCCGTACGTTATCTCGGTAACCGATCCTCTGGTCGGCAAGGCATCGCGATAGCACAGGCTGCGGCAGATCTCGGTGCCTCGGTAGACCTGATTGTGGCCCACCTTGAGGTTGAGGCGCCTGAACCGACGGAACGACTTCGAGTTCACCGGGTTTCTTCAGCCCTGGAGCTCGAGTCTTCGGTCCACGCGTCGGTCTTGGGGGAGGACTCCGCCGACGCCGTCGTCATGACAGCCGCAGTAGCGGATTTCCGTCCGAAATCCATGGCCACAACAAAGATCAAAAAGGATCCGGACGCCGACGATGCTCCGAGCATCGAATTGGTGCGGAACCCAGACATCCTCAAGGGCCTGGTGGAATCACGGCGTCGAGGGGAGCATTCCGCCTTTTTGGTGGGTTTTGCCGCTGAAACGGGGTCGCCCGAGCACTCGGTCGCAGAATTGGGGGAGGCGAAATTCCGGTCGAAAGGATCGGACATGCTTGTGGTCAACGAAGTCGGTTCGGAACTGGTGTTTGGGCGCGACGAAACCGCGGCCACGATCCTCGTCGCAACCAACGATGGAATTGCATCCGAATCTGTTTCCGGCCCCAAAGCCGTGCTTGCGAGACGTCTCATGACGCGGGTGGCGTCACACCTCAATATTGGCTCATAGGGCCCGAGGTTTTGAAGCAAACGGGTAGAGTGATCGAGTGACTTCCAAAGATAATCAGCATCTTCGCCTCTTCACGTCCGAATCAGTGACCGAAGGACATCCGGATAAGATCTGCGACCAGATCTCCGACTCGATCCTCGACGCCCTCTTGACGGAAGACCCCATGTCGAATGTCGCCGTGGAGACGATGGTTACCACGGGTCAGGTCATGGTGGCCGGTGAGGTCACGACTCGCGGCTACGTCGAAATACCCAAGATTGTGCGTGACACGATCTTGGACATCGGCTACAACTCCTCAACCCGCGGATTCGATGGTGAATTCTGCGGTGTTTCGGTGTCGATCGGTGAGCAGTCACCTGACATTAACGCGGGCGTGTACACCTCACTGGAAACCCGTGACGGCACGGCCAGCGACGATCTTGACCGCCAAGGCGCGGGGGACCAGGGCATCATGTTCGGCTATGCGAGCAACGAAACCGAAGCGTTGATGCCCGCTCCGATCTGGATCGCGCATCGGCTTTCTGAGCGGCTAACCAAAGTTCGGAAAGATGGAGTCCTTCCTGATCTTCGTCCGGACGGGAAAACTCAGGTCACGTTGGGGTATGACGGCAACACCCCGGTTTCCGTCGACACAGTAGTCCTCTCTAGTCAGCACGACGAGAAGTACGATCTCCGAACCCTCGAAGAAGAGGTTCGACGTTTCGTCATCGATCCGGTGCTAGCGGATCTCGACCTGGATATCGATGGGGCCAAATACATCATTAACCCCGCCGGGCAATTTGTTCAGGGCGGTCCGGTCGGCGACGCCGGGCTGACCGGACGGAAAATCATCGTGGACACGTATGGTGGAATGTCACGTCATGGCGGTGGCGCCTTCTCGGGCAAAGACCCGTCGAAGGTGGATCGTTCGGCGGCCTACGCCATGCGGTGGATCGCCAAAAACGTCGTAGCCGCAGGATTGGCCGATCGCGCCGAGGTGCAGGTTGCTTACGCCATCGGGCGGGCGCGTCCGGTCGGACTTTACGTTGAGACCTTCGGAACGAACCACGTGGACCCGATTCGCATCGAAAAGGCCATTGGCGACGTCTTCGACCTCAGGCCTTTGGCCATCATCAACGACCTTGATTTGCGGCGTCCCATCTATGCGAAGACGGCCGCTCACGGTCACTTCGGCCGCTCTGAACCCGAATTCACGTGGGAGCGGACGAACCGAGTGGACGCTTTGCGGGCAGCCGTTACCCCATGATCGATGAGCCGGAGGGGATCCTTCCGGGCTTGGAAGGGTTGGACGTCGCGTCTTCGGATCCTGGTAGGGAACCCGGCGCCGTGGAGCTTGCCGCAGAGTTACCCGTGGCCAGGGTCGCGATCGATACGCGGGTTCCGCACCTGGACCGACTCTTTGACTATTCCGTTCCGGCTCATCTTGATCACGACGCCCAGCCTGGGGTTCGCGTTCGCGTTTCCTTTCACGGCCGGGAAACGGTGGCTTGGCTCATTGAACGAGTGGCTACCAGTGATGCCTCGGTGAGTCTCCAGGCCTTGCGTGATGTGGTCTCGCCGGTGCGGGCCCTTCGACCCGAGATCTGGGAGCTCTGCCGGTCGGTTGCCGCGCGGAGTGCTGGTTTGGTGTCCGACGTCGTACGTTTGGCGGTGCCGCCCCGAGCTGCCCGGGCCGAACGACAATTTGAGCGTGAGGTTCTGGGGCTCGGACAACAATCACGTTCACAGGGGGCGTCCGAGGGAAAAGCGCAATCCTCCGGTGCGGAGCCCGAGAAAAGTCCCGAGAAAGGGTCTTGGGGCGATGGCTTGGGTAGTGCGGCAGACACCCATTCCCCTACATGGCTGAAACCTGAGCCAGATGACGACGTTTCCGGCTGGGCCTTGTACCGTGGCGGCGAGAGCTTTCTCGATAGCTTGGCGACGTCGTCGGGGCCACCGGTTCGCGGTGTGATGTCGGTTGCACCGTCCGCCGAATCCGGTTGGGCTCAGCTCGCGGCCCGTGCGTGCGCGGAAACGTTGTCCTCAGGACGCCGAGCGTTAGTCATTGTTCCCGACCGCCGCAGCCTGGATCAGCTGGAATCGGCCGTTAACCGGCTGGTCGACGGGCAACGGATCGCACGGCTTCACCACGAGGACGGTCTCTCGGCACGGTACTCATCGTTTCTGCGGGTCCTGTCGGGTGAAGCCTGGGTGGTGATTGGTACTCGTTCGGCAGCGTTCGCCCCCGTGCCCGAACTCGGAGTCGTGGTCTGCTACGACGACGGCGACGAAAACCTCACCGAGCGACAAGCACCGTATTGTCACGCACGCGATGTCTTGCTCCTCCGGGCGCAGCTCGAAAAATGCTCCGCAGTGTTTTTAGGCTATGCCGTCAGTCCGGAATGTCAGCGTCTCGTCCAGACCGACTGGGCCCGGTCGATAGCCCCGGCGCGAGAGGATCTCCGGAAGAGTTCTCCGCTCATCAGGGCCACCTCTGACTCCTACACGCGGGAACGGGACCCGCTCGCCGCCAGGGCCCGCATTCCGCATTTGGCCTACCAGGTGGCACGCGAGGGACTGAACCGCGGCCCTGTCTTGATTCAGGTTGCTCGAACCGGCTATGCGCCGTCCTTGGCTTGCTCCCGATGTCGAGAGTCCGCCCGGTGTCAGCACTGCTACGGACCGCTCAGCCTCGAGAAAGACTCCCGCTCCCATGCCGTGTGCCGATGGTGCCACCGCGGGGTCGCACATTGGCAGTGTACCCACTGCGGACATGATTCATGGCGGCTCACGAGCGTCGGCGCACTGCGGACCGCGGAGGAGCTCGGACGCGCGTTCCCTCAAGTCCCGGTGGTTTCGTCCAGCGGAGAGAACATCAAGGCCTCCATAGGCGATTCGCCAGCGCTCGTGGTGGCGACTCCGGGTGCGGAACCCACGGTGCCTGGAGGATACACGGCAGCGCTGTTGTTGGATGGCGATCTCATGTTGTCGAGAGACTCGCTTCGCAATGCCGAATCCGTGCTCAGACGATGGATGAACGCCAGCGCCCTCGTGGCATCCCGAGATCAGGGCGGGCAGGTCGTCTGCACCGCGGAGGATTCCGCAGCCTTAGGGGCACTGATTCGGTGGGACCCGTCGGGATTTGCTTCGCGAGAGCTGGCTGAAAGGCATGAGCTCTTGTTGCCGCCTGCGGTTCGGACCGTTGCCATTACCGGACCCCGAGTATCCGTTGAGGAGTTTGTGCGTGTTCTTCACCTTGACGATATGGAACCTGCCTCGGGGTTGCGCGTGATAGACCCTGTACCGCTGACCGACGACGAGACTGATGACGATTATCGAGCCATCATCTTCATGTCGTACGGCTTGGCACCCCAAGTCACCGAGCGGCTCCGAAGTACGCGCGCCTCCTTTTCAGCCTCGAAAAAATACCAGTCGGTGCAGATTCGATGCGATGCCCTGGATGTGTTGTAGGCACGATCCAGTCCGCCGAATTCGCCTTAACCTCGACGTCGCTCTCGCGTTGAGGTCGCGAGTCGCACGAGATCTCGAGCGGAGCGGTCCCAACTATCACGCGCGGCATCGCGGATCGCATTTTCGACCTGGTTTTTCAGTTCCTGAGGGTCTTCGAGGGAACGCACGGCTTGGGCTAGGGTGCCTTTCTTCTGAAAATCGCAATGTAATGCTCCCGGAGCCACTTCACGGAAAATCGGAATATCCGTGAGTATCCTCGGGGTCCCCTCGGCCGCCGCTTCCGCTACGGGCAGCCCGTAGCCTTCCGCGGAACTGGCGGTCACTAATGCCGTGCAGGTCGCCAGCATGTGTTGATATTCGCTGTCCGTCACGCCGTCGTGAAAGATCACTTGGGCATTTTGGGGGATGAGGCGCAGCAATTCCTCTTTTCGACGAGGATCGAACCGGGACAGCAGATGTAATTCATAATCGGGTAATTCGGCCATTGACGTGATCAGAAGATCCACGCCCTTATACGGCATGGCGGATCCCATATACACCAGGGAACGCTTTCGATGTGGAATCCTCGCCATCGCCTCCTGAAGATCGACGCCAGACCCTTCTGGAGGAGCATTCGAGATGACTTGTAGTGGTCGATGCGTCAGGCGATGCTGGACCATCAAATGGGCCGTGGTCTGGCTGACGGTGACGACGTCATCTGCCCTATTAAGGAGCAAACGCTGCGGCAGGTACGTGCGATGGAATAGTCGCCAACCCCAACGGACCGCGGCCGGAAGGAAACGCGGAGGATCCGGGTGATCGTAGTAGATCAGGTCGTGCAAGGTCAGGATCAAACCGAAACGCCGGCCCCAGGAGCCAATTGTTTGCATCGGGGAGAACAACACGTCCGGCCGATACCGGTTGAGTAGCAACGCGCTGAAAGGTTCAAAAGGGCCGGTGGGGGAGAATCCCTTCACATGAGGGAAGTCAGGCAGTTGGGCCAGCTGTTCGTCGTCGGAAATAACCATGACGACTTTAATCTGGGGATAATTTCCCGAAATAATTCCTCGGTGAAGGGCATGGAGCAGGCTCGCGGTGTATCGGCTAATGCCGTCGTGGACCGGCCGAACGTAGCGTGCGTCGATCATGAGCCGCAACTCGTTGGATTGGCGGGCGAGGGTGTTCACAAAGATCCTCCTACCGTTGAAGGAATGTGTGCTTCCACGAAGGTAGCGATGAGAACGGCGGCCCGCCGGGGTGTCTCGTAATGGATGAGGTGCCCCACCTCGGGAATGACGTGCAGATCGGCGCGGGGGAAGCGTGCGGCGAGTCGCTCCTGCGCAGGGACCGATCCCAAATCATCGTGTTCGGCCACGATGAGCGCGGTCGACACCTGGACGTGAGCGGCGACGTCGGTCACCGTGTCGCGAATGGAGGATTCATAGGCCTGAAGGACGACGTCGCGGGAAGCGAAGGAACCGAAATAGGCGTCGTGTTGGCCGTTGATGAAGCGTCTCAGCCGAGGATCGCGATTTTTCATCATGAGTTCCGACGAGATGCGGGTGACCCAAGAGGAGCGAATCAGCCGATCGCCGATGGCGGCGGGCAGGGCCGCGCAGGCCCGATAGAAGGCCGAGGCCGCCAGGGACGGAATCCTTGCCGAGGATTCCAGCGCAGGTTCACAAATGGGGTTGATCAGAGCGAGTGCTTCGACGCCGTCCGGTGAATGAGCTGCCGTTCGCGCCGCTACGACCGAGCCGAAGGAATGCCCGACCAGGACGATGGGCCGCGGACGGAGCTGTTGGATGAGAGCGGCAATGACATCCGCGTACGTCTCGGAGGAATGTGTTCGGTCAACCAGAGGCTCCGATGTTCCGAATCCAGGGAGGTCGGGGACGACGACGTCCCATTCCGTGGACAGCTCCTGTGCGATGAGCGCCAAGCCGTGATGATCTCCGCGGAAGCCATGAACCATGAGAATGAGTGGAGAATCTACGAGAACTTCCGAGCGAGGAGCTGTGTACGTCCAGTAGCGAACGCGGCTGCCGTCGAATTCCAGGCTCGACTCTTGAGGCAACGTGAAGTTCTGGGGAACATCCTCGAAGACGGACGATGGGGTGGTTCGAGTCACGCTACTCCTCATGGGTCGACGACGGGTTCGCCTTCACTGCAGAACCGGTCGATTCTCACGATACAAGCCGGATCGTCGAGCATGCGTCATCAGGGTTAGACTGTGGACTATTCCCGATGGCAGGCCCTCTTCTGGGTGCTTCCTGCTCATCACGACGTACAACCCCACCAGCGCAAAGGAAACACTGTGCCTCAATCGGTTGGAGAGAATCCTTCACGAGCCCTCATGGACGAGAAGACCTACGACTTCTCATCCCTGGAAGCGACGTGGGCGGACTACTGGGAGCGAGAGAAAGTTTTCGCCCCACTCGACGACGATTCACGGGAACGCAAATATGTCCTGGACATGTTTCCTTACCCCTCAGGGGACCTTCACATGGGCCACGCTGAGGCCTTCGCCATGGGCGACGTCGTCACTCGCTACTGGAAACAGAAGGGCTACGACGTTCTGCACCCGATCGGCTGGGACTCTTTTGGACTGCCGGCGGAAAACGCGGCCATCAAGAACAACACCCACCCTGCTGAGTGGACGTACAAGAACATCGAGACTCAGGCGGCCTCGTTCAAGCGCTACGGTATCGCCGTGGACTGGTCCCGCCGGTTGCACACCTCCGATCCGGAGTATTACCGCTGGACCCAGTGGCTGTTCCAGCAGTTCTATGCCAAGGGACTTGCTTACCGGAAGGATTCGCCGGTTAATTGGTGCCCTAAAGACCAGACCGTGCTGGCCAACGAGCAGGTGGTCAATGGAGCCTGTGAGCGTTGTGGCACGCAGGTGACGAAGAAGTCCCTGAACCAGTGGTACTTCAAAATCACCGAATACGCGCAACAGCTCTTGGACGACATGAAGCAGCTGGAAGGCCACTGGCCCGATCGTGTCTTGGCGATGCAACGAAACTGGATTGGTCGTTCGGAAGGTGCAGAGGTCACCTTCGACGTCGAACAGACCGATACCCGGCCCGCGACTCAGCTCTCCGTTTTCACGACGCGGCCCGATACCCTGTATGGCAATACCTTCTTCGTGGTCGCGGCGGATTCCGATCTTGCCGTGGAGCTCGTGACACCGGAGCAGAAGAGCTCCCTCGAAGCGTACCGGGAAGAGGTCAAGGCGTTCTCGGACATTGAGCGTCAATCCAGCGATCGCCCTAAGACGGGTGTGTTCATCGGTCGTCATGCCATTAACCCGTTGACGGGAGAGCGCCTCCCCATTTGGGCTGCCGATTACGTCTTGGCCGATTACGGCACCGGCGCCATCATGGCCGTTCCTGCCCATGACCAGCGAGACCTCGATTTCGCGCGGACATTCGATCTTCCGGTCCGAGTGGTCGTGGATACCGACGCCGAGAACCCCGCCGAAACGTGGGAAGCCACCACCGGCGAGGGGACCATGATCAATTCCGGTGAGCTGAACGGTTTGGGCAAAACCGAGGCCATCCGACGGTCCATCGAGATTCTGGAGCGTGAAGGCAAGGGCGAGGGCAAGACCATCTTTCGCCTGCGTGACTGGTTGCTGTCACGTCAGCGCTTCTGGGGCGCGCCGATTCCCATCATTCACTGCGAGTCCTGCGGAGAGGTGCCCGTACCGGAGGACCAGCTTCCGGTGCGCCTTCCCGACAACCTCAAGGGCGAGGACCTCTCGCCGAAGGGGAAGTCACCTCTGGCGGCCGCCACGGAGTGGGTCAACGTTGAGTGTTCGAACTGCGGTGGGCCGGCGCAGCGGGACACCGACACGATGGATACCTTCGTGGATTCCTCGTGGTACTTCCTGCGTTTCGCGGATCCACATCTGGATACTGCGGCCTTCGACCCGGAGGAACTGCGCAAGTGGGAGCCCGTGGACCAGTACGTCGGAGGAGTGGAGCATGCAATTTTGCATCTGTTGTACGCTCGATTCTTCGTCAAGGTGATTCGAGATCTCGGCTACATCGACTACGACGAGCCGTTCCGGGCCTTGCTGAATCAAGGACAGGTCCTCAATGGCGGAAAAGCCATGTCGAAATCGTTGGGCAACGGGGTCGATCTCGGACAGCAAATTGACGAATATGGCGTTGACGCTGTGCGCACCACCATGGTCTTCGCTTCTCCGCCAGAGGACGATGTCGACTGGGCCGATGTTTCTCCCGGCGGAGCCGGTAAGTTCTTGGCCCGAGCTTGGCGATTGGGCCAAGACGTCGGTTCGGCTTCTCCTGTAGATTCCTCGGGCGACGACGCATTGCGTCGCGTCACCCATCGCACCATCCACGAGGCCGAGCAAGCGTTGGAGTCGCATAAGTTCAACGTGGTCGTCGCTAAGACCATGGAATTGGTCAACGCGACACGTAAGGCCATCGATTCCGGCCCCGGCGTGGGAGACCCTGCAGTTCGTGAGGCCACGGAAGCCGTAGCCGTATTGTTGTCGCTGTACGCGCCGTACACCGCTGAGGACCTGTGGCACGAAATTGGCCACGAGACACCCGTGTTGACCGCGGGGTGGCCTTCCGTCGATGAAGCCATGTTGGTCGATGAGACGGTGACCGCCGTCGTTCAGATCAAGGGTAAAGTCAGGGCCCGCCTCGACGTTGCCAAGGATATTTCCGCAGAGGACTTGGAAGCCTTGGCCTTGGCGGACGCCACGGTGCGGAAGAACATCGGAGAGTCACCGATCCGCAAGGTGATTGTTCGTGAGCCTAAGCTCGTCAATATCGTGATCTGAGGTTCGTGTGAGCACGGAATCCCACCCCCGGCAGAAGGTCGCGATCGTCACGGATTCGGCGATCGGTCTCGGCCCGGCGTTGTCGACCAGACTGCGTTCCGGGGGCGGATTCGTCTCAATTTCCCTTCCCTTGATGGTGGGGGACCAAATCTTCACGGAGGAAGATGACCCTAGTCTGAAGGAACGGTTGGTGATCGCCAGCGCCGAGGGTCGCCGTATGACAACATCCCGGCCTTCGCCGGGGGCTTTCGCGGCGGCGTACGAGTCCTTGGCTTCCGAGGGCTACGAACATATCGTGTCGATTCACTTGTCGTCGGAACTTTCGGGGACCGTCGACGCCGCGAGGGCTAGTGCCCGAGGGGCGAAAGCCTCCGTTTCCGTGATTGATAGCCGGACCGTGGCCATGGCACAAGGAATGGCGGTTGTGGCCGCTCTCGACGTCGCGCGTTCCGGAGGCAGCCCGGCTGAGGTTGAAGCCGCGGCCGGAGAAGCCGCCCGATGTGCTCGGTTGCTCTTCTACGTGCCCACGCTGGATGCCCTGGCTCGTAGCGGTCGGATTCCGAAGAGTCTTGCCATGGTCGGCCAGATGTTTCAGATTCAACCGATCGCAACCGTCCAAAAGGGTCGGCTGAAATATGTGGAAAGGCCACGTCAGGAGGCCGCCGCCGTCAAGCGCTTGGGTGAATTGGTGGTGGCGGATGCTCGTCAGGCGTTAGCGGAAGACGAAGCTTCACGAGGTGAAGACGGTCGAGTGGTGGTGGCCATTCAGGATTTTTACGGAAGCGCTCTTGCTAACCGCCTTGCGGATTTAGTCACCCTCGAACTCGGCTCGAGAGCGATCGTCGTCCGCTCGGAGGTACCGCCCGTATTGGCCATCCATGCCGGTCTCGGCCCGGTCAGTGCCGTGTGTGAACCAGCAGGACTGGTGCCAGAGCTTTCGTCCACATCGAGCTGAGTCCCAGGATGAAAAGCTAGTAGTTCCACAGGGAAGAGGCGTGAGCGGTCGCATCTCGGGAAAGCGATTGCGCTAGCCGACTAGCTTCTCCGTATGGACGATTTCCTCACGGACCCGGAAGCTCATGCGACGGATTCTCACAGTGTGCGCCGTCGGGCAACCTCGCGACCGCGAACCGGAACGGCTGCTGGGCGCGAACGGTTGAATGCGCTCATGGAGCGGTCGCGAACGCGTTTGCCCAGCGAGAACGAGGATGCGCTTGATGCGCTGACCAAGGACCCATCGCAGAACGGCACCCTACGGGCCAGTCGCACTGCACGGAATCCATCCAAAAGACTGCTCGGTCTTGCGCCTAGCCCCCGCGCGACGATCGCCCTCGTTGCCATGGTCGTCGTCGCTCTGGTGGGATCGTATGTCTTTCTGCCTCGCCACGGGGAAACCGCGAACTTGGCCGTGGAAACCTCAGGGTCAACCGTGCCTTGGGAATCTTTCGAATCGAGGTTCGCTGGAGCGTCTGGATCCTCGACGGCCATTTCGGAAGCCACAACTGGCGAGATCACCGTACACGTGGTGGGTGCCGTAAGGAGACCGGGCCTGGTCAGATTGCCACCCGGCGCCTTAGTCAATGACGCAATCGAAGCCGTCGGGGGAGCGATCGAGGGTGCTCGGCTGGAGGACATCAATTTGGCCGAACAGGTCACTAGTGGTCAGCAAATTCGAGTGCCGCGTGCGGGCGATGATCTTCCATCTCCCCGTGACGGTCAAGTATCAGCTCATGACGCGAGTTCCACGAGCCACGGCAAGATCAACATCAACACCGCCGATGTCGAAGAGCTCCAAAAACTCCCTAAAGTCGGACCGAAGCTCGCCGAACGCATCATCGAGTGGCGAACCCAGCACGGCCCATTTCGCAATCTGTCGGAGCTGGACGCGGTTCCCGGGATCGGCCCTACGATGATCGCTGCGCTGGAGCCACTGGTCTCGTGGTGAATTCTCGGATTCATGACGGCCAGGTAAGGGGCGCTAACTTCCGTCTTTTGCCGGCCGCGGTCTGTGCCTGGGGCGTCGCGTCTGTCGTGGTCACCAGCGGGAGGGAGCTGCCGACATGGGGTGTTCCACTCGTGGTTGGTGCGGCGACGACGTCGTGCCTGATGAGCGCATGGGGCTTAGCCTGGGGCCGTCCACTGGTCACCGCCGCGGCTGCAGCTTTGTGCGTGAGCCTTCTGGCCATCGCTGGAGTGATGTGGCGATGGGACGGACTAACCCAGCAAAGTCTCTCCGTATCGATGCGACGGGCCGCAGAGAACGGGGAACGGGTACGGGTCACGTTTCGGCACGATAGCTCCTTGAGAGTAGTAGCCGGAAGATTTGAGGATTCATGGGTGACCGACGTCGATCTTCGCCGCATCGACGCCGGCGGAGAAATTTCCGAGGGTTCTCTCCCCACGGAGGTGTGGTGGAGCGACCGTGAGTCGTATCACTTCCTCGAAGAAGGAGGCCACCGAGACTATGTCGCGATAGCCAAATTTGATCCGAGTTCCGACGGGCATCCGGCACTTCGGTTGGTCTCTCAACCGATCGTCGTCAGCGGTGAATCCTCGGAGCATGAACCTTTTCCGCCGTGGGCGCGAGCAATCAGAGAAGACACCGTGAACAGGGCGGAGAAGTTGCTGGACCGTGACGTCGGCGCTTTGGTCACAGGTATGAGCTACGGGGACGATTCGCGTATGACTCCCGACACCAAGGAGGCTTTCAAGACCAGTGGCCTGACGCACCTCACTGCCGTCAGCGGATCCAATGTCGCACTGGTGACTCTGCTTGGTTTACGAGCCGCTCGATGGGCAGGGTCTCCCAGAACGGTCAGCCTACTGCTGGGAATCGCGGCCGTCGTCGGATATGTGTACCTCGTCGGCCCCGACTCATCCGTGCTGCGTGCCTCATGGATGGGCGTTTTAGGTTGTTGGGGGATGATCCTCGGACGAGGCGGCTTCGCCCTGTCCTGGTTGTGGGTCACGGTGGTCGGGCTACTCATCGCCGATCCGAGGCTGTCTCACGACGTGGGGTTCACCCTATCGGTCTTGGCCACGGCCGGAATTCTCTGTCAGGGCAAGGCCCTTCGGGATATGTGTGAGAGATTCTGCCCCGTCGTCCTAGCGGAAGCCGTATCGATGAGTACGATCGCTACGGTGTGGTGCGCCCCGGTGATCACCGCCATCTCGGGCGTTTGGGGCACCTACACGATTCCCGCAAACGTCGTCGTGACGCCATTGGTACCTGTCGTCACGCTGGTGGGTCTTGCCGCAACCCTCATGGCTCCTTTTCCATTTTTTGCTGATGCCCTGACCGTGTGCGCCGGATGGTCGGCCTCTCCCATTGTTGGTGTGGCCCATGGAGTAACGGCTCTTCCGTGGTCGGTTCTCGAGATGGGTCAGAGTCCGTGGGCAATAATAGGCGCGTGCTCCGTCAGCCTCGTGGCGGCGATGACTATTTTTCGATGGTCGACGACGGCACCAACTAGACTGGCCACCACCGGGAAAGGTGAAAAAGAGCCATAGGATGGTGCCCGATCACCTCCGTTCACCGTACCGATCATCGATGCAGGGAGATTGCAGTGCCTCCACGTTCACCTTCCAGGGCTCCTTCAGGGCCAACCTGGCGAGACATCGAACCGGCTCCGGTGATTCTGTTGAGCGGCTCCGAAGAGTTCTTCGCTGTGCAGGCTCGTCGACGAGTGGTGGAACGCGTACGTGAATCTGTGGGTGAGGCCGAAATTCATGATGTATCGGCCAAGGATTACACACCGGGCGCTCTGTCGATGGCCACGAGCCCCTCTCTCTTCGGTGATGCACGCGTCGTGGTGGTGCGGGATGTGGAACGGATGAGCGACGAATTCCTGACCGAAGCATTGCCATATGTGCAAAGCCCTGACCAAGAGTCCGTCGTCATCCTGCATCACGGGGGAGGAAACCGGGGAAAGCGCCTCCTCGACGCGATTAAAAAGGCCAAGCACCCTGTCGTCGAATGTAAACCGCTGAAAAACGACCGCGACAAAATGGATTTCGTTTATCAACTGTTTCGGTCGGAAGAGCGGCGCATCGAACCGGACGCGGCCAGAGTCCTTATCGCCGCCGCGGGCACGGACGTCGCCGAATTAGCCGCGGCGAGCCAACAACTGATGGCCGACGGTCCAGCGACGATCACCGACGCCGTCGTCGAAAAGTACTACGGCGGCCGTGTCGAAGTGACCGCGTTCAAGGTGGCTGATGCGGCGGTCAGCGGAAAGAGCGGCTTTGCTCTCAGGGCTCTTCGACAAGCTCTGGATTCGGGAGTGGATCCGGTGCCGCTCGTAGGCGCTCTGTCGATGAGGGTCCGGCACATTGCACAAGTCCATGGCCGGCGGGAGAACTCCTCAGCCTTGGCAAAGTCACTGGGGATGGCGCCCTGGCAAGTTGAGCAGGCGCAACGTGATTCGCGTCGGTTCTCCTCAGAGTCGCTGAGCCGGGTTATTCGAGGGCTCGCGACGGCGGATGCACAAGTTAAGGGGGAAGGCCACGATCCGGTCTACGCGCTGGAAAGGGCCGTTCTGACACTGTCGACTGCCGGTTCTCGGGGGAGAAACGGCTGATCGGATCGGTAGAACTAAAAGTCGAAGGGCCCTTCCCAAATGGGAAGGGCCCTTCGGCTCACGTTTTCCTGAGACAGACTAGGAAAGAGCGTTCACGCGCTGGCTCAAGCCCGACTTCTTGTTCGCAGCGTTGTTCTTGTGCAGAACACCCTTGCTCACAGCCTTGTCGAACTTCTTGCTAGCAACGGAGAGAGCCTGGACGGCCTCGTCCTTGTTGCCGGCGGCGACAGCGGTGTTCACCTTGCGAACGGCGGTGCGCAACTCCGACTTGTAGGCGTTGTTACGCAGGCGCGCCTTCTCGTTGGTGAGGATGCGCTTTTTCTGAGACTTGATATTAGCCACTTAAAAACTTTCTGTTTTGTCTAATAGGTCAGTGAGGGCAAACGAGCCGAATCTTGACTGAGCGGCGTGGGGATGCCTATGGCAATCCGGCCCGCAGTGCCCGATGACCATCGGACACACAGCTAACGAGTTTATCAGAGCCAAAGACATGGAGCCAGGGTAAACACACCATGAACCACGCCACTAGCGTGAGCCGAAGATGCCGGAGAGCACCTATCGCGACGAGTTGACCTCGGAGATGACCCGATCGAAGATTTCCCGGCTCACCGCGGCCCCTTCGCGCCGGACCTGTTGTCCATTGACTCGAATGATTCGATCAACCTTGACCTCAGAATCCCGGCCCTGCCTGTCCCACGGGCCGCTCCCTATATCAACGTATCTCTCGTCGCGGTGTCGACTGTTGTTGTGATCTTTGCTGGTGAGCATCAGCCCTAGAAGGTCCTCGCCGTCTCGGCCGACCAAGAGTACCGGTCGATCTTTGCCGCGCGAGTAGTCCTCCTCAAAAGGAACCCACGTCCAGACAATTTCACCCGGATCGGGACGACCGTCGGGCTTCGGCGAATAACTGGTATTGAGGCGACCGTGGTAATCACCTCGATACGAGGCGCCCCGAGCGTCGGTGTTGCGCGGGGCGCGAGACGAGGTGGGCGCCGACGACTCTTTCTGAAGCTGCCGGACCTGACGAAAAACGGATCGGCCCAAGCGAAAGATTCGGTTCACGGTGTTTCCATCGAGATTCATGGCCCCAGCATAGGGGACAACTTCGCTAACCACGGGAAAACATGGGAAACTAAGACATTGACCGGCACGAGCGTGCGACCCATCCACGAAAGGAAGGCCCCCGTGGCACCACAGGCGAGTCAGGGCCCTCGGCCCGCTGCAACGGATCCGACAATTCTGCGGAACTTTTGCATCATCGCCCACATTGATCACGGGAAATCCACGCTGGCCGACCGCATGCTGCAGGCGACCGGCGTCGTCACCCCGCGTGACATGAAGGCGCAATACCTCGATCGCATGGATATCGAACGCGAGCGCGGCATCACCATCAAATCTCAGGCCGTCCGTATGCCCTGGGAAGTGGACGGCACCGCATACGCACTGAACATGATTGACACGCCCGGTCACGTCGACTTCACGTATGAGGTATCCCGTTCCTTAGCCGCGTGTGAAGGCGCGTTGCTTCTTGTCGACGCCGCGCAGGGCATCGAGGCTCAGACCTTGGCCAACCTCTACCTGGCCATGGAAAACGACTTGGCCATCATTCCGGTGCTCAATAAGATCGATCTTCCGGCCGCTCAGCCCGAAAAATATGCACAAGAGATTGCCAACCTCATCGGCGGGGAACCAGAGGATGTCCTCAAAGTTTCCGGAAAGACCGGTGAAGGCGTCGAGGAGTTGCTTGACCGCATCGTTCGGGACTTGCCGGCACCGCAGGGAAATCCGGATGCTCCCGCACGGGCGATGATTTTCGATTCCGTCTACGACTCGTATCGCGGCGTCGTGACCTATATCCGCGTCGTCGACGGCAAACTTTCGCCACGTCAACGCATCGCTATGATGTCGACCGGCGCCGAGCACGAGCTCTTAGAGATCGGCGTGATTTCACCTGAGCCTCAACCCACAGATGGACTCGGCGTCGGCGAAGTAGGCTATCTGATCACCGGCGTTAAAGATGTTCGACTCTCCAGGGTGGGCGACACGGTTACCGACGGTCGCCACCCCGCCGAGGAATCGCTAGGTGGCTACGAAGACCCCAAACCCATGGTCTTTTCGGGACTCTTCCCGATCGACGGCTCGGACTACCCGGTACTGCGTGACGCGCTGGACAAACTCAAGCTCAACGACGCCGCGTTGGTCTATGAACCTGAAACATCCGCGGCCCTCGGCTTCGGATTCCGGTGTGGCTTCTTGGGAATGCTCCACTTGGAAATTATTCGTGAGCGCCTGGAACGTGAATTCAATCTGTCCCTGATTTCCACGGCTCCCAACGTCATCTACGACGTCGTCCAAGAAGACGGATCCTCGATGCGGGTGACGAGTCCCAGCGAATTCCCCGAGGGCAAGCTTCAGACGATCGAAGAGCCCATGGTGGCCATCACCATCATTGCTCCCAGCGAATTTGTGGGAGCCATCATGGAGCTATGTCAGTCGCGCCGCGGGCAAATCGGGGGAATGGACTACCTCTCGGAAGAACGTGTGGAGCTTCGATACCGACTTCCACTCGCCGAGATCGTGTTCGACTTCTTTGACCAGCTCAAGTCCCGCACCAGGGGGTATGCATCCCTGGATTGGAAGTTGGATGGGCAACAAGAATCGGATCTGGTCAAGGTGGATATATTGCTCCAGGGTGAGCGAGTCGATGCCTTCTCGGCGATTACCCATCGCGACAAAGCGTATTCCTACGGCGTAACCATGGCGGCAAAGCTCAAGGAACTGATTCCGAGGCAACAGTTCGAGGTGCCGATCCAGGCGGCCATTGGTTCGCGCATCATCGCCCGTGAAAATATTCGGGCCATCCGTAAAGACGTACTCTCGAAATGCTACGGCGGCGATATCTCGCGTAAGCGTAAGTTGCTCGAAAAGCAAAAGGAAGGCAAGAAGCGGATGAAGACCATCGGTCGGGTGGACGTGCCGCAGGAAGCCTTTGTCGCGGCGCTCAGCTCAGCGGATGAGGCCAAGGATAAGCCCAAAAAGTGAGCCCCGCTCAGCCCACTGGTGACCCGGCCCCGCGGGACGGGCGTCTGCCAGAATCCGTCCTGAAGAATGCCTCCGGGCGGACTTTCAGCCTGTATGTTCACGTTCCGTACTGCTCCATACGGTGTGGGTACTGTGACTTCAATACCTATGCCACGGATGATTTCGGCGATGGCGTCGGACGTCTCACCTACGCACAGGATGCCTTGCGGGAACTCGATATCGCTCGCTCCATCTTGGAAGCTTCAGGAGTTGCCCCAAGACTCATGCATTCGGTGTTCTTCGGTGGCGGTACCCCCACCCGTATTCCTACGGAAGACCTCGTTGCCATATTTCAACGAGCTCAGGAGGTATTTGGGCTGGAAGACGGCGCCGAAGTCACGACCGAAGCGAACCCAGACTCCGTAGAACTAGAGGATCTCCAAGCCCTCAAAGAGGCAGGTTTCACTCGTGTCTCTTTCGGAATGCAATCTGCCGTTCCGAGGATCTTGAGTATCTTGGACCGAACTCACGAACCATCGAATGTTCCAAAGGTCGTGGAATGGGCCAAACAGGTCGGCCTCGAGGTCTCGGTGGATCTGATATCCGGGGCGCCGGGCGAAACGCTGGAGGAGTGGCGTACATCCGTAGAAGCGGCCATTAGCTACCGTCCGGATCATATTTCTGCCTATTCGCTCATCGTGGAGCCAGGAACCAAGTTGGCATCGCAAATCGCTCGGGGTGTCTATTCTGAGGTCGACGACGACCAGCAGGCCGACATGTATCTCCTCGCGGACGAGCTCCTGCACACGGCAGGATACGAATGGTATGAGGTGTCTAACTGGTCACGGACGGACTCGACGAGGTCCCGGCACAATCTGGCCTATTGGAAGAACCAGGATTGGTGGGGGATCGGCCCAGGAGCGCACTCTCACGTCAATGGCGTGCGGTGGTGGAATATCAAACATCCCCTTCCGTACGCGCAGCGGGTCCGCCAAGGAGACTCGCCGGCGATAGCGAGGGAGATCCTCGATGCCGATACTCGCTACATGGAGACGATCATGCTCGCGGTGCGGATTCGCGAGGGGCTGGAAACTCATAAGGTCCGACCCGAAGGCCGAGACCAGACGCACTGGTTGGCGCAGCAAGGACTCCTCGAGCGGGAGGCTTTGGAGAGAGGCGTAATCAGGCTGACGCGTCAGGGCAGGCTCTTGGGCGACGCCGTTGTCCGGGATCTTCTCGTCTGATGGCGTCCTAGCCTGGGCCGCTAATCAGCCGTGGAGACGGCTCAGCGGGAGCGGCGTCGGGAAACCCAATCGAGGGCCCGAGTGTTCCACCGATATTGGTACGGGTTGCCGCGATTCACGTGAATTCCGGCGATGAGTGCGGAAACGGCAAGGTAAACCCAGACGATGGCTGCAATGAGCCCGAAGAGCCAGCCGATTCCGGGTACCACGGACAATGCCACGCACACCACGATGACGATCGACGGAACGAGAGTGAAGTTCAGTGCTTCGCGAGCTTCTTGGGCCGTAAATCGGCCACGAGCGCGAAGGGTCGCATAGATGATGGCCGACGGAACGCACCCGACGACCCCGCCGAAATGAGCCATGGTGGCCATCGAACGGTCGTCTTTAACGCTCAAGGGCTGCGGCGTCGCCGATACTCCCTCGAACGGTGGTTTCTGCTTGGTGCTCGTGGTCGTCAAAAACTCGCCTTTTCTGCCGAACCTGTCGTTCATTGCGTCACACAATACTTGTACCGATGATACCGGTGTTGAGGATGCTCCGGTACATGCTCATCGACACCATTCCATGTCCATCATCAACTTGCCAGCAACCAACGCCCGCTAAGTCACGAGGCGCTTGCCGGTGGCTCGGTCAGGAAATCGATAATGTGTTCTACCGGTCCGAGAATACCCGGATCGAGGTCTGAGTATGTGTTGACACTCGATAGTATCTTCTTCCAGGCGATCGCGCGTTGTGCGGGCGTGGAATGTGGCCAACCAATTCGCTGGAGAATCCCGGTTTTCCAATCTTCGCCACGGGGCACGGTCGGCCATACATCGAGTCCGACGGTTGCGGGTTTCACGGACTCCCAGACGTCTACGTACGGGTGCCCCACGAAGAGCACATTGCTGCGGGCGCCAGGCAGGCGCATTGCTTCTTCCGCAAGTTTGGACTCTTTGCTTCCGGGGACAAGGTGGTCCGCGAGGACGCCGAGCCGTCGTTGAGAGTTCGGTTGAAATTCGCGGATGTAATCGGCGACGTGGTCCAGTCCATGAAGGGGCTCGACCACAATGCCTTCGATGCGGAGGTCTTCACCCCAGACCTTCTCGATGAGTTCCGCGTCGTGGAGACCCTCGACGACCATGCGAGAGGCGCGCGCCGTTCGAGCCTTCGCTCCGTGAACGGCAACCGACCCCGAACGGGTTCGTTGAGGAGCGTTCTTCGTGGGAGCCTGAGGCACGGTGAGTTTGACGGGTTCTCCCTCATAAAGAAATCCATAGCCCATAGGAAATTCTCGGACGGCGCCATGTCGGTCTTCGAGGCCGACCACGCGTTCACCGCCGATGGCTCGCAACGTGACGGCCGCACCAACCCATCCGCTCTGGACTTCTTCGATGACCATGCCGCGACGTACCTCAAGGATCTGAGGCTCGACCGGACGATGACTGATGCGGCCATCGCTGATGTCCTGGGGACCCCATCCGTATCGATCCATCGGTGCTCCTCACGGCTGTCTTATGACGTTGGCCTCGTGGCCAGTGGACAATATATCGCGGCCGCTCGCCGAGAGCTGATCGTGCCTCGTATATTTTCCGTGATCGGTTCTCGAGCGTAGACTTAGCAGACGGACTGGCCAAGTGCCAGACCTGGCCGGCACATCCATGGTTGAAGCATCGAGGAGGGGACGCACCCGTGAATCAGCCGCGACGTCTCGAAGTTCTCAGCGCCATTGTTGAGGACTACGTGCATTCTCGTGAGCCGGTGGGTTCCAAAGCTCTCGTGGAACGGCATAACTTGGGTGTGTCGAGCGCGACGGTGCGTAACGACATGGCTGCGCTGGAAGAAGCGGGAATGGTCACCGCGCCCCATGCAAGCGCAGGCCGTATCCCTACGGATAAGGGATACCGCGCCTTCGTCGACCAAATTTCTTCCATCAAGCCTCTCTCTGCCGCTGAGCGACGAGCCATCGCGAGTTTCCTCGATTCGACCGATGAAGTCGATCGAATGATGGAGAAGTCAGTGCGGTTATTGTCGCAATTGACGCGTCAGGTCGCATTGGTCCAATACCCCACGAAGACGGGTGCGAAAGTCCGCCACCTCGAGTTCGTGACCATGGCCCCTCGAATAGTTTTGGTCGTTCTGATTACCCATAGGGGAGGAGTCAGCCAACGCGCCGTCGAAGTGCCTGACGACGTGCCCGAAGAATTCGTCGTTCGGTTGAGGGCTAAGTTCCTCGACAAGGTGTTGGATCGCTCCGTCGGTGACCTCGAACAGCCCTTGGTATCCGCGGTAGCGGAATCCGATCCGCTGTATCGTGAAACTTCGAGCCTGCTGGCGGCCACCGTCGCCATCCTGGGCCGCGGAGAACAAGAAGAACGACTCGTGATGGCTGGAACGTCCTACCTCGCGGAATCGACCGAAGACTTTACTCGAAGCATCGCCCCCATTCTCGACGTCTTGGAGGAGCAAGTGGTGATGTTGAGATTGTTATCGGAAATCGACAACGATGCCCGTGGGGTCTCGGTGCGAATTGGCCACGAGAATGCGGAGACCCCACTCTCCGATGCCTCGGTCGTGGCAACGGGCTACGGGCCCGACCTCGCATCGAAGCTCGGAGTCGTGGGACCCACACGCATGGATTATCCAGGCACCATGTCCGCCGTGAGGGCCGTGGCTCGATATCTCTCCCGAATTTTGCACGAGTAAAAACCCAGCAGCTTTACATCGTAGAAACGTGGAATCCACGCGGCATCTGGCCGCAGATTAAGGAACTTCAGTGAGCGATCATTACCAGACTCTCGGCGTTTCCAGAGACGCTAGCCCGGAAGAAATCAAGAAGGCCTACCGCAAGAAAGCACGGACCCTTCACCCGGACGTGAACCCCTCGCCTGAAGCGGCAGAGGAGTTCAAGCGCGTGTCACACGCCAATGATGTCCTCTCGGACCCGGAGAAACGCCGGATCTATGACGCGACCGGAAACGAAAACGGTACGAACACCGGTTTCGGTGGAGGGTTCCCGGGATCTGGTGGAGGTTTCGGTTTTTCCGATATTTTCGAGACTTTTTTCCAAGGCGCAGGTTCGCCTCGCGGCCCAGAAAGCAGGGTCCGTCAGGGCCAAGATGCCTTGATCAACGTTCGCGTATCTCTCCAGGATGCGGTCTTCGGCACCGAAAAGGAAATCACCGTGGACACTGCGGTGACGTGTTCGGTGTGCGCCGGCCACGGGACGGAAAAGGGAACCGAACCCGAAACCTGTACCGTATGCCACGGTCAGGGTCACATCCAGCGCCAGGTTCAGTCGATCCTGGGCAATGTCGTGACGACCGCAGAGTGCCCCAGCTGTAGGGGATTTGGCACCGTTATTAAGCATCCCTGCCAGGAGTGCTACGGCGAAGGACGCGTGCGCCAGCGCAAGCCCCTCACGCTCAAGATTCCGGCGGGCGTTTCCACAGGAACGCGTATCCGCTTGAGTGGCCAAGGCGAGGCCGGTACCGGTGGTGGCCCGAACGGGGACCTGTATGTCGAGATTCGTGTTGCTCCAGATGAAACCTTCACCCGTGAAGGCGATGACTTGCATGCCCGCATGACGGTCCCCATGACCGCCGCTGCTTTGGGCACGACCATTTCCCTGAATACCTTCGACGGACCTCAAGATGTGAGCGTCAAGGCAGGAACCCAAACGGGGCAGACTACAACCTTGCGTGATCTCGGTGTGAGCAAGCTTCGAGGTTCAGGGCGAGGAAACATCGTCGTACATTTCGAGGTAGAAACCCCGACCAAACTCAGCGAAGAGGAGCGGGATCTGCTCCGTCGTCTGGCGGAACTGCGTGGTGAAGAATCGCCGGTCGGTGAAACCGTCCAGAATTCCGGTCACGGATTCTTCTCGCGACTTCGCGACAAATTTCAAGACTAGGCGCATCACATGACACGCCCGGTTTTCTACGTTGACCCTGGTGACCTTGAAGGTCGCGCCCTCGGAGACTCCATGTCGTTGGGTGGCTCCGAGGGGCACCACGCCAAGAACGTCAAGAGGATCACGACGAATGAGTCGATCGACCTGGTCGACGGCCGCGGACATCGCGCCGTTTGCACCGTGACATCTGTGGAAGCGGATGGATTGAGGCTGACGCTTGCTTCGGAGGTGAACTCGGACCCCGCGTCGGGCATCGTCCTCGTGCAGGCTTTGGCCAAGGGCGACCGCGATCTGATGGCTGTCGAGATGGCGACCGAACTGGGTGCGTCGGCCATCGTGCCGTGGCAGGCAGAGCGGAGCATCGTCCGATGGAAGGGAGACCGGGCAGCTAAAGCCCATGCCAAGTGGGTCAAGACGGTGGAAGCGGCGGCCAAACAGGCGCGCCGCTCCTTAGTCCCCAGGGTCGAACCATTGCACAGCACGCGTCAGCTGACGAATATTCTGGGGCCGGGCGACTCGATGTTCATTCTTCATGAAGAGGCACAGGTCGCTCTAACAACCGTTACGGCCCGAGAGAACGATGACTCGGGAACTGTGTTCCTCGTGGTCGGGCCAGAGGGTGGCATTGGAGCGGACGAAGCGTCCATGCTCGAGGCCGCTGGCGGCCAATGCGTTCGACTCGGATCGGAAATTCTGCGGAGCTCGACCGCTGGCGCCGCAGCGATGTCGGTACTCCATGCGATCCGAGGTTCCTGGGATTAGACGCGCTATCGGCCTTTGACGGTGAACGTGTGGTCGTCAGTGATGCTGATGTCGTGACCCTTGACCGCGAAACTGGGATCCCTGAGGTCTTCGGTCCGGATATACATGCGAATGGTGTATTTCCCTGTGGGGAGTGACTTGCTGAACTGAATTTCCTGAAGCCCATCGTCCTGTTCGGAGAGATTCTCCTCGCCGGATGCCACCACGTCGTCGTTGGTTTTGATATCCCAATACACCTTGGACGCAATATTCGAAGCCACCATCTTGACGCTGAAGGTCGACGTGGTCTGTTCGTCTTGACTGGGATCAATGATCCACAGGGGAGCGGCTGCAGCCTTGTCTCGGGTCATCGGGCTTCCCAGCGTTTGCCCCCCAAAGGTGAACCCCCGTCGTCCGTCGACCAGAATGACCACCTTAGTATCGGGGCCCGCTTTGCCGATTCCGGCGACGGCGGCGGCAGCCGTTGCTGTATAGATCAACTGTTGGATGGCCATCCGAGCCTCGGTAGGCGTCGCCGTCATATTGAACATGTCGGGGGAGACGTCAACGGTCAGCGTTCCCGTCGCCGACATAGACGACCCAACGCGACTCGCGGGCTTCCACGCGGAGTGATAGTCGCCGTCTCGCGGATGAGTTTTTGACAGCATGGCAATGGTCGTGGACACGATGTCGCCGCTGGGCGCCGCATCCTCTGCCTGATAATTGCTGTATTCACGGAAGAGATACGAAGAATTCGACGTCTGGCCCACCCAATACAAGGGGACTTTCAAATCGCTGGGCGACGGCGCGGATGTCGGTTGTTGTGACTCTTGGGATTGGCTGGCCTTATTCGCGGCGTCGAGAACGCCGCATCCACTCAGGGAAGTGGCGATTGCGATCAGGATGACGACGGCCCCTGCCGTTGATCGCCGGCCTCGTCTCGCCATTGCTATCCCTCTCCACCTGAAACCGTCCGATCACGGATCTTTCAATTCTTCCCCGCACAGTCTACGTGGGCTTTCGTGCTCGTCGATCCCGAGGAGTCGGGAATTGGATGGAGACCAACAGATACTCGCGGTAGTCTGGAAAGAAGAGATGGGCTCGAGAAGTCTCGGATCCATATTTCGCACAGGAGAGGTTTTCCCACATTTGACCACCGCATCTACGCCGGGGCTATCGCGACCGTTATCCGTGTCTCGGACTTATTCATTCAAGAGCCGCGAGTCCATGGTTCAGGTTTTAGGCCCCCAGGATTCGTCCATCTTGGTGATTGAACGTGCGTTTTCGGACGTATCCTTTGGGCTCAAAGGCCTGGGTGTCTCGGTTTCCGGACCATCGGCGCAGGTAGATCTTGTAATCCGCTTGTTGGAAGAACTCGAGGTGCTCGCCGGACAAGACGTTCGCATCACAGCGGAAGTTGTCAAACGGCTGGTGGACCTCCTGGTGAAAAATATGGCCACGGCGAGCCCCACCATGTCGCAAAATATTTTGTCTTCCCGGGGACGAAAGATCCGCCCCAAAACTGTCAACCAGTCAGCCTACGTGGACGCTATTGACAGCAATACGGTGACCTTCGGCATCGGTCCCGCAGGAACGGGCAAAACATATCTGGCAATGGCCAAGGCCGTTCAGGCTTTGCAAGCCAAAGAAGTTACTCGGATTATTCTGACTCGCCCAGCCGTAGAGGCGGGGGAGAGTCTCGGATTCCTGCCCGGTAGCCTCAACGAGAAGATCGATCCATACTTACGGCCGCTTTACGACGCCTTGCACGACATGATGGATCCCGAATCGATCCCTCGACTCATGGAGGCCGGAACCATCGAGGTTGCTCCGCTGGCCTATATGCGCGGTCGAACTCTCAATGATGCCTTCGTCATTTTGGACGAGGCACAAAATACCACCGTAGAACAGATGAAGATGTTCCTGACTCGGTTGGGTTTTGGCTCGAAGATGGTCGTCACCGGTGACGTCACTCAGGTTGATTTACCGACCGGATCTACCTCAGGTTTGCGACAGGTTCAACGGATCCTTGACGGTGTGGAAGATATTCATTTTGCTCGGCTTCAGCCGGTGGACGTGGTGCGCCACCAACTGGTCAGCGATATCGTGACGGCGTATGGACGATGGGAAGAAGCCCAGCAGGTCGCGACGCAGCAACGCCACGACCGAAAAAACGCACCGACGGAAACCCGGAGTGATGGCGCATGAGCGACAGCACGAAAGATTCGGATGTGTCACTGCCGAATGTGACCATAGATGTCTCCTCGATGGAGGACCATTCGGACCAACCCGACCTTGATGAGGCCACAATCCAGAATCTCGCCTCGCTCGTCGCTTTCAGCTTCACTCAACTCAAGGTAAAGGCCTCCACCGAACTCGGCATCGCCCTGGTGAGCGAAGCCGAGATGGAGCGCTTGCACCTGGATTGGATGGAGCTTCCTGGGCCGACCGATGTGATGTCGTTTCCCATGGACGAATTGACTCCGGGAACTTCGGAGCAGTGGGCCGAAGGCGCGCTAGGTGACATTGCACTTTGCGCGAGTGTGGCCGCACGCCAGGCCCAGGCTGCGGGACACAGCCTCTCGGATGAACTGTGCTTGCTTACAGTTCACGGTATTTTGCACTGTCTTGGCTTTGACCACGGAACTCCCGAGGAAGAGGCCGAGATGTTTGGAATTCAGCGAAGCATCTTGGAAGAATTTCTCGGTCATCCTGCACCCGTCGAAACGAGGCAATAACACCGCATGATCACGGCCCTTCTCATTGTCGTGACCGTGGCTTTGCTGGCGGTCGCTTTTGTCTTGACCGCCACAGAGTCGGCGTTTACTTACCTTCCCCGGCACGAGGCGGAAAAAGCCTCTCAGGCTGAAAGCCGCGCGAGCCTGCGTCGTGTCTTGACCGACCCTCGTCCCTACATGCACGCTCTGCGGTTCGTGCGTATTCTGTGCGAATCGTTGGTCACGGTCACCCTGACCATCATGTTTTTGCGATTCATGCCGTGGATGTGGCTGGCCGCAGCTTGTGCCGTAGTGATCGCCACGGTTCTCGGTTTCGTCGTGATTGGGGTGACTCCTCGCCATGTCGGACGGGCGCACCCCCTCGCCGTCGTGACCAAGACGTCCGGACTCCTGCGATTCCTGACGGCGATTCTGGGCCCCGTTCCCCGACTCCTCATGCAAGGCGGTTCTGCGGTTTCTCCCGCGACGGAGGAAAATGCCGGCTTCTTCACAGAAGAGGAGCTCCGGGAATTTGTGGACCGGGCGAGTGGCAATGACGTCCTCGAAGACAACGAAGCGGCCATGTTGCACTCGATCTTCGACCTTGATGACACGCGGATCCGTTCGGTGATGGTTCCTCGGACCGACACCGTGACCTTTGATCTGGACGACACATTGGACAATGCGTTGAACCTTTTCCTCCGGTCGGGCTATTCCCGAATCCCGGTGATGGGCGAAGATTTCGACGACGTCCGGGGATTTCTCTACCTCAAGGATGTCGCCGAGGCCATGTTCAACACGTCTGCTACTCAGAATCAGCCCACTGTCACGTCGCTGTTGCGGCCCGCTCGTTTTGTGCCGGAGTCGCAAAAGGTTTCGGAGCTGCTACCCATCATGCAGCGTGAAGGAACCCATGTGGCCATCGTGGTCGACGAATACGGTGACACCGCAGGGTTGGTGACATTGGAAGACCTCATTGAGGAACTCGTGGGAGAAATCGTCGATGAATACGATGCCGCCGAACCCGAGGTAACGCCCGAAGGCGATGCATACAGAATCTCGGCTCGAACGAGCATCAGCGACCTCGGTGAACTCTTCGACATGGATCTTGAGGACGACGACGTCGAGTCCGTGGGAGGGCTCCTCGCAAAGGCGCTAGGACGGGTCCCGATCGTTGGGTCCAGCGCGGAGATCTACGGAATTGGTCTGAAGGCAGTTAAACTGGAGGGACGTCGAAATCGCGTGGGGACGATCCTCGTCTGGCGCGAGTCGGCTCCCAATCATAACGAGGCGCACACAGCCTCGGAGGAGCACTAAATGGAATTTGCCACGGTCCCCGAGGACTTTGTCGCGGGATTCGCGGTTTTGGTCGGTAGGCCCAACGCTGGAAAATCGACTTTAACCAATGCCCTGGTAGGCCGAAAAGTCGCGATTACGTCGAATCGTCCCCAGACCACACGACATACCATTCGTGGAATCGTTCACTCCAAACATTCCCAGTTGATTCTGATCGACACTCCCGGACTTCACCGTCCGCGGACACTTTTGGGTGAGCGCCTCAATGATCTTGTTGCGGAGACGCTCGCCGAAGTCGATGTGATCGGTTTTTGTATTCCCGCGGATGAAAAAATTGGCCCGGGGGATCGCTACATCGCATCGCAACTTGCAGCCGCTGGCAATAAGCCCATCGTCGCTATCGTGACCAAATCGGACAAAGTGACCCCGGACAAGCTCGCCGAGCAGCTTGTCGCCGTCTCCGAATTGGGCCATGAGGTCATGACGGCCGAACGCAAAGCCCGTCAAGAGCGATTAGAGCGTCGTGCGGCTAAGGGTGGCAAGGCACGCGCGAAAGGCCGTTCTGAATTGTTCTCGGGCGACACCCAACGCTCGGAGGCCAGTCGGGGCGACAACGACGGCGGCGGAGGCTGGGCCGACGTTATTCCCGTTTCCGCGGTCCAGGAGTTCCAGGTCGAACAGGTGGGAGAAGTCCTCAGCTCACACTTGCCCGAGTCCCCTCCGTTGTACCCAGATGGCGACCTTACGGATGAGCCCGAAGCCGTAATGGTTGGGGAACTCGTGCGTGAGGCCGCATTGGAAGGCGTCCGGGATGAACTTCCTCACTCCGTCGCTGTCACTGTCGAAGAAATGATGGATCGTGAGGACCGTCCAGAAGACGACCCCATGATTGATGTGCACGTGAACCTCTATGTAGAACGCGACTCTCAGAAGGCCATCATCATCGGCAAACGTGGCGCCAGATTGCGCGATATCGGGACCACGGCCCGCCAGGGCATTGAAGCACTTCTCGGGACCAAGGTGTATCTGAGCATCCATGTGAAGGTCGCTAAGGACTGGCAACGTGACCCTCGCGCCTTAAGGCGCTTGGGCTTCTGACCGGAAATGCAATAGTGCGCGCCGTGGACGGACATTTGTCCTCCCCGGCGTTGTCACGCATAGAATGAACGAAATTTTACGGTAGCCCACTTTCGAGAGGATCCATCTGTGACGCATGCGCCGGAAACGTCTGAAGACAGCCAGGCCACGTCTCTGACCCCCAGAGGGCGCCACTATCAAAACCGCGCCAGAAACTCCCGGCGGGGCATGTGGTTGGCTCTGTGTTGCGTTGGACTTCTCGTGGTCGTGCTGGGCGCCGGAGGTTTCGCGGCCATGAGGCTTCGGTCGAACGTGAGTACCGAAGCGCTGAACCTCGGCGACCAGATGAACGGCGGCTCCCAACTCGCCGACGGCCCCCTCGATATTTTGGTCATTGGCTCCGACACTCGGTCTGGAAATAACGCCAATTATGGGAGTGCGAGCGACGAGGAATCGGGTGCTCGCTCAGACGTCATGATGCTGATGCAGATCAGCGAAGACCACAAGAACGTCAACGTTCTTTCGTTCCCTCGGGACCTGATGGTCGATATTCCACAGTGCAAGGGCTCCGACGGAAAGGTTTATCCGGCCGAACAGGATACCCAGATCAACGAATCGCTGACCAACGGTGGACCCGGTTGCACGGTCGCGACGATCAATAAACTCACAGGCGTCAACGTCGATCACTTCATGCTGGTGGACTTCAACGCGGTAAAGCAGCTCAGCTCGGTGGTGGGCGGCGTCAACGTGTGCGTCAATAAGCCGATTAAGGATGAATATTCCGGACTTGACCTGCCCGCTGGGCACTCCGACGTCGAGGGCGAGCAAGCTCTGGCCTTCCTGCGTTCCCGCCATGGTTTTGGTGATGGCTCTGACACCAGCCGCATTCAGGCCCAGCAGGGCTTCCTCGCGTCCTTGATGCGGAAGGTGAAATCACAAGGAACGCTATCTAATCCGGGCAAGATGTACGGTATCGCGGAGGCTGTCACTCAGAACGTCACCGTGGATCAAGGATTTACTGATCCCGCGACCCTTGTGAGTGTCGGACGAATCTTGTCAGGCGTAGATCTGTCGAAGATTGTCTTCGCAACGGTTCCGACCGAGCCCTATACCTACGACCAGAACAAGTTGCAGCTCAGCGCGGACTCGGAACAGGTCTTCAAAACGTTGCAAAAAGATGGTTCCTTGGCCGACTCACAGGATGACAAGTCACCTCAGCCCGATCAGTCCTCGACGGCCTCGATCGACCGCACCGTTCCGGTGTCGATGTCGAATGCGTCGGGTAAACAGGGTCGCGCCCAGGACTTGAGTTCGAATGTCGAACACTTGGGATACAGCAACGTGACGTACCAGGAGCTTGCGGATTCTTCCGATAAGACGACCATTCAATACCCTGCCGGGTACCAGGACCAAGCCCAAGAACTTGCGAGCCACTTCGGTGTGGGGTCCACGGAGGTAGTTGAAACCGCGGGATTGTCCGGAATCAGTGTCACCGTTGGCAAAGATTTCACGTCGGGTGACACCGTGAAGAAGGACTCGTCGCAAAAGATCGTTGGGGGAGCGAACGGGCAGACGGCAGATCAGCAGACCTGTCAGCAGGCCTTCGAGTACTAATTCACGGGAACCATCGCAGAGGAGCTGCCGAGGCCCGGGTGTATCACGATGTGGACACCGGACGATTCGATGAATGTGAGTGCCGACACCGGTGGTAACTTGGCACTCGTGAAACTGACGCGGTCTAACCTCCTCCTTAGGTGCCGTAGCGAGGCTTCGATCATCGAGTAGGCCGACACCTCGCTGCGGAGGATTGTCGCGCCGGCCTCAGTCTTCATCACCTCAAGGGAGAACACCTACGATGACTTTTCCGCAGAAACCTTCTGGCATGCCGATTCACAAGTACCGGCCTTTCCAGGAGGAGATCAACGTACAGTTGCCGGACCGAACCTGGCCCGACAAGGTTATGTCTCACGCCCCTCGCTGGTGCGCCGTGGACCTTCGTGACGGCAACCAGGCTCTGGTTGATCCCATGGATACTGACCGAAAATTGGCCATGTTCAAATTGCTGGTCTCCATGGGATACAAGGAGATCGAGGTCGGTTTTCCGGCTGCTTCTCAAACCGATTTCAATTTCGTACGTACCCTCATTGAAGATCGCCTCATTCCGGACGACGTCACCATTCAGGTCTTGGTGCAATGCCGTGAACATCTGATCGAGCGCACGTACGAGGCCATCGAGGGTGCTCCTTCGGCCATTGTTCACTTCTACAATTCAACGTCCGTGTTGCAGCGTCGTGTGGTTTTCCATCAGGATCAGGATGGAATCATGGACATAGCGCTCAACGGTGCTCGCTTGTGTACAAAATACGAGGAGCAACTGAGTACGTCGGTGCCCATTACCTACGAATATTCGCCGGAGTCCTATACGGGCACCGAGGTCGAATATGCGGCCCGCGTGGCGAATGCCGTCACCCACGAGCTGGGTATTGGCGACGACCGTCAGGTCATCATCAACCTTCCGGCGACCGTCGAGATGGCCACCCCCAACGTATATGCTGACTCCATTGAATGGATGCACCGGCACCTGGACAACCGAGAGAACGTCATTCTGTCGCTTCATCCTCATAATGACCGAGGCACAGGGGTCGCGGCGGCGGAACTGGGGTACTTGGCCGGAGCCGATCGCATCGAAGGTTGCCTCTTCGGGAATGGGGAACGCACGGGCAACGTCGACCTGGTCACCTTGGGCCTGAATCTGCTGACTCAGGGAATTGATCCGCAGATTGACTTTTCCAATATCGATGAGATCCGTCAGACCGTCGAGTACAGCAATCAGATCAAAGTCCACGAACGTTCTCCATATGGCGGCGACCTGGTCTTTACCGCCTTTTCCGGTTCGCACCAGGACGCGATTAAAAAGGGCTTCGACGCTATGGCGGCCGACGCGAAGCAAGCCGGCAAGGATATCGACGAGATGGAATGGGCCGTGCCGTACTTGCCGATCGATCCGCAAGACCTGGGCCGAAACTATGAGGCTGTCATTCGGGTGAATTCGCAGTCAGGCAAGGGCGGCGTCGCCTATCTGCTGAAGCAGCAGAAAGGCCTGGATATGCCCAAGCGCGCTCAAGTTGAATTCTCGAAGGTCGTTCAAAACCGAACTGACAGCGAGGGCGGAGAGATCACGAGCGTGGCGTTGTGGGACATCTTCAAGGATGAGTACCTGCCTGCTCGTGAAGAGCGTGGAGAACCGCGCTGGGGTAAATTCCGTATTGCGAAGATGTCCACGGAAGCGACGGAAACGGGCGATACGACCTTGAGGCTCAAACTGGACGTCAACGGTCGTGAAATCGAGCGTTCAGGCGTGGGCAATGGCCCGATTGACGCGTTGACGCGCATCCTGGAGCATGAAGGCGTCGATGTCCGTGTGATGGACTACTCCGAACACGCGCTCTCGGCCGGCGAATCCGCTCAGGCCGCCAGCTACGTGGAAGTGGCGGTGAAGGACAGGGTCTTGTGGGGCGTCGGAATCGATGCAAACACGACTCGTGCCGGACTCAAGGCCCTGATTTCGGCGGTCAACCGAGCATTGCGCTGATCCTGACAGGCTTGGTCTGGTCCGCCTCGACGACGTCGTGCAGACGCCCCGAAGCGGACCAGGCCAAACGCCGTGGTCAAGCGTGAAATAATCATGAGGTGCCTACCACCACTGCAGCGTCTCGGAGCTACCGGGATACCCTCATCGTTCTCAGGACGTATCAGCTGGGGGAATCGGATCGAATCGTCGTGGGTCTATCGGCCCACCACGGACTGATTCGGGCAGTCGCCAAAGGCGTTCGGCGCAGTACATCGAAGCTGGGTGCTCGGCTCGAGCCCTTTATGATCAGCGATGTGTCCCTGGTTTACGGACGCAATTTGGATACCGTGACGCAAGCGGTCACCCGTAAGGCCTATGCGGCCCCCATCGTCGCCGACTATGTCGCCTACACACACGCGGTCGGCATCGCTGAGGTTGCCGAATACCTGGCACAGGCCGATGAAGAAACGGGACATCAGCTCTTCAATCTCACGGCGGGCGCTCTCTCTGCTTTGGCCCGATCGGCCCACGAGGTCTCCGATATCTTCAACTCCTTTCTGATTCGAGCCATGAAAATTGGTGGTTGGTATATCGAGACCGAGCGCTGTGTTCGATGTGGTTCCGAGGACGACCTCCGCGCGTGGAGCATGGCTGGAGGCGGGCTTGTTTGCGATTCATGTGCGCAAGCGGGCGACCGGCCCCTATCGGTTGCCGCAGTGGCCTACATTCAGTCGGTCGCTCGAGGAGATTGGGAATCCCTTGATTCCGTCCGGAACAGCGAGGTGGCCAACAAGGTCGGGGACCTCCTCCAACGTTATGTACAGTGGCACGTGGAACGGGAGTTCCGCTCGTTCGCGTTGCTCGAAAGGAATTGATGGTGGTTCTAGCGCCATATCCTCACCCGTCGGGGCAACAGGCTCCCGAGATCCCGCAGAAGTTCATTCCACAACATGTCGCCGTTGTCATGGACGGAAATGGCCGGTGGGCCAACGAGCGAGGCCTGCCCCGAAATGAAGGGCACAAAGCGGGTGAACGTGCACTGCTCGATGTCGTCGCCGGTGCCATTGAGATGGGAGTGCCGGTCGTCAGCGCGTACGCCTTTTCCACGGAAAACTGGAAACGTTCGCTCGACGAGGTCAGCTTCCTCATGCGATTCTGCGGCGACGTCCTGGAACGGCAGCTGGAAACCCTCAAGTCGTGGGGTGTGCGTATTCGGTGGGCCGGCCGACGGCCGAAATTGTGGAAGTCCGTCATCCGGCAACTAGAAATTTGCGAACGGGAGACGCAAGGAAACACCGTGTGCACGCTCGTGATGTGCGTGAATTATGGTGGGCGTGCCGAAATTGCCGATGCCGCCGCCAGAATCTCCAGTGATGCAGCGCAAGGGGTCATTAAACCGGGGCAGATATCGGAAAAGACCTTTGCCAAGTACCTGTATGCTCCGGAATTGCCCGACGTGGACATGTTCCTTCGGACCTCCGGGGAACAGCGATTCTCGAATTTCCTCTTGTGGCAAAGCGCGTACGCGGAAATGGTTTTCATGGATGTTCTCTGGCCCGACGTCGACCGCTTGGTGTTGTGGAAGGCGATTGAGGAATACGCGCGTCGTGATCGCCGGTATGGAGCGGCGGTCGATGCGGTTTCGGGCTAATCCCCGCGACGCAAAACCTCAAGTTTAGATAGATGGTTAAATCGTCAGGACGACGACCAGGAGTCAGGGTGCCCAGAATCTACCCCACTTTTTTCAAGATCGTTTTCTCCGGAATGGACGCCGAAAAGGCACATTCGTGGGGATTCACGGGAATCAAAGCCTTTCGGGCCTGGGGCCTCTCCAAGGTTCTACGCCGAGCTCTGGCCCCCGACCCTCGACTCAAGACCGAGGCTTTGGGAATGACCTTTCCGTCCCCGTTTGGGTTGGCCGCCGGCTTCGACAAAGGAGCTACCGGCGTCAATGCGTTAACCGACCTCGGATTCGGGCACGTGGAAGTCGGTACGGTCACGGGACAGGCTCAACCGGGGAATCCGCGGCCTCGACTCTTTCGCCTCATCGAGGATCGGGCCGTCATCAATCGAATGGGATTCAATAACGACGGTGCGGATTCCATAGGACCACGGCTCGCATCGGTTCACGCTGATCTCTGGCACGATCACCGTGACGGAACTCGTCCCGTCGTCGGGGTCAACATCGGCAAAACTAAAAAAGTCGCCCTCGACGACGCCGTTGAGGATTACCTCCACAGCGCCAGAACTCTCGCGCCGCAAGCCGACTATCTTGTGGTTAACGTCAGTTCGCCGAATACCCCCGGGCTCAGGGACCTTCAGCACATCGAATCCCTGCGACCATTGTTGACGGAGGTCGGGAAGGCCGCCGACGACGCCGCGCGCCGCCACGTACCCTTGCTCGTTAAGATTGCCCCGGACCTGACGGACGAGGAGATCGCTGCCATCGGAGACCTCGCCCTCGACGTGAATCTCGACGGAATCATTGCGACGAATACCACCATCGAGCGTCAGTCCTTAGGTCTTCGTTCTACTCCCGACGAAATTGCTCACTGTGGCGCAGGCGGTCTGTCCGGTGTCCCGTTGCGCGAACGGTCTCTCGCCGTTTTAAAAATGCTGCGACAACATGTCGGTTCAGAGATGACGATCATCTCTGTCGGAGGGGTGAGTACTGCGGAGGACGTTCAAGAACGGTTAGATCACGGTGCGAATCTAGTGCAGGGGTATACGGCCTTTCTCTACGAAGGGCCGTTCTGGGCCGCAAGAATCAATCGCGGACTGGCAAAGTTTCGACGCCGTCAGGGTCGACCCTGAGGGAAAGCGAGTAACGCAAAAGGCACGGATCGATTTCCTCTATGGAGGAATCGGTCCGTGCCTTTCTGTGATGTCGAGGGCCTCTAGGAAGGGAACTCGCCGCGTCTGACCATGGGCTTGGGCATGCGCAATTTCCTGATCATCATGACCCGGTTGAAGACGTACATGCCGGAGCCTGGCTCGGCGGAACCAAATTTCTCGACGACGACGCGCTTGAGTTTGCGCCACAAAATGAAAAAGTCCAATACCCAAATGGCGATGAAGATCCACATGACCCAAATCGTGTACTGCTGGATATGTAGCGGCATGAGGAGGCCGATGATGAATATCGCGAGCAGCACGATGATGAAATAATCACCGATATTGAATCGGGCATCGACATAGTCTCGAAGGAATCGGCGTTGAGGGCCACGGTCTTTGATCGGCAAGTAACGATCATCGCCTGTTCGCATGGCTTCGCTCTGACGCTGTCGCGCTTCTTGCGCGGCAAGGCGCTGCTTTTCCTTGGCAAGTTTTCGATCATCAGGGACCAACGGCCGTTTACGGGCCTGTTCACGTTCCTTGCGCGTGGGAGTTGGGCGGCCCTTTCCCTGTTGCGTATGCGCTTCGGCTTCAGTCATCGAAGGCGATGACTGATCCTCTGCGGCGTTGTCATGGGAGGTTTTCTTCTTGCTTCCGAACACTCCTTCAGGATACGTGAAACTCGTAGCTATTACCGTCAGTAGCTGGGGGAGTCCTAGAGTGGCTCTCACAACCTAGATCCCGGCACACCCTGGAAAGCGTGAATATATGCCTAATCCTCAAGTTGAAATTGAAGTCAAGAATTCCGTAGACAGCCGCTTCTCTTCGGCGCTGGAAACCCTGAAACGGCTCGTCGCCATTCCGTCGGTCGCGTGGGAGAGTCACGATCTGACGAAGGTACGAGAGAGCGCCGAAGCCGTCAAGGAACTCGCGCGAGAGGCAGGGTTCGACGAAGTCGAGATTTTGACGGCGCAGCAACCAGATGGTCGGGACGGCATGCCGGCGGTCGTCGCTCACAAGAAGCCGAGCCCTGGATATCCCACGGTCTTGCTGTACGCGCATCACGATGTGCAACCGGTGGGCGACGGTGCCGATTGGAACACGGATCCTTGGGCCGCCACGGAGATCGGGGACCGTCTGTACGGCCGTGGCGCCGCCGACGACAAGGCGGGTGTCATGACCCACCTGACGTCGGTTGCGGCAGTTCAAGAAGTTTGTGGTGACGACCTTGGCCTAGGCATTACTCTCTTCATCGAAGGTGAGGAAGAAGCAGGTTCTCCGAGCTTCAAGAACTTCCTGCAAACCTATCGTGACAAGCTTGAAGCGGATGCCATCGTCGTCGCTGATTCCTCGAATTGGCGGGCCGGCGTGCCCGCTCTGACCACGAGTTTGCGTGGTGTTATTTCGGGAACTATCACCGTCAGAACCTTGGATCACGCATTGCACTCAGGAATGTTTGGCGGTCCGGTCGTCGATGCCAATACAGCCATGGTGCGTCTACTGGCCTCCCTTCATGACGACAAAGGGTCGGTGGCCGTCGAGGGGCTTGTGCGGGGCGATGAGCCGAGCCTGACCTATGAGGAATCAGACTTTCGAAAGGATGCCGGTACGCTTCCCGAAGCGCCGTTGACGGGCGTCGGAAGTGTGGCCTCGCGACTGTGGCAACAGCCTGCCCTGTCGATCATCGGCATGGATGTCACTCCCGTGGATCAGTCATCCAATACGATGGCCGCCACCGCACGTGCCCGCGTGAGCCTTCGAGTTCCCCCGGGGCAAGATCCCGAGAAAGCTCACCGCCTCCTGTCGGAGCACGTGAGCAAGCATGCTCCGTGGGGAAGCGAGGTCGATTATGAAGCGGGGGAGGCGGGTCAGCCCTTCGAGGCCGACGTCACCAGCGAAGCCGCCGAAGCAGTCCTGGGTGCCATGCGCTCAGCGTGGTCCACAGAACCCGTGTTGATGGGAATGGGTGGGTCAATTCCCTTTGTCGCCTCGCTCGTCGAAACTTTTCCCCAGGCTTCCATCCTCATTACTGGCATCGAAGACCCGGATACCCGAGCGCATAGTGCCAATGAATCGTTGTATATCCCGGACTTCCAGCGAGCTATTGTCTCCGAAGCGTTGTTCTTGACCCATATGAATAAGAAGGGCCAATAGACCCTGCTTGCACCGTCACGTCGTTGATTCGGTCCCGCAAAGTCGTTGGAATACGACCGTCGAGTACGGCGTTACACTGAACTGAGACCAATGTCAGGGCTCCTCGAGGAGCAGAAAGGCCGGTGTGATGATGACTGTAGCCCCGGAAACCACCACGGAATTGCCTACTCATGGCGTGAACTTGACCGATGGTGCGGCCGAGAAAGTACGTGCTCTGCTGGAACAGGAAGGTCGCACCGATCTTCGTTTGCGAGTTGCCGTTCAGCCCGGCGGATGCTCTGGCCTGATCTATCAGCTCTATTTCGACGAGCGCGTTCTCGACGGCGATGCTGTCCGCGATTTCAATGGCGTAGAAGTGATCGTGGATCGCATGAGTACGCCGTATCTCGAGGGCTCAACCATCGATTTCGAAGACACGATCCAGAAGCAGGGCTTTTCGATTGATAACCCGAATGCCCAAGGCTCGTGCGCATGTGGAGACTCATTCCACTAAGTGACATAGATCGCGCTTGAGTGGCTCGTAATATGGCCCGGACCTTGGCAAAGCCTGAGAGTCCGGGCCATTTCCGTGTGGAGCGCACCAAATCAGGGCCTCAGGAGTCCACATCGCGCTCATGTCGCGGAACCGTTCAATGCATGAAACCGGGTACTGTGGTGACACAGTGTCAGCGGGAATCCGCAGGTGCGAGTAAGCTGGCTCTAAGATAGAGGTGACCGGCTCGTCCAGGATTTTCGCCTGGGCCACCGTTTTCATCACACGCACGCATAGAAGAGGAAGGGCAGTCTGTGAGTTCGCAGAACCGAACCGGTAGCAGCCGCGTTAAGGGCATCGTTGCCGTTGGCGCGACCGCCGCCGCCACGCTGCTGTTGACGGGTTGTTCGGAGACCGCCGAAAACGGCTTCTTGCCGACTAAGCGCGGTACGACGGACAACGTCGACACGATCATGGATCTTTGGATTGGCTCCTGGATCGCTGCTCTCGCGGTCGGCCTGGTCACTTGGGGCTTGATGCTCTGGTGCATCATCGCCTACCGTCGCCGCAAGGGCGAGACCGGCTACCCCCGCCAGCTTGGATACCACCTTCCGCTGGAAATCATGTACACGATCATCCCGATCATCCTGATTGTCAGCCTCTTCTCGTTCTCCGACCGTGCCGAGCGTTCCGTTGATGCACGGTGGGACCATCCGGGAGTCACCGTTGAGGTTTACGGCAAGCAATGGGCTTGGGACTTCAACTACCTGGATAGCAACACGTACACCTCGGGAACGCAGGGTCACCTCGATGGCAAGCCTGGCGTGGAGAATTCCCTTCCTACCCTTTACCTGCCGGAGAACACCGAAGTTGAGCTCCAGCTGAAGTCTCGCGATGTCAACCACTCGTTCTGGGTACCGGCCTTCTTGCAGAAGATCGACACAATCCCGGGACAGACCAACTACATGGACTTCAAGACCGGCGGGCCTGGCGACTACCAGGGTAAATGTGCCGAGCTCTGCGGTGAGTACCACTCGGAGATGCTTTTCAATGTGAAGGTTGTTTCCAAGTCCGACTACGACAAGCACTTGCAGGAACTCAAGGACCAGGGCAATAACGGACGCCTCGGTGATGAGTACAACCGCAATCCCACCAAGAACGAATCGAAGTAGGGGAGTACCGGTGTCTACACTCGAGTATTCAGCTGAAGAATCAACGGTTGCTCAACGTACCGTTCCTCGCTCGCGAGGCCGGATCATTGTCAGCTGGTTGACCTCGACCGACCACAAGACGATCGGGTACATGTACTTGATCGCCTCCATCACGTTCTTCCTGCTCGCTGGCATCATGGCGCTCGTCATGCGCTTGGAGTTGTTCCAGCCAGGAATGCAGATCCTTGAGACCAAGGATCAGTTCAACCAGCTCTTCACCATGCACGGCACGCTGATGTTGCTGATGTTCGGAACGCCGGTGTTCGTTGGGTTCGCCAACGTCATCGTTCCGCTTCAGCTGGGCGCGCCTGACGTGGCGTTCCCTCGCCTCAATGCGTTGGCGTTCTGGTTCTTCTTGTTTGGTTCACTCGTCGCTATCTCGGGCTTCATCACCCCGCAGGGCGCTGCATCGTTCGGTTGGTTCGCATACGCACCACTGAACTCGACGACGTACAGCCCCAGCGTGGGCGGTGACCTCTGGGTCTTCGGACTCGCCCTCCAGGGCTTCGGCACCATCATGGGCGGCGTCAACTTCATCACGACCATTCTGTGCATGCGCGCACCGGGTATGACGATGTGGCGTATGCCCGTCTTCACCTGGACCACCCTGATCACGGCAATTCTGCTGATCATGATCTTCCCGCCGCTGGCTGCAGCTCTGTTTGCCCTCGGTATGGATCGACGACTGGGTGGCCATATCTTTGACGCCGAAAATGGTGGCGCGATTCTCTGGCAACACCTCTTCTGGTTCTTCGGCCACCCAGAGGTGTATGTGCTGGCCCTTCCATTCTTCGGTGTGGTCTCGGAAATCATTCCCGTCTTTTCTCGCAAGCCGATCTTCGGTTATAAGGGACTGGTTTACGCGACGATTTCGATTGCTGCCCTGTCCGTGACGGTGTGGGCGCACCACATGTACGTGACCGGTGCCGTGATGCTTCCGTTCTTCTCGTTCATGACGATGATGATCGGCGTGCCCACGGGCGTGAAGTTCTTCAACTGGATTGGAACGATGTGGCAAGGGTCCATGACGTTTGAAACGCCTCTGCTGTGGGTGTTCGGCTTCTTGCTGACCTTCCTCTTCGGTGGCGTCACAGGCATCATCTTGGCTACGCCGCCGCTGGACTTCCATCTGTCCGATTCGTACTTCGTGGTCGCTCACTTCCATTACACGGTCTTCGGTACGGTCGTGTTCTGCATGTTCGGTGGCCTGTACTTCTGGTGGCCGAAGTTCACCGGCAAGATGCTCAATGAGCGTCTCGGGAAGATTCACTTCTGGTTGCTGTTCGTGGGCTTCCACGCCACGTTCCTCATCCAGCACTGGCTCGGTGTGGACGGTATGCCCCGTCGTTACGCGGACTACTTGCCGGAGGACGGCTTCACCTGGATGAACCAGTTCTCTACCATCGGCGCCATGATCCTCGCGCTGTCGATGTTGCCGTTCTTCTGGAACGTTTACATCACCACCCGAAATGGCAAGAAGGTTGAAGTGGACGATCCGTGGGGATTCGGTGGATCGCTGGAATGGGCAACGTCTTGCCCGCCCCCGCGCCACAACTTCACGGCTCTTCCGCGAATCCGCTCTGAGCGCCCTGCGTTGGACCTGCACCATCCGGAACTGTCCACGAACCACGACGTCGCCTCGGCTGCCCGCAAGGCCGCCACGGTGAATTCCTAGGAGGTCACAACGTGCGCGAAAATAGCATTCTCTTCTGGGGCTTGTTCGTCTTCCTCGTTCCGGTCAGCATTGTCTACGGATACATGACCAATTTTGAGGAATGGGTTGGATTCCCCGCTCTGTTGCTGACCGCTCTGATGTCGGCGTTCCTGGGCTTCTTCTTTGGTTTCACCAACAAGAAGCACCCGAACCAGCCATCGGATAACCTCGACGGTGAGATCGCCGACGCGGCCGGTGACTACGGTTTTTACTCGCCGTGGAGCTGGTGGCCTCTCCTTCTGGGCATTGCCGCCACGATTGGCGTCGTCGCCTTGGCCATCGGCTGGTGGCTGCTGATGCTTGCCGTTCCGGTAGCTTTGGTGGCACTTGTTGGTTGGGTCTATGAATACAACCGCGGAAGCCATGCCCACTAGGGACAAATAGGTTTCTTGACGCTAGAAAGCCCCCATGCTCGTAGAGCATGGGGGCTTTTGTGTGGCCACGTTGGTGGAGGCCCCGGGGACCGGCGGCTTCAGGACTCGTGTGACTTCCGCGCCCGCCGGAGACCACGCGAGATTTCTCCAAGCGCTTGCCCAAGGGCTAGGGGAAACTGAATTTGGGACGGCGCATGTGCGGGATGGCAGCATGTGCGCTGCGTGTAGTAGCAATTGTCGCGGAGGTTGGGTCCGCCCAAAGCACGGGGCACGCGTAGGGTGGTGCCACATCTTTGTTGTAGAGCATGTTGGCTGCTGCCCTGCGACCCGGGCTGTCGTGGACAGCCGACCCCGGCTATTGAGGGGTCCGACTGGAGCATCAGGAGGGGGATGTCCACCGCCCATCGCCGTTAGTCGCTCATCGGGGCCGGGTGGCATCCGGCTCTTAGGTGGCGGTTGCCCGGTTGGCGGGCGCCTACCATCACGAGTAGAGAACGTAGAGAAGGAAAAGTCTCGACGTTGGGTGGCGCTTACCCGAATCGGATGTGCTTAATTCCGTTAGGTGGTGGCTAGACCGCCTCCTAACAGCTGCAGGCCCCACCAAATTGGGTAAACCCCACCGAACGAGCGACTTACCGAACGGGTGCCGCCGCCGATACGGACAAACCCCGCTCAACAGACCGAAGACCGCACGGAAAAACCCCACCAAATCGGACAAACGCCTCTAAACGGACCGAAGCCCGCATGGCAATCTCAACCGATACGGACAAACGCCACCGAACAGATCGAAAGACGCACGGCAACCACCACCAAATCGGACATACGCTACCGAATGTGTTGTTCGCGACCGTATAGGCTCCAGCATCGCGTCCCCGCCACCCTTTGCCGACACCCGTGTAACCCTCCGAGACTCGAGCAACATTCTTCGGACTTCAGGGGGGTGAGATCCCGCTGAGGCCACTGGGAGAGGAGTTTCGAGGGGATAGGACCGACACGTGGTTCTTCGGTATTTGCGCAGCCGGTCTATCGGTTGCTCGACAACGATCTGACAGGAAATGAGGGAGGGCGCACCCCACACGTACAGGTGCTAAGAAGTGCTCCCCGGAAAGTTACCTGCTGATGTGTCACCTCCATGAGTGGACGGACAATGGGAGACCACCGACGGAGTAGAGCGAATCTATTGGGTAGCCACGACGCCGGCGGCCAAAGACGTCTAGAACCACTAGACGACTCCGCCACAAGAACTGGCCTGAAGCGGGCGGCGAGAATACCCCGCCTCCGTCAACGTGCAGACGGCGGTTGTAGCTCCCGGTACTCCATCAATCCAGCAAGCGCATGAGAAAGGCCCTCGAACTCCATTACGGAGTTCGAGGGCCTTTCCTAAACGAGGTATTTGGCCTAGCCGTGAAGACTAGTGACCGCCTGCCTCAATCTCGTGATGCTTGTGAGCAGCTTCCAGCTCGGAGGGAGTTACGGGAGCAACCCTGTCCTCAAAGAACAAGCGGGAGATGCGACCGCGGACCTTCTCGGCGCCAGTGATCTTGCCCTTCTTGTTCGGCTGAGCGGGAGTGACCTTCGGGGAGTTGAAGTCCACCAGGCGGTACATGTCGTACTCATTGAGAGGCTCATGTACTTCGATGAATTCACCGTGGGGAAGTTGAACAACCCGGCCGGTTTCGACACCGTGGAGGACCAATTCGCGGTCTTTCCTCTGCAAGGAGAGGCAGATCCTGCGCGTGATCTCGAAGGCGATGAACGGTCCGAAGAAGAACAGGAACCGGAGCACGTAGGCGACGTCGTTGAGAGCGACGTGGAAGTGCGTCGCGATCAAGTCGGAGCTTGCCGCAGTCATCATGACGGCGTACCAGGTCACACCGGCCACGCCTGCGCCCGTACGGAACGGAGCGTTACGGGGGCGATCCAGGATGTTGTGTTCACGGTTGTCCTTGGTAACCCAACGTTCGATCCACGGCCACAGGAAGAAGCAGCCCAACAGGATCGCAGCGGGCACCATCGGGAGCAACACTGCCAACACCCAGGTGCCACCTGCCTGCAACTGCCAGTGGAAGGGCCAGGAGCCCGGCATCAGACGTAGTGCGCCATCGACCCAACCGATATACCAGTCAGGCTGCGTACCTGCCTGAACAGGGGAGGGATCGTAGGGACCGTAGTTCCAAATGGCGTTGATCGTGACGGTTCCGGCCATCAAGGCGATGATTCCGAAGACCACGAAGAAGAACCCGCCAGCCTTGGCGGCGTAAACCGGACCAACAGGGAAGCCGACAACGTTCTTTTCGGTACGTCCGGGGCCGGGGTACTGAGTGTGCTTGTGGACGACCACCATGAAGAGGTGAATCGCGACCGTGAGCAAAATGAGCGCGGGCACAATCATGATGTGCAGCGTGTACAAGCGGCCGATGACGGCGTGGCCTGGGAACTCGCCCCCGAAGAAGAAGAGCGAGAGGTGAGTACCGACCAGCGGGATCGCCTTCATGACGCCGTCGATAATGCGGAGACCGTTACCGGACAGCACGTCATCGGGGAGCGAATAACCGGTGAATCCGGCCGCCATGGAGAGCACGAACAGCATGCCGCCCACAACCCAGTTCAACTCGCGAGGGCGACGGAATGCGCCAGTGAAGAACACTCGCATCATGTGCACAGCAATGGCGACGACGAACATGAGAGCGGCCCAGTGATGGACCTGACGCATAAACAAGCCGCCACGGATATCGAACGAGATATGCAATGCGGATGCATATGCCGCCGACATCTCGACGCCCTTCATGGGTACGTAGCTACCGTCGTAGACCTTAGAGGTCATCGACGGGTCGAAGAAGAAGGTCAGGTAGGTTCCCGAGAGAATCAGGATGACGAGGCTGTATAGAGCGACTTCGCCAAACATGAAGGACCAGTGATCCGGGAAGATCTTGCGGCCAAATTCACGCACGATTCCCGACATGCCCACTCGAGTATCAACAAAGTTCGCGATACGGCCGGGGGTGGTCGAGGCCTGGTATTCGTTTACGGCATTAGACATGATTAAGCCTCACTCGCCATCTCTTGCTTTTGCTTGCCGCGTTCCCAGTAGGCCGGGCCAACCGGCTCGTGGAAGTCGCTGCGGGCAACGAGGTAGCCCTCGGAATCGACGGTGATCGGAAGCTGCGGCAACGCGTGGGCGGCGGGGCCGAAGACCACGGCGCACTCATTCGCAGCGTCGAACGTTGACTGGTGGCAGGGGCACAGCAGGTGGTGCGTCCGCTGCTCATACAGAGCGATGGGGCAACCAACGTGCGTGCAAACCTTGGAGTAGGCGATGATGCCGTCGACGTTCCAGTCCTTGCGATCCTCGGAAACGTGCAACTCCTCCGGATCCATACGCATCAGAAGAACAACGGCCTTGGCCTTTTCCTCGAGGTAACCATCTTCGTGGGAGATATCGAGAATGTTCTCGGGAAGAACGTGGTAAGCGGATCCCATGGTCACGTCGGCGGCCTTGATGGGAGTTCCGGAAGGGTCGCGAACCAGGCGAACTCCCTTATCCCACAAGGTGTGAGAGAGAACCTTGGTATCGATCGGCCCGAGTTCGCGGAACAGAGTCACAAAGGTGAGGGGCGCCAGGATAATGGCACCGATCAAGGTGTTCCGCATCAGAGGACGACGCTTCACACCGGATTCGTCGATGATTGTTTCGACGATCTCCTGAGCTTCCGCTCGTGAATCCTCGGAGCTGATTTCGTGACGCATCTCGACCATCTCGTGGTCAGGCATCAGCGTACGTGCCCAGTGAACAATGCCGATTCCGATGCCGAACATCGTGCACGCAATACCGAGACCGAGAAGCAGGTTCTGCAAGCGCAGATTGCTGGTGGGATCCGGGTTATTGACGTCGTACATGTCGCCGTTAGCTTTGATCGCGAAGAACCCGATCCAGAAAATGAAAGCGCCAACGATCGACAGAATGAACAGCCAGGAGACCTGATGTTCGGCACGCTTAGCACGCCGAGGATCAAGGTCGGTCAGACGTGGTTCGTGATGCGGCAGACCAGGATCCGGAAATTTTTCCTGGTTCTGATCTTCTGAGGTAGCAACGGCGCCGGAATGATCCGGTGCTCCGTCACGATGGTTGCCCATGTGTTCCTCTAACTTCCTTGGTACGAGCTACTAGTAAGTGTGTGATGCCCTGCTGGGCTTATGCGGACCGCGAGGTCAGCCAGACGGTGAAGCCTACGACGACTCCGAGTCCGATAGTCCAGATGAACAAGCCTTCAGAAACCGGGCCAAGGGAGCCCAGCGCGAGTCCGCCGGGGGAGCTGTTGGTTTCTTGTGCCTTCAGGTAAGTGATGACATCGCGCTTTTCGTCGGGCGTGATGTTGGCGTCGTTGAACACCGGCATGTTTTGCGGGCCGGTTTCCATGGCCTCGTAGATGTGCTGCTCGGAGACACCCATGAGCGTCGGCGCGAACTTGCCGCGAGTCAGGGCACCGCCGGCGCCTGCCGCGTTGTGGCACATGGCGCAGTTGGCCAGGAAGACCTTGGCGCCGTTAGCGGCATCGCCCTTGCTCGTGTCCAAGGATTCCGCATCCGGCACGCCGGGGCCTGCACCCAAGGAAGAAACGTAGGCGGCGAGCTGCTTGGTCTGCTCGTCGTTGAACTGACCCGGCTTGATCTGGGCCTGAGTACCCTGCATCTGCATGGGCATACGGCCCGTGCCGACCTGGAAGTCCACCGCGGCCGCGCCGACACCGATCAGGGACGGCCCGTCCTGGGTGCCTTCAGCACTCGTGCCGTGGCAAGTGGCGCAGTTCGACTGGAACAACTTTTGTCCGGCAGCAATGTCATCTGCTGTGTAGCTCTGTGAGGAGTCGGCCTTGGCCTGGTTGGTGGCTGAGGCAACTGCATAGAGGCCGCCAGTCAGGACAAGAGCGACAGCCAAAAGAATGATGGCCGCCAGCGGATGACGCCGCTTTTGAGAAAGTGCCTTCACGTCAGGAGTTCCTTTGTCTGTGTGTGATTGATGTGGGGACGGACCGCTGAAACGACGTCTACTTGACGAAGTAGACGACGAGGAACAGCACAATCCAGACCACGTCGACGAAGTGCCAGTAGTAGGACACCACGATTGCCGAGGTCGCTTCGTAATGACCGAAGCGCTTGGCAACATAGGCGCGCCCAATGATGAACAGGAATGCGATGAGTCCCGCAGTCACGTGAAGAGCGTGGAATCCGGTGGTGATGTAGAACGCCGAACCATAGGCGCTACCGGCAATCGAGACGCCCTCCGAGACGAGGGTTGCATATTCCATCGACTGGATGCTGACGAAGAACGCGCCCATGATGAAGGTGAGGAAGAACCACTCGATCATTCCCCACTGGCCGACCTGCCAGATAGAACCGGTGCGTCGTGCCTTGAGCTGTTCCGCCTTGAACACGCCAAACTGGCAAGTGACCGAACTCAAGACGAGGACGATCGTATTTGCCAGCGCGAGCGGAACATCAAGGTGGTGGGTGTTTTCGGCCCACACCTCGGGCACCGTGGCGCGCAGGGTGAAGTACATGGCAAAGAGTCCGGCGAAGAACATCAGCTCACTCGCGAGCCAAACCACCGTGCCAACGGACACGATGTTCGGGCGATTGAGCGTCGGTTGTGCCGACTTACTGTGAGTTTGGGTTGCAGTTGTCACATAGACATTATGTCGGTAAAACTCCCGTCGGACCAACAGGAACGCCGTTTGTGCCCTCCGGCGTGTCACGGAGCGTGCCGCAGATCGTTGGAAATCCGCGGGAATTCGGGGCTTTTCGCGCCCTGTAGGTATTAAGGTCACGTAACGGTGGGACGAGGGCCACACGTGTTTATCCAGGGAGCGTCCAGGGATACGTCAGGGTTCGAGAGTATCGCTGACAGGTGCGGGCTGTGATCCCGTAAGGTTGAGGGATGAACGATTCGTCACTCCACGCACGTGAAACCAGCTGGAAGTCGCTGATCAACGCGATTGAACGTCACGAAGACCTGACCTACGACGAGGCTGCCTGGGCCATGAAAGACATGATGACCGGCGCTGCCGACCCGGTCCACGTTGCGGCCTTCTTGGTGGGTTTGCATACCAAGGGGGAGACGGCCGAGGAACTTCACGGGCTTTCCGAACAGATGCTCAGCATGGCCAAGGATTATCACGGCCCGCGCGACGCCGTGGACATCGTGGGCACCGGGGGAGACCAGCACAATACGGTCAATATTTCGACGATGGCTTCGTTGGTCATTGCCGGGACGGGCCTCAAGGTCGTCAAGCATGGAAACAGGGCGTCGTCGTCCTCCACGGGGTCCGCGGATGCTCTTGAGCGCCTAGGTTTGCCGCTGGACGCGCCTGCAGATCGTGTCGAAGCCTCCGCCGATGAGGTCGGAATCTCGTTCCTCTTCGCGAATACATACCATCCGGCCATGAGATATATCGGCCCGATCCGGAAGACGCTGGGCGTCCCGACGATCTTCAACTTTTTGGGACCGCTAGCTAACCCCGCTCGGGTCGATTCATCCGTTATCGGTGTATCGAATGCTCGGATAGCACCACTGATGGCGGATGTTTTTGCTCGTCGTCGGCAACACGCCTTGGTATTTATCGGGCCACTCAATCTCGATGAATTGAGCTTGATCGGCCCGTCCCGCATCTGGGAGGCGTTCGATGGGCAGATTCAGGAGAGCGTCATTGAAGTTGCCGATTTGAACCTGCCCTCGAATACGTTGGGCGACATCACCGGTAAGGATGCCGAATTCAACGCAGATGTGATTCGGCGGGTCATTGCGGGGGAGAAGGGGCCGATTCGCGACACCGTGGTCCTTAATGCGGCCGCTGGTCTGGTATCGGCCTCGAGCGATGTGGATCGGCCCTTGCCGGACCGGTTGAACGAGGCCATACATAGTGCGGAGGAGTCCATCGATTCCGGAAGCGCGCATCGTGTGCTGCAGGATTGGATTCGGTTCCTCCAAGATTAACCTTAGGTATAAGTTGAAGGTTAGTGATACGCTCGGGGAGTAGCCAGCGTTTTTGCTTTAATTCGCGGTCGGACCGTGCGTGAATCGCTGAATCAAGCGCACTACGAGCCGGAATCCCAGGAGGAAGACGCCGGTCGTGATGGTTGCGACGATGATGAACGACCAGTGCGTCCCGGCGCCTGTGATTGCGCGAAGAACCATGCCGACGACCACGGTGGAGACCCATATGGCGACTCCGGCAGGAAAGATTATTTCAGGTCGACGCCACGCGCGACTGACGATCCATCCCACGGCGCCGCCCACGAGGAACGGCCATGCCGTCATGGCAATACCCGAAATAGTTTCTCCGTGAGAGGCTCGGCCGATGCCAGCGAAGATCATAATCAAGAGTGCATCGATGATGGCAAAGGCCCAGACGGGCATAGATGGTGCTGCGCGACGTTCGGGTTGAAGTGCAGGGGAAGGAGTCATGTGTCGAATCTACCGCGGACATGGATTCGGCAGCCAATAGGGGCGTCCAGATTCCCTCTACTTTACATAATGTAGATTATCGGTTGTATGGATCTCCGTCTGGACGGTCTGCCGTTGATGTATTCGCCGACCGAATCATGCACGATAGATATATACCCCGTGAAAGGACTCAATCGTGCTGACGTGGATTGTCGAGAATCCGGTGGCCGTCTGGCTCATAGCAGCGATCATTTTGGGCGTCATCGAAATGCTGTCGCTCGATTTTTTCTGCTTGATGCTTTCGTTCGGTTGCCTAGCTGCAATGCTGACAGCATTGGCAGTTGATAGCTGGACGGTCCAAGTCATCGTTTTCGCTGTCGTGGCAATTCTTCTGCTGTTCTTGGTGCGTCCCATTATGCTGCGACGTCTTCGTCGGAATTCCCCACACGCTCCGACCAATGTCGACCGACTGATCGGCCAACACGTGGAAGTTTTGGAGGCCGTGTCCGACAAGACGGGACTCATTCGACTTGAAGGCGATCATTGGACGGCGCGAACCGTTGGTGATTCGGCGCCGATTCCTACTGGACACGAAGCTGTCGTTCAACGCATTGAGGGTGCAACAGCAATCGTGAGCAATGAAGCTCCCGAGACAGAACAAGACAGCACCACACTCTAGATCCCGAATAAAAGAACCACCTGAAAGGTAGTCGCATGACCCCGCTCATCATCGTGCTGGTCCTGATCATCATTTTTGTGGTGATCACGGTCTTTAAAGCAGTGCGGATTATCCCCCAAGCCCGTGCAGGAATCGTGGAACGTCTCGGTAAATACCAGACGACGCTCAATCCGGGATTGCACTTTATCGTCCCATTCATTGACAGGGTTCTCCCCCTGATCGATCTTCGCGAACAGGTCGTCTCGTTTCCCTCGCAGTCCGTGATTACTGAAGACAACCTCGTCGTCGGAATCGATACCGTGGTCTATTTCCAGGTGACGGATCCTCGTGCCGCTACGTACGAAATCACCAACTACATTCACGCCGTGGATGAGCTCACGAGCGCGACCTTGCGTAACGTCGTCGGTGGCCTCAATCTTGAGCAGACGTTGACCTCCCGCGACCAGATCAATGCGGAGCTCCGTGGCGTGTTGGACAGCACCACAGGACGCTGGGGTCTGCGCGTTTCCCGCGTGGATATCAAGGAAATTCAGCCCCCGGTATCCATTCAGGATTCGATGGAAAAGCAAATGCGTGCTGAGCGGGATCGTCGTGCAGCGATTCTTACCGCTGAGGGACAGAAGCAATCGCAGATTCTCACCGCAGAAGGTGAACGCCAGGCGGCGATTCTTTCGGCAGAAGGTGACGCTAAGGCCTCGATTCTTCGCGCCGACGGTGAGGCTCAGGCCATTCATAAGGTCTTCAGCGCGATTCACAAGGCGAAGCCGAGCCAGAAGCTGCTCAGTTACCAGTACCTTCAGACCTTGCCGAAGCTTGCTGAAGGCGATGCCAACAAGCTGTGGTTCATTCCGACCGAGCTGGGCGATGCGCTGCGTGGTATCGGTAAGGCCTTTGGCGACGACGGCTCTGGGGTTGACCCCATGAACCCCTTCACCAACGTCTCCGATGATGAGGAGGACGTCGAGGTTCCGGACGACGTCGACGACCCGATCGTGGACTCCCCTGTGCTCAAAGTGACCGAGGACGATCTCAAGGCAGATCCGAATCAGACGATGGTGGATCCAGACGAATTTGAGATGCCGCCGTCGAGCATTGATGTCGACTCGACCCCGACAGCTGATCGCGATGAGGCCCCAGGGACGACGAACGCGTCCAATGAGGGCGGATCCACGGGGCAGTCCCCCAGCACCTATGGGATCCCTGGAGACAAATAGGTCATTTAGGTTTCCCGATGAATGCCGTTCATCTCGTCCCTGTGGGGCGGTTGGGCGGCATTCGTCGTCCGGGACCCGAAATTTCGGTGTTCATGGTGATCAATGAGACCATGGAAGGGAATAAATGAGGGCGTGCCAGCGCTGATGGGATCAGCGATAACTGTCTGGCACCGGGGAAGGATAAATATTTATGAGTGACCGTAGCCTGCGAGGCATGCGTTTGGGCTCTCAGTCCATGGAATCAGAGCAGGGCGTGGAGCCCGCTCCGCGTCAGCGTGTTGAGTACCGTACGGAAGACGGTGAGCAAGTCTTCGTCACTTTTGCGGTCGAAGCCGAGATTCCCGCGACCTGGTCGGCCAAGTCGGGTAAGCAAGCATATTTGGTTGATGGCTCCCGGCCGGAAGCTGGCAACGAAAAGCCGGTGCGTACTCACTGGGACATGCTGCTGGAACGACGCTCCATGGAAGAGCTGGAAGAAACTCTCCAGAAGCGCATCGAGTACTACCGTGATCGCTTGGACCTCGCCACGCCGGAGAAGTAACTCCCCCGGTCGTTCGAAGCGAGGAGATACGCCGAACGTCGAATGATCGTTCAGAAATTATGAAGGGGCGGCACCCGTATTGGGTGCCGCCCCTTCATCGTATGCAGCGGAGTGGTTTCCTTATGCCTTCGTCCGAGCGAGCTTATTTTGTAAGGTCTTGAGCCGCGCCCCAAGACCCCATCGGGCAACCTTCGTCATGGATTCGAAGATCACGCCTGAATCCATTTTGGAGTCCCCGACCTCGCGCTCCACAAAGGTGATCGGAACTTCAGCGACAGTAAGGCCCTGCAGCTGAGTTCGCCAGCCCAAATCGATCTGAAAGCAGTAACCGACCGATTCAATGGTGTCGAGGTCAATTTTCGTCAGGGTTTCGCTTCTGAACGTGCGGTAGCCGGCGGTAATGTCCTTGACGGTGGTGCCCAACATGGTTCGGGCGTAGACGTTGGCTCCCCACGACAGGAACTGCCGGTGCCACGGCCAATTGACCGTCTTGCCGCCGGGAACGTAGCGTGAACCGATCGCAAGGTCGGCACCCTGCTCAACGGCTTCCAATAGGCCGCCGAGTTCTTCGGGGCGGTGTGAGCAATCGGCGTCCATCTCAACCAGGACGTCATAGCCGCGTTCGAGACCCCATTTGAATCCGGCAATATACGCCGCTCCAAGGCCACCTTTGCCTTCGCGATGCAGGACGTGAATCAATGAATCCTCTGCGGCGAGCCGGTCCGCGAGTTGGCCGGTCCCATCGGGGCTGTTGTCGTCCACCACAAGAACGTGCACTTCGGGCTGGGCGGCACGAAGGCGCTTCATGACCACGGGAAGAGCTTCAATCTCGTTAAACGTGGGGATCACGGTCAGGGTCTTAAGTCGCACTATGTATTCTCCTGCTGAGATCACGCGTCCTCGCGGATCCCCGATATGACGTTGGCCTTATTAATTGTACCGGCGGCTACCTTATCCCAGGTTGTCACCAATTCGGGTCACCCGAGTCGACCTGGGATGTCACCACGAAAGCTCTCTCGAACCTACACGAGCTATCTGGGCTATTGGGAAAGAATGTTCGTTCAACTCCGGAAGCAATGGGGTCCTTGCTCGGGGGTCTGTACTCCATGCTGCGATGCGTGTGTCTGCCGTCTGCACCATGAGCGCTTCGGCCCGCCAGCCTACGAAGTCTGCGGGCGCGTCGGGAACGATTTGGCCTCCGAACGGTCCGCCGGCCCTAAACAGTCGCCTGAGCCCTCGTGTCTGAGCGGTGAACGTGGCGCGACTCGGCAAACCCACAGAATCTTGGGAATTCAGTCTCAGTCCTCGGGTCGCCCATTCCCAGGGGTTCAACGTCGTAGAGTCACCAACGACGCTACTGGAGCTGACCAGGCCGACAGCTGAGCCTGCCTTCAACTGGTCTTTCACGACGTCGATCCATTGCTCGTCGTTGAGGTCGGCGGACAGCAGGAGCCCGCTATCTTCGATGTCCGTGAAGTTTTGGCTTGTCTCGGCTACTCGGACGGCTGACGGGAGATCCAACGTTTGATCCGTGAATACCTGTCGAAGGTGCCATGAATCGTCCTGCGCCACGACGCTCGCCGTGTAGCCTGACTGCGCCAGTTGGACATCCGTATCTTGCGAAGCCTGAGAAGCGTCGATTCGCCCCACAAAACCCGGGACCAAAATCAGTCCGTCGAGGTCGACGGTGTGCATCGAGTCATCGACGACGGAGTCCGCGCCGGCCTCTTCCCCGACCCATACGACGCGCTCCCCTTGTACCAAGACGGCCGTCGCGAACGGGTCGGCTGGGCTATATACGGATCCATTCCGATACATGACGGTTTCATCGCCACGAAAAATTTCCAATGTCCTTATTCTCTTTCTCATGCCTCATCGAAAATGTCGATGAACTCTGGAGTCTCGTCCTCGCCTGATGGCGCATCCAATTCATGAATGATGACTCCCCGTTTGATCAGTCCAATGGCGGCTTCACACACAGTGCGCCAGTCAGCATCATCGACGGCGTGACCCAACTGGTCTAGTGCGTCAATCACCTGTTTGGTAGCTCGGACGAAGTCCCCCGCAACGAGGTCGGACCGTTCTAGGGACTGGGATAAGCTACCGCCTCTCGCCCACCGATAGATCGACCACATGAGCCCGACGTCGGGAACGGGCGTCTCTGGAAGCCTGTGGCGACGCTCTCGGCTCGTCAGCTCGGTCCACATCGCATGGAGCGAATCCACCCTGCCGCCTAATCCAGCGGGATACTGACGCATAAAGACCGTTTCTTCCCTCTTACCGGAAAAAACCAGAACCGACATCGCCGCACACAACGCCGCGGGATCCAGATCTTGGAAGTACCCGCCGTGTAAGGCCAGTGTGGTCAAGAGATCGCGATCTCCATAAATCTTCCTCAGCGCTTCACCTTGTACTTGAAGCTCAGGTGTGCCATCCGCTCCTGGGGCCACATAGTCGTACTCCGCCAATAATTCGAGGATATGGGCGAATCGTTGAGCAATCGTGTTGGTTCGGGAGTCGATTTGATGCCGGAGTGAATCGGTTTCCTTCTTCAACTTCACCCAACGATTGAACCAGCGCTCGTGGTCTTCGCGTTCGGAACACCCATGGCATGGATGATTCTCGACGGCCTTGCGAAGACGCGCGATCCCCTCGCGCTCATCACGTCGATACTCGAACTCCGGAGATACAGGGGCCGAAATAGAGCGGGGCGGTTTTCCGGCGTCAAGTGCGGCTGTGGCGCGAGCCGACATGTCACGACGCTCTTCCGGGGTGCGCCCCGTGAAGTGTTTGGGAACCTTAACCCTTGAGATCACGTTGACGTCGCCGTCAAAGTCAGAGGGTCCCACCACACGGAGATGAGCGGAAAGGGTCACGATGCCAACCCGTGATTCAAACCCTCCTTGGGGTTTGCCGACGACGACCGCCGTTCCTGCGCTCCTACCGCGCGGAATTTCGATCACGTCCCCTGGCGTGAGCAATTGCAACAACGAATCAACGGCGTCGCGGTTCGCCCGTTTTCGGTCTCGCGCGAAGGCTTTTTCCTTTTGGTTTAGGTTGTACTTGAGGTTTGCATACTCCACGTAGTCGCCGAGGTGGCATGACATGGACTCTTCGTAGCCAGCAAGGGCCTTCTCTTGGCGACGGACCTTGGACGCCAGATTTACCACGGATTTATCGGCCTGGAACTGAGCAAAAGAAGACTCCAAAATGCTCATGGCCCGATCAGAACCAAAATGGTCCAGCAGGTTGACCGACATATTGTACGTAGGGCGGAAGCTTGAATAGAGCGGATAGGTCCGTCGGGAAGCCAGCCCAGCAATTTGGCGGGCGTCCATGCCGTCGTCCCAGAGCACAACGGCATGGCCTTCGACGTCAATGCCTCGTCGTCCGGCTCGTCCAGTGAGCTGTGTGTACTCCCCCGGTGTGATGTCGACGTGTTGCTCGCCGTTGAATTTGGACAGTTTTTCGATCACCACCGACCGCGCCGGCATGTTGATGCCCAAAGCAAGAGTCTCCGTGGCGAAGACCGCCTTCACGAGTCCCATCGAGAAGAGTTGTTCAACGATTTCCTTGAAGAGCGGCAACATGCCGGCGTGGTGAGCCGCAATTCCTCGGCTCAAGCCTTCGCGCCACTGATCAAATCCCAGAACTCGAAGGTCCTTAAGATCAATCGCTGCGGTGGCCTCCGAAATGTAGGCCCGGATCAGCTGGGCTTGACGGTCGTCTGTGAGCCGAATGTCGGCATTGATGCACTGGCCTACGGCGTCGTCGCAAGCGGCTCTAGAGAAAATGAAGTAAATGGCCGGGAGGAGACCATCCTCTTCGAGGGAACGGAGGACCACGGGGCGTGGAGCGCGTCGCATCCGTGGTGACCCGGAACGACCGTGGCCCTTGCCCTTGCGTCCTCGCCGAGGTCCCCCACGTTTCGAGGTCGCCTTCAACAACTCGGTATTGACCTTGAGCTTCTCGGTGTCTCCGGAACGTACGATGTCAGCGGCACGCGAGATGGTCGTGTTATCGGCAAAGAGATCCAGCAGGCGATGTCCCGTCATGACGTGTTGCCACAGAGGCACGGGCCGATGCTCGGACACGACTACCGTGGTGGAACCCCGGACGGTGTCGAGCCACTGCCCAAATTCCTCGGCATTGGAAATCGTGGCGGAGAGGGACACAACCGCCACGGATTCAGGCAGGTGGATGATGACTTCTTCCCAGACAGCGCCGCGAAACCTATCGGCCAGGTAGTGAACTTCGTCCATGACGACGTAGCCGAGCGAGTCCAGCGTGCTCGATTGGGCGTACAACATATTCCGCAAGACCTCGGTGGTCATGACCATGATGGGGGCCTCGGAATTGACGGCCACGTCACCCGTCAGCAATCCGACGTTCTCGGAGCCGTAAGTCTTGCACAGGTCCTGGAATTTTTGGTTGGAGAGGGCCTTGATGGGGGTCGTATAGAAGGCCTTTTTGCCCTGTTGCTGACCCAAATAGACGGCGAACTCCCCCACCACAGTTTTGCCAGCTCCGGTGGGTGCCGCCACCAAAACGCCATCTCCCTGCTGGAGGACTTCGCAGGCTTCGCGCTGAAAATCATCCAGGGGAAAGTTCAGCGACTCTTCAAAGGCGCCAAGCGGAGAGCGCAAGTACTCGTTTCGCGCCCGAGCCGCGCGGTATTGGTCGGCGTAACTAGGCATATACCCCACCCTACCGGTCTAGATCCTTGACCTGACCGAATTCCGCTCACCGCCGGATGAGCGTCTTGGAGTATTCCCAGAACGTTAGTCCTTAGCTTCGAGACCTAAATCCTTGAGTCGTCCGGCAGGGGTCGCCTGGTCGGCTTCCATTCCATAGGATTCTGCGAGTTTGGCGTTCTTCTTATCCCGTCGTTTGTCATTGAAGATACAAATCGCGATGGCGAGGAAGAACAGGAGAAGTAGCGGCGCCATGAGGTAGAACATCGTCATGACGTCGGTTCCTGGAGCAGTCATAGCAGCCAACAACGCCACGATGACCACGACCCAGCGCCATGACTTGAGGATGGTCCGTCCGCGGATCAGCCCCATCATATTGACTCCAACCAGGGCCACTGGCACCACGAATGAAATTCCGAAGGAGAGAATCAGCTTGACGACAAACGAGATGTACGTCTTGGCCTCGATGAAGTTTGACTGACCTTCGGGGGTAAATGCCGTGAGCGTGAAAACTGCGGCCGGCATGCACAGCCACGCAATGAAGATCCCGAGAAGAAAAAGCGGGACGGAGACTCCGATAAAGCTCAAGGCATAGAGCTTCTCCCGCTTATGAAGGGCCGGCATGATGTAGGCCCACAATTGGTAGAGCCACACTGGTGAGGCAAGGACCAGACCGATGGCTAGCGAAACCTGAACCATCACGTCAAAAGCGGAGGCCACTCCGTTGAAGTTGATGGTGGCGTGACGGCCATGCTCGGAGGCGATCTCGGCGATAGGCTCCGTGATCGCCTTCATGACGGGATTGTAAAAGAAAAACCCTGCGACGGCGCCGATGACCGTGGCGATGGCGGCCTTAATTAACCGATTGCGAAATTCCCGGAGATGCTCCCGCAGGGCCATCTGTGCCTCGGGATTTCCCTTCCGGCTGTACTTTGAAGCCATGTTTTCTGAGTGTCCTTGTGTCTCCAAGGTCGGTACAGCGCCAAGCGGTCCATGCCTTTCCAGCACGGACCTACTCGTCGAGACCAACGATCAGCGGTGCGACGTCCCCTGATCACGCACATTGGGCTCGGCGGTGGCGCCACCGGGCGCGTGCGAACCGTTCGAGTCGACGTCGCCATTGCTGACGACCTCTCCATTAACCACGCTGTTCTTCTGACCCTGGCCAGATTTGTCGGACTTGTCGTCCTTCATTTCTTTGACTTCGGACTTGAAGATACGCATGGACTGGCCCAAGCTTCGGGCCATGCCAGGAAGTTTCGGAGCGCCAAACAACAACAGGATGATGACCAGAAGGATCACCAAGTAGAGGGGGTGATCGAAGAGCCTACCGAGCATGAGATTTTCCTTTCTTATCACCGCGGTATAGGTCCCTCACGTTCTGAGGCTGACCGCGGTGGTCACGGCGCGCGATGCGTTGGGCGACGTGACGTTCGTGTCGCTTCGTGCGTTCGCGAAGATACTCCTCGCGAGCTTGATGAACGGGTATCAGAATGCCGGGAACCGGGGCCTCACGTATTCCGGTGGCCACAGAACTCGACGACTTCTCCCATCGCTCTGTCATATCTTGTCCAAGGGTGCCGATCTCATCCAACAGTTTGAAGAACCGACGGATGACCCACCACATCAGTAATCCGAGGACGGCCGCGGATACGAGGACGAGCGCCGTCCACAAGAGTATCCAAAACCACCAAGGCATGGGTTCCATTATACGCATCCATCAACTGTGAGTAGGCTGACCTGGCCGATCGCTTGGGTCACAGGGATTCTGTAGAATCCGGCGTCGATAGAGCTCTCTTCGCCATTCTGGTGCCCACAATTGTGGCTGCCACAATGCCATGCGCCCCGCGTGGTGCAACATCATCCGGTACAGACTGAACCAGCTGCGAACCCTAACCTCGATGAGCTGTCCCTCGATGCTGGAACCATCCGCACGCGATATCCGTGCCTGGCCGAGTTGAGTTCCATTCATGAGAGCCGAAAGCTCGGGGCACGAGGCATCGACCCACATGTGAGCGGTGGTATCTTGCGGCGATTCGTTGTCACCACCGTGAGCCGCCGTGGATTCAGCAGGGACACCCGGGACAGGTGGCGTCTCACGTTCGATGGCCCGAATAGATGCGACCCGGTAGGTGCGTTCTAGGCCGTCTTTGGCGTCGGCGGCGCTGACGTACCACGTGGGTCCGTCTGCATAAACCTTAGTGGGCCGCACCGTGCGCCACGTAGCGGAGCTTTGCGACCGTGAACGGTACAGGATGCCTACATGACGGCCTTCGTCAGCTGCCTCGCGCAGGATAGACAGATGTTCCGTGGTAATGGATTCGAGATGGACCGAGAGCTGATCGGACTCGACGCTAGCGAGGGTCACCGTTTTTGCGAGCTTATCGGCGATGCCCCGAGTCTGCTCACGGTGTCCTGGGCTGATCTCCCCCAAAAGATGCAAGGCGAGAACGAGACGAATGGTCTGGTCAGGAGCGAGGCTGAGGGGCTGATCCAGCTCTCGCGGAAGCTCGACCCGGACGACGTCGTCATGTGCGTCCACCATCATGTAGGCGCTGCCCAGTAGCTCAGATCCAGCGTTGGCCAAGGCCATCAAATCCTTGTTGATTTGCGACGGCGGAATGTCCAGATGCTTCGCGATCTCTCCCGTCGTGCAACCCTGATGCGATCCGAGGAATGATGCGAGATCGACGAGACGAACGAACCGTCGCTCGCTCGCCTCTCGATGACGTTCCCTGCGCGGGGCTTCAATCTGCACGGCCCCCGAGGTATAGGCCGAGGAGACTTCGTCCTGCAATTCGACAGCGTGCCGAGCCTGTGCCTCGACCCGATCATTGATCTCCGCGCTGGAGAATCCAGCGTCGTTGCTGACCTCGACCGTGACAGCACCACCCAGTTCCGCGAGGCACCGGATCAACTCTTGGATATCCGGGACATCGACAGTAATCGATGCGCTCCCCACTTGGCCTTGCTCCATCGAGGAAGGAATTTCCGAGAGCGCATCCATCCCGCGAAGCGCTGTGCCGTCTTCGACCCAGTCCATGACCATGGGCCAAGCATGGGTGGGAAAGGTGAGTTTTACCGCAGGACTCTGAGATTCGGTGATTCCGGCAAGCACTCGAGCCATGGAAAACTCCGGGTCGGCTGCCGGTAGCGTGGTCCACGATTGCGTGATGGCGCTCATCCTGGACAAGCGGAACGTGCGAAAGGCTTTCCGGTCAGAGTCCCAACCACCGACGTACCAGTGCCCGAATCGTTGCCCTACTCCCCAGGGCCTCATGATGCGGGGCAAAGCGTCGAAGGAATCGACACGGCGGTAGTTGAAGCGCAATTCGGTGCCTTGGGCGAGAGCCTCAAGCACGAGATCGAGGTGATCTCCTCCCCCATTCAACGCCGGACTCCAGCGATTGTGAGGTTCGGTGGAATTCTCGTCACGATATCCGAGTCGCCTCACCGCGCGATCTACATCCCGTGCATAGTGAGGGTCCGACCAAAGGCGGGCCGCGACCCCCAGGGTCAACTTGTCGGAAGGCGAAAATGTTTCTTCCGACAGCCAGAGGCGATTGCGGTCCAGGCTATAGACCGGTTCTCCGCGCAAAGTATTCGTTTGCAGGCGCATCCCCAGACGCCGCAACGCCGATTTGTCTCGTTCGAAGGTCCGTTCAAAAGCCGCATCAGAGCTCGCACTCCGATATGCGTCAATACTCTCCCGGATGCGCGCCCTGGTCATGGGGCGCTCTTGGGAGACGAGGAGACTGTATAAGGCGAAGAGCCTCTCAGGTACGGTCGTAGCCATGAGAACTGAGCGGGGCCGCCGAAGCGACCCCGCTCCTGAACTATCGGGCGTCCACGAGGTCCACGACGAAGACGAGCGCCTGGTTAGGCCCGATGGCTCCCCCAGCGCCCCGCTCGCCGTAGGCCATCTGAGACGGAATCTCGAGACGGCGGCGGCCTCCGACCTTCATGCCGAGAAGCCCCTGATCCCAACCCTCGATGACCTGGCCAACACCCGCTCGGAATGCGAGCGGTTCGCCACGGTTCCATGAAGCGTCAAATTCTTCACCGTCTTCGTAAGTCACGCCCACGTAATGGCACTGAACCTGGTCTCCGGGCTGAACCTCGTGGCCCGCGCCTTCGATGATGTCGATGCTCCGTAATTCGGTGGGAACCGGGCCGTCGGGGAAATCTACCTCAGGTTTGGTGCGATCCAGATTGCGTTGTCCAAATGACATATCGATCCTTTCTGAGAGCCCCGCGGGATGCCTCCGCGATAGCTCGAGAGTTCTACTTCTGTGTTGTGCCCTGGCCGGTGCCCTGCCCCGCGCCCTGAGCGGGATCGGCCTTCGACGTCCCGAGAATGTCGACGACGAAGACCAACGGTCCTGCCGGTTGCTGTGCGTTTGCACCCAAGGATTCCTTGGTGCCATAAGCCTTATCCGTCGGTACGACCAAGAGCACCCGGTCACCGACCTTCTTGCCCTTGAGGCCCTCGGTCCAGCCCTTGATGACCTGGTTCAGCGGGAACCCGTTTGGGTCTTTAGTCCAGTTCGAATCAAACTGTTTTCCGTCCGACCACTTCACACCGGAGTACTTGACGAAAACTTGGTCACTTTCCTTGACCTCATCACCGTTGCCATTGATCAGGTTTTGCGAGGTCAACGTCGTCGGATCAGGCTGGCCCTCGGGGATCGAAATCTCCGGTCCGCTGTCCTTCATCGTGACCTTCGGTAGCCCTTCCTTCGGAGGAACTGTTTCTCCGTCGGCCGACTTTTTCAGCTTCTTCGAAATGCTGTAGATCTCGACGGCACTGGCATCCGAACCGCCCGATGCGCCTGCGCTGGCGTTGTCTTGGGGCTTCTTCGCGTAGGCGAATGTGGTTCCAACCTTGGAATCCTTGAGGATGTCGTAGACCTTCGGCAGCTTGTCCTTCAAGTCGTCATTGACGGTAATCGGGATGGGAGCGCCGGAATAGGTGTCCCCTTGGCTCTTTTGGTCCGCTCCGTTGAAAACAGCCGCGTTGACGAGGATGGTGTCTCCCGTGCCAACCTTCTCTCCGTCACCTTCCTTGAGCTGACGCGTTGAGTCGTCTTTCACGGTCAACGGGGTCTCAAAGGAGATCGACGGCGCCTTGTCCGCGCCTTGATCCTTGTAGTCGATGGAGTCGAGGCCGTGATCATTGCTGCAACCGGCCAAGGCAAGCGCCAGGGCTACGGTTGCGGCAGAGATTTTCAGGGATCTACGCACGGAATATTTCCTCACTGTGTTTGCGGTCGGGACGATTCGTGACGTCCAAGGGCACGGCGTCGACTCTAGATGACTCGACGGCGAAATTCCTGGACGTGTCAGATCAGCGGTGGCATGGGGGTTGACCCCGAAGCCGTCGCTTCTCGCAGGAGTTCTATGGTTCGTTCAATGTCCTCATCGAACGTGGCGAAGGGATCCTGGCATACATGGGCCATCGCGGGGACATTATTAATCTTGTAATGGACCCAATCCACCGTGTAGTCGGACCCGGCGTGTTGTGCAGCGGCGATAAACCGACCGCGAATCCGGGCACGAGTTTCCGGCGAAACGGACTCCGCGCGGATAACGCTGTCCTCATCGACCCAACGCCTTGCTTGGCCTTTGCGTTCGAGAAGATAGTAGATACCGCGGGCCCGATTGATGTCGTGATAAGCCAAGTCCAGTTGGGCCATTTTAGGATCTGAATAATCGCAGCCACGCTTTGCGGCGGTACGGTCGAGCAATTTCTTCTTGATCGCCCAGTCGATTTCGGTGTCGATGGAGGATGTATCTTGACGGTCTACCGCGTCCAAGGTGCGCGCCCAAAGATCCATGACATAGTCCGTTTCCGAACGGTGAGACCCATGTGCTGCCAAGAAGCTCTGTGCCGCCTCTAGGTAATACCGTTGCAGGTCCAAGGCCGACATGTGTCGTCCGTCTTTCAGCTCGACCGTTTCGCGACCGGTGAGATCGTGAGAGATCGTCCTGAGCGCCTGGCCCGTATTTGCGAGTTCCAGGTCCTCGAGGTTCGCGTGATCTTCGATCATTCTCAAGATGACGTCCGTCATGCCCAGCCGAGCCAAGGTCGTGGTCTCGGACATGTTGGAATCTCCCACGATGACGTGGAGGCGGCGATACTGTGAGGCATCGGCGTGAGGCTCGTCGCGGGTATTGATGAGGGGGCGCGATCTCGTGGTCGCCGAGGATGAAGCCTCCCATACATAGTCGGCGCGTTGTGAGAACGAGTACGAAGCCTCGCCCGTTCCAGGAGCGCCTTGGGCCTCGGGCGGACCGGTTGGGTGGACTCGACCCGCGCCCACCACGATCTGCCGGCTGACGAGGAACGGAACCAAGAAGCGAACGAGGCGTGAAAACTCTGCTTTCCTCGAAAGTAAATAGTTCTCGTGAGAGCCAAACGAGTGGCCGGCAGAATCGACGTTGTTCTTGAAAAGGTGCAATCGCCCGGGCATGTCCTGGGCTATCAGGGCTTCCTCGGCGCGTTGCGCCAAGCGCTCAAAGAGCCGTTCGCCGGCCTTGTCTTGCCGTACGAGGTCCGTCAGCTCGGCGCATTCTGCCGTTGCGTATTCCGGGTGCGATCCGACGTCCAAATACAGCCGAGCGCCGTTTTCGAGGAACACGTTCGACGAGCGGCCCCAATCCACTACAGGGCGGAACAGCTTCCGTGCTGCCTCCTCGGGACCCAAATGGCCCATCCCTGACATGGAATATCGGATGCCAAACTCGGTTTCTACTCCGAAGATCCTGCGTTGCATGTAGCCTACTGGCCGCCCTTCTGGACGAACCCGCGGACGTAGTCTTCCGCGTTTTCTTCCAGAACGCTGTCGATTTCATCCAAGATGTCGTCGGTTTCGCTGACGAGATCGTGGTCCAGGGAATGTTCACCCCGAACAAGGCTCACGTCTTCTTCTTGCGACTGATCCTGTGCCGACTGCTGCGATGATTCACGAAATTGTGCCACGGTGATCCTGTCCTTTCTCCATCATTGAATTTTACGCAGGCCGAGACGGGACAGGGCCTGATGCGCGTTCGAGCTGGAATTGATCACATGCTCGGTTTCCTCGCGAGTCCACCGCGCGGGGTCCTCCATAAGCCACCGGTGTCGCCGATCCGTTGCCGGGTCTGTGACCGTGAGGACATCCCACCCTGCGGAATCCACCTGGTGAGGCCAACGGCCCAAAATCTTGCCGCGGAGGTAAGCCCGAGTGTTTTCGGGAGGCTCGACGACGGCGTCGTCGATTGAGGCGTCGTCCACAAGGGTTTTCATGCGGCCCAAAGAGACCAACTTGGTGTACAGACTTTTCGAGGGCCGTAAATCGGCATATTGAAGGTCAAGTGCCTGAATCTTGGGATCGTCAAGACCGACACCGCGGCCTTCGTATTGCCGGATGAGAGCGTACTTGGCAACCCAATCCAAGCGGTTAGCCAACGACAACACATCGTTTTCCAAAGCCTCAAGAACATCGAACCAGAGGTCGAAGGTCCGCCGGGTTCGCTCGTCGTTCCATCCACGTTTTTCCGCCAACTGTTGGGCGGCCTCGGCATAAGCCCGTTGAATCTGTACGGCCGTCATTCGACGTCCGTCCTTGAGCGTCAGGAGTCGCTCCAACGTCAGGTCATGACTTGTCTCGATCATGGCCTGCACCGGGTTTGCCAACGTGAGGTCCGGCACCTCGTCGTGCTCGATGAGCGTCAGCACGGCGGCCGCGCTCGCCAGTTTAAGGAGTGTCGAAGTATGAGACAGGTTCGAATCTCCCGTAATCACGTGGAGGCGACGGAAGCGCTCGGGATCCGCGTGAGGTTCGTCCCGGGTGTTGACGAGCGGCCGGCGGATGGTGGTTTCCAAGCCGATCTCTCGCTCGAAGAAGTCGGCCCGTTGGCTGATCTGAAAGCCAGGCCTCACATGATTCGCGCCGATGCCCGCACGGCCGGCGCCCGTGATGACTTGACGCGTCGCGAAATACGGCAAGAGATGACGCGCGAGTTTCTGAAAATTCAGGGATCTGGGAACTAGGTAATTTTCGTGAGCGCCGTAAGAGACGGACTTATTATCCGTGTTGTTCTTGTAGAGGTGGATGGCCTCTGGCCACGACTCGGCGTACCTGCGTCCGACTGACGTGGCCGCCGCAGCAGCGATGCGATCGCCTGCGAGGTCCCAAATCGTCGCGTCCCAGGGATTTGTGGTCTCCGGCGCGGAATATTCAGGATGCGCATGGTCCACGTAAAAACGGGCCCCATTAGGCAACACGCGGTTCATCACGGCACGGTCCCAGAATGATCGGTTCACCATGCTCGGGGAATCATCCAGAACCTCCCGAGCGATGTCTTCGCTGGTCAATACGTGACCTTGATGGGTCAGCTGACTCGGGTGTGCTTCCGATTGCCCCATCTGGAACCCACGGGCGTCTTCCAACGGCGATTCGGAGGCATAATCCCACCCGGATTCGGCGGCCGCATGGGGGTAGCTGTCGACCACCAAGGTCGACAGCACCGAATCATTGGCTCCAGGGTTGTCCGGGCAGATGATGCCGAATTCCGTTTCGGTGCCCATGGCACGTTCGAAGATCATGAAATTCCTCGTTCAGAGTGGCTGGCCTCCAGGCTTCCGCTAGGAAATTCAATGCCTGAGAGCGGAACCGAATGCCCAATTCGTCCCAGCCAATCTTCAACGTCGCCTCGTGATGCGGAATCACGCTGTTGCAAGAATTCCGTCCGGGCGCTCTCCACGAGATGCTCGACGCTCAAACCCTTCACCTCATCGTCCAGGAAGGATTTGATGGCGAGTTTTTTGGCACGATCCACGATGTTGTGGATCAAGGCACCCGAGAGGAAATCCGACCAATATGCGGGGATTCGCCGGCCATCGACCAAGACGGCGTCCAAGTACCGATGCTCTTCGTCCCGGGTGAAGATGTCGGCCACCACCGTTTCGATCATGGATGCAGCCAGTGCATTTCGGTCGCCACCGTACTTCGAGACGTCGTCCGCACGAAGCGGCAGCTCGGAGTGCACATAGAGTCCAAAGATCTCGCCGGTGCCTTGGTAATCGGGCCTATCGATGCGAACCTTGACATCCAGTCGACCGGGCCGAAGCACGGCAGGGTCGATCATGTCTTCGCGGTTAGTGGCGCCGATGACGATGACGTTGTCCAACGACTCGACGCCGTCGATCTCGGCGAGGAGCTGAGGAACGATGGTCGTTTCCACGTCGGAAGATTTGCCCGCACCACGCGTTCGGAACAACGATTCCATCTCGTCGAAGAAGATGACGACGGGGTTTCCTGCCGTAGCCTTATCCCGTGCGCGGGCAAAGATGGCGCGGATCTGTCGCTCGGTTTCACCGACGAATTTGTCGAGCAATTCCGGGCCCTTGATGTTGAGGAAGTATCCGCGCAATGTGCCGTCTTGCGCGTCACCGGTCATCCGATCGGCCAGGGACTTGGCCACGGCCTTAGCGATCAAGGTCTTGCCGTTTCCGGGAGGACCATAGAGAAGAATGCCCTTCGGCGGCTTGAGATCGTGCTCTCGATACAGCTCCGGGTACAAGAACGGAAGTTCGACGGCGTCGCGGATCTGTTCGATCTGAGGCGTCAGGCCACCGATGTCCTCGTAGGAAACATTCGGAGTATCTTCCAGCACCAGGTCTTCGGCGTCGGATTTAGGCACGAGCGACAGCGCGATGCCACTGGCCGAATCGAAGGAGACGGCGTCGCCAATCTTGACCTCGGATTCGACCAACTGTCCCGAACGCAGGGCGACGACTTGGTTATTCGAACCGGTCCCCAACACCAAACGGTCGGAACCCAAAATCTCCCGGACGCTCGCAATCTCACCGGTTTCGCGATATCCGACGCAGGCGCATGCCCCGACGGTTTCTGTCAGCAATACGGTCATGCCGACTTTGACCTCATCGAGCGATAGCACAGGGCTCACCGGGATCCTGATCCGGCGCCCGCCCATCACCACGTCCAGGCTGGCTTGGGTCGATACGAGCGGGGCGACGTCGTCGTTCATGGAAGACGACGAGATATTGCGGTGATTGACCCGGACCACTTGGGCCTGGTTCATGGGAGCTTCGAGATCTTGAGCGATGGCCTGCTTGAGACGCTGAATATCGCTACGTGCCCCTTCCAGGGTACGGACCAATTTGTCGTTGCGTAACGTTGATTCCTTCAACTGTTTATTGAGGTTCAAGCGTTGGTCGCGCAAGACATTGAGCTGCCGGAGGGTCATCTCGTGGTCGCGCGGGTTGATCGTGGATTCAGATTCGGCCATGAATCCATGTTCTCACCGCGGCGACGTTACTGACCACTAGTGTCCGCATCGTGTCCGGAGCGTGCGGCGTTCTGCGCTTGCCGTTGGGCATCGCGTCCGGCACGGCGCAGTTTACGGTCTGAGACGTTCCGCTCGCCCAACGACATCGGAGTCCATGCATTCATGTCTTCTTCGGTGAAATCTGACTTCGAGGCTCGTCGCTTGGGAGCCAGGCGTTGCGCACCATCGGCGAGTCTGCGAGCCGAGATGAGGAATCCTGTGTGTGCGACCATGCGGTGGTCGGGCCGGACGGCGAGTCCTTCGACGTGCCATCCGCGCACCATAGTCTCGAAGGATTCGGGTTCGGTGAAGCGACCATCCGCGCGCAATGCCTCCGCAACGCGAGATAGCTGCGTCACCGTAGCTACGTAGCACATGATCACGCCGCCCGGAGCGAGAGCGGTCGCGACGGCGGATACGCACTCCCAGGGGGCGAGCATATCCAAGATCGCGCGATCAACGGTGCCCGGCGCTTCAAACTCCCCCAGTTGTTCAGCGAGGTCGCCAAGGGTGAGTTCCCACGCGGGATGGGGGCCGCCAAACATCGTTTCGACATTGCCGGCAGCAATATCGGCAAATTCCTCACGACGTTCGAAGGAACGCAAATGACCGGAATCGCCGATGGCGCGGAGCAAGGAAATGCTCAAAGCCCCGGAACCAACACCGGCTTCGATCACCCTCGCCCCCGGAAAGACATCCGCCATCGTGATGATCTGGCCGGCATCCTTCGGATAGACCACGGCGGCGCCGCGAGGCATCGACAGAACGAAGTCCTTGAGTAACGGGCGCAGCGCTTGATACTGGAACCCGACGGAATTGGAGATGACGGTTCCTTCGGGCTTGCCAATCAAATCGTCGTGAAGCAGAACCCCTCGGTGGGTGTGGAATTCACCACCTTCCACCAAGGTTATGGTGTTCATGCGACGGCGTTCGTCCGTGAGCTGCACCCGTTCACCTGCGCGGAAGGGGCCCCTGCGGTTTTGCGCGCCGGTTACGGACGTTGGCCGATGCTCCGATGATTCTGAGGCCATGAAAGTGCGACTCCTGACGATTCACGATCGAAATTGATTCGCGCACCATTCTCGCACGTTGGGCCGCGCTTCATGGACGCGCTGGGCATCAGTCGCGCTGGCTACATCGAACCGCTTCGATCACATCGGATTCAAAGAGCACTGTGGGCTGCCCGTCCCACGACTTCACAGGCCAGATGCGCCCCGGCAATTGAGCCACAAAGGACATCAGGGCGTGCCCCTGGAGACCCTCAGGCACCGGGCGGTCCCACGTCGCTGAAACCATGAGTCCTTCGGCACTGACGTCGTTGTCGCCAACGGCCGATGCCTCCGCCATGGCCGCGGCATCGACCACACCCCGTGCTTGACCCCGGTCGTCGGTGACCAGGTAAACCCCTCGGGGATCTTCGAGGGGCGGAAATGCGCTGAGACGGTCGGTGAGCCTGACGGCGGTGGTGGGTCTCGCCAGAGCCACGACGGAAATTCCGTCCACGGCCTGGCGCAGGTGGACATTTCGGAAGGCCTGCGAGGATCCGGAGATGACGATGAAGGCGACCATCATGGTTAAGACGATCATGCCCACGTTGTGCCACGTGCCCGAGAGTATGAGCCATGCGATGAGCCCCGCGGCGGCCAGGTAACCGACGACGCCGGCCGTCCTGGTCCCCGTGTCTCGGTTCTTCGTCACTTTCCACGCCAAGGCCTCTACTGCATAGCCGCCATCGAGGGGAATACCCGGTAGGAGGTTGAACAGACCCACAAATCCGTTCGATGTGGTGATGAGATATAGAACCAAGGCCGGCCAGCCCGTCCAATCGAGGCCGGCCAGGAGTCCCCACCCGATGCCGGCCAGAACGAGATTCGCCACGGGGCCAGCAAGCGAGACGATGGCGGAACGCCCCGCGGTGGCATGAGATGACCTAAAGGTCGTGTGGCCGCCCATCAAGGTCAGGTTGATGCCAGAGACCGACCAACCGAACCCCTTGGCCGTCAATCCGTGGCTGAGTTCATGAATGAGCACGGAGATCGCGAGGAGCACGGCAAAGGCAAAAGCCGCCAGGTATGCTCCAGGGCCAAGCCAGACGAAACGTTGCGAGAGGTAGCTTCCGTAGCCGGCGATGATCAGGATGGTCAGGAGAAACCAGGACCTCGAGAGTCGGACCGGAATTCCCGCGATCCGGCCGATGAGATAACCTTCATGACCGTTCATGGAACCTCAGAGGGTGACGCCCAAGCGGGCTTCGACGACGCGTGCCACTTCACGGCGGTCTCCAGCGGGGCCTCCGGCCTCCACCTGGGACACCCACTCGTCGAGGGCGCGAAGTGCTTTCGGAGCGTCAAGATCCTGAGCTAAAGCCTGACGTACCGCCGTGATGACGGCATCGCTAGAGCGCGTGTCGTCGTCGGTGGGGTCGGCCGTCATGACGCGCCGCCAAACCTGAATCCTTGCCTCAGACTCGTCCAGAAGCTCCTGTGTCCAGGACCAATCGGTGCGATAGTGGTTCGCCAAAATGGCCAATCGGATTGCTGACGGGTCGACGCCTCGCTCGCGAAGTCGAGAAACGAGCACGAGGTTTCCCTTCGATTTACTCATTTTCTCGCCGTCGAGTCCCACCATGCCGGTATGCACGTAGTGTTCTGCCATGCGATTCTTCGACATCGCATAGGCATGCCCTGCACCCATCTCGTGGTGTGGGAAACGTAGGTCGTTGCCTCCGCCCTGGACCGTGTAGGGCATCCCAAGAAAGCGTTCGGCAATAACGGTGCATTCGATGTGCCAACCGGGGCGGCCGGGCCCAAGAGAACCTCCGTCCCAGGACGGCTCGCCCTCACGATGAGCGCGCCATAAGAGTGCGTCGAAGGGATCCTTCTTGCCTGGTCGCTCTGGGTCTCCCCCGCGTTCGGCAAAGAGCGGTCCCATTTCTCGTTCGGAGTAGTTGGATACGTACCCCAGATACCAGCGAGCCGGCTCATGTTCCGTATCGGCGGCCGCGCGTACGTCGAAGTAGACGTCGCCGTCCGGATGCTCCACGTCGTCGTCGTCGGTATATCCGCTGGCCCGGTATGCCAAGCCGTCCTCGATCATCCGCTCTACCCACGGAACGATCCAATCGACCGACTCCGTGGCTCCAATGTAGTGATTCGGAGGGATGACGTTGAGTGCCTCCATGTCTGAACGGAAAAGATCCGTTTGCTCTTCCGCGAGAGCCTCCCAGGAGACGCCGGTCTGTTCCGCTCGTTCCAAGAGCGGGTCATCCACGTCAGTCACGTTTTGGACAAACGAGACGTCGTATCCCGCATCGATCCAGGCCCGATTCAGCAGATCGAAGGTCACGTACGTGGCGGCATGTCCCATGTGCGTTGCGTCGTACGGAGTAATTCCGCACACGTACAGGGAGGCCGACTCGCGGTCTTCGGGAAGCTTCACGATCTCATGGAGCCGTGAGTCGAATACCGACGGCACAGGGCCGGCGGTCTGAAGATCAGGAATGTGCGGTGCGGACCACGTACGCATGGACGCCTTTCGACGGGAGCGGGCGGGAAGATTTATGCGGCGATGACGCCAGTGCCGAGCAAAACGAAGACGAGCAGACCGACGGCGATTCGGTACCACACGAAGACGCTGTAGCTATGGCTCGAAATGAATTTCAGGAGCCAACCGATCATCACATAGCCCACGGCAAACGCGATAATTGTGGCCAAGATGGTGGGTCCGGCCGAATAGAAGGGGTCAAATCCGTCGGAGAGCGACTTGGCCAGCTTGTACAAACCGGAGAGGAAGACCGCGGGAATGGCCAACAGGAAGGAATAGCGTGTTGCGGCCTTTCGGGTATATCCCATGAAAAGACCGGTCATGATGGTGCCGCCCGAGCGCGAAACCCCGGGAATCAACGCGAGGGCCTGTCCCAATCCGTAGAGAACGCCGTGCTTGACGTTAAGGTCTTCGAGTTTCAGCTGTTCTTTTCCGATGCGGTCAGCGATGGCTAGGAAAACACCGAAAACGATGAGCATGGTCGCGGTGATCCATAGGCTACGGAATTCCGTGTCGATGTAGTCCTGAAGGAGCAGGCCCAACACACCGATCGGGATGGATCCGATGATGATGAACCAACCCATGCGAGCATCGGGGTCTTGCCGGCTGACCTTTCCTCGAAGGGAGAGAAACCAGCGAGAGATGATGCGCACAATGTCTCGCCAGAAGAACAAGATGACGGCGGTTTCCGTACCTAATTGGGTGATCGCGGTGAACGCGGCTCCCGGGTCATCCTTATGAGGCAGTAGCTGCCCCACGATGCTCACGTGCGCCGATGATGAGATCGGCAGGAACTCCGTCAGGCCCTGAACGAGGCCGAGAATAATTGCTTGTATCCATTCCACGCCTCGACTCTACATACTCATCTTCGGGCTTCTTCTCAGGCACCACACTTTGTGGGTGAAGTTACAGGCTACTCATTGTGACTTGTCAGCTGTTCGTTAAAGAAGAACGGCAGGAACTCCGTGATAGGAGTCCCTGCCGTCGTTCCAATCCGGCCGAGAGATTACCGAGAGGGAGTCTCGTCCTCGTCGTCCTCATCGAGATCCTCGAATTCGTCGTCTTCGTCCAGATCGTCGAGTTCGTCGTAGTCTTCTTCGTCCTCGTCGTCATCTTCCACGAAGACTTCCAGCGGGGTGACTTCGTTATACGCGACGTAGATGGCGTCCTCATATACCTCAAAGGCATCCGCGATACCGAGGTAAGCATTTTCCACGGCGGTGTCCTGCTCGCCGCGCTTGGCTGACAGGGCGGTCAGATGTTCCTCGAGAGCCTGAATGAGCGAATTGAGCGCGACGCGCGGTTCCGTAGTCATGCTCCTAAACTAGCCGACTTTTACGCCCGTGAAAACACCGATGGTTCGATCTAGCAGGGCAACTGTGAGACTTCACCTCGCTCAGAATCGAAGTCCGCTCATGGACTGTTCGAGAGCCTCCGCCGAACGGTGCAACTTGGCCAGTTCTTCATCGGACATCGGAACCTGCAAGCGTTCCCGGATGCCATTCCTATCTACGATGGAAGGAACGGACAGGGCAACCCCGCTCACGCCTCGGTAGTCTTCGAGGACGGTCGACACCGGAAGTACTGCGGCTTGATCGCCCAAGACGGCTTCGACGATGCGTGCGCCCGCAAGGCCGATGGCGTAGTTGGTGGACCCTTTGCCGTCGATCACTCGATAGGCGGCTTTCATTGCTTGCTCAGCCAGTTCGATGCGCCGTTCCTCCGGGAATAGTGGGTCACCGTTATCGTCGACCCACTCATCGATCGGAACTTGTCCGATATTGGCCTGGGACCACAGGGGAAATTCGGAATCTCCGTGCTCCCCCATGATCACCGCATGCACACTCGAGGTCGCGACGTTGGCTGCTTGACCGATGAGCAGCCGAAGCCGGGAGGTATCGATGACGGTTCCCGAAGAGAAGATGCGGTCGGCGGGCAGCCCTGAGATCTGCTGGGCGACGACAGTGAGGACGTCGCACGGATTCGTGACCAACATGTAGACGGCGTCGGGTGCTACCTCCAACAGTTGGGGCAACATGGTGGAGAGAATCTTGACGTTGGCATCGGCCAATTCGAGTCGAGTTTGTCCGGGCTTTTGCCTGGCCCCGGCGGTGATCACCACCATGTCGCTGTCGCGGAGAATCCCGAGGTCTCCGCTGCCGACAACGGGCGTACCACCGGCGAACAATGAACTGTGGGCGATATCCAGGGCTTCTGCTTCGGCTCGGGAGCCGTCAATGTCGTACAGGGCGATATTGCGAGCGGACCGGCGCATCATGGCGGCGTACGCCATGGCCGACCCCACTCCTCCTGCTCCGACAATGCCCAATTTCGAGGTGGTCCGGAAATCACTGGTCATGGTTACTGTCCTCTCTCCCAAGGCTCACGTGGTGGGGTCGACGCCCCAAAGTCATTTTCCCACAGCCGTGTCCGAATATGTGGGAATATTTGGGAATTTCGAGGTTAAATACCAATAGGCCCCGGCCGGAAACTTTCGTTCCGGCCGGGGCCTTTTCCCTGGTGCGCGAGGGGGGACTTGAACCCCCACCCTCTAATACGAGGACTAGCACCTCAAGCTAGCGCGTCTGCCTATTCCGCCACCCGCGCAGGTGATCTCGGGAGCGAGCTCCCGGGCAACGAGTAATAACTTACTGGATGCTCGACGGGCACGCAAATTCTCAAGCTCCGATCACCTGTGATGATCGGCACTTCCCGAGATCTTCGAAGCTACTCCGGGCGATTCCACGCGAATTCGAAGTTCTTCCGTGCCTTACGGCCAATTCCCCGAATGCGACGTCGTCCCTCAGGTGCGGCCCGATCCTTCCAAATCTCCACGGTGGACGGAAGGACTACGGGCGATCCAAATTCCACCGTCCATTGTCCGGGGCCTGCCGGGTCATCGGCCAGCTGCCCCAAGGCCCTGGAAGCGCAATACATTCCGTGGGCAATGGCACTGGGGAACCCAAACACTTTGGCCGAAGCAGCGCTGAGGTGGATCGGGTTTGCATCGCCCGAAACCTTGGCGTATTTGCGACCGGTTTCGGAAGGAAGTCTCCAGCGTCCGATGAGCCGAAATCCTTCACGAGGATCTTCTCGCCGCGTGGACTCCGCCTGCGAATCCTTGCGGACGGCGGTCTCGTCCTCTTGAGTGGTCTTGGCCTGCTTGGATAGATACAGGGACTCGTCACTGAAGGCCAGCTCGCCCTTGTCGTCCCAAATCTCAGAAAGAATGGTGACGGTCACTCCCCTGCGATGGGTCCCGAACTCTTTAACCCGGGACCGAATCTTGACCGTGCTGTCCACGGCGATGGGCCTCCGCTGCGTGACCTCATTCTTGAGGTGGATCAGGCCTAGCAGCCGGAGCGGAAACGTGCGACTCGTCATCACCTCTGTGGAGATCGGAAAGCTGATGGCGTGAAGGAATCCGCCGTGAGCGTCCTCCCCCGCAGGCGCATGCACGACGGCGCAAAAAGCAGCGTGCTTTTCGGCGTCGACCTTCACTCGACGCTCGGCTACTTCGAGCGCCTCGGGTGCAGGCATGGCATTGCGTGCCGGAGAATCCGACGAGCCGCGGCGATGCAGCTGCTTGTCGACGGCGGCCCCCAACTCTTTGACCAGGATCTGGCCGTAGAATTTAGCCGCGCCGGCCGAATCACCCTGTACGCTGGCTCCGCTCTTGGGCTTGAGGCTCTTGATGCTCGGAAATTTCATTAGGCACCCACCATCGACTGTCCGCACACGCGAAGGGTCTGACCGTTGATGCAACCGGCGGCGTCTGAGACCAGGAAGCCAACTGCCTGGGCAACATCCTCCGGCCGGCCGCCTTGCTGTAAGGAATTCAGCCGACGCGCGACCTCGCGAGTCACGGTTGGCATCGCCTTAGTCATGTCGGTCTCAATGAACCCGGGAGCCACCGCATTGATGGTTCCTCCGGCTTTCTGGAACTCCTGGGCCATGGCGGAGACCATGCCGATGATTCCAGCCTTCGACGCCGCGTAGTTCGTCTGCCCTCGGTTACCGGCGATGCCGCTCGTGGAGGCCAGGGAGACGACGTGCGGCGTCGAGCCGAGCACCCCAGAATCGAGTAGCTGCCGATTCATGGCCAACTGTGAGGCCAGATTGACGGCCAAAACCGATCCCCACTTGCTCTCATCCATATTCGCCAAAGTCTTATCCCGAGTGATACCGGCGTTGTGCACCACGATGTCCAACCGGCCGTAGTGCTGCTGAGCCGCCTCGGCGATACGCTGACCTGCCTTGGGATCCGTGATGTCGAGCTGAAGCGCTCGGCCGCCGACGCTATTGGCGACCTTGGTGAGCGCCTCGCCCGCCCCGGGGACGTCAACCAGAAGAATCTTCGCGCCATCGTCGCTCAGCCGGCGGACGATAGCTTCACCGATTCCTCGTGCGGCGCCGGTGACGACGGCAACCTTTCCCTCAACCGGATGATCGGCGTCGGACGGAGTCTCGGCATGGCCTGACCCCACGGTGAGGGGCTGACCGCTGACGTAGGCGGAACGCGAAGACAGGAAGAATCGCAATGGTCCGGTGACCGCGTCACTATGGGTCGCAGTTCCAGGGGCAATGCTTAGGAGATTGCAGGTCGCTCCTTTGCGCATCTCGTGGGCCAGGGAACGCATGAACCCCACGACACCTGCCTGGGTGGCAACGAGCTCCGGGGTGTCCCCCGACGTGCTGTCTCGACCTAGGACCAGGACCCGACCGGAGCTCCCAAGGCTACGGAGGGCAGAACCGACGGCCAGCGCCGGCCTTTGAAGGTCAGACGGCTGTGCCGCCGACGTGAAATCGACGATGATCGCGCCGTATCGCGTATGTGCCTCCGGGTGGCGTCGAACCTCGAGCCCCCAACCTAGAAGAGTCTCGGCGAGGTTGTCGGATGCGTCATCTCCGATGAGCAAGACCTTCTGATCCTTCAGCAGGTCTTGTCCCGGTTCGTAGCGGCGCAGCTCCACGGGTTGCGGTAAGCCGAGCGCCCCGGCGACCTTCTTGCCGAGGGTTGAATTAACGATTTGTGTGTAAGAATCCTTCATCGCGTTCTGAGCTTCCTCCTGAAGTCTATGGATGGACTAGTTGGCGGGCTTTTCGGCTTCGAGGATCATGGCGACGCCGAGTCCTCCCGCCGCGCAAACAGAAACGAGTCCGCGCTGGGTCTTGCCGGTTTCTGTGGCCTTCTCGTGAAGTTGCTTTGCCAGGGAGGCGACGATTCGTCCCCCGGTAGCGGCGAAGGGGTGGCCTGCTGCAAGCGATGAACCGTTCACATTCAGCTTGGACCGATCGATGGAACCCACGGCCTGGTCGCGACCGAGCTTTTCCCGGGCAAATGTCTCAGATTCCCAAGCCTTGAGATGGCACAGGACGGTGCCCGCGAAGGCCTCGTGAATTTCGTAAAAGTCAAAGTCTCCCAGACCGAGATGATTGCGTTCGATCAGCTGTGGCACCGCGTAGGCGGGGGCCATCAGTAGTCCCTCGTCGCCGTCGACGAAGTCCACGGCCGCGGCCTGTGCATCGACCACACGGGCCAGAGGTGTCATGTTGTGCTGATCTGCCCACTCCTGGCTGCCCAAAAGCACGGCCGATGCGCCGTCGGTCAATGGCGTCGAGTTACCTGCGGTCATGGTCGGTTCGCCGGGAAGGCTGCGACCGAAGGCCGGGTTCAGCTTCGCAAGCTTCTCCAGGGACGTATCCGGACGAAGATTGTTGTCCCTATTCAATCCGCGGAAGCCGGTCACCAGATCATCGAAGAATCCGCGATCGTAGGCGGCAGCAAGATTCTGGTGGCTCGTCAGGGCAAGCTCATCTTGGTCCTCTCTGCTGATCTCCCAGTCGGCAGTCGTAATGGCTTGATGCTCGCCCATGGAAAGTCCAGTGCGCGGTTCACCCGTTCCCGGGGCTTGCGGCTTGATATCGGCCGGGCGCAGGGAAGAAACGGCAGCGAGTCGTTGCTTGAGGGTTTTTGCCCGGGCTAGTTTGAGCAGTCCGCGGCGGAGTCCTTCAGAGACCACGATGGGCGCGTCGGAAGCGGAATCGACACCGCCGGCGATGGCAGAGTCCATCTGACCCAAACGAATCTTGTTGGTCAGTCCCCAGACTGTTTCCAAGCCGGTTGCGCACGCCTGCTGAACGTCGTAGGCGGGGGTTGATGATGAAAGGGCCGAGCCCAAGACGGCCTCACGCGTGAGGTTGAAATCCTTGGGGTGCTTGAGGACGGCGCCCGCCGCGATTTCGCCGATGTGCTCGCCAGCAAGGCCAAATCGAGCTGCCAATCCGTCAAACACACTCGTCAGCATGTCCACATTGCTGACCGAGGCATAGGCCCCGTGTGAACGTGCGAACGGAATGCGGTTACCACCGAGAACATAGGCCTGAGACATGGATCCTCCGGATCTAGAAGGTTATGGAACGACGGCGCAAAGCGCTGAATTTCGCTCGAGCGAGAAGCCGATTCCCACCGCATCGTCCCTTGTGACTGGGGTTACAAAAGTCAAGAGTACCTGATACTCTGCGTATCGTGAACACCAACGAGGCCGTCAAAACACGGAAAGATGCGTCCATCGAATCGTCCGCCCCCGATGGGCGCGCGACTCGATGGCAAACCCACCGTAAGGTGCGGCGTCGTCAGCTTCTTCGGGAAGCCCGGCACGCGATTCACAAAATCGGTCCACAAGCCTCTATGGAAGAGATCGCCGCCCATTCTGGGACGTCCAAGTCGGTCTACTACCGATACTTCACGGACAAAGCGGGTCTCAGCCAAGCATTGGGTGAATTTTTGCTGGCAAGCCTGGAACAGAAAATCGTCGAAGCGGCCGCCAACGGGTCATCCCCGGCGGATACCGTGCACCGGATGATTGACGCGTACCTCGTGATGGTTCAGCGTTCGCCGTCCATCCACGAATTTGTGACGTCTCATGCCGGATTGGGTTGGGCACGTCTGGATGGTGACGAAGCCCCGACGTCGTCACTGGGGCTCTTTGCCGATCACGTCGCTCACCTCTTGCTGGCCTCCTTGCGAAATGTTGCCCAGGAGAGTGGGGAACTTTCCTTACCGGACGACGTCTCGCTCGACTATTGGGCCCGAGCAGTGGTCGGGATGGTTCAATCCGTGATCGAAAAGTGGAGCCGCGCCTATGTCAAAGGGGAAGCCCCATCCCGCGAACAAACGGTGGATCAGCTCACCCAATGGATCCTCATGCCCTTAAAGGAGCACACATGACTCAGACTTCGGAACTCCCAGACCGCCACACCAACCCATCAGATTCAGGAGTAAACATGCCGCTGAACCCCACATCCTCCTTGACGGATGACGCCGCGGCGTCGCACCCGAAAGCGTCCAAAGGATCACCTGAAGGCACGTCTCAGGGCCCGCTGGACGAGGTGCAGGCCGTTCAAGGACCGGACACCGACGAGCGAATCGATATCGAGACGCTGCACGACAAGCTCATGGGCCCGTGGAAAGAGGTCCGTCAGAAGGTTCGGGATCTCATTGAAGATCCGGCGTTGCACAAGGTCGATACTCTCAGCTATCAGGATCACCGCGAACGCGTCCTGCAGCAGCTTCAGATCCTGGTCGAAAACCACGTCGTACATCGCGCCTATCCTGAGTACGTTGGCGGCGGCGAAGATCCCGGCGGAAATATCGCTGGGTTCGAAGAGCTCGTGGCGGCCGACCCCTCTCTGCAAATCAAGGCCGGCGTCCAATGGGGCCTCTTTGGTGCCGCCGTTCATCAACTCGGCACCGAGGAACACCACCGACGCTTCCTGCCAGGAATTATGAATTTGGATGTTCCCGGCGCCTTCGCGATGACCGAGATCGGCCACGGGTCTGACGTGGCCTCCATAGCGACCACGGCCACCTACGATCCCGACAGCGAAGAGTTTGTGATCAATACTCCGTTCAAATCGGCGTGGAAGGAATTTCTCGGTAATGCCGCTCAGCATGGCAAGGCGGCCGTGGTTTTTGCTCAGCTGATCACCGAGGGAGTCAACCATGGAGTCCACGCGTTCTACGTGCCGATTCGCGACGAAGACGGGGTGAATCTTCCCGGTATCCAGTCCGAAGACGACGGGCACAAGGGCGGCCTCAACGGAATCGATAATGGCCGGTTGGCTTTCGACCATGTCCGGATTCCCCGGACCAATCTGCTCAATCGCTATGGGGACGTTGCCGACGACGGGACCTACTCCTCCCCCATTGATTCTCCAGGTCGCCGATTCTTCACGATGCTCGGAACACTCGTTCAAGGCCGCGTGAGCCTGGACGGCTCGTCCGTCAATGCCTCCAAGATCGCGTTGAGCATCGCCATCCGATACGCATATGAGAGGCGTCAGTTCTCCGCGGGCGGAGAGACCGAAGCAACGCTCATGAGCTATCAGCTCCATCGGCGTCGGCTTTTGCCTCTGTTGGCCCGCACTTACGCCCAGGCCTTTGCCCATCACGGATTGCTATCGACCTTTGATGATGTCTTCTCGGGCAGAGAGGACACGCCGGAAAATCGTGCGGAATTGGAGACCTTGGCGGCGTCGCTCAAGCCACTGTCTACGTGGGGTGCTTTGGAGACCCTGCAGGAGTGCCGTGAAGCTACCGGCGGTGCAGGCTTCATGACCAAGAACCGTTTCACGTCGCTCTACCAAGACCTGGATGTTTATGCGACGTTCGAGGGTGACAACCACGTGCTTTTGCAGCTGGTGGCTAAGCGCTTGTTGGGTGACTACTCGAAGGAATTCGCGGGGCTCGACGTCGGAACGATCACCAAATATGTGTCCTCTCGCGCGGAAGACCTTGCATTCAATCGCACGGGACTTCGGAGCGTTGCCCAGCTCATTCACGATACGGGTACTCAGAAAAAGTCGGCCAAGGCCCTCAAGGACCCCAAGTGGCAGCGTGAACTCATGCAGGATCGCGTGCACACCATGGTCTCAGAGGCCGCCGAGGCGCTCCGGCCGGCACGAAAGATGTCGGCCACCGATGCGACCAAGGTCTTTAACAGCCAACAGGTTAAGTTGATCGATGCCGCCCGTTCGCACGGTGAACTCCTCGCGTGGGAAGCCATGAGCGACGTCGTCGATTCCTTGGACGGAAAAACCCACGAAGTCATGACCTGGTTGCGAGATTTGTACGGTCTCACGCTGATCCACAAGAATTTGGGGTGGTACGTGTCCTACGGCCTCATCTCCACGCAACGCGGTCGGGCGCTGGAGGAGTACATCAATCGGCTCCTCGACAAAATCGAGCCCTATTCCTTGCAACTCGTGGAAGGCTTTGGCTGGACCCAGGCACATCTCCGCGCCGAAATTTCCAGTGGTCTGGAAGAGGTGCGACAGGCTGACGCTGCGGAATACTTCCGAAAACTACGGGCCTCGTCGGATGCTCCGGTGGATGAAAAGACGCTGATGAAGATGAAGTCGTCTGGTTCGGGCAAACGCCGTTAGGCACGGAGAGATCGCTGCTGAGCATAGCGACATGACAAGGGGCGGACGCACGGAAAATGACCGTGCTTCCGCCCCTTATCCGCTTGTGCGTCCGAGAGTTACAAGGTAAAACTCCTATACTCTGTGGTGTGCGTAACGATAATTTGACCTTTGATGAAGCCCAGAACCGATCCGCGCTCCTTGAGATGGATCGGTACGACGTCCACGTGGACTTGACGTACGCAGCCGATCCGACGATGGAGTCTTTTCCCGTTAAGGCGACCATCACCTTTTCGGCCGACGTCACCGGCCCGGAATCAGCGTCGACCTTCATCGAGTACATCCACCACAGCGTCGACTCGGTGACTTTGAACGAGCAGCGTTTGGACCTGACGCAGGTGGTCCATGGCAGTCGCATTGAGCTACCTGATCTTGCGCCGACAAATACGCTCGTGATTCACGGTCGTTCGCTGTACTCCCGTTCCGGGGAAGGGTTACATCGGTTTATCGATCCTCAGGATCATCGCACGTACCTCTATACGCAATACGAGCCATCCGATGCTCGCCGTGTATTTCCCACCTTTGAGCAGCCGGACCTCAAGGCGAATTTCTCTTTCACCGTCACGGCCCCGAGCGACTGGGTCGTCGCGTCGAATACCGAGATTGTGGCGACCGAAGACGACCCCGTACTCGAGGGGGTTTCGCGACGGCGCTTCGCACCGACTCAACGCATGTCGACGTACATCACGACCTTGCTCGCCGGTCAGTACCACGCGGTGAGCTCCTTGTATCGACGAAGCGGGTCGGATTCAGGGGTCACGCCCATGACCCTGTATTGCCGGCAATCGATGGCCGAGTCCATGGACTCGGAAAATATCTTCGACCTAGTTCGGCATGGCCTCGATTTCTTCCAGGATCTTTTTGACTACCCGTATCCGTGGGGCAAATACGATCAGGCCTTCGTCCCGGAATACAACCTGGGTGCGATGGAGAATCCCGGATTGGTGACCTTCACGGAGTCGTATCTCTTTCCCGAGGGGTCGACGGTGGCGCAACGTGAAGGCCGAGCCGATGTCATCATGCACGAAATGTCGCACATGTGGTTTGGAGACCTCGTGACCATGCGGTGGTGGTCCGATTTGTGGCTCAAGGAGTCTTTCGCCGAATTCATGGGTTCCTTGGCCGCAGAACGGGTCGGAGGCTACGAGGAAGCGTGGGTGACGTTCGCCAATCGTCGGAAAGCCTGGGCGTATACGCAGGATCAATATTCGACCACGCACCCGATCGTCGCCGATATCCCCGATGTTGAGGCGGCCAAACAAAACTTCGACGGCATCACCTATGCCAAGGGCGCTTCGGTGCTCAAGCAACTGGTCGCATACGTAGGCTTCGAACAATTCATTCAGGCGGCCCGCGTCTATTTCAAGCGACATCAATTCGGGACTGCGGAGCTCTCGGATTTCTTAGCGGTCCTCAGTGAGGCCTGCGGCCGCGATCTGAGTGAGTGGGCCCGGGCCTGGTTGCAAACGGCCGGTGTCACCCACTTGACGTACAGCGCCCAACGTTCAGAACTCGCGCAAACCTTCCCCGATGAGGCTTCGCAGGCTATCGGTCGCCCCCATGTGCTCAATCTCGCGACATTCTCTTTGGACGCCGGCTCCCTGCAGCGAACCCAGGTGGTTCCCTGCGAGGTATCCGCGGGTGCCGAGAGCATGTCGACGACCGTATCTCTGGACGTCTCTCCCGCCAGCGACGCCGAGAGCATCGTTGTGGTCAATCAGGATGATCAGACATATGCCTTAGCCCTGCTGGCCGAGTCCGATGTCGAGACAGCGCTGGAGTATGGACATACGATCAGTGATCCGTTGGACCGGGGCGTCTTGGGCAGCTCGTTGTGGAACATGGTTCGGCTGGGCCAGGTCGATCCTCGCCGTTACCTCGAGCATGTGGGCCGGGGACTCAGCCGCGAAAATTCCCCTACCCTGCTGGACACCCTACTGATCCATGCGGGTACGGCACTGCGGTCGTATGTCCCTGAACCGGAACGGACGTCACAGCTCGAGTCCTTGGCCGCACACCTGCGGGACGGCTTGGCATCGGTAGAGGAAGGAAGCGACCAGCAACGAGTTCTGTTACAGCACAGCCTTGTCTTGGGCCGTGAATCTGGAGCGCTGGCCGACATTGCCTACGAGCTCCTGGACTGGGCGACAACCCATCCGGGCACCCCGTGGCGAGGCCTGACATTGGGAGACCAGATCCAGTGGCTGGCTCGGACGGCGCTTGCCGCTCACGGTCGTCTCACCCGTACCGCCCTCGAAGAGTCCTATGCAGCAAACCCCAGCCAGTACGCCGCCATCGGTCACGCGCGTTCGTCAGCCGCCTTGCCGAGCACAGACGAGAAGGCTCTGGCTTGGGAAAGGATCTTCGGCGAGGATCTCTCCAACGACCTACTGTCGGCGACGGCAGTGGGCTTAATGACCGGCGACCCAGCTCTGAGGCAAGGGCAAGGGGCTCGGTACTTCGACGGACTCGGCGCGGTCTGGGCAGACCACTCGATCGGTATGGCGACCCGAATTGTCAGGGGCCTGTTCCCCACCGTGGACGACGACGTCGACCCCGTGGCTGCAACCCAGGAATGGCTCGCAGATCATCCTGACGCGCCCCGGGCCTTGCGCCGTGAACTGACCGAACGTTCTGAGGACGCGACCAGGGCGTCGCGCATACGCGATCTATGGTCCAAAATTTAAAGAACCTGATGTGGCACCCTGATGATCCGCGGGACGGCGAGGAACACGACCGTAAGATTCGCCGCGATTACCGATCTCCAGGGGCCAAGTTGTGACATTCTAGGAGGACCTGCTTCGGGTACTGAGGGATATTAGAGGAGATTCGCAGTGACGGATTACGCGCTCAACGACCGTGGGTCCTTGGAGCTTGTCACCGAGGACTATTACGACGCCGAGATTTTGCGGCTCTTCGACGGAAAACGCTTGGATCGTGAGCAGGTCGTCGACGCGACGGCTCAGCTGGTTCCGGAGCCCGATAACCCCGTCTTTCCCGAGAGCATCGCGATTTGGGTCAACGGCTACAAGGTGGCCCGAATGACCGTGAAGGATTCCGAACGTTATTGGAATCCCCTGGCACGCATCATCTATTCGGGATACACGCCCGTCGCGCCGATTCGTTTCTGGGCGACCCAACGGCGCGATGGTGATCATCCTCGCCTGGAAACCCGCGCGATCCTCTCCGTTTCGCGCCCGGAACTGCTCTTCCCGATCAATGCGTCTCCCCTCCACGCGGCTCTTCTCCCCCAGGGGTCCAGCGTCAAGGTTCTTAATGAGAACGAACATGCCGAGTACCTCCACGACGTCCTCCCGATGTCCGGCGAGGGCCGCGTCATTCTGACCCTTGAGGCGAACCGTCACAAGCTGGCGGACGGCAGCGAGGTCGAGGTCGTGGACGTCTTGCACGACCGTCGCATCGTCGGACGCCTCAGCACCCAGATGTCTGAACAGCTGGCGCCCGTGGTTCGTTACGCCTTCCAGCACAACAAGTTGACCGCCGTGTGGGGAACCATCCGCGGTAGCTCATTCGAGCTGTCGCTCACCGTCCAGACGGTTCGCGCCGACGAAATCCCGAGCTCTTGGTACACGGATCTGCCCAATTCCTTGCCTCTCCTGAAGGCCAAGCAAGATTCATATGACCTCGACCCGAGTTACGTGCCGAGCGAGGCGGAAGAGAACCCCAGCTTGAAGCGAGCCGAAAAGCCCGACGATGCCGTCGAACGGCTCCACCCGGATACTCACGGAAGCTCGTCTGCGACCAAGGCCGGATTTGTGGAGCGTCATCGACACAGCGGAGGCTCAGGATGGGGCTTGGGCGTCCTCGGTGCGCTGATCTTGATCCTGGGCATCGTGCTGATCTTCTTCAAACCGATTCTCGGTGTATTGGGCATCATCGTCGGCGCATCGGTGGTATTCGCCGGCGTCTACATGTCGCGATTCCAGGGGTCTGGTCGGATGTACGACCAAATTGATATCAACCCGACCGGTGGTCCTTCCGCTTCTGACCACGAACCTCAGGCGCTGGACCAGTCTGAAGAGCCTGAGGGTGCCGAAGCCGACCAGGAAGAGCAAGCCCTCGAACAACGACAGGAGCAGGAGCCCTTTTCACCCAACACGGAAGCCCTCGACCTGCAAGAATCCGAGCCCGAGGCCACCACGGACGCTATCGACGACGTCGAGAAATACGACGAATCACCCGAGGTGAACGACGGGTATTACTCCGATCAGTATCTGTCCGAGGAGGAAGCTGCCGATTTTGAGGAAGATACGGAGCCTTCCGAATACGACGAAAGCTACTCGTATCCGGAGTGGGAGCACTCGGACGACTACGAAACCGTGGGCGAGGATTACTCGAACGGCCGCGGCTCGGGCTCGCGTCGCTAGGTGACACCATTGCTCACCCGCGCTCGCTCTCGGACCGACCGCTTTCTCCAGATTGCCGACGTCTTCATTCGTCACGGATTGGGATTCCTGGTGGAGGGGTTGGGTGCCCCGATCGCCGGCCCATTGCATCGGGTCCGGCGCACCGAAACCGGTGAGCGCCTCACCCAACCTCAGCATCTGAGGATGGCTCTTGAAGAGCTTGGCCCGACCTTCATCAAGGTCGGTCAGCTCATTTCGACTCGACAAGATCTCCTACCGACGAGCTACACGCAAGAACTGCGCAAATTGCAGGACGACGCAACGGTCGTTCCCTACGAGGAGCTCATGGACTCCTTGGCCGGACAGCCCGAGCAAACCATGTTGGAACAGTTCGATTCCATCGACACCACTCCCCTGGCGTCGGGGTCTATCGGGCAGGTTCACGCGGGGGTTTTGCACGGGCAGGACGTCGTGGTTAAATTCCGCAAACCGGGCGTTCTCGAAGAAGTTCATCAGGACCTGGATATCATCAGCGACCTCGCGACGCTGTTGAGCCGGTATGTTCCCTTAGCCAAGCAGTACGACGTTGTAGAACTGAGCGCGGAATTCTCCCGAACGCTCTTGGAGGAGCTCAACTACACCATCGAGGCAACGCACTGCGATCGGTTCGCGAATTTCTTCCACGATGATCCTGAATTGCATATCCCCCACATCTACTGGGAAGCAACGACTTCGCGCATCCTGACGCAAGAACGCGTTGGTGGAATCAAAATCAGCAATGTGGACGCGCTCGACGCCCACGGAATCGATCGACATCGGCTCGCGGTGAATGCGACCGGCGCGATGTGCCGGATGATCTTTGAATTTGGCTACTTCCACGCGGATCCTCACCCGGGCAATCTGTTTGTGCGTCCAGACGGCGCCATCAATCTGATCGACTTCGGCATGTGCGGCGAGCTGAGCGAAGACTTCCGCGACAGCATGCTTCCCTTGCTGATTGGCGTGACGACCCAGAACATAAAGCAGTGCAGCCGCGCCGTCATCCGTCTCACCAATTCACACGGCCGTAATGTCACGCCTCAGGAAATTGAGGCAGATCTCGGGCGCATCATCCGTCAGTACTCCGGGCAAAGCCTTGACGATCTGAATATTGGCAGGGTGCTCACGGACGTTATGGCCTTGTTGCACCGGCATCAGCTCAGCCTGCCCTCAGAAGCGGCGCTCCTGATCCGCATGATCGCGACGGCCGAATCTTTGGGTGAGCTGATCGACCCGGATTTTGATTTCATCGCCGTCCTCAAGCCTTTTGCGACGGCTTTCGTATCGAGCAGGGTTTCGGTGGAAGCCATTCTCAAGCGGCTGACTGCCATGACTCGGGAGACCGTGGGGTTCGGCGTCGAGGTGCCAAGCTCCTTACGAAAGATCATGAGCGTCATCGAAAATGGCGGCTTTGACGTCCATCTCCGCGCGGATGAGCTGGAAGAAATTATCGACCGCGTCGAGGTTGTGGGGAACCGATTGGTTGCCGGTGCGGTCTTGGCCGCATTGGTGAATGGTTCCGCCAAGATTATTTCGACGCACCCGGAAGGCTATCGAAGCTGGAAGGGGCTCCTCATCAGCGGAGGCGCGGGTGGTGCGGGTCTGTTGAGCGGATACATTTTGAGCTCGGCTCGCCTTCGGGTTAAACGACCGAAGCGACGTCGTGGCCTCATGAGTCTCTGAGGCACGACGTCGCTTCGCGTGTCGCGCTTCGCGGCTAGTCGGTTCCTGCGGTCTTGGCGAATTGGTCCATGGTTCCATCCTTCATGGCCTTGCTGAGTTCTTGGACGGCTCCCTCGTCCAGATTGACGATGGACTGGCCGTCGTCGGACCACCCCGTCCCGGCATTCGGCAGAGTCATCATCTTCATGTTCTTGAAACCGTTTGGCCCCATTTTCATGAGAATCTTTGCCGCTTCCGTGGAATTGAGCGAGTCATCGACTTGTACATAGGGCGAGAAGGTTTTGACCATGTCGTTGACCTTGAGCGGGTTGGCGAAGTTTTGCGGGTCGCCGATGGCCTTCATGAGGCCACGGATGTAGGCACGTTGATCGCGAACCCGCTGATAGTCGCCGTCCGCGAAGGCATAGCGTTCCCGGACGAAGGTTAGCGCGCGGTCCCCGTTCATCTTTTGTGGGCCCTTGTCGTAGGACTCACCGTGTTCGGTCGTGAACGCCACTGGAACATCGACGGTGACGCCGCCGACGGAATTGGTCAAGTCACGGAAGCCTTCGAAATTGATGCCGGAGACGTGGTCAATTCTGGTGTCCAGCAACTGCTCGATTGTTTGGACCTCCAAGGGAATACCGCCTTGGTCGAGGGCCGCGTTGATCTTTGCCTTGCCGTGTCCCGGAATATCGACCCAGGTGTCACGCATGATGGAAATCAGGTACGCCTGGCCCCCATCGGCGGGAACGTGGAGGAGCATGATGGTGTCCGCGCGCTGACCGGAAACCGTTTTTTCATCGGCCTCCCCTTGACGCGAGTCGCTGCCGAGGAGCAAAACGTTATAAGAGCCGTCTTCTTTCGGCCGATTTTTGTCGTCCGGCAGGGCGTTGGCGAATTTTTTGGTTCCGGAATCAAAGTTGTGGGCCAGGTTGGCAAAATAGGCCCCAACGGCGATCACGCCGACCAAGAGCAGAGTCCCGCAGATGCCGAGCGCGATGAGTCCCCCGCGCCTCTTTTTTCGGCGCCGGGGCTGCGGCTCGTTGCCGTTGTCCAGGAGGTCGTCGTTCAGCGACATTCGGATACTCCGTCAGGTTCGGTGATGTTCGGGGGTCAGTTAACCCGACCGATTTTACTCTGAACATACAGAAAGTGCCGGGAATCGTGAAAGATTCCCGGCACCTTCTCAGCGAGGGGCTGGTTACTTGCCAGCCTTGCCGAAGTTCTTGAAGCGAGCATTGAAGCGCTCGACGCGACCGGCCGAGTCCATGATGCGCTGCTTACCCGTGTAGAACGGGTGCGACTCGGAGGAGATTTCGACCTCGATCAAGGGGTACTCGTTGCCGTCTTCCCAGGTTTCAGTCTTCTGGCTGGTGGCGGTCGAACGGGTCAGGAAGGTCTTGCCGGACGCGAGATCGCGGAAGAGGACCGCGTGGTAATCCGGGTGAATATCGGTCTGCATGGGTCTACCTTTTCAATCGGACTGGATTTTGCCAGGCCTAGGGAGTAAAGCTGAGATTCTCCAGGGGACGGTCGATATATTGTTCGAACACGCCACGGAGGACGCCGCGGTACGGCGACCACATAACGCTACCACGTGTACTGCGAGAAGAGAAGGATTCAGCGGACGCGCGTTTCCCAAAAGGCCACGGCCGAAGCTGCCGCTACGTTGAGTGAATCAACCCCGTGGCCCATGGGGATCATGACCGTTTCCTGTGCGGTCGAAACAGTAGCCCGGCTCAGGCCATGCCCTTCGGTTCCGAGAATGAGGGCAAGTTTGTCTTCGTTCCGGGCTGAGAGCTCGTCGAGGGTTATGGAATCCGGTTCCAGGGCGAGGGCCGCCGTGGTGAAGCCGGCTTCGTGGAGTGCCTCCACATCATCTGGCCACGATTCCGAACGAGCCCACGGAACTTGGAATACTGTACCCATCGAGACTCGAATCGAGCGTCGATACAGCGGGTCCGCGCAGCGCGGCGAGACCACGACGGCGTCGACGCCCAGCGCAGCCGCTGAGCGAAATATGGCGCCGACGTTCGTGTGATCCACGATGTCCTCCAATATCGCTACGCGTCGAGCTCCACGAATAACCTCGCGAACACTCAACGGTTGTGGACGCCGCATCACGGCCAGTGCTCCCCGATGCAGGTGGAAGCCCGTGAGGTCTTCCAGCGTGGCGTCGTCGCTCACGTAGGCAGGGACCTCCGGCCACGCTCGAAGGACGTCTTCCAAATCCGCAGCCCACTTGTCCGACATGAGAAAAGACAAGGGGGCGTGGCCTGCATCGAGGGCTCGTCGCAAGACCTTGGATGATTCGGCGATGTAAACGCCCCACTCCGATTCTCGCGACGTGCGCATGCGGACGTCGGTCAGTCCACGATAGAAGCGCAAGTCCCTGAGCACTCGTTCGTCAGCACGGCCATGGGAATCTGCGATCTGCTGCTGGGCCACGCGCACGACATTGGGAATCGTGTCAACGTGGGCCGCGCGGGCGGCCAGCTCGGCCGGTCCATATTGAGGGTTATTCATAGGTGCTCCGAAAAAATGTGTCGCGGCCTAGTCGAGAAAGACCATCTTGACGATGGCGGCAAGTCCCAGGATCACGATGATGCTCCGAAGAACCACCGGCTTCAATCGTCGTCCGATCTTGGCCCCCACCCAGGAACCGACGGTCGAGCTGATGGCGATCAGGAGGACCACCCACCAGTCGATTCGATCAAACGCAAACAAAAGATATGAGATTCCTGCGATGAGGTTAACGCTGGCCACTAAGACGGTCTTGATGGCGTTGGCACCCTGGAATGATGCGAGGAGGAAGACGCCCAATATCCCCAAGAGAAGGACCCCTTGGGCAGCCACAAAGTAGCCCCCGTAGACGCCGGCGAAGAAAACCAACGCATAAAGTATCGGCGGTTGATGGTCGCTCTCTTCGGACGGCAACTCTGTGCCTTCGCGCCTCTTTCGGACGATCGCTTGCAGTTTCGGCTGGAAGATCACGAAAAGCAACGCCACACTGATGAGAATCGGGCTAGCAGCCTCAAAAACACTGGCGGGTAGGTGCAACAACAGGTAGGCACCGAGAATCCCACCGATCAGGGAACACGGAATGAGCTTCCAGAGGGTGCGTTCTAATCCCTTGAGCTCTTTTCGATACCCCCAAGCGCCAGTGAAGTTCCCGGCGATCAGGCCCATGGCATTGGAAATCGTGGCTGTGACCGGTGGCACGCCCATCGACACGAGCACCGGAAAGGTCACGAGAGTGCCTGAACCGACGATCGTATTAATGGCACCGGCCCAGAGGCCAGCAACCAATATGATGCAAATTTCCAGAATGGACATTAGTTCGCGGAGAACGCCGTGTGACGGCCATCCACGGAGGTCAGTTTGAGAGGCATCTCGTAGGCTTCGCTGAGATTTTCCGAGGTGAGGACCTCATCGATGGGGCCTTGCGCGACGACACGGCCGTGGTTCAGCAGGAGCAGATGTGTGAGGCCACGGGGCAATTCCTCGAGATGGTGGGTGACTAACAGAGTGGTCGGCGCATCGGGGTCTTGCGCGAGGTCCGTCAGGCGCGCCACGAGGTCTTCACGGCCGGCAATATCCATTCCGGCCCCCGGCTCGTCGAGAATCATGAGTTCCGGGTCGGTCATGAGAGCGCGGGCAATCAGAACACGCTTCCGTTCACCGTCGGACAAGGAACCAAAAGTTCGGTCCGACAGGTGGGATACGCCCCATTGCTCGAGCAGTTCTTGGGCGCGCTCGTGATCCATCTGATCGTAGCCCTCACGCCAACGTCCTGTAACGCCATAGGCTGCGGTGACGACGACGTCTCGGACCTTTTCGGACGCCGGAAACTGTGAAGCGATGGCGCCCGAAGTCAAACCGATCCGAGGCCTCAGTTCAAAGACGTCCACGGCCCCCAAAATTTCGTCCAGGATATCCACCATGCCCGAGGTCGGATGCAATCGCGCGGCGCAGACGCTCATCAACGTCGATTTGCCGGCGCCATTGGGGCCGAGCACTGCCCAACGCTCCCCTTCCCGTACGGTCCACGTGATTCCGTCGATTAGTCGTTGGCCCTGTCCCCGCACCACGGAGACGTTAACTAGCTCCAAAACAGCACTCATGTCTCGACTTTAAGCCACGTCGGCCCGACTTACCTAGCCGTGACACTCGGCAAGTGGAGAGCATTCATACCTGGGAACCTGAGCCATCCATCCATAGGATGGGAAATATGAGCAAAAACCTGCGAATCGTTGCCCTGAGGGTGGGCGCCCCCGCTGATCGGCATCGAGACCTGTATCGCTACGTTGAGGATGCCGGTGCCCAGATCCTGAATGGCATTGACTACTCCGTGCCAGCCTTGCCGGAAGTCCGGGCTGATGGGCGGCGAGCCGCACAACGTGGCGGTCCCCAGTACAGCGTTGTCACCTTGGATGTTCGCTGGCCTCATGATCTCGCGGAATTGCGTGGCACCTTGCGCCCCGATCCGCTGAGCCGCGGGCTCGAGGGGTACGACCTCAACGTCGTCGACCCAGCGATCCTTACGGCTGATCGGCGCATGCTTGTCATGGACGCGGACTCGACGCTCCTCGACGGAGAGGTGATCGATGAACTAGCCGCCGTGGCCGGGGTGCGTCACGAAGTTGCCCAAGTGACGGAGCAGGCGATGCGCGGGGACATGGACTTCTCAGAGTCCTTCAGGAGACGAGTTGCAACTCTTTCCGGGCAACACCAAGCCGTCATGCATCGTGTCTCGCGTTCCCTCGTGTTGAACCCTGGAGCACTCCAATTGGTTAACGCCTTCCACGTTTCGGACAACCCGGTGTGCGTCGTATCCGGTGGATTCATCACTATCTTGAAGCCAGTGATTCGTCAGCTAGACATCGAATGTGCCAGGGCGAATGACGTGACGATCAAGGACGATCGTTTGACCGGCGAAGTCCGTGGAACCATCGTTGACGGTCAGGTCAAACAGGATTCCGTTAAGGAATGGGCCAAAAAGTTCGGTGTGAAGCCCTCGAACGTCGTGGCGGTCGGAGATGGCGCCAACGACGCGATGATGTTGGATCGTGCCGGGCTCGGGGTGGCCTACAACGCCAAGCCGGTTCTGCGACAGGTCGCGGACGCGCAGATCAACTTCCCACGGCTCGACGCCGTGCGGCATCTCATCGGTATGTAGCGGCCTCCGGATATGGAACTGGGGCGTGGCACCGTGATGATGGTGCCACGCCCCAGCTGTGTCCCGAGCTTTAGTTGAGGAAGCCCTTCGCTCCGCCCACGAGTTCCACGTGGCCGGTTTCGACGTCGGCCGTGACCATAGCGGCGACCTCTTGCGCGAACTCTTCAACGGAGTAGAGCTTGCCTGCCTCATTGCGACGCTCTTCGAGCGTTCCCGGGCGGGCCCGATTGAGAAGCGTTGCCGTAACAGTGCCCTCAATCATGTCGCCAGAAACAACGACCAACGAGATCCCCTTCTCCTTCAATGCGGGAATCTCAGCGATGAGGGCGTCCTCGCCGGCCCTCTTTGACTTGGCCACAGCCTCGTACTCGGGCATGGTCTCTACGTCGTGAATGAAGTGAGCCTGGTGCGACGTCACAAAGACAACGCGTGAGCCTTCCTTCATGGAGGCCGCTGCGGTCCGCAACAAATCCAACTGAGCGTCGCGGTTGAGGCGAAGGGCGTAGTCCTCGCCCAAGTCAGTTTCCATTCCACCTGAGGCGTTCAGCACCAAGACGTCGAGTCCGCCGAAATTCGATACGGCGGCGTCGACCAGCTGCTGGACGTCGTCGTGGTTGGTGATGTCAGCTCCCACGGCGACGGCGCGGCCGCCAGCTTCCTCAATGGCCTGGACGACTTTATTGGCCCGGGGAGCCTTCTGGCGGTAATTGATCACGACGCCCGCTCCTTCGGAGGCGAGAATCTTGGCGGTGTCAGCGCCAACCCCTCGCGAGGAACCGGTCACGATTACGGATTTATTGTCCAGAGCGCCCATGCTGTCCTTTCTACGGCGTCCTCGGAGGCTACCGAGGACGCGATATTGATGTTTTCAACGGTCGCTGGCTGAAACCAGCGGCCAAAAATCGGTGAATTTAGTGGCCCATTCCGAGGCCGCCGTCGACGGGGATGACGGCGCCGCTGATATACGCCGCCTCGTCACTGGTCAGCCACCGAACCACGCGTGCGACGTCCTCAGGCGTACCGAAACGGTGGGCCGGAATGGTGTCCAGGTACTTTGCCTGAGTCTCCTCGGGAAGAACATCCGTCATATCGGTATCGATGAATCCGGGAGCGACGACGTTTGCCGTGACGTTTCGGGCTCCCAGCTCGCGAGTGAGGGAGCGTGCGATACCCACAAGGCCAGCCTTCGACGCAGAATAGTTGATCTGGCCCGGGGATCCGTACAGGCCAACGACGGAGGAAATGAGGACTACGCGACCAAATTTCTTGCGCATAAAGCCCTTGGCCGCGCGCTGCACCACCCGGAAAGCTCCGGTCAGATTGGTGTCGACGACCTCCGTGAAGTCCTGCTCCTTCATGCGCAGCAGCAGCGTGTCTTTGGTCATTCCGGCGTTCGCCACCAAGATCTCGACAGGGCCGAACTCGGACTGGATCTCTTTGAACGCACGATCCACGGATTCGGAATCGGTCACGTCCGCACGAACGGCGAAGAAACCTTCTGGTGCTTCCCCGGAACGATACGTCACGCAGACGTTGTGCCCCTGAGCCCTATAGGCTTCGGCGATCGAACGGCCGATGCCGCGGTTGCCTCCGGTGACGAGAACGGTCCGGGGCTGAAAGTCCTGGGAAGTATCGGTAGACGTCGGTTCTGCTGCCATGGTCACCTTTCGGCTTCAACCGGCCTCGAGGACCGGACTCCTGATGCGGTATTCAATCCTTCATCCTATCCGAGCCATGACCCGTGTCCGTGTGGATATTGACGCAATCGGCCACCAAAGACCAACTTCGGCGCCCGAACCGTGCTCCAAAGTGAGACAATGATTCTTTATGCGGTCCTCAACATCACGATTCCGGGAGGAGGGACCGGCGTTGTCACCTCGCGATCATCGAGAAAAGTCCGACGCTCACGATGAGCCTCAGGACGTTCACACCATCACCGGTGCCCAGGCGCCCCATAGCGAAGGCATCGACCATCGCATGAAGCGATACGCCTTGCAGATGGGACTTCGCATCGTGTGTCTGATCGTGGCAGTCGCGTTCGATGGGTGGATTCGCTGGGTGGCCGTCGTAGGCGTCGTCGTTTTGCCGTGGGTCGCGGTGGTCTTGGCCAACGGTAATGATCGAGCGGAAGTTCGTGATGTTTCTTACGATCCCGGTCGGCAGCCACGAGAGCTCATTCCTGGGCAAACCTATTCGGCCGAGGAATCGCGGGGACATCAAAATCCGGATGATGGCGAGCAGAACGGTGACGACATCAGCCATGGTTCTCCTGACGAAGCGCCGAGCTCTCCCCCGTCGGACGACGTCATCGACGGGGAATACCGGACTGGGCACCAGTACTAGCGAGCCATCCATTGGCTTCCATCCGACGGTGTTGAGGCCGAGGACCGTAACCACGAGGAAGGCGGTACGCATGAATCTTCAGGAACTCTTGGGAACCCCCGAGAGCGTCGACATCCCGACCTGTTCCCGGCGTGGTTGCTCTGCCGAGGCTACCTTCCGTCTCGAGTGGAATAATCCGTCGATTCACACACCCGACAGGCGTAAAGTATGGCTGGCGTGTCCGGAACATCGAGTCTTTTTAGAAGAATTCCTCGGCGCGCGAGGATTCCTCAAGGAGACCATCGACATCGGTCCGCGAGGATGAAACTCCCCCTACATAGGTCCACGAAAAGGTAGTGCGTGTACAAGTTCTTGTTGTCCGGCAAATGGATCGGAGCGTTCGGTCTGTGCGTTCTGTTCTCATTGCTTTGCGTCTATCTGGCCGGCTGGCAGATGGACCGCAAGGAGGCCTTGGACTACAGGAATAGTCGCATCAGCCAGAATTATGACGCCTCCCCCGAACCTTTCTCTGAGGCCGGTCATTACTTTCAGGATTATCAGCAAGACAAACAGTGGACCCCGATCTCCATGAGGGGCTCCTATCATCCGAAGGACCAAATTCTGGTTCGAAACCGGCCGCACGACGGCAGCATCGGTTTCGAGGTCCTCGTCCCCTTCACGACGACGTCTGGCACCACCGTGGTGATCGACCGCGGCTGGGTACCTGCCGGAGACTCGAACGCTAAGCCGGCTTCAGCCGTTCCGCCGCCTCCCGAGGGAAATGTCACGGTGGTGGCGCGTCTGCAGGCCTCCGAAGCGGATACCGGAAAGAGCGCGCCGCCAGGACAGATCGCTTCCGTTGACGTGAAACGCCTCGGCCAGAACCTGGGCTATCCCGTGGCCGAGTCCGGGTACGGGATTTTAGCTTCGGAAGACCCGGCGCCGGCGTCGTCGCCCTCTCAGCTCAGCGAACCGGAACAAGACGCGGGACCAAACCTCTCATACTCGATGCAGTGGTACGCCTTTTCCGTCTTGGTCTTCGTCGCTTATGCCTGGTGCGCCCGGCAAAAGGTGCGAAATGACCGCCTCGACGCTCAATTGGCCGAAGAACTCGAACAATATTATGGGCGTTTTTACGACGCCGATGGCACGTATATCGGCGACATTGACGAATCGATTGTCTTGCGGCAAATGGAAATGATCGACGACATGCCGTCACATATGAAGGCCATCGTGAGGCCGAAACCACCGAAGAAACGCAAACGCCCCAGCGCCGAAGAGATCGAGGACGCCGAGGTGGATGCTTTTGGGACGGCGCGTCGACCACGCTAAGAATCGCCGTCGGAGCGGTACGTCCGATGACGAACGTACCTCTCCGACGCGGCCGGTTCCTAAGCCAGCGTGATCAGGTCCTGGTATTCCTTGTTCCAGTGATCCTCGATGCCGTCCGGAAGCATCAGAACCCGCTCGGGATCGAGCGCCTCAACGGCCCCTTCATCGTGCGAGACCATCACGATCGCGCCCTCATACGTCTTCAAGGCGTTCAGAATTTCTTCACGGCTTGCAGGGTCAAGGTTGTTGGTGGGCTCGTCCAGCAGAAGAACGTTGGCGCTAGATGCGACCAACGTGGCCAAGGCGAGGCGGGTCTTTTCGCCGCCGGACAGGACGCCCGCGGGCTTGCTGACGTCGTCCCCCTGGAAGAGGAACGAACCCAAAATGGTGCGAACCTGCGTGTCTTGCAGGTCCGGAGCCGCTGTGCGCATATTTTCCAGAACTGACCGCTCCGGGTCTAGGGTGTCGTGCTCCTGAGCGAAGTAGCCGAGTTTCAGCCCATGGCCCGGTTCGAGCTGACCGGAATCCGGTTCCGAAACTCCCGAGAGCATTCGCAGCAAGGTGGTCTTACCGGCACCGTTAAGGCCCAAAACCACGACGCGGGAACCTCGGTCGATGGCCAAGTCCACGTCGGTAAAGATCTCGAGGGAACCGTAGGACTTGGAAAGCCCACTGGCTCGGAGCGGCGTCTTGCCACAGGGAGACGGCGCGGGGAAACGGATCGCGGCGACCTTATCCTTCGCTTGCTCCGGCTCAACCTCGCGCATGAGCCGTTCGGCGCGCTTAATCATCTGCTGGGCTGCTACTGCCTTAGTCGCCTTGGCACGCATTTTATTTGCCTGCTCCATGAGTGCGCCGGCCTTTTTTTCGGCATTCGCGCGCTCGCGTTTGCGTCGATGTTCGTCCTGCTCACGCTGTTGGAGGTAATGCTTCCAATCCATGTTGTAGACATCGACCACACACCGGATCGCATCGAGATAGAGCACCTTGTTGACCACAAGTTCCATGAGTTCGACGTCGTGGCTGATCACCAACAGGCCGCCCTGGTACCCACGCAAGAATTCGCGCAGCCACGCAACGGAGTCCGCGTCGAGGTGGTTAGTGGGCTCGTCGAGCAACATGGTGTCGGCGTCCGAGAACAAAATCCGAGCAAGTTCCACACGGCGACGCTGACCGCCAGACAGGGTTCGCAGCGGTTGCGATAGTAATCTCTCGGGAAGGTCGAGGTTGTGAGTGATCGTTGCGGCTTCTGATTCCGCGGCGTAACCGCCACCCGAAATGAACTCGGCTTCCAAGCGGTCGTAGGACCGCATGCCCTTTGCCTGAACCTGGGGATCTTCAGAAGCCATGTCTTGCTGAGCCTGGTGCATGCGACCCATGACGCCGGCCAACCCACGAGCGGAAAAAATCCGATCCCGTGCGGTCTGCTCCATATCGTCGACCTTTGGGTCTTGCGGCAGATAGCCGATGGAACCCGAATGGGTGACTTCTCCACCAGCGGGAAGCGCCTGGCCGGCCAAGACCTTCGTCATCGTCGTTTTACCCGCGCCATTACGACCGACGAGACCGACCTTATCCCCCTTGTTAACTCGGAAATTGACCTCGTCCATCAGTAGACGAGCGCCAGCACGCAATTCGAGATTCGAAACTGTAATCAAGGGTGGACATCGACCTTCCGGGCGGATCGGGGTGCGTCATTTATTGATAATTGCCCCAGAGAACTGGGACGTCACAGACGCCATGACGGCATCCTTTCCATTTTACGACTCTATGCAAGGACGACGATCACAGCAGCATTTCTCAGGGACCTGGCATGCCGAATAATTTCGGGTTTACCTGGGGTTGATGTGGTGTTTAGTCGAGGTCTCGTCGCGAGTAACACCGCATCCCTAGGTTACGGGTGTGGCCTTTTGCCACAAATTTGCATCAACCACACCACTTCCAGGAGGAACCGTGGCTCCACAGGGGCGAAAACTACTTCCGTTGCTCAACTTCACCTCGAGCCGATCGCATCGTACGTGCGTCTACAAATGCGGTGACGCTTGCGCAAAGCCCGTGTCCAATACTTCTGATAACGAGTATTTCCGCGATGTCGCCCGACGGGTATTCGACCGGCGTCGGCTCCTCAAGGGGGCAGGGGCTGCGGCGATGACCGTGGGCGGCGCCGCCGTCACGGCCGGCTGTGCTACCTCTGAAGCTTCGGCGGATTCCGTAGGCGCCCCGTCAGGTTCTTCTGACGGAGCTTCGTCCGGGGATATTCCCGACGGCATGCGTTTCGACGTCGTGGCTCCGAATACACAAGACGCCGTCGTCGTCCCCCATGGATATGACAATAAGGTGCTGATTCGCTGGGGCGATCCTGTGGTTCCCGGGGCACCCCAGTGGGACCTGAATCAGCAGACCCCAGAGGCAGCGGCTCAACAATTCGGGTTCAACCCGGACTTCGCCGCCTTGCTGCCGATCGAGGGTAGCGACAAGAGACTCTTGTTTGTGTGCAACCACGAATACACGACCCCTCAGCAAATGTTCCCGGGGTACGACGCCGACAATCCTTCGGAGAATGACGTCAAGATCGAATGGGCCTCACACGGCCTCACGGTCCTCGAAGTTGAAGGAAACGACCAGGACGGTAGCCTCAAGCCCGTCATGGGCAAGTACAACCGTCGGATCACTGGCACCACTGAGTTCACACTCACTGGGCCGGCCGCCGGAAAGGAACTCCTGAAGACGAAGGCGGATCCGTCGGGCACGCGGGTTCTCGGGACTCTCGGAAACTGTGCCGGAGGATTGACGCCGTGGGGCACGGTGCTTTCCGGCGAGGAGAACGTCGATCAGTACTTTGCCGGGGGCGCGGAAGCCACGGGAAAGGACGCCAAAAAGCGCAATGACCGTTATGGAATGAAGGACTCCGAGACGGTCCGTCACTGGGAGAAGTACGACGATCGTTTCGACCTCCGCAAGGAGCCGAACGAGGCTCACCGTTTCAATTACGTCGTGGAGATTAACCCGTGGGATGCCTCGTCGACTCCCGTCAAGCACACCGCCATGGGACGCTTTAAGCACGAAGGCGCCACCATTCACGTGACCGACGACGGCCAGATCGTCGCCTATTCGGGGGACGACGCACGGTTCGAATACATCTACAAATTCGTGTCGTCGCGTCGCATCACTGAAGGGTCAACCCCCGAAGCGATAGCGGCCAACATGAAGGCTCTGGATGAAGGCACCTTGTACGTGGCGTCATTCCAGGGAAATTCCGATGATTTCACGGAAGGAAAGCTTCCGAAGGATGGCGCCTATGACGGTGAAGGTACCTGGCATCGGCTGGCCACCAGCAATTCCGACGGAAGCGTAACGTCCCACATTAACGGCATGACCGGCGAGGAAGTTCTGATCTTCACGCGGTTCGCTGCTGACAAGGCCGGGGCCACCAAAATGGACAGGCCCGAGGACGTGGAGCCGAACCCGAAGACCGGAAAGGTCTATGCCGCGCTCACCAATAACGATTACCGAGGGGCCAATCGTCCGGGAAAGAATGACGCACCAACGGCCGAATACGCGCCAATCAAGGAGAATAAGAACGGCCTGGTTCTGGAAATGGACGATGATCATACCGGCGAGTCCTTCACCTGGAACCTTCTGCTCGTATGCGGTGATCCTCAAGCGGCGGAAACGTATTTCGGAGGGTTCGACAAGAACAGCGTCTCCCCCATCTCCTGCCCGGATAACGTGGCGTTCGATCCGCACGGAAATCTTTGGATCTCCACAGACGGCAATGCGTTGAAGTCCAATGATGGTCTGTTTGCCGTGTCTCTCGAAGGTGATACCCGTGGCCTGACCAAACAGTTCCTGACAGTTCCGAAGGATGCGGAAACGTGCGGTCCGATCGTCGAGGAGCGCCGGGTCCTGGTTAACGTTCAGCACCCTGGTGAAGACGACGAGGCCACGGTTGAGTCCACAACGTCCCACTGGCCCGACGGCGGTAAGTCTCTGGCCCGACCCGCTGCGGTCGTGGCCTGGAAAAAGGGCAATGGACCTATTGGGTCCTAGTCGCCGCAGGTGAAGAGAAAAGGCCGGGCCGCTCCACAAGGGAGCGGCCCGGCCTCATCATCTGCGCTGTGGCGGCGTTAGATATTGAATCCGAGAGCGCGCATCTGATCGCGCCCCTCTTCGGTAATCCGCTCGGGACCCCACGGCGGCATCCACACCCAGTTGACATGCCATTCGTCCACCACAGGCTCAAGGTTCTGCGTGACCTGTTCTTCGATGACGTCCTGCAAAGGGCAGGCAGCGGTAGTCAGCGTCATATCCATGATCAACGCACCGTTGTCGTCCCAGCGAGTGCCATACAGCAAGCCCAGGTCGACGATGTTGACCCCGAGCTCGGGATCGATGACGTTAGCCAGGGCGTCCTCGATCTCTTGGTCCGACGGGCGCCCGTCAGGCTTCTCTGTCGTTGCTTCGCTCATGCTCCGGCCCCCTCAAGGTAGCCGACGTAGCCCTCATTCTCGAGGCGCTCGGCCAACTCGGGTCCGCCCTGGTCCGCAACGTGGCCGTCAACGAACACGTGGACGAAGTCGGGCTTGATGTAGCGCAAAATGCGTGTGTAGTGGGTGATGAGCATGACGCCCATGTCGTTGGCATCGTGTGCCCTATTGACGCCTTCGGAAACCACCTGAAGGGCGTCGATGTCGAGCCCGGAGTCGGTCTCATCGAGAATGCCGAATTTAGGCTTGAGCAATTCGAGCTGGAGGATCTCGTGGCGCTTCTTCTCGCCACCGGAAAATCCTTCGTTGACGTTACGCGAGACGAAGTCCGGATCGATCTTCAGCTCGTTCATGGCCGCCTTGACGTCCTTGGTCCAGGTTCGCAGAGCCGGTGCTTCGCCGTCGACGGCGGTCTTGGCCGAGCGGAGGAAGTTGGACATGGTCACACCGGGAATCTCTACGGGGTACTGCATGGCCAAGAACAGTCCCGCACGGGCGCGCTCGTCAACGGACATCTCGGAGACGTCTTCGCCGTCCAGGAGGATTTCGCCGGAATCGATCGTGTACTTCGGGTGACCGGCGATAGTGGACGCAAGGGTCGACTTACCGGAACCGTTCGGTCCCATAATGGCGTGAACTTCGCCGGACTTAATGGTCAGGTTGACGCCTTTGAGGATCGGCTTGGTGTTTTCGTCATCGAGGATGACCGAGACGTGCAGATCCTTGATCTCAAGAGTGGACATGAATACTCCTCTGAAGTGTATGAAGTTCGGGGATGCCTGCCGGCATTAGTTGTCGCTGATCGCCAGTTCATCTTCGAGGGCGCCCATCAGGGAGTCCTCGAGTTCCGGAACACGGATCTGCTGGATGATTTCGTACAAGAAGCCGCGGACCACAAGGCGACGAGCCTGCTTTTCGGGGATGCCGCGGGCCATGAGGTACCACAGGTGTTCCCCATCGAGCTGGCCGGTCGTGGAAGCGTGGCCGGCGCCCTCGATGATGCCGGTTTCGATCTCCAGGTTGGGCACGGAATCCGCGCGGGCACCGTCCGTCAGCACCAAGTTCTGGTTTTTCTCGTAGCTGTCGGTGCCTTCTGCAGCCTTCTGAATGAGGACGTCGCCCACCCAAACCGTGTGGGCATCCTCGCCTTGAAGGGTTCCCTTATACAACACGTTGGAGGTATTCCGGGGAGCGTTGTGGTCCACGAAGGAACGGTGTTCCAAATGCTGACCCGAATCCGCGAAGTAGAGGCCGAACAGTTGCGCGTTGCCGCCTTCAGCGGAGAACCGCACATTTGAGTTCAGACGGACGATGCTGCCACCCAGCGTCACATTGATGTGCTTGTAGTGCGCATCCTTACCGACCTCGGCATCATGCTGGCCCACATGCAAGGCGTCGTCGTTCCACCTTTGCAGGGAGACGACGGTCAGGCTCGCGCCCTGTCGAACGATGATCTCCACGTTTCCGTTATGGCGGCTCGAACCGGTGTGTTCAAGCACTACGGTGCTGTGGGAGTTGGCACCTGCCTCGATCACGACGTGGTTATTCGAGCGTGCCGAGGCGTCGTGCCCCTCTACCCGAACCGTCACGGGTTCCTGACGTTCCTCGTTTTCCGGGACAAGAACGTGCATGGCCTCGGGAGCGTTGGCAGATCCGACCACCGCTGCGCGATCCGCGGGTCGCAACACGGTGTCTCGAGGTGCCTCGCCCTTGTTCAAAGTCCCGGCAAGCCAGGATTCCGGGCCGTCGAAGGAGACGCTGAATGCCGGCTTCCCGTCGACGACGTCCGTGGCCGCATCCTCAAATAGGGAAGCGATCTTCTTGATGGGAGTGAAACGCCATTCCTCTTCACGGCCATTCGGAAGCGCAAAGTCGGCGACGTCGAAGCTCCAGGGCCGTTCCGCACGTGAATGCATGACCTGCGAGTCAGTTTGACCTGCATTATCCGACTTGCGAGCACGAAGCGTGTCGTCGGTGGACAGCTCGGGCGAAAGCTTTTCGCCTTCCTGATCCATACCGGGAATCGCTGGGCGGGCTTCACCGGTGTGAACGCCGTCGACCTTTTCGGAAGTCTCGGTCTGATCCTGTTTGATCTGATCAGTCATGTTTTAGCCTACGGATCCTTCCATCTGGAGTTCGATAAGACGATTGAGCTCGAGTGCATATTCCATGGGGAGCTCGCGCGCGATGGGCTCGACGAAGCCGCGGACGATCATCGCCATGGCCTCGTCCTCGGGGAGCCCTCGCTGCTGCAAGTAGAACAACTGTTCCTCGGAGACCCGCGAAACCGTGGCTTCGTGGCCCAGCGTCACTTCGTCTTCGCGAATGTCGATGTACGGATATGTATCCGAACGCGAGATGGTGTCGACCAGCAAGGCGTCACACACCACGTTGTTCTTGGAATGTTTGGCGCCTTCACGCACCTGAACCAACCCGCGGTAGGCAGCACGACCACCAGAACGCGCCACCGACTTCGAAACAATCGAGCTGGAGGTGTTCGGGGCGATGTGAACCATCTTCGACCCGGTGTCTTGGTGCTGGCCCTCGCCGGCGAAAGCGATGGAGAGAGTCTCACCCTTCGCGTGCTCCCCCACCATGTAAACGGCGGGGTACTTCTGGGTGACCTTGGAGCCGATGTTTCCGTCGATCCACTCCATGGTTGCTCCCTCGTGAGCAATGGCGCGCTTGGTCACGAGGTTGTACACGTTATTCGACCAGTTCTGGATCGTGGTGTAGCGAACGCGAGCGTTCTTCTTGCACACGATTTCGACGACGGCCGAATGCAATGAGTCCGACTTATAGATCGGAGCGGTGCAACCCTCGATGTAGTGAACGTAGGAATCCTCGTCCGCGATAATCAGCGTACGCTCAAACTGACCCATATTTTCCGTATTGATACGGAAGTAGGCCTGCAGCGGAATCTCTACGTGAACTCCCGGGGGAACATAGACGAAGGATCCGCCGGACCAAACCGCCGTGTTGAGGGCAGCAAATTTGTTGTCTCCCACCGGAATGACGGTGCCGAAGTATTCTTCGAAGAACTCGGGGTGTTCCTTGAGTGCCGTATCAGTATCCATGAAGATGACGCCTTGGCGCTCGAGGTCTTCACGGATCTGGTGGTAAACCACCTCTGATTCATACTGGGCGGCCACACCGGCCACCAAGCGGTTGCGTTCGGCCTCGGGAATACCCAACTTCTCGTAGGTATTCCGGATATCCTCTGGCAGTTCTTCCCACGACTCCGCCTGACGCTCGGTCGAACGCACGAAGTACTTGATGTTGTCGAAGTCGATCTCGTTCAGATCGGCTCCCCACGTCGGCATCGGCTTCCGATCGAAGAACTTCAAGGCCTTGAGCCGGAGATTCAACATCCACTCAGGCTCATTCTTCTTGGCGGAGATGTCTCGGACAACGTCCTCGTTCAATCCGCGCTTTGCGGACTGTCCGGCGTCGTCGGAGTCGTACCACCCGTATTGGTAGGTGCCGATTCCTTCGAGCTCGGGGTTTCGTTCCAGAACGTCGGAAATGACGTTGCCGTCGGCTGTTCGCTCAGCTTGTTCAGTCATGGAGACCCTTCCTTGCTGTGTGTCGCTTTCCCCTGTGACGGGGTCGTGGCTTGCTGTGTCCCGCGAGCCAAGGGGATGTGTGTTGTACATACATGGGCTCCCCCGGCCATGGTCGAAAGGCGTCGGACATCGACTCCCAAGAGGGAGGCGATGATCCGAGTCTCTTCATCACAGAACTCGGGAAATTCTTGGGCCAGATCACGGACTGGGCAGTGACCTTGGCAGAGCTGGATGCTCGAGAGGAGGTGCTCGGGTAGTTCGACAGTTCGCGCGGCTTCGCCCATCGCCAAAACGGAGGTGCTGGCGACGAACCCGTCACGAGTCATGGCGTCACCGAGCGCCTTGGCTCGGTCGTTAATATCGGATCCCGCAGCTTCGACGATTGGCCGGTAGCGACGCTCCATCTCCTCGAAGAGTTTTTGGGCGAATTCACGAAGTGCTTCTTCTCCGAGAGATTCCTTGATGGTGTGGAGCGACTCAATCGCAATGCCCAGGTAGTCATTGCCCAGTTCAGCATGCCCCTGGGGTGCGATGACGTACCTCCGGGCAGGTCGGCCTGCACCGCCGCCGCGCTTGCGCACCACCGTGACCTCGATGAACTGTTCCTTTTCGAGGGCCTCAAGGTGCCGCCGAATAGCGGCGGGAGTGAGACCCAGAACGCGACCCAAATCCGCAGCGGACACCGGGCCATGAGCAAGCACGCCTTGCAGGACCCGGTCCCGGGTCCGTTCTTCGGTCTCGGCACCTCCCTGCGGCGAGGCACCCTTGGTCTGGGTAGCGTGCTTCATCGAATACATAACTAAAGTATGTCCTAATTTATTCCGACCTATCCAGTAAGGCGCACCTTGCCGCCTGTCATACACCACACCGTCTCAATGCTGAGGAGGGCGGAAGCTCGCCGTAGACTGGGACGGTGCCAGTTTTAGGAGATGAGAAGCGCCCGGGTGAGGCGACGACACGCGACGCAGCTGTGGTCGTCCAAGACTTGTACAAAGATTTTCCCGCCGCGCGGCGACCACGCAGGGAATCCCGTACCGAGGGGGCGCCCACGCGGGTTAAGGCCGTCAACGGCATCACACTCCAAGCTCGACGTGGTGAGATTACGGCCGTCTTGGGTGCCAATGGTGCGGGTAAGTCCACAACGCTGTCTTGTGCTCAAGGCCTGATGCGCCCAACTTCCGGTTTCGTGAGATTGCTCGGAACGGATCCCTGGGGTGCAGGTCCCGAATTGCGTGCCAGAGTCGGCATTATGCTGCAGGACGGCGGTCTTCCGCAGGCCATCCGGCCCATTCCGCTCCTCAAGCACGTGGCTTCGATGTACGAGACCCCGGCAGACCTTGAAGCGCTGATCGAAAGATTAGGGATCAACGGATTTGACGGAACTCCCGTGCGGCGTCTTTCGGGAGGTCAGAAGCAGCGGGTTGCTATGGCCGCTGCTCTCGTTGGCGGACCCGAGGTTCTTTTTCTCGACGAGCCGTCGGCAGGGCTCGATCCCCAGTCTCGCAAGGTCGTTTTCGACCTGATCCGCGAGCTGCGGGATGAAGGAACCTGCATCGTCTTGACGACTCACCTCATGGACGATGCACAACGTCTAGCCGACTATGTCTACATTGTCGACGCCGGACAGAACGTCGTCGAAGGCCGAGTCCACGAGTTGCTGTCGCCCGAATATAGCGGTCAAAGGGCGAGGTTCACGGTCTCTCAATCCGGATTGAGCCTCACGAACCTCTTCCCCGAGTCTCTTTCCCAAGGTCTCGAACTACGCGAGACCCAGCACGGCACCTATGAGTTGTCGGGGCCCATTCGTCCTGAACACCTCGTTTATCTGACAAAGTCTTGGGAACGTTCTGGCGAATTGCCCCTCAACTTCGAGCTCACCTCGAAGAGCCTCGAAGACCTGTTTCTCGAAGTGTCTGGGAGCGATGTTCGGTGAGTACCCCCACGAATGAAGAACGCCACGGAGACCTCATGACGGAACCCACGGTGGCCGAACGACGACCTGCATCGGCGAGCAAACGCGTCCTCCAGCAAGGTCGGTTCGAAACGTTGGCCATGTTGAAGAACGGTGAGCAACTGATGTTGCTGATCTTGTTCCCGCTGATGGCACTCCTTGCATTGTCTTTCACGGGATTCCTGGATTCGACGGCTGCATCGAAGGGCGTGGGCCGTGTAGATCTTGCCTTGCCGGGAGTGCTCGCTCTCTGTGCCATGTCGACCGCGTTGTCTGGTCAAGGAATCGCCACAGGCTTTGATCGCCGCTACGGCGTCTTGCGATTTATGTCCACCACTCCCTTGGGTCGGGGTGGCCTCATCGCCGGCAAGGGAGTTGCCGTACTCACCATCGTTATTGTGCAATACGTGGTTATGGCGATCGTCGGCGTCATTCTCGGCTGGCAACCACCCTTGACCGGGATATTGCTCTCCATTCCAACCCTTATTTTGGGGGCCGCGGCATTTACTGCAGTTGGCATGTTGGTGGCGGGTACGGTTCGAGCCGAAGCCACGTTGGCTTTGGTGAATACGCTGTGGGTCGTTTTGGCGGCTGTTGGCGGCTCCCTCCTCCCCTCGCAGCATGCACCAGGCTTTCTCAGGTGGGTTGTCGCGTTGCTTCCCTCTGGTGCCTTGGGCGACGCCCTCCGCGCCGATTTCGTTTCCCACCAGGTCGCCTGGTGGCCCCATGTGGTCCTAATCTGTTGGATCGTGGTCGCAGGCTACGCCGCCAAGCGATGGTTCAAGTGGTCATGACCACGACCGATCAGTTCGCTTCTGACGACTTGATCAGCGGATAATAGAAGGAGTTTAGCGTCGTCGTCAGATTATTGAGGTACTGAGAATGTCCACGCCCGCTCCGGCAACTTCGCCTTCATGGGTGGATCGTCTGATCCCTTTCAATGTCACGGCGTGGGTTCGGCGTCTGGGGCTCGCCTCGGTTCTGGTGAACCTCTTGCTCGTCATTACCGGCGGTCTCGTTCGTTTGACCGGTTCCGGTTTGGGGTGCCCTACGTGGCCACGGTGCACCGATGAGACGTGGACGAACGTCCCGGCTATGGGCATCCACGGTTTCATCGAATTCGGAAACCGTACGCTGACCGGCGCCGTCGGAATTGTGGCCCTCGCGACGTTCATCGCAGTATGGCGTCTTCGCGGCCGGTACACCGATCTGTTCTATATCTCGCTGGCATTGGGCGTGGGCGTCATCGTGCAGGCCATCGTCGGCGGATTCTCCGTGTTGGTGAGATTGAATCCCTGGATGGTGGGAGTGCATTTCATGCTCTCCGGAATCATGATCGCCATGGCCTCAATTTTCTATGCGAGGGCCCGCCGTTATTCCTTGCGATCGGTCATTGAGAGTGAACGACTGTCGGATACACCCGGACCGGATAATGTGCAGCGCGCGCTCGGATTCGTGATTGCCGTTCTATCCACCGTGGTCGTGTACATGGGCACGTTGGTCACGGGAACCGGCCCTCATTCCGGGGACGCCTCATCCGCCCGTCACGCCTTCAACCCAGAGACGGTGACTCGCTTCCACTCGGTACCGGTCTGGGCTCTGATGATTCTCTTGGTCGTGACCTTCATCCTCGCGAAGAAGAGGCTGTGGGCACCAGCCGTTTCCAAAAACATCGTGGCAATCTTCGTTGTGATGCTATTTCAAGGAGCCATCGGCTACACCCAATATTTCACCGGGTCTCCTAGCTCTCTCGTCTGGCTTCATCTCGTGGGCGCAGGTCTACTGATAGCGACGGTCACGTTCCTCTTCGAGCGCATGGTGGTCCTGGGCACCCCGGCCTTGCGGCAGCTGGCAGAAAGCCGCGTGGATATCGCGGAGGCCAACGGAATCGTCTGACGAATACCATCGTCACCACGCCAAAACCCCCACTCATCCCAGGGATGAGTGGGGGTTTTCTTTCCTCGAAATATTCGGTGTGAGGCAGCCTGGCCTACAAGACTGACCCTCCGACAAATGGATCGATAGCCAAAGCGACAAATACGACGGTCAGATACGTAATCGATGCGTGGAAAACCACCATAGCGGTTCGAGACGTGGCTTCCTCAGCCAAGGCCAATTGATGCAGATGGTGGCATTTCCAGATGAACCAGGCACCTGCAATCAACGCCGTCAGACCATAGACCCAACCGGCACCACCGACGGGTATGAGCATGAGGGAACAGATGACCGTCGCCCAAGCGTACAGAACAACCTGAACCGAGACGGCCTTTGCGGACGCGATTGCCCCCAGCATGGGAATGCCTGCACGCTGGTAATCCTCCGCGTATTTCATCGACAAAGGCCAGTAATGAGGCGGAGTCCACAAGAAGATCAGGACGAAGAGAACCACGGCTGAAAAGCTGAGCCGGTTTTCAACTGCGGCCCACCCGATGAATACGGGCATACACCCCGCGATGCCGCCCCAAACAATGTTCTGAGCAGTTCGGCGCTTCAGAATGAGCGAGTAAAAAACCACGTACAGCAGAATCGCAGCGAGGCCAAGAACTCCCGACAGCGGGTTAACGAACATCGTCAGATAGGCCACAGCAACGATGGACAGTATCCAAGCGAAGACGAGTCCCTCGCGGTCAGTAACTTCACCCGTCACCAAAGGTCGCTTTTCCGTGCGCTTCATGAGCCGGTCGGCTTCGCGATCGATATAGCAATTAAATGCTCCGGCACCACCGGCGGCCATCGCGCCGCCGAGCATGGTGTTGAGGATCAGCCAAAGATTCGGGATTTCACCGGCCGCAAAAATCATGGTGGGTGCAGTGGTGACGAGAAGGAGCTCAATCACTTGCGGCTTGGTGAGAAGGAAAAATCCCTTGAGCTTTCGCCGCAACCCCACCTTGGACCCCGACGCCGCGCTGTGGGGGCTTGGCATCGTGGATCCCTTCCCCGCGCCGTCGTGGACGGTGTGCGCGGAAGGTGGTGTCTCGCTGATACTTTGGCGCTTCACTCATCGACCCTTCGTGATTGACGTTTTCACCCTACGGAATAGACCCGCTTGCCATCTTCAGATATCGACCGGGGTGGGAGGGAAAAACAACCTCCATCATATAACGAATTGGGCAGCACTCCCCAGCTGACACGTGATATTTCCGTCTCATCGCCGCATCGTGAAATGGTGCGTCCGCTGTCGGCTCACTCCCCTGCCCGTCTGGACCGTATTGGCATACTGTTGGAGGGAGAAATTGCGGGATTCTGATCTCGGTCACCCCGGTCCGGGGCCCGCACATATCAGCGGAGAAAGGGGCAATTTCGTGCCTAACCTCAATGACAAGCTCGAATGGACCGACCAGGATCGTCGTGCGGTGGACACCGTACGCGTTTTGGCTGCGGACGCGGTCGAAAAGGTCGGAAATGGCCACCCCGGTACGGCGATGAGTCTCGCTCCTCTTGCCTACCTGCTCCAGCAGCGCGTCATGCGGCATGATCCTTCGGATGACCGTTGGGCGGGCCGTGACCGGTTCATCCTCTCCCCTGGTCACTCCTCTTTGACGTTGTACATCCAGCTCTATCTCTCCGGCTACGGTCTCGAACTGGACGATCTCAAGTCGCTCCGCACGTGGGGTTCATTGACTCCGGGGCACCCGGAGTACAAGCACACTCGGGGCGTTGAGATCACTACCGGTCCCTTAGGGCAAGGATTGGCTTCCTCCGTGGGCTTTGCATACGCCCAGCGTCGCATGAGGGGCCTCTTCGATCCGGAGGCTCCCGAGGGTAAGAGCCCCTTCGACCACATGATTTACACGATTGCATCCGATGGCGACTTGCAAGAGGGCGTGACCTCTGAGGCGTCGTCATTGGCTGGTCATCAGCAACTCGGGAACCTGATCGTGTTCTACGACCAGAACCAAATTTCGATCGAAGACGACACCGACGTCGCCTTCACGGAGGATGTCACCAAACGCTATGAAGCCTACGGTTGGGATGTCCGCACCGTGGATTGGACTCATGGCGGAGATCATTACGAAGAAAATGTCGAAGAGCTTTACGAACAGATTCGTGAAGCTCAAAAGGTCACTGATAAGCCGACCCTGATCGCGTTGAAGACCATTATCGGTTGGCCGGCACCCACCAAGCAGAATACGGGTGCCATTCATGGTTCAGCGCTGGGTGGCGACGAAGTCAAGGCCGTCAAGGAAGTCCTCGGATTCGATCCGGAGAAGACCTTCGAAGTCAGCGACGACGTTCTGGCTCACGCACGTGAAGTGAAGACTCGTGCACAGAAGGAACGCCAGGACTGGGAAAAGAGCTTTAGGCAGTGGCAGGAAGACAACCCTGAATCGGCGAAGCTGTACCGTCGTCTTTCTGAGGGTGCCCTCCCCCAGGACTACAAGTCTTCATTCCCCGTGTTCGAAGCAGGCGAATCATTGGCGACCCGCGCGGCAAGCGGCAAAGTCATTAATGCCATTGCCGAGACCTTCCCTGAGCTCTGGGGCGGTTCTGCTGATCTCGCTGGTTCCAACAACACCACGATTGAATCCGCAGATTCTTTCAACCCCTCCTCGCGCTCGACCAAGAAGTTCACGGCCAATCCTTACGGGCGTGTCCTTCACTTCGGAATTCGCGAGCATGCTGCGGCAGCTATCGTCAACGGAATCGTGCTTTCCTCGCCGACGCGAGCTTTCAGCGGCACGTTCCTCATCTTTAGCGACTACCAGAGGCCCGCGATCCGGCTCTCGGCGCTGATGGGCGTCCCCTCGATCTACGTGTGGACTCACGATTCCATCGGTCTTGGAGAAGATGGACCTACACACCAGCCGGTCGAGCAGCTTTCGTCCTTGCGCGCCATCCCGAACCTCGACGTCGTCCGTCCGGGCGATGCCAACGAAACCGCAGTCGCTTGGCGCACCATTTTGGAGCAGAAGGAACGTCCAGCGGGTCTCGCCTTGACCCGGCAAGGGCTCCCGACTCTGGCCCGTGTGGATCTCCACCCCGAAGCCGAAGGGGAGAAATTCGGTTCGGCAGAAGGCACTGCACGCGGCGGATACGTTCTCGCAGACACCGATTCCACTCCGGACGTCGTGTTGATCGCTACCGGCTCGGAGGTGGAGTTGGCGCTGACGGCGCGCAAGCTCCTTGCCGAACAGGACGTGGCCGCCCGCGTGGTCTCAATGCCGTGCCGCGAATGGTTCGACCGTCAAGACGCCGCCTACCGTGAATCGGTCATTCCGGCCGGTGTAGCGGCCCGAGTATCCGTGGAAGCCGGAAGCGCGATGTCGTGGAACGACATCTTGGGATCAGCAGGACGCGCGGTTTCCCTGGATCATTTCGGAGCATCAGCCGACTACAAAACCTTGTACAAGGAATTCGGTATCACGCCGGAGGCCATTGTGGAATCGGCCCTCGAGTCGATCCACGCCTCGAAGGCATAGGACCGACGGGCCGGGCGGCGATCATGTGAGCCTCCCGGCCCACTCAGTTTTCGAATAACTTCATCGCCAAGAGGAGTACTACAGATGACTACCCACACCCAAAAACTTTCCGACGCCGGCGTTTCCATTTGGCTCGACGACCTCTCCCGGGAGCGTCTGACGTCCGGCAACCTGGACGAGCTGATTCGGGACCGCAACGTCGTCGGCGTGACGACCAACCCGACCATTTTTGCTCAGGCTCTGTCCAAGGGTGACGCCTACGACGCTCAAATGAAGGAACTTTCTGAAGCCGGCGCCGACGTCGAGGAGTCCGTGTTCACAGTGACCACGGACGACGTCCGCGATGCCTGCGATGTCTTCGCACCGATCTACGAATCGACACAGGGCGTTGACGGACGCGTTTCGATCGAAGTTGACCCGCGTCTTGCTCACAAGGCCGAAGAAACCATCGAGATGGCACGCCGCCTCCACGAGACTGTGGGCCGAGACAACGTCATGATCAAGATTCCCGCAACAGAGGCTGGTCTCGAGCCCATCGCTGAGACACTCGGCCAGGGAATCAGCGTCAACGTGACGCTGATCTTCTCGCTCGAAAGGTACCGCGCCGTGATCAACGCGTTCATGACCGGTATGGAAAATGCCCTCGAAAACGGACATGACCTGAGCAAGATTCACTCCGTCGCGTCCTTCTTCGTTTCGCGAGTGGATTCGGAGGTCGATGGTCAGCTGGACAAGATCGGAACCGACGAAGCCCAGCAGCTGAAGGGCAAGGCCGGGCTGGCCAATGCCCGTCTCGCGTATCAAGTCTACGAAGAAGCCTTCGCCACCGAGCGGTGGAACCGATTGGCTGAAGCCGGTGCCGCTGCACAACGGCCGTTGTGGGCCTCCACAGGCACCAAGGATCCGTCGTACCCGGACACCATGTACGTCACTGGTTTGTGCGTGGAAAACACCGTGAACACCATGCCAGAGAAGACGCTCGAGGCCACCGCTGACCACGCGGAGATCACTGGCGATTCCGTCAAGGGCACGTACGACCAGTCCGAGGCGGAGATTAACGCACTCGAGAAGATCGGCATCTCGTACAACGATGTCGTAGCCAAACTCGAGGAAGAAGGGATTCAGAAGTTCGAAGACTCCTGGAAGGAACTCTTGGACACTGTTTCCTCCGCCCTCCGCAAGTAAAACGAAGTCATCGCGCGTGGCGGCCGTGGAATAGCGGCCCGTCACGCGCGGTTTGACCATCTGGTGAGTTTTCACCGAGAAGATATTTCTTAATTAAAGGATTTGGTGTGTCGGTTACTCAAGAAACCAATCCGCTGAGAGATCCACAAGATCGTCGCCTGACCCGTGTTGCCGGGCCGTCGGCCCTCGTCCTCTTCGGCGTCACGGGCGATCTCGCCCGCAAGAAGCTCCTTCCTGCGATCTACGACCTCATGAACCGCGGACTATTGCCGCCAAAATTCGCGCTGGTGGGGTTCGGACGTCGCGACTGGTCGGATGACGATTTCAGGGCGGAAGTTCGCGAGGCCGTGGAGGCCCATTCTCGAACTCCGTTCCGGGAAGACGTGTGGAACCAGTTGACCGTGGGGATTCGCTTCGTCCAGGGGTCCTTCGATGAAGCTGACGCTTTCCGTCGGCTCAAGCAAACCCTGGCGGACCTCGAAGAGTCGCGAGGAACCCGGGGCAACCATGTGTTCTACCTATCGATTCCCCCGAAGGCTTTCGAGGCAGTCTGCACGCAACTCGCGGAGAATGGTCTTGCCGATCACGATGACACCACTGGTTGGCGGCGGGTCGTCATTGAGAAGCCGTTTGGGCACGATCTCGAGTCGGCTCGCGAGCTGAACGACATCGTGGAGGGTGTGTTCCCCGCCGATTCCGTCTTTCGTATCGATCATTACTTGGGCAAGGAAACGGTCCAAAATATTCTGGCGCTCCGATTCGCCAATGAAATGTTCGAGCCTTTGTGGAACGCGAATTACGTGGACCACGTACAGATCACGATGGCCGAGGACATCGGCATCGGCTCGCGAGCCGGGTACTACGAGGGTGTCGGCGCCGCTCGGGATGTTATTCAGAATCACCTGCTCCAATTGCTGGCTCTCACGGCGATGGAGGAGCCCATCACCTTTGACGCCGAATACCTTCGAGACGAAAAAGCCAAGGTCCTCGCAGCCGTCACCTTGCCCGAAGACCTCGAAAGCTATTCCGCTTTGGGCCAATACGCCGAAGGGTTCCAAGGTGGCGAGGAAGTTAAAGGCTTCAAGGATGAAGAAGGCATTCCCGATGACTCTCGAACGGAAACGTTCGCAGCCATAAAACTCGACATCAACAATCGTCGTTGGTCGGGAGTTCCGTTCTACCTTCGGGCCGGGAAACGACTCGGACGACGGGTCACGGAGATCGCCGTCGTCTTCAAGCGCTCCCCCAACTTGCTGTTCCGTGAAAACTCCTTCGAGGAATTCGGCCAGAACGCCATTGTGATCCGAATCCAACCGGATGAGGGCGTGACCATTCGTTTTGCATCCAAGGTTCCCGGAACACAAATGGAACTGCGCGACGTCAGTATGGACTTCGGATATGGGCATTCCTTTACCGAGTCCAGTCCTGAAGCCTACGAGCGGTTGATCTTGGACGTCCTTCTGGGAGAACCTCCGCTATTCCCTCGACACGAAGAAGTGGAACTCTCGTGGAAGATCCTGGACCCGTTCGAAAAGTATTGGCAGGACAGTGGGATGTGCCCGGAAGAGTACGACCCTGGTTCGTGGGGACCCGATTCAGCCCATCAACTGTTGGCTCGTGATGGTCGAGCCTGGAGGAGGCCCTAATGATCCGCACCCTCAAAGACACCACGAGCTCCACGATTGATAAAGAGCTCGCTCGCATGCGCGATGACACCGGCATCAGCACTCTCGGCCGAGTTCTGACCCTCGTCATCATGGCCGATAAGGGCCACTCAAAGAATGCCATCGACGCAGCGATCGCAGCCAGCCACGAGCATCCGTGCCGCATCATCGTCCACATCGCTCATGATGTGTCGGGCGATAACCGGCTTGATGCCGAGGTCAGCATGGGCGGCGACGCCGGAGCCAGCGAGATCGTGATTCTTCGCGGCTGGGGAGAGTCCGCTCGTCCAACCGAATCCTTGATTGCGGCTCTCCTCTTGCCGGACGCCCCGATCGTTGCTTGGTGGCCGCATTCATTGCCGGAGTGCCCCGCTGATCACTCGATCGGTCGGATTGCACATCGGCGGATCACCGATTCCGCTCGTGCCGAGGTTCCCTGGGACGCGTTGGAAGCTTTGCGCCTCCGGTATTCCCCAGGCGACACCGATCTGGCATGGACTCGGCTGACGTTGTGGCGCATCCAATTGGCGGCAGTCATGGACGATCCCGAGACTCATCACGTATCCAAGGTGATCGTCGAAGGGTCAGAGAAGTCCCCGTCGGTTCTCCTGTTGGGTACTTGGCTTGGGTACCGCTTGGGTGCCACCGTCGAGATTCAAGAAAGCCCGCAGCAGCGCGGTCTGTATCGGGTCAGCTTGTGCCGCGATGACGGCCAGGTGACGATTTATCGCCCAGGCCAGAACATTGCGACCCTCTCCAGTCCCGGAAGCGCAGACCAGCAGATCGCTTTACCGGTGAGGACCCTTTCCGAATGTCTTGCCGAGGAACTTCGCCGGCTCGACCCAGACGAGGTATTCGGTGACGTCTTGCAGAACGGTCTGGCGTCGTCGGACGTGAAGTTCGTTCAAGGCCAGGCGCCGGTTCCTGCCGGAGATCCGAATCGGTACACGGAGGTCTATGATGCCTAAACTGCCGCAGGTCTTCAGATACCCGAATAAAGATCTCGTCGCCCAATCCGCAGCCGCAAGGCTGTTATTACTCCTGTCCGACGAGACCGCGACACGCGATGTAGTCCACATCAGTATTACTGGCGGCTCGTTGGGCGCCGGCATCTGGTCCAAGGTCGCGGCGAGCCCTTTGGTGAGCACCGTAGCCTGGGAGAAGGTCCACGTGTGGTGGTCGGACGAGCGTTTTCTTCCCGAAGGGCACGACGAACGCAACGCGCAGCAGGCTTTTGACGCCTTCTTTGCTGAGGGTCCGATGCCGAGGGCCAACGCTCACATCATGGGTTCAGCAACAGCTTTCCCCTCCGAAGACGCGGCGGCTCAAGCCTATGCAGAGGAACTGGCCGCTCACGCGGACGCGGGCGCGGCCTCGCCGGACTTCGCGCTGTCCTTATTGGGGATGGGCCCAGACGGCCACATCGCGTCGCTGTTTCCCGAACGTAGCGAGATCTTGTCGGAGATTGATGGTGTCCTGGCGATTCGTGAATCTCCCAAGCCGCCGCCGGAGAGAACAACCATGACGTTGTCCATGATCAACCGTTCCGAGAGAATCTGGTTTCTCGTCGCCGGTGGAGACAAGCAAGACGCCTTTCAGCGACTTCTCGCTCATCGCCACCAGGAAGAAGCATCCAGCGAGGTTTTGCAAGAGACGCCGGCAGTTGGCGCCCGTGGATGCACCGAGACGTTGTATCTGGCGGCGCAGGACGTCTTCAGTGACTGACCTGGTTTCTGCCCAGTGACCTCACAACTCGGGAACCTGATTTCACAAGGTCGATGCCCACAGTGAGCTGAACCCCATCAAAGTAAAGGGCCGTCCCACCGAAACGGTGAGACGGCCCTTGTACGTTCTTCTCGTTGAGAAAGTTAGACGGCGGTGAACCTCAGGAACAGCGCATAGCCGATAATGGCGAGGACCCAGATAATGGCCGTCGTCACGGTGAGACGGACCAAGTTTCGGGAGGCAACGCCGGAGGAGTTCAGCGAACTCGTCATTCCGCCACCAAACATGTCCGACAGTCCCCCGCCCTTGCCCTTATTCAGCAGGACGAAAAAGATGGTCAGCACACTGGTGAGCGCGATGATCCCCAAGAGGACCCAACGTAATATTTCCACTTCGACCTTTCGTTGCCTTGTGGCATCGCCTCAAGGAGGACAAGCGACGTGGCCACAACGAACATGACATTCAGCCCAACTCTACGTCATAGGATTGCTTGATCCATAGAGCGGAGGCGTGAATCACGCCTAGCCTTGTGTCGCCTGGTGGGGATAGCCCTTATTCAGAGACGACGTGCTTCTCGAATCGAGCGATGTTTGCGAATTCCTCGGCCTTCAAGGAAGCGCCACCGACGAGGACGCCGTCGACGTCCTTTTCGCTCAGAGTAGCCGCAGCGTTATCAGCCTTAACAGAGCCTCCGTAGAGGATGCGCACTGCGTTGGCCGTCTCGGCGTCGTAGAGCTTCGCGATCTCGGCACGGATTGCGGCAGACATTTCCTGAGCGTCGCCGGGACCGGCGACCTTCCCCGTGCCAATCGCCCAAACGGGCTCATAGGCGACAACGAGTGTCTTCGCTTGTGCGGGGGTAAGGCCGTCCAGCGATCCCCTGAGCTGCTCCAAGGTGTATTCGACGTGTCGGCCCGCTTCTCGTTCATCCAGGCCCTCGCCTACACACAGCACCGGGGTCAATCCGTGTCGGTACGCAGCCTGGACCTTGCGTGCGCACAATTCGTCGCTTTCTCCATGGATAGAACGGCGTTCTGAATGTCCCACGAGAGCGTAGGTGCATTCCAACTTCTTCAGGAAAGCTCCCGAGATATCACCTGTGAAGGCACCCGAATCTTCCGGCGAGAGATCCTGCGCGCCATACACCAGGTCCAGCTTGTCCCCGTTGATAAGGGTCTGTACCGAGCGAAGATCCGTTGCCGGCGGAAACACGGCCACCTCGACCCGGTCGTGATCAAATTTGGCGTCGTTGAGAGTCCACGCAAGCTTCTGAACCAGCGCCACGCCTTCGGCGTGATCCATGTTCATTTTCCAATTGCCGGCGATCAGCGGCTTGCGGTCAAAAGTTCCGTTGGTCTGCGTCGTCAATGCGTTGTCCTTTGTGTCGTGGCATCCACACGATGCCGAGTTCACGGGTGTGGTATCGGTCGGGAGCTCAATCGCGCCCGCCCAGAGTCGTCCGGTCATAGAGAAGAGCGGACCGACCACGAGGTGGTCGGCCCGCTAGTGCCTTTAGACGCCGAGCGCTTCCAGACCTGGCAAAGTTTTGCCTTCTATATACTCCAACGAGGCACCGCCACCGGTGGAGATGTGGCCAAACTCGTCGTCGGAGAATCCAAGGTTGCGAACTGCAGACGCCGAGTCGCCACCACCGATCACGCTGAAGGCGTCGGACTCGGCAACGGCCGTCGCGACTGCCCGTGTACCTCCCGAGAAGGCTTCCATTTCGAAGACGCCGACAGGTCCGTTCCAGAAAACGGTTTGAGCGTCCTTAATGTACTGGGCGAAGAGTTCCTGAGACTTCGGGCCGATATCGAGGCCCTGGCCTTCGGCACCAATTTCTCCGTCTTCCAACGAATCAATCGACCGAACCTCATGACGAGCATCCGCAGAAAACTCTGAAGCCCACACAGCATCCGTCGGTAGGACGATCTTGGTGCCCTCGGCCTCTGCCCGTTCCAAATACTGGGTAACGGTTGAGATTTGGTCCGACTCCAACAGTGAACGTCCAACCTTGTAGCCCTGCGCGGCGCTGAAGGTGAAGGACATGCCTCCTCCGATCAGGAGAGCGTCGGCCTTGCCGATCAGATTGTCAATGACGGCAAGTTTGTCCGAAACCTTTGACCCACCCATGACGACAACGAAGGGCCGCTTCGGGTTGTCGATAATCGTCGAAAGGACTTTGAGTTCCGTTGCAACGAGGTCACCCAAGTACGACGGAAGGACCTTCGCGATGTCAAAGACTGAGGCATGCCGCCGGTGAACGGCGCCGAAAGCGTCGTCAACGTAGGCGCCTCGTTCACCGGTGAGGTGAGCAAGTTCGTCCGCGAAGCTCGCACGCTCTTGGTCGTCCTTGCTGGTCTCCCGGGGGTCAAAGCGAACGTTCTCGAGAACGAGGACTTCGCCTTCTCCGAGATCACGAGCCTTTTTCTGCGCGTCGGGGCCAACCACGTCTTCGGCGACCTCGACCGTGAAATCCGCGAGATCTTGCAACCGGTCGGCGGCGGGCTTGATGGAATATTTCGGGTCAACTTGGCCCTTGGGCCGGCCCAGGTGGGCCATAACGATGACCTTAGCCCCGGCGTCGGCAAGTTTTTTCACAACCGGCAAGGACGCTTTGACACGTCCATCGTCGGTCACGGTGGTCCCGTCAAGGGGCACGTTCAGGTCCGAGCGGACCAGAACGTGCCTTCCCTTGACACCACCGGCAATGAGCTCTTCTAGAGCATGTGCCATGGTGTTCTACTCCAACCTCTTCGTGGGAATCCGAATCCGATTCCTATCTTAGAGCTTGGCCGCCAACATGTTGACGAACTTGACGGTGCGGGACGTGAATCCCCACTCGTTGTCGTACCACGCGAAGACCTTGACCTGGCCGTTGAGAACGGAGGTGAGATCCGCATCGAAGACCGTGGAAATTTCCTCGCCGACAATGTCGGTCGAAACAATGGGGTCCTCGGTGTACTTGATGATGCCCTTGTAGTCGCCTTCGGCAGCCTTCTTGACGACCGCGTTGATCTCTTCCTTGGTGACGTCCTTCTCCAGGTTCAAGGAGAGGTCCACGATGGAACCGGTGATCGTGGGAACGCGGAATGCCATGCCGTCGAGCTTGCCTTCAACGGGTGCATAAACCTTGCCAACGGTACGAGCTGCACCAGTCGACGTGGGAATCATGTTGACGGCGGCAGCCCGGGCACGACGCAGGTCCTTGTGCGGCGCGTCCTGAAGTCGCTGATCCGCAGTGTAGGAGTGAATCGTGGTCATGAGTCCCGACTTGATGCCGAAGTTCTCATCGATCACCTTGGCCAGCGGCGCGAGGCAGTTCGTGGTGCACGAAGCGTTGGAAACAACGTGCTGGGAGTCGTTGTCGTACGTGTCGTCGTTGACGCCCATGACGAAGGTTCCGTCAAGGTTGGTTCCGGGGGCGGAAACGACGACCTTCTTGGCGCCGGCGTCCAGGTGCGCCTTTGCCTTGGTGCCGTCCGTGAACAACCCGGTCGATTCGAGAACGATGTCTACCTCGAGGTCCTTCCACGGAAGGTCTGCGGGGTTCTTCTCCGAGAGAACGGTCAACTGCTTGCCGTCGACGACGATGTGGCCATCCTTGACCGAAACATCTGACTTGAGCGGTCCGAGAATCGAATCGTACTTGAGGAGGTGTGCGAGGGTTTCGGGGCTCGTCAGGTCGTTGACGGCTACGACCTCGATGTTTTCGCCCTGCTCGAGCGCGGCGCGGAAGAAGTTACGGCCGATGCGACCAAAACCGTTGATACCAATACGTACAGTCACTGTTGATCAAACTCCTCAGTTTGAGTGCTTTTTGTTGGTGACTCATCCATGCGGAGGTCACCCGCCGAACCCTGACCACGTGGCATTCACATCGACAGGAACCCCACTTGACGGGTCTCCGTTCGGTCCTGGTCTTAGTTTAGGTGATTTTGTGTGTGTTTGGGTGTGTTTTCTCGATTTTTTTGGCGCGCAGAATCGAATGTGGACTACGGGGTATCGCGTGCGGCAAGGCCGCATGTCCTCGATTCGCCGAGTTGGCGGGCGGTGGCGACCATCACGACGTCGGAATGTGGTTTCGTGTGGCAAATTTACGCCGTGAGCATACTTAGCCACGTCGGGGGAACCGGATGGGTGAATTACCCGTCCAAACGGCGTACGACGGGCTCTTCGCTCTATTCGCTATTCGTTGCTTGAACGGGGCGACGAGTCGGTTCCGGGAATTCCTTCCACCGCCGCTTGCTTATCGGCCATAGCGAGTAGACGACGAATACGTCCCGCAATCGCGTCTTTGGTGAGCGGTGGGTCAGCCAAGCGTCCGAGTTCATCCAAACTCGCATGACGATGCCCCAATCGCAGATGACCGGCATATTTCAGGTGCTCGGGCACGTCATCGCCCAAAATCTCTAAAGCGCGTTCAACGCGTGCCCCGGCGGCTACCGCTGCCTGTGCGGAACGACGAAGATTCGCGTCATCAAAATTTGCGAGCCTGTTGGCGGTGGCTCGCACCTCACGATGCGTGCGGCTGTCTTGCCACTGCGAGAGAACGTCCTTGGCTCCCATGCGTTTGAGCAATTGACCTATCGTTTCGCCGTCGCGAACGACGACTCTGTCGGCGCCGCGCACCTCCCGCGCCTTAGCAAAGACGTCGAGTCGTCGGGCACAACCGACCAGCGCAAGGGCAGCTTCCGATCCTGGGCACGTGAATTCCATGGCCGATGAGCGGCCTGGCTCGGTTAAGGAACCGTGAGCCAAGAATGCGCCTCGCATGACGGCCTCAGAATCTGCGAGTGAGCCGTTGACGACGGCCGGAGGGAGTCCACGGACAGGGCGCCCTCGGGTATCTAGCAAACCGGTCTGTCGAGCCAGAGCTTCACCGCCCTGGTCCACGCGCAAAAGATAGTGACCACCGCGCTTGAGAGCGCCTCCGGAAACCGTCATTAAGACGGTTCGATGGCCGTATAGCTCCTCGATGGCAGTTTGAATACGTTGGGCCGTGCCGAGATGATCCAGTTCGGCTTCGATCATGATGTGCCCGGACACCAGATGCAGCCCACCGGCGAAGCGCAGGACGGTCGCGACCTCGGCCTGACGTGTGGAGGATTTTGGTACCTCGAACTTGGCCAGTTCGTCTTTCACGAGTGCCGTCAAGGCCATTTACGTTCCTCCGGGCTGATCTTGGATACGTGGTTCACGGGGTCTCGTGCGTGCACGGGCCACAACGCGAGATTACACGGTGGGCGCGTCGGGTTCCATGCCGTACGCCTTGTCGCGAGTACGCATGACCTCCTGATAGGCGGCAGCAAGGCGCAATGGGTTATGGACGTCTTCTCCCCTGCGCGTCCTCATGCGGTTCCAGACCATTTTTGCGCCACGTGCCTCAACCGCTTCTTCAAACTCATGAGACCGCTCCATAGAAGTAGGGTCAGCGACGACCGCGTCAATTGACAGTTCTGGAGCATATTCCTCGAGGGATTCCAGGTGCCCGACCGCTCCTAGACCCGACGTTTCCTTTTGCTCCAATCCCAGATTCATCGAAACGCAGATTTTTGCGTCGGTTTGGCAGAGGGCATCTCTCGATTGTGGGAGCAAGAGATGGGGAATGACTGAGGTAAACCACGATCCCGGCCCGAGGATCACCCAATCGGCATCGAGTATCGCGCGGGTGGATTCCTCGCACTCACGTGCCTCTTCCGGCTCGAGGCTGAGATTCACAACGCGTGCAGCCTTTGCCAATTTCGCTTGTCCCACGACGCGTTCCCGAGAGCCGTCTTGCATGAAAGCATCACCAGAGATGATGAGCGGATCCAATGCCATCGGTAGAACGCGCCCTCGGGCCTCCAGAAGCCGGGACGCCCAATCCAATCCGGCGACGGGGTCGTCGAGGAGTTGCCACAGACTGACGAGAAGAAGATTTCCCATGGCGTGCCCATCGATTTCTTGCGGCGCCTCGGGAAGCGCCGAGAACCGATGCTGGATAGCGGCTCGCCACAAATAGCCCCACTCCGAGTCATCACACAAAGCGGAAAGTGCCATACGCAGGTCCCCAGGCGGCAGGACGTTGAACTGTTCTCGCAGGCGTCCGGAGGAGCCTCCGTCGTCGGCGACGGTCACGACGGCTGATATGTGGGGCGTGACGAGTCGCAGGGCACTGAGCGAAGCGTACAGTCCGTGCCCTCCGCCCAGTGCTGCGACCTTGGGGGCATCGTGTGATCCCGGAAGTCGCCGTCCTCGGCCCCGAGGTGTCTCATTCATCGAGCCGTCCTTCGCTCTATTCCCTACCGAGGTCCCTGTGTTGCACATTGACCGTCACATTTTCTAGTTCGCCCAATCGGCGGGCGATTTCCTCGGTCACCGCAACTGAACGGTGTTTCCCTCCGGTGCAACCTATGGCGATGGTTGCATAATGTTTATTCTCGACACGATACCCCTCGATGACCGGCGAGAGCGACGGCACGAAATGGTCGATGAATTGCTTGGCGCCATCGTTATTAAGGACGAAATTTTTGACTGGTTCGTCTCGCCCGGTGAAGGGACGTAGCTCAGGAATCCAGTGCGGATTTGCGATAAACCTCATGTCGGCTACGAAGTTTGCGTCCGGCGGAAGTCCGTATTTAAACCCGAAGCTCATGACGGTAACATTCACGATCGTGGGACCCGACATCGAATAGGTCTGCGAAATTCGTCGTGACAATTCGTGAACGTTAAATCCGGTGGTGTCGATGACGACGTCGGCTCGGCTCTTGAGATCCGCGAGCAATTCGCGCTCTGCTTGAATGCCGTCGAGAATCCTGCCATTTCCTTGAAGCGGATGCGGACGGCGTTGTGCCTCGTACCTCGCGATAATCGACTCGTCGGAAGCATCGAGGAACAAGATGGTGAATTCCACTGGAGCATTCTGGAGCACGCCGAACGCCTCTTTGAAGTCCGCAAACAGTGCCTTGCCACGGATGTCGATAATCACCGCAAGTTTCGGCATCGATTGAGGCGCCCTAGCGACAAGATCCACCAATGGAGCCAGAAGGTTAGGCGGAATGTTGTCGACGACGTACCAACCGGCGTCTTCCAGGGTGTGGGCGGCCGTAGACCGGCCGGCACCCGAGATTCCGGTAATAACGAGCATCTCGGTTTGTGCGGGCTTTTTGGGTGTGAGGTCCTCGGAATTCATCGGAGGGTTCACATGCGTCACAGGTAGCTCCCGGTGTCGTTTGAAGACGGAAAACAGGTTCGGACCGGTCCCGCGAAGGCGCGGGGCGAACGACGAGTCTCGTGCTTTAAGCCTACCCGGCCTCGGCCTCTGATTCTGCTGGTTTCTGGCCTTCTGTGGATAAGTGATCCAAGATTTTTGTCGCTAAAGTCGGGCCGATGCCCCGCACCCGGGTCAAGTCGTCAACGCCGGCCTCCCGTATCGCCTTCAACGAACCGAAGTCTTGGATCAGCGCCTCGCGTTTGGCCTTCCCGAGACCCTCGATGCCGTCCAAGGAGGAAACCAACATGGCTTTGCCGCGCTTACTTCGATGGAAAGTAATGGCGAAGCGGTGTGCTTCATCTCGAAGGCGTTGCAGCAAAAAGAGGCCGTTGGAAGATCGAGGAAGAATGACCGGGAAATCGTCTTCGGGCACCCAAATTTCTTCGAGACGTTTGGCGAGACCGATGACGTCTACGTCGGTAATCCCCAGGTCATCCAGTGCCTGGCGGGCGGCCGCCACCTGAGGTGGTCCACCATCGACGACCACGAGATTGGGCGGATACGCAAATTTCGCCGGCTCAGTCGCGGCGGATTCATCCACCTCGCCCGAGGTCGGCGGTTCCGACTCGCGTTGACGTTGATCCTCAAGATGGCGTTTGAAGCGCCGGCTGATGACGTCGTACATCGAGGCCGTATCGTCTCGAGCAGCTTCTCCACGGATCGAGAATTTTCGATAGTCCGCTTTTCGCGGAAGCCCATCCTCGAAGACCACCATTGAGGCGACGACATTCGTTCCCTGGACGTGTGAGATGTCGTAGCACTCAATCCGCATCAACGGGTTGGGAAGGTCTAAAGCCTCCTGGAGTTCTTGAAGCGAAGCGCTCCTGGTAGTGAGGTCTCCGGCCCGCCGGGATTTATGCAGGGTCAAGGCTTGCTTCGCATTTTCCGCGACGGTTCCCATTAATTGAACGCGTTCGCCGCGTTGAGGCACGGAAATACCGACCTTGCTTCCGCGGAGCTCGGTGAGCCACTGCTGAAGGTCATCCGCGTTTTCAGGCATCACCGGAACGAGCACGTTTCGTGGGATTTCATTGAGATTCAACGTGGCGTCGTCGGGAGAGCTGGCCAGGGTCACCGCAGATTCGCCATAAACCTGTTGCAATAACTGCTCGACCATTTCTGGAGCCGAGAGATCTTCCACGCGCTCGACGATCCAGCCACGTTGCCCACGGATGCGTCCTCCGCGGACGTGGAATACCTGGGCGGCAGCCTCGAGTTCATCTTCGTGGAATGCGAAGAGATCGGCATCCACCGAATCGGACAAGACGACTGCATTGCGTTCGAAGGCCTTTCGCAATGCTCCAATGTCGTCCCTCAGACGAGCCGCCCGCTCGAATTCCATATTCTCAGCGGCAGCTTCCATCTCGGCGGTCAGCCTCTTAATGTGCTTCTCTGAGTCTCCCGCCATGAATTTGCACAGCTGATCGGCCAGTTGTCGATGCTCCTCTTCATCGATGCGGCCGACGCACGGAGCTGAGCATTTATCGATGTAGCCGAGCAGGCACGGGCGATCCGCTCGTTCGGCTCTCTTGAAAACCGACCGGGTGCACGTTCGGACGGGGAAAACCCGCAACAGCGAGTCCAAAGTTTCCTTGATAGCCCACACCTGCGAGAACGGGCCAAAGTACCGTGACCCTTTTTTCTTCGCGCCCCGCGTCACCTGGGCTCGCGGAAATTTCTCGGACATCGATATCGCTAAGTACGGATACGATTTGTCGTCCCGATACATGATGTTGAACCGAGGCGTATATTGCTTGATCCAGGTGTATTCGAGTTGGAGCGATTCCATCTCGGAGCCGACGACGGTCCATTCCACACTCGATGCGGTATGAACCATCGCATAGGTTTTGGGTGGTAATTGACCCGGTTTTTGAAAGTAGGAATTCAGCCTATTGCGCAGGTTTTTCGCCTTGCCGACGTAGATGACACGACCGAACTCATCACGGAATCGATACACTCCCGGACTGGTGGGGATCTCCCCCGTCGCGGGCCGATAAGATGCCGGGTCTGCCATGCTTTTCTCCCTGCGTAGTCTTCCTCCTATTCGGCTATGCCCGAATCTTTGTCCAAGGACGGTGAGGTGTTGTATTCGTTCTTTCGCGGTTGCCCTGAAAGCTGTGCAATTTCATCCATGATGAGATCCGTCGTTTGACGCCGTTGCTTACCCGTCTGCCGATCACCCATACGATCGAAGTACATAGGCTTTCCGACCCTTACCGTGAATCTCACCGGTCGGATGAGCCGGGAACCAGGCGGCTGGAGCTTTTCCGTTCCGATGAGGCCGATGGGGACCACCGGGGCGCCCGTCTTATGGGCCAGCCACGCCACGCCGATCCGGCCTCGATACAGATATCCGTCCCGCGAACGAGTTCCTTCTGGATAGATCCCAAAGACCTCGCCTTGCTCGAGTCGTTCGAGTCCCTTTTCCAGGGCCTTTAACCGTTGGGACTGGTCCGATCGGTTCACCGGAATGATGTCAATCATGTCGAAGAGCGTCTTCATCAATTTGCCGCGCATACCCGGTGAGTTGACGTATTCGGCCTTGGCGAGGAATGCCACGCGTCGGGGCATCATGGCGGAAATGATGACGCTGTCGAGAAATGCCCGGTGATTTGAAGCGACGATCACGGGGCCATTCTCAGGGAAGTTCTCCAACCCGGTCACTCGAGCCCGAAACCCCGTCTTCAATAGACGGGTTACCGCGGATTGGGCCAATGAATACAGCGTCACGAGCAACTCCCCTCGATTATTTCGTCGACCCTACTGTACCCGCACCGCACGCGCGAGGCGGAACGCCACTATTGACGTACAAAGTACCTGCGCGGCTCCCCGACAGGCCTCACGACGTTCGGAAGAGGCATTCTTGACTTCTCATGGGGCAAGAGGAATGCCGGTCATATCTCGAAGGGCTGCCCGCAGAGATGCAGAGTCGTCGACGATCGGATCTGCGCCGGCCGCCTCTAATTCCTCAGGACCGCCAAAGCCCCAAGTCACGCCGATGCACGGTAGCCCATTGTGGGCAGCGCCCGTGACGTCGTACTCGCGGTCACCGACCATAACCCCGCTCAACTCGACGGCGTCTCCACGTGCTTCGGCGTCGTCCTTCACCTGCCGTAAAGCTCGCTCTATGACGCCGGCCTTGTCCCGCGGAAGATCGTGAGTTTCAGGCTTCAGGGCGTCCCACGCACCAGAGACGACGTCGAAGTAGTTGCTCATGCCGAAGTCGTCGAGAAGGATCCTGGTGGTCGGCAGGGGTTTTTGCGTCGCGATTCCGACCCAAACCGGCAAAGTCCTCAGTTCTTGAAGCAGCGAACGCATTCCCGGATACAGAACCGACACGGACCGTGCACGTTCGAGGTATCCCTTGCGATACGTCGTGAGAATGTCTCGGTGACGCTCGCGGGGAATCGACGTGTAACGAGCCAGCGACACATCGGTGGGTGGCCCGACGAATTTCCTCAACGTTTCAGGATCAGGCCTGTCAAAGCCGTGCATCGCGATGGCATCGGAAATGCCTTCCGTAATGGCTCCGGCAGGATCCAGCAACGTTCCGTCAAGGTCAAAGAGAATTACGGTCGTTGGGCTCACGGTCATGGTGACTCCAAAACTTCGGCAAGGAATTGCCCCGTGTAGCTGTTCTTGTTCCGAGCCACGTCTTCAGGGGTTCCCTCAGCGACAACCGTTCCGCCGCCGGAACCACCTTCAGGTCCCATATCAACGATCCAGTCGGCGCATTTAGCGACATCCAGATTATGTTCGATGGTGAGAACGGTATTTCCCTTGTCCACGAGGCCCTGCAGGACGTTGAGCAACTTGCTGATGTCTTCGAAATGAAGGCCCGTCGTCGGTTCGTCCAAGACGTAAATCGTTCGACCATTTGAACGCTTTTGTAGTTCCGAGGCCAGCTTGACGCGTTGGGCTTCACCGCCGGAGAGGGTCGGCGCGGGTTGACCCAGCCGAATGTAGCCGAGGCCGACATCGACCAGCGTATTGAGATGACGAGCAATCGGCGTGAATGCGGCAAAAAACTCCGCGGCTTCCTCGACCGGCATGTCGAGAACTTCCGAGATGGTCTTTCCCTTGTACCGAATCTCCAGGGTTTCGCGGTTATAGCGCGCACCGTGGCAGACCTCGCACGGCACAAAAACATCCGGCAAGAAGTTCATTTCGATCTTCAAGGTTCCATCACCGTGGCAGGCTTCGCACCGTCCGCCTTTCACGTTGAAGGAGAATCGGCCGGGAAGGTACCCACGAACCTTCGCTTCGTTCGTTTCGGCAAATAATTTGCGGATGTGATCGAAGACCCCCGTATATGTGGCCGGGTTGGAGCGCGGCATGCGGCCAATGGGGCTCTGATCCACATGGACGATCTTGTCGAGAAGGTCCACTCCCTCGACACGACGGTGACGACCTGGGACCTGTTTGGCCCCATTAAGCCTATTGGCGAGGCTCGTATACAGGATGTCGTTGACCAGCGTCGATTTACCCGAACCTGAAACACCCGTCACAGCCGTCAAAACTCCCAGCGGGAACGAGACGTCCAGGTTATTCAGGTTGTTCTCCTGCGCGCCGACCACCTTGATCATGCGCTTTTTGTCGATAGGTCGACGTTTGGTCGGAACAGAGATCTCGCGATCCCGGTTGAGGTACGCGCCCGTGAGCGACTCCGGGTTGTTGAGAATCTCCTGGTAGGGACCGGAGTGAACGATCCGGCCGCCGTGTTCGCCGGCACCAGGGCCAACGTCGACCACCCAATCGGATTCCTTGATCGTGTCTTCATCGTGTTCGACGACGATCAATGTATTTCCGAGGTCGCGCAGTTTGGTTAACGTCTCGATGAGACGGCGGTTATCACGCTGGTGAAGACCGATAGACGGTTCGTCCAGCACGTACAGAACCCCGACCAAACCGGATCCAATTTGCGTGGCCAATCGGATTCGCTGGGCTTCGCCTCCGGAAAGTGTGGCCGCGGCCCGTCCGAGGTTGAGGTAATCGAGCCCTACATCCAATAGGAATTGCAGGCGCGCATTGATCTCCTTGAGCACCTGCTCGGCGATTTTGACTTCACGCTCAGTCAGCTCAAGCCCTGCCATGAATGCTTGCGCGTCCGACATCGACATCGAGGTGACATCGGAAATCGACGCTCCCCCGACGGTCACCGAGAGCATGGTGGGGTTCAGCCTGGCGCCTCCACACGAAGGGCAAGGAACCTGACGCATGTACTGCTCGTATCGGTCTTTAGCGCGGTCCGACTCGGTTTCCAGGTGCTTACGTTTGATGTACGCGTAGACGCCTTCGAATCCGGAGGTGTATCGGCGTTCGCGACCAAACCTGTTCCGGTAGGAGACCTCGACCTTGAAGTCTTTACCATCGAGAATTGCGCTTCGCGCTTTGGCGGGTAATTCCTGCCATGGAGTGTTGAGATCGAAACCGACCTCTTTCCCGAGCCCGGCTAGTAGGCGAAGCCAATATTCGGAAGAAGCCTTGCCCAACGACCACGGCGCCACAGCGCCCTCGCCGAGGGTCTTCTCCGGGTCAGGGATAACGAGGCTTTCGTCCACCTCGAGACGCGACCCGATGCCGTCACACTCCGAGCAGGCGCCAAAGGGACTGTTGAAGGAGAACGCACGAGGCTCAATTTCCGACGTTTCGATGGGGTGCTCGTTGGGGCACGCCAGGTTCTCGCTGAAAGCACGCAGACCTTCGTCGGAGTCGTCATCCACAAAGTCGATTTCGACTCGGCCGTCCGCAAGTCCAAGAGCCGTCTCCACGGAATCCGTGAGCCGTTGTTGAACAGATTCCTTGATGACCAATCGGTCCACGACCACGGAAATCGAGTGCTTGTATTGCTTCTTGAGCTTGGGGGCCTCCGAAAGCTGGATCTGTTCCCCATCGACGATAGCGCGGGAGTAACCCTGTTGCGTCAGATTGGCAAAAAGATCGACAAATTCTCCCTTGCGTGACCGAACCATCGGCGCCAGGACCTGAAGTTTGGTGCGTTCGGGATAGGCCATCAATTGATCGACGATGGCTTGTGGCGTCTGTTGGGTAATGGGTTCACCACAGATGGGACAGTGGGGATGCCCGATGCGTGCCCATAAGAGGCGCATGTAGTCGTAGATTTCGGTAATCGTCCCGACCGTCGACCGAGGGTTCTTTGACGTCGACTTTTGGTCGATGGAAACGGCCGGAGAGAGGCCTTCGATGAAATCGACGTCGGGCTTGTCGACCTGGCCCAAGAACATGCGCGCATACGCTGAGAGGGATTCGACGTAGCGGCGTTGCCCCTCCGCGAAGATCGTGTCAAAGGCCAAAGACGACTTGCCCGAGCCAGACAGCCCCGTGAAAACGACCATCGCGTTTCGCGGAATGTCCAGGTCTACGTTCTGGAGATTATTCTCTCGGGCACCTTTGACGAGGATCCGAGTGAGATCTTGCGGTGCTCCTGGTGGCGTTGCCTGAACGTGCTGAGTGGTCATGAACTGCCTGTCTTCGTGGTGGCTACCGGACGTGAGTCCGCATCGATTTCGTCGTTCGTATTCGAAAATTTATTCTAACGAGTCATGGAGGGTTTGTGGGCGTCGTCTGCCGCTGGTGAACGAATCTTCGGCACGGGTTGTGCCGAAACCCCTAGAAAGTCCTAAACTCGGCACCATGATGGCAATCGCTACCGAGAAGATCGACCTGAGTGACGTCACCATCCGTTATATCAGCGTCTCGAGCATGGACAACAAGGTTTATCTCGTGACGTGCAAACGGACCGGCACACAACTGCTCATCGACGCCGCCGATGATCCCGACGCAATTTCAGGCCTCGTTGCCGCCGGTGCACACGACGTCGACGATCAATGTGCCTGCTGTGGCAACGTGCAACTCATCGTCACGACCCATTCGCACTGGGATCACGTTCGGGCCCTGCCCGAAATCGTCTCCCGGTCCGAGGCTCTGACCGCGTGCGGGGCAGCCGATGAAGCGGACATTAACGTTCCGATGGATATTACCTTTGAGGATGGCGACACCGCGGACCTGGAAGGATTCTCACTCGACGTCATCGGCTTAGTGGGCCATACCCCAGGTTCGATTGCCCTGGCCTATACGCCCGACGACGGACCGAGCTACATCTTCACCGGCGATTCGCTGTTCCCCGGCGGTCTAGGCAAGACAAGTTCACCGGAAGCCTTTAATTCGTTGTATCGCGATGTCACGACCAAGATTTTTGATGAATATGGTGATGACACGGTGATCCTGCCTGGCCACGGTGACTCCACCACGCTGGGCGCGGAACGCCCCCATCTCCAGGAATGGGCCGAACGAGGCTGGTAGCTCCCCCCCTCGGGGCAAGGCCTCAGAACAGCCCCCGCAACGTTCCGTTCTCGTCAAAGCCAATTCGCTCGGCGGCTGGATGCCGTGACAGGCCGGGCATGGTCCGCATGGTGCCGCAAATGGCATACACGTAGCCGGCGCCCGCCGCGAGTCGCACTTCCCGTACGGGAAGCCGCCACCCCGTCGGAGCACCCTTCGCGGAAGGGTTGGCCGAGATCGAAAGGTGCGTCTTGGCGATCACGACCGGTAGCTCCCCGAATCCGAGTTTTTCGTACCGGTCCAGTTGGGCTGCCGCCGACGAGGACAGGTCAATGCCATCCGCGCCGTAGACCGTGGTCGCCACTTTCTCTAGCTTCGTGACGAGGGAATCGGAGTCATCGTAGGTGAAGCGAAATTCACCGGGCTCCTGACAAGCCCGGACCACGGCCTCGGCCAGTTCGGTGGCTCCCGGCCCTCCTTCGGCTACACCGCGATGCGTGGCGACCTCGGCACCGAGATCTCGTGCGATATCTCTGATCGCCTGATGTTCGGACTCGAAGTCCGCGGGAAATACATTAATGGCGATGACGGGCGAGATTCCAAATGACCGGAGAATTTCGACGTGCTTTCTCAGGTTTTCGGCGCCTGCCACGACGTCGTCGGGACTCTCGGTGAGAAGTCCCTCAGGCAAGGGACTTCCCGGTGTGATGCGATACCGACCTGAATGTGACTTCAACGCACGCACGGTAACGACCAGTACCGCCGCATCCGGACGCAACCCGCTGACTCGACATTTAACGTTGACGAATCGTTCCGCGCCCATGTCTGACCCGAATCCGGCTTCGGTGATGACGTAGTCGCTATGCTCGAGACCCACATAGTCCGCGACCACGGACGAATTGCCCGTCGCGATATTTCCGAAGGGCCCCGTGTGAATTAGTGCGGGCACATGTTCCAAGGTCTGCATGAGGTTTGGGTGCATGGCGTCCGCCAGAATGACGCTCAGGGCGCCGTCGGCTTTGAGATCCCGCGCCGTGACTGGTTCACCTGAGGAGGTGAATGCAACGACAATACGTCCGAGACGTTCCTTGAGATCTTCAAAACTGGTGGCGAGTGAAAGAATCACCATGAGTTCGGACGCGGAGGTGATGTCGAAACCCGATTGACGCGTCACGCCGTCGGCGCGTTCGCCGAGTCCGAGGACGATATTTCTGAGCGCACGGTCGTTGACGTCAAGGACACGACGCCAGAAAATGGTGCGCTCATCGATGTCGAGCTCGTTGCCGAAATGCAGGTGATTGTCTAGTATCGCGGCCAGCATATTGTGAGCCGACGTCACGGCATGGAAATCACCCGTCAGATGAAGATTGAGCTTTTCCATGGGAACGATTTGCGAATATCCGCCGCCGGCCGCGCCGCCCTTGATACCGAAGGTGGGGCCCATCGATGGTTGCCGGAGGGTCAGTATCGCTTTCCTCCCGGTCGCAGCAAGACCCTGAGCCAGCGAAACACTGGTAGCCGTCTTTCCTTCACCGAGCGGCGTCGGCGTCACGGCGGTCACGACAACGTATTTTCCCTGATGCTGGCGCGCTCCTTGCGATTCCGCCAGAACCACCTTGGCGACGTGCTTCCCGTACGGCTCTAAACGGTCATCGTTGATGCCCACCGATTGGGCTATACGGGCGATGGGCCAGAGATCGGCGCTCTGAGCGATTTCGAGGTCGGACGGAAAAGCATTGGACATGGGTCATCTCCTCTGGGTGTCTCAGATAACTCCATTATGCCCTCGGATCGTTGGGATTCCGGGCCCAAGAGACTCGATGCAGGCCCGTCATGGGCCGCCGAGTCCCGGTAGCATGGGAGTCAATGAAACTCCTTGAAGCACTCGACCCTCGCCTAGCCGGACCCGACCATCAGTATTTCCGAGGGGACTACGCGTCGAATCCCCTCACTGGCGACGAAATCTACGAAGGTTTCACATCGTGGATCGCATCGCGGGATATGGAGCTTTACCCTGCTCAGGACGAAGCCGTCTTGGAAATTGCGGCCGGAGCCAACGTCGTCCTTGCTACCCCTACGGGATCCGGAAAGTCCACCGTGGCCGTGGCTGCTCATTTCGCTGGGCTCGCCCGTGGACAACGCTCGTATTACACGGCTCCCATCAAAGCTTTAGTCTCCGAAAAGTTTTTTGATCTCTGCGAGATCTTTGGCCCTGAAAACGTCGGAATGATCACCGGGGATTCTTCGGTCAACGCTCAGGCGCCCATTGTGTGCTGCACCGCCGAGATATTGGCGAATATCGTGTTGCGGGAAGGAGAAGGTGCCGACCTGACACAGGTCGTGATGGACGAATTCCATTTCTATTCCGACCCGCAACGCGGTTGGGCATGGCAGCTTCCGCTTCTTGAATTGCCGCAGGCACAATTCCTGCTGATGAGCGCCACTCTGGGGGATGTTTCCCGGTTCGAACGCGAACTCACCGAATTGACGGGCCGACCTACGGCTTATGTCACGAGTTCGGAGCGCCCCATTCCGCTGAACTACTACTATTCGGAAGAGCCCGTCCACGAGGCCATCGAAGAACTCGTGACGACCAACCAAGCGCCAATTTATGTGGTGCATTTTTCCCAGCTCCAGGCGATGGATCAGGCGCAGGCTCTCATGAGTATTTCCGTGCTCTCCAAGGAGGAACGCGAACGGGTTTCAGATGCCATTGCCGGGTTCCGATTCTCCTCTGGCTTCGGCAAGGTGCTCAATAAAATGGTCCGACACGGAATCGGGGTGCACCACGCGGGGATGCTTCCCAAATATCGGCGGCTCGTGGAGCAACTGGCCCAAACCGGGCTTCTCAAAGTCATTTGCGGCACCGACACCCTGGGCGTCGGCATCAATGTGCCCATTCGCACCGTGCTCATCACGGCTTTGTCCAAATTCGATGGGGAACGCACGCGCCGTCTCAAGGCACGAGAATTTCACCAGATTGCGGGGCGCGCCGGCCGGGCAGGCTTCGACACCGCCGGCACCGTGGTGGTTCAGGCTCCCGAACACGACATCGAGAACGCGAAAATTCTCGAGAAGGCCCGGGCCAAATTCGATGGCGATGAAAAGAAGATCGCACAATCGACTCGGGGAAAGAAGAAAAAGCCTCCTCAGGGGTTTGTGGCCTGGTCCCGGAAGACTTTCGAGCAACTCGTCTCGGCCGAACCTGAGCCACTGACTTCGAGTTTCACGGTGACTCACTCCATGATGTTGAACCTCCTGGCCCGTCCAGGTGACCCATTTGTGGCGGCGAAAAAGCTCCTCACCGAAAATGACGAGCCTCGGCCGCGACAGCGGGCTCTGATCCGCAAGGCGATCGGCATCTACCGCGAGCTCCTCGCCGCGGGAGTCATCGAACGCCTCAGCGAGCCGGACGAAGAAGGTCGTACGGTTCGCTTGACGGTGGAGTTGCAAGATAACTTCGCGCTGAATCAGCCATTGTCGCCCTTCGCTTTGGCCGCTTTGACGCTGCTAGACCGAGATGAGGCTACCTATGCCCTCGATGCCGTCTCGGTGATTGAAGCAACCCTCGAGAAGCCCCGCCAGGTCCTCAACGCACAAGAAAAGAAGATGCGTGGAGAGGCTATTGCCGCGATGAAGGCCGAGGGCTTGGACTACACCGAGCGTATGAATGCCGCCGAGGACATCACCTATCCGCAGCCCCTCGCCGACATGCTAGAGGAGGCCTTCGAGACGTACCGTTCCGGTGCCCCCTGGATTTCGGAATTTGAGCTGGCGCCAAAATCCATCGTTCGCGACATGTACGAGCGCGCTATGGGGTTTGGCGACTTCGTGCAGTATTACCAACTCACACGTTCCGAAGGTATTCTCTTGCGGTACCTTTCGGACGCGTATCGGGCATTGAAACAGACGGTGCCCATTTCCTCGCTTACGGATGATTTGGAAGACCTCATCCAGTGGCTCGGCGAGCTGATCCGCCAGACCGATAACTCCCTCATCGACGAGTGGGAGAAAATGACGTCGGGCGAAGCAGCAGAGCCGACACAAGATTCTTTGGAAGAACTCGTCGCGGAATCTGCACCTCGTCTCACCGATAATCGTCGCGCCTTTACGGTCATGGTGCGCAACGCCATGTTCCGTCGCGTCGAGCTCTTTGCCGATGAACAGGAACAAAAGCTCGGCGAACTCGATGCGGATTCAGGGTGGGATGCGGATCGCTGGGCCGATGCCTTGGACGAGTACTTTGACGAGTACGACGATATCTTCACCGACGCCTCAGCCCGTTCCCCGCGTCTGCTCACGATTGATGAACACGATGACACGACGTGGCGCCTACGGCAGACCTTCTCTGATCCGGACGACAACTTCGATTTCGGCATCACGGCGACGGTGGATCTCTTATCATCAGACGACGTCGGGGCCCCTGTGATCCGCATCGATCACGTTGGCTCTTTCCGCGATGCCGTCCGAAGCTGAAAGGACACGGAATCATGACGACGTCGACACCGGGCCTACGGCCTGTGCCCCACAGTATTGGACCTAGCCATCGCGTCGGTGACCTGCACATCACCGAGATGACTTTTCAGGTGCCGCTGGCCCACGCCTGGGAATGGTCGCACGACACGCCCTTCGGGGAATCTGACGTGTATGGTTTGCGCGACGAAACCGTCGACTTATTTGCTCGAGTAGTGACGCACACCGGTGATCAAGCACATGGGGCGCCGGAGAAGCGGCCATACCTGGTGTATCTCCAAGGTGGACCGGGGATGCCGTCACCGCGTCCCCTCGCGGATCATGGCTGGGTCAGCCGCATGGCGACCGTATATCGCGTCGTCCTTTTGGACCAGCGTGGGACCGGTCGGTCCACGCCCTTGACAGCCCAAGGCCTGGTTGCTCGCGGAAATGCAGCCCAACAAGCGGCCTATTTGGAGCACTTCCGGGCCGATTCGATCGTTGCCGATGCCGAGTCCGTACGCGCGACGTTGACCCGCAACGAGCCCGAGAAACGATGGGCAACCCTCGGGCAGAGCTTCGGCGGCTTCATCACCTTGAGCTATCTTTCCTTCGCACCGCAATCGCTGCTTCATTCCTGGATGACCGCCGGACTGGCTCCCCTTCATGCCTCCCCTCACGAAGTTTACGAATCGACGTTTGACCGCGTGGCCGAAAGAAATCACGAGTTTTATTCGTGGTACCCAGAAGATCGCGACCGCGCTGTACGGATCGCGGAGCTGCTGCGTCGCGAAAATATCCAACTTCCGAGCGGTGAAGCGCTGACTCCGCATCGATTTCAGATGGTGGGTCATCGACTGGGTGGAAATTCTCGAGTTCACGGTCTGCATTACCTTTTGGAATCGGCATTTGCGGAGGGCGATCAGCGACTCTCCGAAGCATTCCTGACCGATACACATCACGACATCACTTTTGCCGGAAAACCGCTCTACGCCCTCATGCATGAGGCGATTTACTGTAACGGCCCCGGCGTGAGAAGTGGCTGGGCCGCTGATCAGGTCCGCACATCCCGCGAAGATTACCGTTCCGGCGCCGATCCCCTGATGCTGACCGGGGAGATGATTCACCCCTGGTATTTCCGGGAAGACCCCGCATTACGGCCTCTAGCGGAAACCGCAGAGGTCCTGGCCGATAAGGACGATTGGGGTCGTCTCTATGACCTCGACGCCCTCAGCACTAATGAGGTTCCCGTTGCGGCCAGCGCGTATCGCCATGACATGTACGTGGATTACGATCACGCGTTACACACCGCGAACTCGGTTGCCAACCTTCAGACGTGGACGTCTGAAACCCTTCATCATGACGCGCTCGCCAACGACACGGACCAGGTTCTCGAAGGGCTGGGAACGATCCTTCGTGAGACCGGTGCGATAACCCAACTACCAGTAGATTCTGACCACACAGGATAAAATTTTCTATAACGCGATAACCTGGGTATAGATCCATTCGTCGATCGTCACCACTAGGCTCCGCGAACGCCCTCCGGAGGATAGGCTAGTGACTACAAACATACGGTTACGGAACGTGGCCGGTGGGAATCATTCGGGAGGTTTTCGTGAGCGGCACGATCACACTTATTGGAAAGACGTGGGCCAACACTCGCCCCCTCAAGGTTTCGACTCGCCCCGTCACGCAAGAGGATGCCGACGGTCTGGCAAAGCTCTTCTTTGCCTCGTACGACGACGTCGACGTCGTCGGTAGCCAGGCCGAGGCGCTCGAAATCCTTCACAAGGTTTTCGCCGGTGACTACGGAAACCTGATTGAGTCGGCATCCCCGGTGGTGGTTGATGACAACGGTCGTATCGTTGCGGCCGCGATCGTTCTCGACTCCCGTGTGGGTTCCGGAGTTCCCAATACGCCGTACGTTTTCGAGCTGTTCACGGCCGCTACCCGCCGTCGTGAAGGATTCGCCGAGCAACTGCTTCGTATTGCGATTGATCAGCTTCATGAGCTGGGTCATGAAGAGGTTGCGCTGCGCATCGCCGAGGACAACTCCGCGGCTTTGGCCTTGTATCTGACCTTGGATTTCAAGCGTTGGATCCCGGAGGATGACTCCGAACTCTGAAGGTAGCTTCGAGCAAGGCCCCCGGTACCGCTGGTCCGGGGCCTTGTCGTATCTCGTGGGTCTGGTCAGGTGATGGATTCTTAGATCAAGCGCTCCACCGGTTGAATAAGCTCTGGTCCATTATGTGCCACCGACCCGACTTCACGCCCCACCTCGGTGAGGACCCATTCCCGCGCGACGTCGTAGGCTTGGCCCCGAATGCGTTCCACGGCGACGTCGGCCTCTTCCTGTGCCCGCATCCAAACAGACAGCTCGTCGTTGTCGTCACCCGAATACCGGAGCGGGATAGGTAGCCTGTCATGGAGTTCCCCGAGTTCGTTCAACGTCTCGGAGGAAAACTTTTCCGCGTCGCTTTCTCCGGGCGAAGGCATCGTCAAAATCGTGGTGGATAGCAGCCACTCCCCTGCGTTCTCTCCCTCCGGGATCTTCCACCACTCGTAAAGCCCTGCAAAATAGATGTTGTCGTCGGAATTCTCGGGATGCACATAGAACGGGGTCTTCTGCGTTCTACCCCCAGTCGATGGAGTCGATTTTTTCCATTCGTAGTATCCAGTGGCCGGTATGGCGCAACGCTGGGATTTAACGGCATGTCGGAAGGTGGGTTTCTCGGTCACGGTTTCAGACCGCGCGTTAAAAGCTCGCGATGAAAAAGACTCGTCCTTGGCCCACACGGGAAGCAGGCCCCAACGAGCCCCGTGAATTTCTCGGGTGAAACCGCCGTCATTGGGGTGATCGACCAGAATAGGCACGGTGTGAGTCGGCGCCACGTTGTAATTGGTGAGGGATTCTTCAAGCTCGACTCCGCCCAGGAGGTCCCCCGAGGCTCGGGCGATAACGTACCGTCCACACATTCTACGAACCCTCTACTTCCTTGATGTACCGGAGTTCATGGTCGGCTATCACTGGGTCCACGGACACTCATCGCATCTTGGAAGCACCTTGTTAGACGGCTTCTCCGGATGTCTCAGCCGTCACGGATTGACCGTTGTCATCCTCATTATTGCCGGTGTTGTGTCAATCGTGGACTAAAAGGATGAACACGACACCTCTGATGACAACGATAACCCTTGCTATGTGCTGCTTCCCTAGCCCGCAGAGTTATTCACCAGCCACCGTTCGTAGTGCTCCTGCACCGCGTCCTCCACGTCTTCGCACTGGAGTTCCGGCACCGCCTGATTGGCCGACCCGATGGTTCCTGGGTCAAGGGGTAGATTGAGGTGCTGATACGCCTCGGTCAGCACTGCCTTGAGCGGTTCAGGACGCGCCACCACGATGCCCGCAGAAAACCACCATGCTCCCGCGATGACTCGTTGAGCGGTGCCCACAAGCTTGATCTTGCGGCCGGTGGCGTCGAGCCCATGAACGCTGAATTCACCGGGACAGTATTCCCCGGGGATCTCTCCCACATCTGCCTCGATGCCAAGGTCACGGAGCGCACCCGCGTAGAGTTTTCCGAACTCTCGGTATCGGCGCATGTTGCCGCTTGTGGCGTCGTCGTCGGCGAAGAGATGATCCACGATGAGGCAGTCGCGGTGGTATGCGGCGGCCCGACCCCCGACTTTCCTGACGGAGGCCGAGAAGCCGCGTCGAATGCAGGCCTCCCGAGCCGCGGCAAAGCCAGGGTTGAGCTCGTCCCGTCGGCCAAAACCGACCACCGGTTCCGGACGGGAGAATCGCAGTACCGAGCTTTCCTCACCCGCTGCTATCCGTCGGAGACGGTCAATGGTGGACCCGAAGGATGTGGGTGTCTGGTCGTCGGCACGTTCGATGAGCATGGTCGTCCTCATGTGTAGGTTTCAACGAGAGATTACCTTGACCCCCGATAAGAAATCTCCGCGAGAATCTCGGCACCTCCTTCCGATACTCTTGGATTCGGCATCCCCCCTCATCAGGAGCGAATCTTCGTGGCCTTTTTGGCATCCCCCGTGGCGGCTCAACCGCTAAGTATCGCTCAAGCGATCAGGAACCCTCGTACCGCTCTGACAGAAGTCCTCGCCGGTATTGTCACGTCTTTAGCCTTGATACCTGAGGCCATGGCTTTTGCCATCGCCACCGGCTTGGATCCTCGCACGGGTCTGTTCGGAGCGGTCATTATCGCTTTCGTCACCTCCGTGTTTGGTGGTCGTCCAGCGATGGTCTCCGCGGCTGCGGGTTCCGTGGCGTTGGTCGCCGCGCCTCTCATCGCCAGTCACGGTGTTCAATACTATTTTGCAGCCGTGATCCTCTCCGGTCTCTTTCAAATCCTTTTGGCCATGCTCGGCGCCGCGAAGCTGATGCGATTCATTCCGAGGTCGGTCATGAAGGGGTTCATCAATGCGCTAGCCATCCTGATATTTAGTTCGCAGATGCCAGAGCTCATGGGGGTTCCATGGATGGTCTATCCCCTGGTTGCCCTGGGGCTACTCATCGTCTTCCTCCTGCCCCGCTGGTTCACGCTGATCCCCGCACCGCTGGTCGCGATAGCGGCGGTGACGGCGGTTTCGCTACTCGTGGGTGGACATGTGCCCACCGTCGGTCAGAAGGGCTCGCTACCGGAAGGGTTGCCAGCATTCGGGCTTCCTCATGTGCCGTGGTCTTGGGACCTGTTCGTGGCCATAGCACCGGTGGCTTTTGCGATGGCCGTGGTCGGCCTGATCGAGTCCCTCCTGACGGCAGCGTTGGTCGACGACCTCACCGATACCCCGTCACGGAAGACACGGGAATCATGGGCGCTCGGGCTGGCCAACGTCGTCTCGGGACTCTTCGGGAGTTCGGCAGGTTGCGCCATGATTGGCCAAACAATGATCAACGTGAAGACCGGAGGCCGCACGCGTTTGTCCTCGTTGGTGGCCGCGGCCTCGGTACTCGCGCTCATTCTGAGCTTGCACGGGGTATTAGCGGTCATTCCGATGGCTGCGCTCGTCGCGGTGATGGTCTACGTAGCGTTCACAACCTTTGACTGGCACTCCGTGCGGCCACGGCTCCTGCGGCGCATGCCCTGGTCCGAAACTCTGGTCATGGTGCTGACCGTGGTGGTGACCGTAGCGACCCACAATCTGGCATTAGGAGTAGCCGTTGGGGTGATGGCTGCGATGATTGCTTTTGCGCGGCGCGTGGCACATTTGGTGGAAGTCACTAGAATTCCGGAGTACGACGGCGATGAGCTCGCCTCCGTGCGCTATGACATCGACGGGACGCTGTTCTTTGCCTCCTCGAACGACCTGTACGAGTCCTTCCACTATGTCGAAGACCCCGAACGAGTGACCCTTGATTTTTCCCAGGCCAGGATCAGGGATGCATCCACTGTGGCAGCACTCGACTCGATCATGGACCGGTACCGACGGGGCGGGCACCAAGTGAAAGTCGTTGGGCTGGACCCGTCCTCCGCTCGAATCCATGAGCGCCTCACCGGACACCTCAATCGAGGCGAGGGCGCAGTTTAGGCCACCGGGGACGACTCAGGGCGTGTGGAACCAGCCTTGCTGCTGACACCACACGCCCTGAGTCGAAATCTTGCGACGAAATTGGCCCCGGGAAAGCCGGTGATTGTGAAGCTACGCCTGGTTCGGAGCTTCCTCACCGCGGTAGAAGGCCTGAGTACGTTCGGCCTGTGAGCGCGCGGTCGCCTCGTCGTCGCCGGCCTTCACCTGCGCGGCTTCCCACGCTTTGCTGGAATCCTCGATGAAACGATTGCCCTCCTCCGAGCCCTCCAGCGCGGCCATGCGTTCGCGCACCGTCGCCGCCCGTCCCGAGAGATATGCGTGGAGTGCCAAGAATGCGCCATCCCAGCCGACGCCGGTCGCTCCTGCGCCGTAGGTGTCCCAGTGCTCGTCGGCCGGAACACGATGCCGAAGCGTCAACGAAGAGCCGGCTTCGGTCTGCGTGATGGAGATCTGCAGTTCGCCGATTTGTGAGCCGTTTTCCCAGGACACCTGGAGCAACCGGGGCGCGTCGAAGATCTCGACGGTGCCTTCGGTTCCGGTCTTGCCCGTCCTGAACCGGCGCTTTTCCTGAGAAATGATGTCGACCGGTTCGAGCCACACGCCCAAGGACTCCGGCGTCGTCAGGGCCTGCCAGATGTCGTCGGCGGAGTTTGTAAAGGTCTGCTCCAGCACGACGACGTGGTGCGACTGCTTATTCCCGACCTGACGGTACACCCGGTCTATCTGAAGCTCTGTGGGTGACTTGGTGGACCTCGGCTGTGACAGGGCCGATCCCCCACGGTGGTGGGTCTGGGATTCCTGCTCCGACGTTGCAGCATGTGCCACGGTGTGACTCCTAACCTAGGTGATCTTCACCTCGAGAATACGGCGAGCTGCTACCGTGGCGCGACTGGCTCCCCTGTGAGTGAACGAACCTGCTCCGTGACTGCGCGGCTGGAACGACAAAGCCCGGGCCGTGGTGTTCCAACGGCCCGGGCAATGCTCAAGTCACAGCATTCTCATCGTGTCACGACGACGGGTTCTAGAAGTCCCAGTCCTCATCCTCTGTATTGACGGCCTTGCCGATGACGTAGGACGAACCCGACCCCGAGAAGAAGTCGTGGTTCTCGTCCGCGTTCGGGGAAAGCGCCGAGAGGATTGCCGGGGAAACGTCGGTCACGGACGACGGGAACATCGCCTCATAGCCGAGGTTCATCAGCGCCTTATTGGCGTTGTAGTGCAAGAACTTCTTGACGTCCTCGGACAAGCCGACGCCGTCGTACAACGAGTGCGTGTAGGCCACCTCGTTTTCGTACAACTCGAACAGCAGCTCGAAGGTGTAGTCCTTGAGCTCTTGCTTGCGCTCCGGGCTGGCTTGTTCCAAACCACGCTGATATTTGTAGCCGATGTAGTAACCGTGAACGGCCTCGTCGCGAATGATCAACCGGATGAGGTCCGCGGTATTCGTGAGCTTGGCGTGGGATGACCAGTACATGGGCAGGTAGAAGCCCGAATAGAAGAGGAAAGACTCGAGCAGCGTCGAAGCAACCTTCTTCTTCAACGGATCATCGCCCTGGTAGTAATCCATGACGATGTTCGCCTTCTTCTGCAGGTGCTCGTTCTCACGGGACCAGCGGAAGACCTCGTCGATCTCCTTGGTCGAGCACAGCGTCGAGAAAATCGACGAATAGGACTTGGCGTGCACCGACTCCATGAACGCGATATTCGTGTAAACGGCCTCCTCATGAGGCGTAAGCGCGTCGGGCAAGAGAGCGACGGCGCCGACGGTCCCCTGGATGGTATCGAGCAAGGTCAAGCCCGTGAACACCCGCATGGTCAGCTGCTTCTCTTCGTCGTTCAGCGTCGCCCACGACTGAACGTCGTTGGACAGCGGAACCTTCTCAGGAAGCCAGAAGTTGCCGGTCAACCGATCCCAGACCTCAAGGTCTTTCTCGTCCGGAATGCGATTCCAGTTGATGGCCTCGACGTTGTGGACCAGTTCGACCTTTTCGCTCATCATGGCAGGCGGGACTCCTTTGGGCGCGCTGGGCGCGTCATCGCGGGTGATGGTGGTGAAGTTTTCGATGGTGATGCGCTCTCTGAACGCATCGGGTGTCGGGGAGGGCCGGACGTCCATCCGACCCTCCCCATCACGGTATTACAGCATGCAGGAGACGCAGCCTTCGACCTCGGTGCCCTCCAAAGCGAGCTGACGCAGTCGCACGTAGTAGATCGTCTTGATCCCCTTGCGCCACGCGTAGATCTGAGCTTTGTTGATGTCACGCGTCGTGGCCGTGTCCGGGAAGAACAGCGTCAAAGACAGACCCTGATCCACGTGCTGCGTGGCGGCCGCGTAGGTGTCGATGATCTTCTCGTGGCCGATTTCGTAGGCATCCTGGAAGTACTCAAGGTTGTCGTTATCCAGGTATGGAGCCGGGTAGTAAACGCGCCCGAGCTTACCTTCCTTACGGATCTCGATCTTCGAAGCGATCGGGTGGATCGAGGAGGTCGAGCCATTGATGTAAGAAATCGAACCGGTCGGCGGGACGGCCTGCAAATTCTGGTTGTAGATGCCGTGCTCCATGACGCTCGCCTTGAGCTCTTCCCAATCGGCCTGAGTGGGAATGTGCGTTTCGGAGAACAGCTCACGGACACGCTCGGTGGCCGGCTCCCACGACTGCTTGACGTACTTGTCGAAGAACTCACCCGAGGCGTAGCTCGACTTTTCGAAGCCTACGAAGGTTTCCCCGCGTTCGATGGCGATCTTGTTGGAAGCCCGCAACGCGTGGAACAACACGGTGTAGAAGTAGATATTCGTGAAGTCGATACCCTCTTCCGAACCGTAGAACACGCGTTCACGCGCCAGGTACCCGTGCAGGTTCATCTGCCCCAGGCCAATCGCGTGCGACATCGAATTGCCTCGGGCAATAGACGGCACCGATTCGATCTCGGACATGTCCGAAACGGCCGTCAACCCACGGATGGCAGTTTCGATGGTTCGGCCGAAGTCCGGGGAATCCATCGTCCCGGCCACGTTCAAGGAACCGAGGTTGCAGGAAATGTCCTTGCCGATGTGGTCGTAATCCAGTCCCGGGTTGTACTCCGAGGGCTGCGAGACCTGAAGGATCTCCGAGCAGAGGTTGGACATGATGATCTTGCCGTCGATCGGGTTAGCCCGGTTCACGGTGTCCTCGAACATCACATACGGGTAACCGGATTCAAACTGGATCTCGGCGAGCGTCTGGAAGAACTCACGGGCGTTGATCTTTTTCTTTGCGATGCGCGAGTCGTCGACCATCTCGTAGTACTTCTCGGTGACGTTCACGTCCGAGAACGGCACGCCGTAAACGCGCTCCACGTCGTACGGCGAGAACAGGTACATGTCCTCGTTCCGCTTCGCGAGCTCAAACGTGATGTCCGGAATGACGACGCCGAGTGAGAGGGTCTTGATGCGGATCTTTTCGTCCGCGTTCTCCCGCTTGGTGTCCAGGAATCGGTAGATGTCCGGGTGATGTGCGTGCAGGTATACGGCGCCGGCACCCTGACGAGCACCCAGCTGGTTCGCGTAGGAGAACGAGTCTTCCAAGAGCTTCATCACCGGAATCACGCCAGAAGACTGATTCTCGATCTTCTTGATGGGCGCGCCCGACTCACGCAGGTTGGTGAGGGCAAAGGCCACGCCTCCCCCACGCTTGGACAGCTGCAGGGCGGAGTTAATGGAGCGACCAATCGACTCCATGTTGTCTTCGATGCGCAGGAGGAAACAGGAGACGAGTTCGCCGCGCTGCTTCTTGCCCGCGTTCAGGAAGGTAGGAGTTGCCGGCTGGAAACGTCCGGAGATGATTTCTTCGACGAGCTGCGTCGCGAGGGTTTCATCACCCCGTGCCAGGGCGAGCGACACCATGACCACGCGGTCCTCGAAACGCTCCAGGTAACGCTGTCCGTCGAAAGTCTTCAGCGTGTAGGAGGTGTAGAACTTGAACGCGCCGAGGAAGGTCGGGAAACGAAACTTCTTGGCGTAAGCGAGCTTCGAGAGGGACCGGATGAAGTCCATCGAGTACTGCTCCAGGACCTCGGGCTCGTAGTACTGATGCTCAACCAGGTACTTGAGCTTCTCTTCGAGGTCGTGGAAGAACACGGTGTTGTTATTGACGTGCTGCAAGAAGTACTGGCGCGCGGCCTGACGGTCGGCGTCGAACTGGATCTTGCCGTTCGCGTCGTACAAATTGAGCATCGCGTTGAGCTCGTGATACCCCAGGCCCTTGTACTTCTCCGGGATGGTGGGGTCGTCGTGACCGCGTTCAGAGCTTACGTCGCGAGTGGGGAGTTGTGTTTCCAAAAAGCTTTCAATCCTTCGTTAACGCGGGCAACATCGTCGCTGGTGCCCATGAGCTCGAATTTATAGAGGACGGGGACACGGCATTTGACGGCAATTTTGTCCGCCGCGATGCAAAAGTGTTCCCCGAAGTTGGTGTTTCCCGCGCCCATGACTCCGAGCATCAGTTCCCGGTTCTGGGGAACCTGCAGGAATTTCATGACCTGAGGCGGGATGGCTCCGCCGGAACGGGGCCGTCCGTAGGTGGGAACGCACAGGACGTACGGACGATCCATATGGATCGTCTCCTCGCCGGTGCGCAATGGAAGCCGAAGTGACGCGGCGTCCACCTTGTCAACGAATTTCTGGGTGTTTCCGGAGACGGAGGAGAAGTAGACGATCAGTGGTTCGTCGTCCGTCAACGGTGCGCCACGAGAAGTTTCGAGCGCAGTATCCATGAGGTGCTCCCGAAATCTACGAGTGAGCGGTTGAGGTTAGGAAGCGAGGGCGACGTCCAAGGTCGAGATCTTGTCCGGGCGGAAACCCGACCAGTGATCATCCTCGGTGACGACGACGGGGGCCTGCATGTAGCCCAATCCCTTGATGTGCTCGAGAGCCTGGCTGTCCTCGGTGACATCCACGACGTCGTAGGAGATGCCTCGCTTGTCGAGGGCACGGTAAGTCGCGTTGCACTGGACGCAGGCGGGCTTGGTGTAAACGGTGATTGACATGGTTTCTCCTCGTGCCATGGGATGGGCGACAGGTGCTCTGAGCAGTTTTACCTGCTTCCTCGAGCGACGTCGCTGGGTTCGAATCAATACTACATCTTGTGTTGGCTTCCAGAAGAGCCCCCAACATATGTGTTTTTGACCGCCAAAGTTATCCCCAGGGTGTGCACACAACAAGGATGTAATTCGTGGAGCGTTCCGCCGCGAAATCGCACGGTCGATGCTTTCCAGACGGACGCTCGACCACAGGTCTGTCCACAGAATCCGTCACCTAAAATTCATGAGAAACACGACGACACTCGCGTGTCGCGAATGACCTCACAAGAGGTCGGTGCGCTTGAGCTTGTCGCAGAGAGTCGCGCCGTCGTTGGCCTCCATCCACAGTGAACCTGCGGCAATTTCCCGGGCACGGTCGTCTCCCCAGACCCGGCCCGACGCCAAGACGGACTCGCCGACGGTGAGATTACGAATAATGATGGCAGCAACGTGCTCGGGGTACCTCAAAGCGAAGCCGTTATAGATATCGGGATCGCTCTGACCGTCGTCGCCAATGAGAATCCACTTCATGTCCGGGAACTCACGGGCCAGTCGTCGCAACGAATTGACCTTGTGGGCCGCGCCCGAACGGAACCACCTCGTCCTTGTAGGACCCCAGTCGGTCAGCAGAAGTGTGCCTTCCGGATAGGCATTTCGAGACAAGAACCGGCGAAGGGTTGGCGCGACATTCCACGCTCCGGTCGATAGGTACATCACCGGCGACGTCGGGTGGGCCCGATGTATGCGTTCGAGTAAGACGGGCATTCCGGGGGTCGGCATACGTGCGTGCTCGCTCAGCACAAAGGAGTTCCAGGCCGCCAAGAGCGGGCGAGGCAAAGCGGTAACCATGACGGTGTCGTCGACGTCGCAGATGATGCCGATGTTTTCGTCCTCGGGAACCACATACACGCTGGACGAAACCGTCTCGGATCCCTCCATGCTCATGGTCACTTCATGCACGCCAGGCTCGAGGTCGATGTCGAGGCTCACGTCGAGGACCCCTCCACGGTCGGAGGACACCTGAAATTGCTGTCCGCCGATCGTCACCGTGATTTCCGCGTAGGAAATCGGGACCGAGGTGAAGGAGCGCCAGCCGCGTGCCGGGCTGCTGGCTCGTTGATCTCCCGAGAACGTCTCGCTCAGTTCCGAAAACAACATCGTTTTATACAGGGCACGCCCCAAAACCCTGACCCACTGGGTGGATCCGTAACCCACGAAGGGCACGATTGCGGGCTCGTTGCCAGCTTTGATGGCCGCCTTTTCACGACGTTCGTGAATTCCATCGGCGATGCGGTACCCCAGGTTCACCGCCTCACGACTCATGGACGGTGTGCGGCGCGTCTTCGCGTAGTTCCTGCGGATGCGGGGCCGAGATAGAGGCATGTGTCCAGTTTGTCACAGAGGTTCGGCAAATCAGGCTCACGCCGTGCTGTCAATGTGGCGAGGGGAACTCGGTTTTTGGCCGTTCCAGGCCCCACATCCGGACGTCGCGGACCTAAAGTCGAAAGGGGTTGATCCAGGGCATAACGGGCCCGGGTACCCATCAGTCACGTCAAACTTTTAAAGGACACATCGTGAGCAGTAAGACCGTTGCACCCCAGAAACCCAAGGGTTCAGCTGGCAACACGAAATCCATGACGCTGAAGATCGCCCTGATCCTCATCGTCACGGTCGCTATCTATCTCCTCCCTGTTCCGGAGGGTGTGGATCCCCGAGGAATGCATATGGCCGGCATTTTCGTCGGCACGATCCTGGGACTCATTCTCCAGCCGCTTCCCACCGCTTCGGTGGCCATCGTTGGTCTAGCCGCTGCGATGATCACCGGGACGATGAACGCCAAAAAGGAAGCGCTCATGGGCTTCGGCGATTCCACGATCTGGCTGATCGTCGCCGCCTTTTTCATCGCCGACGGATTCCTCATCACCGGTTTGGGCCGACGGATCGCGCTCTTATTTGTCTCGGCGCTCGGGAAATCTTCCCTCGGCCTCTCCTACGGCATGGCCCTGACCGACCTGGTGCTCTCCCCCGCGACGCCGTCGAATACGGCCCGCGCCGGCGGCGTCGTGTATCCCATCGTTGCCTCGCTCGCGACCGTCAACGGCTCCACCTCGGAGAGCGACGAATCCCGCAAGCGGCTCGGCGCCTACCTCTCGATGACTTCGGTCCAGGTCAATACGATCACCTCGGCTATGTTCGTGACCGCCATGGCCGGAAACCCGTTGGCCGTCAGCTTCGCTTCCCAACACCATGTCAATATCACGTGGGGCGGGTGGGCACTGGCCGCCGCACTTCCGGGTCTGGTTTCACTCATCACGATGCCGTGGCTGATGTCCAAGGTTTACGCGCCGACGCTGAAGAAGACCCCCGACGCCCCCGCCCATGCCCGGGAACAGCTGAAGGAACTCGGCAGCATGTCCCGCGGAGAGTGGATCATGTTGCTGACCTTCGTGGTCCTACTCATCCTGTGGGTCTTGGGTAGCTCACTCGGTATTAACGCGACGACGGCGGCCTTCCTGGGCATCGCGATTCTGCTCGTGACTCGCGTCCTGACGTGGAAGGATATGGCCGCTAATTCGGGCGCATGGTCCACGCTGATCTTCTTCTCGGTCTTGGTCGGCATGGCCACACAACTCAACGCACTGGGTGTGATGAGTTGGATCGGAAATTCGGTGGGCAATATGGTGGGCGGATTCCCGTGGCCCTTGGCGTTCGCGATCCTCGCGCTGAGCTACCTCTACGTCCATTACTTCTTCGCCTCGAATACCGCCCAGGTGGTGGCGATGTACGCCGTCTTCCTGGGGGCAGCGATCTCGACCGGCACGCCACCCATGTTTGCGGCGTTGATCCTCGGCTTCCTCGGCAACCTGATGGGCGGTCTCACCCACTACGCGTCGGGTCCCTCCGGCGTGATCTACGGATCGGGCTACGTGTCCACACGCGAATGGTTCCGCGTCGGCTTCATCGCTTCGGTGGCCAACGTGGTTATTTGGGGCACGATCGGTACCGCGTGGATGGCCCTTCTGGGCATGTGGGACTGACCCGCTCCTGGTCACCGTGAAACCCCTGGGCGTTTGTTCGTAAGATGGGGAGCATGTCCGTCTCGCAGCTCACCGACAGCACACAAAACTACCTCAAGACCATCTGGTCGCTTAACGAGTGGTCAGATAGCCCTGTAACCGCCTCGGCGATTGCGCAAACTACGGGCTTGCGGTTGTCGTCGGTTTCCGACGCCGTCCGCAAACTCACGTCCCAGGGGTTACTCACCCACGCTCCCTACGGCGCCGTGACGCTGACGGACGAGGGTCGCTCGCACGCCGTCGCGATGGTTCGACGGCACCGACTCCTCGAGACCTTTTTGGTGGAAACTCTCGGTTACACCTGGGATCAGGTACACGACGAGGCGGAGGAATTGGAGCACGCCGTCTCCGATTTCATGATCGACCGGATCGACGAGGTCCTGGGCCACCCGGAAAGGGACCCCCACGGGGACCCGATCCCTGGGCGCGACGGAACAATATCTACTCCTGAAGCGCATCGTCTCACGGACACGGAACCGGGACGGCCGGTGACGATTGAACGAATTTCCGATGCCGACCCGCAGCTGCTTCAGTACTTTTCTGCGAAGGGGCTGACAGTCGGCGTGCGGGTCGAAATCTCCCCCGGCGCACCGTATTCGGGTGGACTCGAGGTGCACATCGCCGGGAGCGAGGACAGCCTCTCATTGGGACGCGAGGCGACCGACTCCGTCTTTGTCTCCGCCTAGAGATTCACAGTCGAAACGACAATGGCCAGCACGGGTATAAAACTGACCCGGCTGGCCATTGCCATGTCATGAATTAGTCGAGATCGACGACCTCAAACTCCAGCATTCCCTCCGAGGTCGACACCGTGGTCTTCGGATCCCGTGTCTGCCGTTGGGATGCCCAATTCTGGAAGCTAGACTCATCGGCCCAATGAGTAATGACGTAGTACTCCTTCTGCTCGCCAACGGGACGTAGCAGTTCGAATCCTTGAAAACCGGGTGCAGAGTCCACGGAGTGCTTTCGCTCCGCAAATCGATGCTCGAGTTCCGGGCCCACGCCTTCGGGGACGGAGAGTCTATTGATCTTGACGACGGTCATGTCGGCCTCCTTGCAGCTTTCGATAACCCGAGCTTAAGTCGGCTACTTCGGCCCCACCATGCAGTAGATCACTTTCCTGGCGCCCCCGGCGATGGCTCGTAGAAAGGGCCTGGTCAACGCGATGGAGTCTGCGTCAAATTTTGTGGATGGTCCCGACATCTAGCCGTCACCGGGTAAGGGACTCTATTCGTCGTCCTGCGTGGTGGGCAGAGCGCGGTACTCTTCGTCGGAGACCGGCTCCAGCCACTCGTTACTGACGTCCTGACCGGGCGTAATGAACGCGACGTGTGAGAACCATACGTCAGCCTTCGCACCGTGCCAATGCTTTGTCCCGGCCGGTACTCGGATCGTAGTGCCTGGAACCATGCTGATGGGCTCTTCGCCTTCCGCTTGGTACCAACCCGAACCGGCGGTGCACAACAGGATCTGGTCACCCCCGCCGTCGGTGCCGTGGTGGATGTGCCAGTTATTGCGGCATCCCGGCTCGAAGGACACGTTTGATACCGGGACGGGCCCGTCGGTCAGCGGCGCGAGATAGCTTTGGCCGATGAAGTATTGAGCGAAAGCCTCGTTCGGTTCGCCTGTGGGAAAAATTTGAGTGAATTCGTTGCTCACGGTGATCTCCTCGTTGGTCCTGATCCGGTAAGGATCTGTGAGGCCACGCTATGTCAATGATGTGGCTGGCGGGAGACCACATCTCGAGCGCAGCAGCCAGAACTCCGCGGTGGAAGCCGGTGCCAGTAACGGTCTAAAAACAAAAGAACGCCCACCGCATTCGGTAGGCGTTCTTCATTTCTACTTCTTAGCCCGCCTAGCTAGACGGAAGCCCCAGTAGATATATTGTGGTGGAGCTGAGGGGACTCGAACCCCTGACCCTCTGCATGCCATGCAGATGCGCTACCAGCTGCGCCACAGCCCCATGTGATCATCACGAAGATGATCTCTGGTGTTTGCCTCGCGGCAACTCCTCTACTATATGAGAGCCTTCGCGAGTTGTGCAAATCCGTGAACGGTGATCTGCACCACCTAATTTTTAGGACTTAGGTTCTGGTGCCAGTTCCGTCGCCTCGGGAAGGTCACCGACCTCCTGCACTTCGTTCTCCACGCCCAGCGAGATGCGCGGAGCATCTGCCCAGAGGCGGTCCAACGCGTAAAATTCGCGCTCTTCCTCGTGCTGAACGTGGACGACGATGTCACCGAAGTCCAACAGGACCCACCGTCCGCCGGACTTGCCTTCGCGGCGAATCGGCTTCAGGTTTTTCTGCTCGCGGAGCTGGTCCTCAACCTCGTCAACAATGGCATCCACAAGGCGTTCGTTGGACGCGGAGGCGATCAGGAAGCCGTCGATGAGGCCCATGATCTCTGAGACGTCGTACGCGTTGAGCTGCGTGGCCTGCTTCGATTCAGCGGCCTGCGCGGCCACGGTGATGGCGTCGATGGATTCTTGAGTAGCTGTCATGGTGTCCTTTCGGGACTCGAGAAGCGGTCGGATCAGAGAAGGAAAATGATTCCCAGCACGACGGCCGCAATCAGAAGTAAAGCAATGATGATGAAGAGGGCGATCTTGGAACCGGACTTTGGCGCCTTACGGTCCATGCCGGACAAGTCCAGGCCGTGAGCGTCCATCGCTCGAACCGGTCGTGCCGAAGATGCCGCAGCTGCGTTTCCCGACGTCTGTTCGGTAGATTTCTGGGGTTCTTCTTCCTTCGCACCGGTCGTTGGTGCGGTCAGAGGAATGGACGTGACGTCAGGTTCGTCAGACGACTTGGACTCCACCGGCGTCGCGTCCGGCAAGGTCGCGCCCCCAGCAACATTGTGAACCTGAGGCTCGTCCGGGCCGAAGACGACGGGCACCCCCGTGGTGACCGGGCCCAACACGTGTTCGTCGTAGTCCCGCTTGATATCAGTACTACTGAACCCGGAGAGGTGCGCCGGGTTGATGGACATGCTGGGACTATCGGCAACGCTCCCCGACTCGCCCAAGATGTGACGCTGAACCGCGTTCAGCACGTCCTCTTCTTGGAACTTGACGGCCGAGGCGTCCTCGGCGATAAACGCATCAAACTCGGCGTTCTCGCCCAGCTGGACAAACTCCCCGTGCTCTTCCAGAGAACGTGAAAGCGCTTCAAACCGGCGGTGAATCTCCAAAACGTCCGGGCTGGGCTCGATCGTCGGAACAATCGGAACGCCCTGGCTATGCAGCGGCGGCTCTCCCCGGACCTCGGCCAAATACCCGCGACGATAGCGGGCCAGGCGGCGGGGACCGTACTCCTCCGGGGCCGGAGGAACCTGTGTTCCGTCCTCCGCCACATACACCTTGTCCGGGTCCGACGTGATGTCGGTCGTGGTGGGAAGATTGCTACTCAGCTGAAGCTCCTTGAAATATCCGCTCGACGCGGCGTTACCGCGTCGTTGTTGAGTCTACCGGTCTGGGTTTCTCCCCCATGTTCCCTCGGGAGGCGATCGGGGTTCTGGCGGTCCGGTTCGTCTCCCGTCTCACCGTGCGGATCATACAGGTCGTACTTGTTGATGTACTGGACGACGCCGTCGGGAACCAAGTACCAGACCGGCTTGCCTGCCGCGGAACGTCTCCTGACATCGGTCGACGAGATGGCCATCGCCGGCACTTCCAGCAATCCCACACCCTCGCCGTGATAGGGCGCCGCCAACTCGTGTCCGGGACGAGTGACCCCGACAAAATACGCGAGATCCCACATGTCTGAGGCGTCTTTCCACGAAAGAATCTGCGCCATAGCATCTGCGCCCGTGATGAAAAACAAGTCCGCATTGGGACGAAGGGAACGGAGGTCTCGAAGAGTATCGACCGTGTACGTCGGCCCAGGGCGGTCGATATCGACCCGAGATACCGTAAATCGCGGATTCGATGCCGTCGCGACGACCGTCATCAGGTACCGGTGCTCCGCGGATGACACCTTCTTGTCGGCTTTCTGCCACGGCTCGCCTGTGGGCACGAAAACCACTTCATCGAGGTCAAAAACCGAGGCGACTTCGCTGGCCGCAACCAGGTGGCCATGGTGAATCGGATCGAATGTTCCGCCCATGACGCCGAGGCGGGTCCGCCCCTCCTTGCGGGGCGGAACGGATAATCCATGGCCAGGGGCAGTAGTGAGATGAGGATTCATGAAATGTGCGAATGGGACCCCGTATGGCGGTGCAAAGCGGGGTCCCAGCTTCCGTCGAAGGCCTTAGCGGCGGTGCTTCTGCTGGTATTCGGTCATGGCCTCGACTTCTTCAGGCGAAAGCGACGACGGGCTCACCGAATCACGGCGGATGCCACGACCGGAGAACGACATGGTCACGATGGCCATCAGCAAGAATGCCGCGAAGAAAATCACAGCCACCAGCCAATGGGGGATGCCGAGGTCGAACCCTTCGGATTCTTCCGCCAACGTTGCGGTGGCGAGGATAGCGGTGTTGAGCATAGTCCTATTTTTCCCTTCCGACGGGCCGATTCCAGCGTCCGCCGTGATGCCGGTGCGATGAGGTCACGTCCAGTTTAGCCCCTGACGTGGCCTTGCCCCCGGACCACCCACTGCGACGAGGTGAGTTGAGCCAAGCCCATCGGTCCGCGAGCATGCAACTTCTGCGTGGAAATTCCGACTTCAGCTCCGAGGCCCAATTCCCCGCCATCGGTGAATCGCGTGGACGCATTTACCATGACGGTCGCCGAATCAACGCGATTCACAAATTCATCGGCCTTACGGAGATCGTTAGTGATGATGAGTTCGGTGTGGCCGGTCGAGTACTTCTGAATATGCTCGAGAGCGTCTTCCATGGAATCGACGACCTTCACCGACATTTCGAGTGCCAGCGTTTCGGAATCCCAATCGTCGTCCGTGGCCGCAACCACTCGATCTGAGAACCCGCCCGCAAGCTCGGCAGACGCATCGTCCACGTGGAGGCGGACATCAGCGTCCAGCAATCCCTTGAGCACCTCGCCGGCCGCCTGCGATCCCTTTTGGATCAACAAAGTTTCGGCGGAGTTGCAGGCCGAGGGGCGGTGAATCTTCGAGTTCACGACGAGCGGGACCGCATTTTCGGCATCGGCGGTGTCGTCCAAGTAGATGTGAACGTTGCCCTCCCCCGTTTCAATGACCGGAACGCGGGCGTTCTGGACCACCGACTGGATCAGGTTGCCGCCTCCGCGAGGAATGAGGACGTCGACCTTGCCTTGAGCCAGCATCAGAGCGTTGGCACCGTCGCGGCCGTACTCGTCAACCGACTGCACGGCGTCCATGGGCAGCCCCGCGGCGTCGAGTGCGTCTCGGATCACGCCGACGAGCGTCTTATTCGTTTCGAGGGCAGCCGAGCCACCTCGCAACATCGCGGCGTTACCAGACTTCAAGGCGAGTCCCGCAATATCCACGGTCACGTTGGGGCGGGCTTCATAGATGGCACCGACGACGCCGAGGGGAACCCTGACCCGTGAAACCCTCAACCCATTGGGGAGGGTCTGGCCATCCAAGATCTCCCCAATGGGGTCAACCTGGGACGCAAGATTGTGGAGGGCCTCGATGAGTCCATCAATGCGCTCATCGTTCAGCGTGAGCCGGTCCAACAGGTTCTCAGCGAGGCCCTTCTCTCGACCCCGAGACACATCGTCGCTATTCGACCGCAGAATGACCTCTCGGGAGGCGTCAATGGCCTCGGCGATGCGGATCAGAGCTCGATCTTTACGACTCCGATCAGCGGTGGCCAGAGCGCGGGAAGCCCTCCGCGCGTCATCGGCCATCGCATTGACCGCGGTCTGAACGTCTTCAGGGACCGAAAAGGTGGACTGGTGTTCCTGTGCGTTTTCGCTCATAACGTCAACCCTAGCGGGAGGCGGTCAGCGAATCATCCGCTTTCACTGAACGTAAAAAACGTTTGACCGCCCCACCGCCGGCTCGAGCCTATGGTTTCCGGCGCAACAACGCGAGATTATCCACGTGCACCAGCACGCCGTCGAAATTCTCGCCGAGTTCGTCCACGACGTCGTCGGTGTGCTTTCCTGCGGTCAGATTACATTCGTCGCTCGAATAAGCGGCGATCCCGTGAGCAATAGTCTTTCCCTCAGGCGTCTTGAGCGCAATAGCCTCTCCTGGACGGAAGACACCCTCGACCTTGGTGACTCCCGCAGCCAAGAGAGAGGTCCGGCGGCGGATCGCTTTCACGGCGCCGTCATCGAGGGTCAACGCGCCCTTGGTTTTGGCGAGCTGAGTCAGCCACACCAGACGCACCGAACGACGGCCTCCCGTGGGCTTGAACCACGTACCGACGTCCTCACCCGCCAGCGCCGCCGCCGCATTCGCCGTGGAGGTCACGAGCGCGGGAATGCCCGATGCCGACGCAATCTTGGCCGCCTCGACCTTGGTGACCATGCCGCCGGATCCCACACCGGCACGACCGATGGTTCCGATTTCGACACCTTCCAGATCCTTTTCGGGATCCGAAACCTCGGCGATGCGTTCGCCGCCCTCGGCTGGGTGCTTGGTGTACAAAGCATCCACATCGGAGAGCAACAGGAGGGCATCGGCCTTGATCGTGTGGGCGACCAGCGCCGCGATGCGGTCGTTGTCCCCGAATTTCAGTTCGTGAGTCGCGACGGCGTCGTTTTCGTTAACAATCGGGAGTACGTTGAGGTCGAGGAGGCGCTCCAGCTGACGATGCACGTTGTGGTAGCGGTTCCGGTGCATGAGGTCCTCGGCCGTCACGAGCACCTGCGAGATGGTGACGTTATAGCGGGTGAAGAGCTCCGTGTACCGGGTCATGATGAGCGACTGCCCCACGGAGGCCGCGGCCTGCTGCGTGGAGAGATCTTTGGGGCGACGGCTCAAGCCGAGGGGCGCCAGACCGGCCGCAATCGCGCCAGACGACACGAAAACCACCTCAACATTGCGAGCGTGGGCCTTGGCCAACACATCGGTCACCGTGGCGACCGCGAGTTCGTCCAAGGAATTCGCAATGGAGGTCAACGAGGACGAACCAACCTTGACCACCACACGCTTGGCTTTGGGAATATCCGAACGCTTGGCGATGGGGCTGACCCGGTTCTTCCCCCGGTTTTCCGCGGAGCGCTGGATCTCGGTCTGTTTCAGCTTCGAGTTGGCCTTGCTCATTCTGTCCCGTTTCCTCCAGAAATTTCTTCGGTGCCGGTTCCACGAGCCTTACGCTCACGCGCTTGGTCCACTGATTCCGTCCACTTACCGGCAAGGCGTTCGGCCTCAAGGTCCGCACGTGCGGCGGCCCTCGCGTCCTTGCGCTGCTGGTAGTCTTCACGCTTCTCCGCACGCGTCGGACGAAGCAGCTCCTCGAGCCGGGCGTCTGTTCCTCGGGGACTCGTGAGGTTTTCCGCACCGGTCATCATCGTCGGTTCCCAATCGAAGAGCACGGCATCCGTGTCAGGTCCGATGGCGACGGCGTCGCCAGGCTTGGCACCTTGCTTAAACAATTCATCTTCGACCCCGAGCTTAGCGAGACGATCCGCCAAGAACCCGACAGCTTCGTCATTTGCGAAGTCGGTTTGCTTGATCCAACGCTCCGGCTTCTCACCCAATACGCGGAAGAGCGGCTCCAGGTTCCGTTCTTCATGACGAATTGAGAACTCTTGAACCTTTTTCTTGGAGAATCCGCGTGGACGAATAACCGCCGGAGCAGGTGCTTCCTCTTCGACCTCAACGGCCTCAGCACGAGCGGCCTCCACGAGCTCCGCCATCGCGAAGGAAAGCTCCTTCAGACCCTCGTGCGACGCCGTGGAGATTTCGATGACGCGCATACCGCGGGCCTCGAGGTCACCACGGACAAATTCAGCGAGTTCCCTAGCTTCGGGAACATCAATCTTATTGAGTACGGCGATGTGTGGACGCTCCACAAGCGGAGTGGACGTACCGGCGGTGGGATCGACGTCGTACCGAGACAATTCGGCGTTAATCGTCTCGAAGTCACTGATCGGGTCGCGATACGGCTCCAGCGTCGCGCAGTCAATCACGTGAACGATCGCGGCGCACCGCTCGACATGGCGCAAGAATCGGTGACCAAGGCCTTTGCCTTCAGATGCTCCTTCAATCAATCCGGGAACGTCTGCCACCGTGAAGCGTACGTTGCCCGCTTCCACGACGCCGAGGTTCGGCACCAGGGTGGTGAAAGGATAATCCGCGATCTTGGGACGTGCGGCACTCATGGCCGCAATCAATGAGGACTTACCCGCCGAGGGATAGCCCACCAGGGCGACGTCGGCAATCGATTTGAGTTCCAGCACGACGTCGCGCGCCTCGCCGTCGATGCCGAGCAAGGCGAATCCCGGCGCTTTCCGTTTGGGCGAGGCCAGGGCAGCATTTCCCATGCCACCAATTCCGCCCCGGGCCGCGACGAATTCGTCGCCTTCCCGAACGAGGTCGGCTAGGACTTCACCGTCTTTGCTTTTGACGACGGTGCCTTGTGGCACCGAGAGAATCAGGTTCTCCCCGTGCCGTCCGTGGCTCAGCCCGCCTCGACCCACATCGCCCTTGGGCGCGGTTTGATGCGGCAGATGATGATATTCGAGGAGCGTGGTGGACTGACCGTCTACCCTGAGGATCACGTCACCGCCGTTGCCTCCGTTACCACCGTCCGGCCCGGCAAGGGACTTGAACTTTTCACGGCGCACGGAAACACAACCGTCTCCCCCGGATCCGCCGCTGGCGTGCAAGACGACCCGGTCCACAAAGTTGGCCACACAAACTCCTCAAAATCTTGCGGTGCGTATTCCGCGATTCTATCGGTTAAGCAGAAAAGAGGGCATACGCGACGTACGCGCATGCCCTCTTTTCCTCTGCCGGTCACACCGACCGGCACGTCACGACGAACGAATTACTCCGCTGCGGACAAGATATTGACGACCTTGCGGCCGCGGCGACGGCCAAATTCGACCTGACCAGCGGCCAGAGCGAACAGGGTGTCGTCTCCACCGCGGCCGACGTTCTCGCCCGGGTGGAAATGGGTACCACGCTGGCGAACGATGATTTCGCCGGCGTTGACGGCCTGGCCGCCAAAGCGCTTCACACCCAGGTACTGGGGGTTCGAATCGCGGCCGTTACGGGTTGAGCTTGCACCTTTTTTATGTGCCATACCTGCCTACCTTCGGATGAAATTTCTGACGGAAAACCGTGCTGGGGGTTACTAGGCGTTGATGCCGGTGATCTTGACCTTGGTCAGATCAGCGCGGAAGCCCTGGCGCTTCTTGTAACCGGTCTTGTTCTTGAACTTCTGAATGACAATCTTCGGACCGCGGAGGTCCTCAACCTTCTCTGCCGTGACCGTAGCGGAAGCCAAGGACTTCGCATCGGCGTTGACCTTCTCGCCGTCAACCAGCATCAGCACGGGCAGCTCAATGGTGCTGCCGGCCTCGCCGGCGACGCGGTCAAGGGTCACGAGGTCTCCGACGGAAACCTTTTCTTGGCGGCCGCCAGCGCGGACAATCGCGTACACCACTTGGGAACTCACTTCTCTCGACGTTATCTGTACAAAGTTTTTTGGGAGAGCACCTAATTCAACAGGTCCTCGCCGAATGGGATGGGACCAGTCGCATCGCTACCTGCGGAGTGAACCACCGGGCGTCCGGACTCTCTTGCTCATTGACTCGTCTCAGCCCGTTTGACCGGCTCGGACCTTAACGTCCGTTCATGAGATGTTAATGAGCACCGACATACAAGACTACGACACCGCAAGTCGGGCGGCAAGTGACGGTGATGCGTGTCGCGCCCAATTTGGCGCGACACGCATCACACTAGCACCGGCTTATTCCGGGCGCTGAATTTCGTCAGCCGTGACGCCCACACCCAACATCGTGACGTTCTGGGACTCGGACTTCTCAGATTCCGGAGCGCGGTAGGTGGTTGAAGAAACCGAACCGCCCGAGGCCGCACCGGAAATGCCCGTCTGAATTTCACCGTCGGAACCACTCGAAGCGGCTCGACGAACGCGACGCTTCTTCGGCTTTTCCGGTGCACCGGTCGCCGAAGTGGGGATGGATGCTGTCGGTTCATTGGACGCACCCTTCTCCTCGACTGAGGCCTGACCGCTACCCGGCACCGCGACTCCGGTCACCGTTGCCTTCGCGGGATCCGGCGTCTCCTGACGGTTGGGGCGACGTCGGTTGGTATCGCCCCGACGGTTGGAACGCGACTCTGACTTCGTCGTATCCTCCGACGGCTTCTGGCGCCGGTTACGTCCAGGGCGCATATCTTCCAGAGCTTCCAGGGCAGCCTTGCGTGCCGCTTCGGCACCTTGACGACCTGAACGGGCCCTCGAAGCCTCTCGGCGCTCTTCCGCACGACGTCGGGCACGATCGGTGGTGGACACCGTGTCCGGTGTGCTCTGGTCGGCGTCTGCATCCGACGATTTTCGCTCGTCAGACGATTTACCGTCGAAGGCCGCATTGAGCGAATCGAGGCTGAGCTGAGAGTCATCACGACGCGTTGACTTCCGCTGGCCGCCCTTCTCGGACTGCGGCAGGTTGACGACCTCGCCCTGAATGGTGACGACCATATCCGGGTTGCCGTCGGTCAAGGCGCCGCCCTGATCCTCCGAGGAGTCCGCGTTTCGTTGGGAACTCTGCGAAGCCGAATCCTGACTCCGCGTTGCCTCGGCCTGGCGATCCTTATTCCGTTTGCGGCGCTTCCGCTTCTTGGCCGACTTCGATTCACCGCTCTCCGGACGGACCGTCTGAGCATCGTCATGCTGGCCGGACCCGGATGTGTCGTCGTCGTGGTGCGCGGATGCCGCCGCGATATTGGCCACGGCGTTGCGCGTTGCCTCGGCTTGAGCGTCATTGCGCTTGGGCGTCTCATGTGACGGACGTGACGAACGGTTGCGGTCCTTGTGCCGCTTGCGGTCGTTGCGGTTGCTGTGATCCACGGCGTCGGAACCTGAACGGCCCTTCAACGGCTGGTCATGCACAATCACACCCCGACCGCCGCAATGCTCGCAGGGCTCGGAAAAGACATCGAGGAGGCCGGTACCCATGCGCTTACGCGTCATCTGCACGAGTCCGAGTGATGTCACCTCAGCGACCTGATGTTTGGTGCGATCCCGACCGAGGCATTCGATGAGTCGGCGCAACACGAGGTCCCGGTTCTGCTCCAGGACCATGTCGATGAAGTCGATGACGATGATTCCACCGATGTCGCGCAGACGCAGTTGCCGCACGATCTCTTCGGCAGCCTCCAAGTTGTTCTTGGTGACGGTCTCCTCGAGGTTTCCACCGGATCCGGTGAATTTTCCGGTATTGACGTCAACCACGGTCATGGCCTCGGTGCGATCAATGACCAACGAGCCACCCGACGGCAGGAATACCTTGCGGTCCAGGGCCTTCGCTAAGCCTTCCTCAACACGGTAGTGATCGAAGAGGTCGCCCTCGCCGTCCCACTTTTTGAGGCGGTCCAGCAAATCGGGAGCCACATAGGTCACGTAAGCTTCGATGTTGTCCCAGGCCTGCTCCCCCTGAACGACCATCGCGGAGAAGTCTTCGTTGAAAACGTCGCGAACCGTCTTAATGGTGAGGTCCGGTTCCTGATAAAGCATCTCCGGGGACAGCGTCTTCTTCGACGTGGACTTCGACTCGATGTCTTCCCACTGCGCCCGCAGGCGATTGATGTCGTGTGCGAGCTCTTCCTCTGCAGCGCCTTCAGCCGCGGTGCGAACGATGACGCCAGCGCCTTCCGGCAATTTATCCTTGAGGATTTTCTTCAAGCGTGCACGCTCGGTGTCCGGAAGCTTGCGCGAGATGCCAGTCATCGACCCACCGGGTACATAGACCAGGTATCGGCCGGGAAGCGAGATCTGAGATGTCAGACGAGCACCCTTGTGCCCGATGGGATCCTTGGTCACCTGGACCAGTACAGAATCGCCGGACTTCAAGGCGTTTTCGATCTTCCTCGGGGCCCCGTCGAGACCGCTCGAGTCCCAATTCACTTCCCCCGCGTACAGCACAGCGTTCCGGCCGCGGCCGATGTCGACGAAGGCGGCCTCCATAGACGGCAACACGTTCTGGACCTTGCCCAGATACACGTTGCCGATCAGGGAGTCCTGCTGCGTCTTCGACACGAAGTGTTCCGAAAGGACGCCGTCTTCCAGTACACCGATCTGAATCCGGTCGTCCTTTTGCCGCACGATCATCTGGCGATCTACAGATTCACGCCGCGCAAGGAACTCCGCTTCCGTGATCACGTGGCGACGGCGCCCCGATGCTCGAGAGTCACGACGACGCTGGCGCTTGGCCTCGAGACGAGTGGATCCCTTAACCGACGTCACCTTGTTGGAGGTGGCGCCTTCGGTCACACGCGGCGTGCGGACCTTGGTGACCGTGTTGGGCGGGTCATCCTCCGAACCACCGGTTAATTCGAGGTCCTCACCACCGCGACGTCGGCGGCGACGACGTCGGGCGACCACCTCGCCGTCATCAACCGCATCGTCCTCAGGCTCATCCTCTTCAGATTCCTCGGCCGCCTTTTTGGCCTTCGCCGCCGCCTTTATTTCGTCAAGGTCGGGGGCGTGAAAAAGCAACGAGGTCGCCGAGATGGCGGGAAAAGTCCCGTCCTGGGTGTCGTCGTTGTCGCGATCGTCCTGTGATTCGTCGGTCGTCTGTTCAGCGGAGGCTCCCGACGCTTCTACGGGTGCATTTTGAGTGGTCTCTGGCTGTTGAGCTTCCGACTGTTCGGAAGGTTTCGTGGTGTCCTGTCCGAAATTCGCGGACGACACGGCGTTCTCAGATTCCGATGATTCGGCCCCACCGAGTTCGGCGGCGCCTTCGTGATGTGTGCTCATGTTTAGTTGGTACTCCTAGGAGAGCATCCCGAGCCGCACTCGCGATCTCTCTCGATTATTCGGTCTCACCGCATTCATCGCGGCGACCGGAAGTCATGGCGTACCCCGTGGCGCACGTCGAGCCGACGTAACAGAGATGCCGGCAATGGGCACCACTCGGGCCAATGGTTGCGCCGAGCTTCGCGTCTCGCAGAAGTCTTGTGCAAGGTGGTCTTCGCATCCCTGGTCGGGACGCGGTACACGGCACCTGTCGGCTGCACATTGGGCTTCGAACCGCGTGCGGCGCGGATCTCACCTCTGCCAGTATCGCACAGCAACACGTCCACATGCCGGATTACGAATTATCAGGGAGCTCCCAGTGGACTTGCGAAGCTTTCCGTAAAATTTCGAAGGAGCCCTTGGTTAGGATGATGGGGTACGAGCGCGGTCTTCTACCGCACGCCCCAACCCACAAGGACTATCGCGTGAGCACTTCGAGAATCGGTCGTGAGGTCGGAAACGACTCGGATCGACCCCTTTCTGGGGCTGGAGAGTCCACCGAAAGACGTTTCAGCTGGCTGCTCGTCATTACCGGTGCCATCGGATTTTTCGCATCTGCGGCGCTCGTTTTTGAACGGCTTCAGGTCTTTTTGGATGCTGGTCACAAAGCCAGTTGTGACATCAACGCCCTGCTCAACTGCGGCACGGTCATGCGAACCCCACAAGCCGAACTCTTTGGTTTCCCCAACCCGTTCATTGGCATCGTCGCCTATGCAGTCATTCTGACCCTCGGTACGGCCATGCTGGCCGGTGCACGGTTCGCCAAATGGTATTGGATCTGCGTCAATATCGGTGTGGTGCTGGGTTCGATTTTCACTTTCTGGCTGTGGTATCAGACGACGTTCCAGATCGACGCTCTGTGCCTGTACTGCATGATCGTGTGGATCGTTCAAACCATACTTTCGGTGAGCGTGACCATGCACAATATCCGCGTGGGGATTATTCCCGTATCCCCGCGAATCGCCGAGACTCTCCCCCGGTGGAATTGGTTCCTGACCGTGATGATCTTGTTGGTCATCTTCGGAATTATTTTTATCCGGTTCTTCGCCAACATTCTCGCGATGTTCTAAACGAGGAGCCTCACAGAAAAACGCTCCGTTGCCATATGGCAACGGAGCGTTTTTCTGTGGGGCGGGCCGATCAGCCGAACCAAATTCCGATTTCGCGTTCCGCCGATTCCGGCGAATCCGAGCCGTGCACCAGGTTTTTCTGCACTTTTTCGCCCCAGTCCCGGCCAAGATCTCCGCGAATCGTGCCTGCGGGCGCCGTCGTGGGATCCGAGGGCCCCATCATGGTCCGCAGCCCTTCAATCGCGCGGTCGCCTTCGATGACGGCGGCAACGATCGGGCCAGACATCATGAACTCCAGGAGAGGCTCGTAGAACGGCTTGCCCTGGTGTTCTTCGTAGTGCTGTTCCAAAATGTTCCGCGTCGCGCTGAGGCGCTGTAGCTCGGCAATTCGATAACCCTTGGTTTCGATGCGGGCCAAGATGGCACCCACCAGGTTGCGTTCGACGCCGTCGGGCTTAATGAGGACTAATGAACGTTCCGTCATCCGTAAACTCCTTGGTCGGTTGAGTCTCTCGTACCGATCCTAACCGGGCCGTAGAGCCGTTCCAGGGTGACGCCCGTCTCTCTCAAAATGGAGGAGCCGAATGAAATGGTCCCGGTGATCACTGTGCGATCGGTGACGGCGTCCATGACTCGATCACGGGGAATGATGCGGAGCCGCTCCTGGAGCTTCTGAGGGAGCCGATAGTCGAGGTGTCCGCCAGGCAATGGGACGAAATAGTGCGGTATGGCCTGAGCGTCCAGCCAGTCGGCCATTCCCACCACGTTCTTGGTGGCCGGAACGGACCACAAAATCTGGTCTACCGCGCCCCACGCTTCTAGGGCGCTCAGAAAGGTTCGGCGCAGCCCCTCAGAGTCAATGCTCGCGTCCACGATGTATCTCGCGCCGGATGCGTCGACGCGCATTTCGCCTCGTCCAGGTCGGCTGACGACCACGGGCTCCGTGCTCGGACTCACGCCCACAGCCCGACAAGCGGTATCGGCGAGAGCCTCCCCCAAGGCTCGATTTTGAGTCCGGAAGTCCCCCGCCGCCACGATCTGAACCTGGGCGTTCCTCCGCTCGGCCAGGTCATGCAGCACCCGCCGCGGCCCCTGGCTTTGCGGTACAGACCAGACGACGTCGTTCGGCCGGATGAGGCCGAATTTTTCCTGAGCGACGTGCGCCAGGGTGGGCCCAAAGACATCCAGGTGCTCCGCAAAAATGCTGGTAAACCCGACGCACCAACGATCGAGCAACGAAATCTCGTCGTGGGCACCGCCCATACCGGCCTCATGAACAACGACGTCGACCCCTGCCGCGGTCATCATGGCGTGCCCCATGACGGTGAACAGCCCGGTCGGCGCCAAATAGCCCCGGAGGCGCTCCCGCTGGGACTCTACGGCGCCCGCCAGACGACGAAGCCACCGGTTGTAAGTTCCCGCACCAACGACGGCTCCGTCGATACTGAAACGATCCAGGTTGGAAATGATGCCGGGCGACGAGACCAATCCCACGCGCAACCCCGCGTTCGAAAGGTGCGCGGCCGCCGTCGTCGCGGCTTCCCCTTTGCCCTTAGAACCCGTGATCAGAACGCTCGGCGTGCGGCGTGTTCCGGAGAGCATCTCGAGAATTTCGCCGGCGCCCTGTACATCGCGCTTCTCGCCCGGTTTCCGACGACTCCACGAGCCGAATACCGCCCGAGACTCCAACTCGCGATCAATACATGATGGGTCGGGGGCCTCTGAAGCTTCACCGACCCAACCATGGCATGACGTGGTCATGACGCCACGGCCTCGCACCAGAGACTAAGCACCACCGTGGGTACGTTCCCACTCGAGTTCGGCGTCCCACCGCTCTTTCTTTTCGCGGTCGATCTTTGTTCCCGTCAGCATGGAGTACCACCACGCTGCGAGGAAGCACAGGCCGATCACGAACATCGCCGGCAGCAAGAATCCCGTGGCTACGAGAAGCAACTGCAGAATCCAGCCCGCGGCGTAACCCCATGGTTTACGAAGGAACGCACAGTTGGCAATGAAGGCGGCCGCCAGAATCACGCCGCCCACCATGACTCCGGTTTTCGCCCCTACTCCCGAATGCAGATGTTGCAACCCGAAGTAAGCCAAGGTCCCGAAAAAGACCACAAAGGCTTCCAAGAGGAGCACGGTGGAGGCGAACATGACCTTGACGGATCCGGGCTTTTTCACCTGGCCGGGCCGCCATTCACGTTGCGCTTTGGTAAGTCGAGCCATCATGTTCTCCTAGCCGCCCAGTAACACTCGGGCTTCACCGACGACGGTGATCGACCCCGTAATCAACACCGCGGCGTCGAGCTCTTCCCTGGCCGCTGCGTCGGATATCGCCGCAACCGTTGCATTGTCGAGACGCTCGTGGACCTCGAGGGCGTCCTCGTCAAACCCGGCCTCCACGGCAAGTTCGGCCAGCTCCTCCACGGGTATGGCCCGCGGAGAGGTGGACTGGGTGAGATATAGCCGCGTCTCGAATGCCTCGGACTCGGCATAGTGATGCCGCAAGATATCCAGCATGGACCGGGCGTCCTTATCCGAGAGGATGCCGAGAACGATGTTGAGCTGCTTGATGTTAAAGGCCTCGCCCACCGCTTGGGCCGAAGCCTCGATACCGTGGGGATTGTGCGCAGCATCCAGCACGACGACGGGTACGTTGCGCACGACCTCCAACCGCCCGGGTGACGTGGCTTCCTCAAACGCGACACGCACCACGTCCAGGGCGAGTTCTTTGTCCCCACCCCCGAGGAAGGCCTCGACCGCTGCCACGGCCAGTGAAGCATTTTCCGCCTGGTGAGCCCCGAGGAGCGGCAGCGCCACATCCTCGTATCGCCCGGCCAAACCCTGAATGGTCACGACCTGTCCGCCCACGCCCGGTGTCCGCTCCGTGACGCCAAACTCGACGCCCTCGAAGCGGAACTCGGCGTCGTTTTCCCGGGCTGACGCCAACAGGATCTCTGCGACGCTGGGCTTCTGCACCGCCGAGACGAGGAAACCTTCGGGTTTGATGATCCCGGACTTCTCTTGAGCAATCTCTTCGACCGTTTCACCAAGCATGTGCACATGGTCCAGGTCGATGGGGGTGACCACGGACACCTGGGCATCCGCAACGTTGGTCGCGTCCCAGGCACCTCCCAAGCCTACTTCGAGCACCATGACGTCGACGGGGGCGTCCGCGAAGATCGCGAAGGCCAACGCCGTCATGGCTTCGAATTCTGTGAGCGGGACTTCGCCCTGTTCCGCCAGATGTGCATCGACCATCTGAAGGTACGGACGAATTTCATCCCACACACGGACGAACGTTCGATCATCGACCGGCTCACCGTCCAAACAGATGCGCTCGTTGACCTTTTCCAGGTGCGGGGAGGTGTAGCGGCCCGGCCGTAGGTCATGGGCCAGGAGCAAGCGCTCGATCAGACGGGCCGTCGAGGTCTTGCCATTGGTTCCGGTGACGTGAATGACTGGTGCGCTATGTGCCGGGTCCCCCAGGAAGTCCATGGCTAGACGCATCGCATCCAACCGTGGTGCCATCTGAGTTTCGGGAGCCCTGCCACGCAGTTCGGCGTAAATGGATTCGACCGAAAAGACGTCATCCATCACGTCGCCCGAATCATCGCGGGATGGGACGGGAAGGCCTACGGCATCGTCTAACTCGAGGTCGTCGAGGTCCCGTTCTTCGGCGAGTTCGTCGGTATCGTCGGCCCCGAATGGGCTGAGCTCTTCGGGCAATTCCTCGTGTTCGCGCCCACCGTCGGCGTCGTCACGAAATGGTTGGTTGCTCATGCATCCTTCTCTTGGTCGTTGCTCGCAACGGTCTCGACGGTCACCGACGGGTCCGCGGCCTCCTCAAGGACGAGGCGAGTAGTTAACGTCTCCCCCGCGACGAGTTCCTCGTTGGCACGGATGGCCTCAAGGTTTTCGGCCCGGTCCCGAACGACGGTGACGATGCGGTCGCTCACCTGAAGTCCGGCGTCCTTGCGTGCCTGCTGGATCACCCGAACCATGTCGCGCGCCGCGCCCTCCTTCAGGAGGTCGTCGGTCAACTCGGTATCGAGCACCAAGAATCCGCCATCAATGACCGAGACTGCTCGGTCCTGATGCGCACCCTCGGCAACCACCGTCTCGAGTTCGAATTCCCCGGCGTGCAAGGCAAATCCTTGACCGTCTGCCTGGACACCCACGACGACGGTTCCGTCGTCGTTGACCTGCCAGTCGCCGGTCTTGGACGCCTTAATGGCCGCTTGGACCTGCTTGCCGAGGCGCGGGCCCGCGGCGCGAGCGTTCACCTTCAGGCTTCGGGAAATCCCGTACTTCTCCGGCGAGACATCCTCGGAGTCGAGAATCTCCACGTGTTTGATGTTGAGCTCGGACGCGATGATTTCGGAGAAAGTCTCGCCGAGTTCTTTGCCGCGCGGTACGGCAACCGTCAACTTCGCCAAGGGTTGGCGCACCCGGAGGTTCTCGGCCTTGCGCAGTGCCGAACCCGCCGAACAGATGGCCCGCGTCGTCTCCATGTGCTCCACGAGGTCCGATTCTTCGGCGAACAGACCGGCGTCGGGCCAATCCGTGAGATGGACAGATCGCCCGCCCGTCAGGCCACGCCAGATCACCTCAGTCTCCATGGGAAGCAACGGAGCGGCGACGCGGCACATCGTCTCCAAGCAGGTGTACAGCACATCAAATGCTGCGATGTCCTCGTCGAAGAAGCGTTCACGGGAGCGTCGGACGTACCAGTTCGTGAGGGCATCCGTGTAGATGCGCAGGTGGTCGCAGGCGCTCCAGACGTCGTAAGCGTCGAAATCCTCCGTGACCTGCTCCACGAGCTGGCGGGTCTTCGCGAGGATGAATCGATCCATCACGTGGTCGCATGAATACCGCGGGCGTGCGTCGTAACCCTGACCACCGAAAGCGGCGTTCGAGTAAAGCGTCAGGAAGTGATAGGCGTTCCACATCGGAAGCATGACCTGGCGTACGCCTTCACGGATTCCGCGTTCGGTCACGATCAGGTTGCCGCCGCGAAGGATCGGCGACGACATCAGGAACCACCGCATCGCGTCGGAGCCGTCCCGGTCAAGCACTTCGGAGACATCCGGGTAGTTGCGCAACGACTTGGACATCTTCTGACCGTCGGAGCCCAACACGATGCCGTGTGAGATCACATTGGTGAAGGCCGGCCGGTCGAACAACGCCGTCGACAAGATGTGCAAGGTGTAGAACCATCCGCGCGTCTGGCCGATGTACTCCACGATGAAGTCCGCCGGGTAGTGGTTTTCGAACCACTCCTTGTTCTCGAACGGGTAGTGAACTTGCCCGTAAGGCATCGACCCGGAGTCAAACCATACGTCCAAGACATCCGGGACGCGGCGCATCGTGGACTGCCCCGTCGGATCGTCCGGGTTGGGGCGAGTCAGCTCGTCGATAAACGGTCGATGCAGGTCCGGCTTGCCTTCGTGATTCAGCGGCATGCGGCCAAAATCGGCTTCAAGCTCGGCCAAGGAACCGTAAACATCCGTCCGAGGATAGTTCGGGTCGTCCGATACCCACACCGGGATCGGAGAGCCCCAATAGCGATTACGCGAGATCGACCAGTCCCTGGCATTTTCCAACCACTTGCCGAATTGGCCGTGCTTGACGTTCTCAGGGATCCAGTTGATGTGCTCATTCAACTCGACCATGCGGTCCTTGAACTGGCTCACCGCGACGTACCAGGAGGTGATCGCGCGGTAGATCAAGGGGTTACGGCACCGCCAGCAGTGCGGGTAGGAGTGCACGTAGGATTTCTCGCGCAACAGCACGTTCTTGGCACGCAGGTGACGGATGATCGGGGTGTTCGTTTCGAAGACTTGGAGCCCCACGATGTCTTCCAGCTCCGTGCCACGGAATAGAGGCAGGACTTTGGCTCCCTCATCGACCGTCAAGATGACCGGGATGCCGTACTGGTCGCACGTCGCCTGGTCGTCTTCACCGTAGGCGGGAGCCTGGTGGACCACGCCGGTACCGTCCGTCGTCGTCACGTAGTCTGCCAGGAGAACCTGCCAGGCCCGTGAGGTGTCGTAGGCTTCGCTGTCGACGAAGGTGTCGAAGAGAGGCTCATAGCGCAAGCCCTCCAAATCCCGGCCGAGGTGGTGGGCCTCTACGGCCGCCTGAGCGGATTCGGCGTCCTCATATCCAAGATCTTCGGCGTAGTCACCCAGGCGCTCGGCGGCCAACAGGAAACGCTGTGCCTCGACGGACGTACCCTTCGGGCCTGCCGGCAACACCACATAGTCGATCTCCGGGCCGACGGCGAGCGCAAGGTTCGCCGGCAGGGTCCAGGGCGTGGTGGTCCAGCCGATGGCCGCGACTCCGGCGAGTTGGTGGCTCAGGTCGGTTGAGCCGTCTTTGAGGGTGAATGCCACGGTGACGGTGGGGTCTTGGCGGTCTTTGTAGACGTCGTCGTCCATCCGCAGCTCATGGTTCGAGAGCGGGGTTTCGTCCTTCCAGCAGTATGGAAGCACGCGGAATCCCTGGTAGGTCAGGCCTTTGTCGTGGAGCTGCTTGTAGACCCAGATGACCGACTCCATGTATTCGACGTTGAGGGTCTTGTAGTCGTTCTCGAAGTCGACCCAGCGGGCCTGTCGGGTGACGTATTTTTCCCACTCGTCGGTATACCGCAGGACCGAGGACCGGCAGGCGTCGTTGAATTGATCGATGCCCATTTCTTCGATCTGTTTTTTGTCGGTCATGCCGAGCTGTTTCATGGCTTCGAGCTCGGCAGGCAGTCCGTGGGTGTCCCATCCGAAGCGGCGGTCGACCTTATTTCCGCGTTGGGTTTGGTAGCGCGCGACGAGGTCCTTGACGTAGCCGGTCAGGAGGTGGCCGTAGTGCGGGAGACCGTTGGCGAATGGGGGGCCGTCGTAGAAGACGAATTCGTCCGTCGCGCCTTCACCGTGATCGCGTTCGGCGATGCTGGCCTGGAACGTTCCATCGTGTTCCCAGTAGTTGAGGACGTTTTCCTCGAGTTCTGGGAAGGAAGGCGAGGCGGGAAGGGGCTGAGAAGTTGAGTGGGTCGCCTTGGGGTAGTGAGTGCTCACGCTGACATCCTGGTTCTCGATAAGGAACATTCGTTTGTGTCAGGACGCCGTGTTGGCGCGGTACCACCTCACTTGCCGTGGACGCCGGGACGCCTCGCGGTGGCCATGGAGGCCACCGCGAGAATGTCTCAGCGGCAACGGCCGCTTCATGACGGCTGTCTCGGGCCTACCCGTCCGGGTCTAATGAGGCTGTATCTATTCCGTGGTCTCCCGCGCCGCAACGCATCGATGGGAGAACACAGGTACTGCCCGTTCTTCCGGATTGCTCGCCGGTGATCGCCGGGTCTTCGCACCGTCTCTCAGTCTAGGCAGATGGGTCTTTCCTGTCTAACCCTGACGAGGCAAAAATGTTGCTTGTGAGGGTGCGAGCTGAAGCGTCCACCTCGGGGTTTGCGCCGGTGTGGCCCGGATATGCGGGCGAGAGCTTCACGACGTCGCCAATGACCGTGACGGCGGGTGACTCGACGCCGACTTTCGCGGCAATATGGTGGATATTTCCGAGTTGTCCGATCGTGGTGCGCTGGCGGTCGGTCCAGCCTCTTTCCACGATGGCGACCGGGGTGTCTGCGCGGCGTCCCGTGGAGAGGAGGCTTTGGACGAGTGTGGCGAGGGTGCCGACTCCCATGAGGATGACGAGGGTGTGGTCGCTTCCTGAGGGTAGGTGATGGATGTTCTGATGGCCCGTGAGCACGCTGAAGCCTGACGCGATGCCACGGTGGGTCAGGGGTATTCCAGCGGCGGCGGGTACGGAAACGGCTGAAGTAACTCCGGGCACGACCTCCGTGGCAATGCCGTGTTCGGCACAGTATTCAACTTCTTCTCCCCCGCGACCGAAGACGAACGGGTCGCCGCCTTTGAGCCGGACGACCCGCTGCCCTTTCTGTGCTTCTCGGACGAGAATCCGGTTGATCTCATCCTGCGTGACCGGGTGATGTCCTGGTTGTTTGCCCACCTCGATGATGTGCGTCGTCTCCGGGAGCTGGGCGAGCACCTGTCGAGGGCCGAGCCGGTCTGCGACGACGACGTCGGCGCCAGACAAGAGGAAACGTCCGCGAACTGTGAGGAGCCCGGTATCTCCCGGACCGCCGCCCACGAGTGCCACGGTCCCGGGGGCCTGAGCTTCCGGCTGTGGGGCGCTCGTGCGAACGGCTCGGGTAGGAATCTTCCCGGTTTCGAGGGCTCCTTGGATGTGAGCCGCAGCCGTTGCCGCTCGTCGTGGGTCCCGACTGGCGTTGACCCCTACTGTCACGCCATTCCACCGTGCGACGGCGCCGACGTGGGCGCTACCCGCGGTGTCTCCACCTTTGACGCAGAATCTCTTCCGCCGTTCCGCTTCCTCAGCCACGAAATTCTGCGTGTCTGGGGAGGACGTATGTGCGAAGACGAGCCAGGCCGAATCGATATCCGTAGCCCGAACACCTCGCGCGGACCAGGTGAGATCACCGCGCTCGGCCGCACGACGGATCGATTCATCGGCCTCGGGGGCGACCACGTGAACCGTGGCCCGTTCTGCTAGGAGACCCTTGACGCGCCGGGAGGCTACTGGCCCTCCCCCAACAACCAACACTTCGCGGCCTGTGAGAGACAGACCGACGGGATAGGTCGTGGTGTCGCGTGGGCTATTCATGGGTTCCCGCCGGCACATCGGGTGAGCTGTCAGGGGACTGTAGCCGGGAAATTCCGGCTCCCCAGGTGTCTCCACTGTGCGGATCGATGACTAGGAATGAGCCGGTATGTCGGTGATCTTGGTAGTCCTCGATTGGAAGCGGCGCGGCCGTTCGCAGGGTCACGGTCCCGATGTCGTTGAGTCCGAGAGATTCGGCTGGGCGGTCGTCCAGGCCTTCCAGGTCCAATCGTCCGTCGATCGTGGCCACAAGAGCTTTGACGGTCAAGGTTCCGTGCTTGATCAGTACATGGGTCCCTGCCGTCACCTTCCGGTCTGAAAGCCAGGCCAGTTTCGCAGTGAAGCTGTTGCGTGTGACGGGCACGGAGTCCGAAGCACACAAGAGTGTGCCGCGAGCGATATCCAGGTCTGCGTCGATTTCGAGGGTCACGGATTGGGGCGGAACCGCGACTTCAAGCCGGGTGTCCCCGTTCCAGATGGCGGTGACGCGGGCCGTGCTACCGGAGGCGGCGACCCGAATCTCGTCCCCCACTCGGACGGATCCCGAGGTGACCTGCCCGGTATAGCCTCGAAAATCGCGGAATTCACTGGCGTCGATTCCTGGCGCCACGCCACCCTGCGGTCGAATCACGGACTGCACGGCCATACGGAAGGGTTCTGCCGCGCGCATGAGTCGAGATTGTCCCGGAAGGGTTTCCAGGAGGCTCAGAAGAGTCTGCCCCGTGTACCACGGTGTGCGATCGGAAGTCGTCACGATGTTGTCACCGCGAAGAGCCGAGACGGGGACGGCCCGGAGTCGTTCCTCGACACCCAGTTCCCGGGCGATGTCCTCCAGATCTTGAACGATGGATGTAAAGGTCGCTTCGTCGTAGTCGATCAGGTCGATCTTGTTGACGGCGACGACGACGTGAGGAACCCGTAGGAGACTCGCCACGGCCAGATGGCGGCGAGTCTGCTCTAGGACCCCGTGACGTGCGTCGACGAGCAGGACGACGGCGTCGGCGGTTGAGGCGCCGGTCACGGTGTTCTTGGTGTATTCCACGTGTCCGGGGCAGTCTGCGAGCACAAAATTCCGCGCGTCTGTCGCGAAGTATCGGTACGCCACATCGATCGTGATGCCTTGTTCGCGTTCCGCGCGGAGTCCGTCGGTGAGGAGAGCGAGGTCCAGCCCGTTCTCGTCATCCCCGAATCCACGATCCGCCGAGGTGCGTGCCACGGCGTCGAGCTGGTCCGCCAAAATGGCTTTGGCGTCGTACAGGAGCCTCCCGACGAGAGTCGACTTGCCGTCGTCGACGGAGCCCGCCGTGGCAAACCGGAAGAGGGTACGGGTATCCGCAGACGTCGCGGCGAGGGTATCGGTGCTGCTCATTAGAAATAGCCATCCTTCTTGCGGTCTTCCATTGCGGCCTCTGAGATGCGGTCATCCGCTCGGGTGGCTCCCCGTTCGGTCACGGTCGTCACCGCGACTTCCTTGACGACGTCGTGAGCGGATCTGGCCTCGGACAGGACCGCGCCGGTGCAAGACATGTCGCCGACGGTTCGGTACCGCACGAGTCGAGACGCGACGGGCTCATCGCCGGTTGGTTGAGAATGCTCGCCCACGGCCCGGATCATGCCGTCACGTTCGAAGGTGTCCCTGACGTGGGCAAAGTACAGCGAAGGAAGGTCGATGCCTTCTCGCTCGATGTAGCGCCATACGTCGAGTTCCGTCCAGTTGGAGAGCGGGAACGCTCGAACGTGCTGTCCGGGCGCGTGACGTCCGTTGTAGAGGTTCCACAGTTCAGGGCGTTGCGATCGCGGGTCCCATTGACCGAAGTCGTCCCGAAGGCTCAAGACTCGTTCCTTGGCCCGAGCTTTGTCTTCATCGCGACGTCCCCCGCCGAATACCGCATCAAAGCCGTTATTGGCGATGGTGTCCAACAAAGGAACGGTTTGCAGGGTGTTTCGCGTGCCGTCGGGGCGTTCCATGAGTTCGCCTCGGTCCAGGTAATCCTGCACCGACGTCACGACCAGGCGGGTGCCAAGACGCTGCGCGGTGCGATCTCGGAAGTCCAGTACTTCGGGGAAATTATGTCCCGTATCTATGTGGACCAGCGGAAAGGGTATCCGCGCCGGGAAGAACGCCTTGGCCGCCAGATGAGTCATCACGACCGAATCTTTACCGCCCGAAAAGAGCATGGCGGGTCGTTCGAACTCGGCGACGACTTCGCGGATGATGTGGATGGCTTCGGCCTCCAGGAGATCGAGGTCGGTTAATTCGACATCGGTTGGGGCCCGGGTGGGGTCGAGGGTTGTGGTCATGGTGTCCTTCGTCAGTCGTGGCTGGTTCACAGGTGAATTCCGCATTCCGTTTTGGAGGAGCCGGCCCAACGGCCGGACCGCGGATCTTCACCCTCAGCTACGGGTCGTGTGCACGGTTCGCACCCGATCGAGGGATACCCGTTGGTGAGCAGCATGTTCACGGGTACTTGATGTTCATTCGCGTAGTCGACGAGATCGTCGAAGCTCCAGGTCGCCAGCGGATTAACCTTGATGAGCCGGTGGGAATCGTCCCAGGTGATCAGGGGCGTATTGGTTCGCGTCGGGGCTTCGTCTCGACGAACGCCCGTGAACCACACCTCGTAGCCGCTCAGTGCCTTATTGAGGGGCTCAACCTTGCGCATCCGGCAGCACGCCGCGGGGTCCCTCGCAAAGAGGTCCTTGCCGTACTCGGCGTCCTGCTCGGCCACGGACAATTCCGGGGTGAGGTCGACGACATTGACGTCCAGTTTCTCTTGCACGAGGTCACGGGTCCCGAGGGTTTCACCAAAGTGATATCCGGTGTCGAGGAATAGCACGTCCACGCCTGGCAAACGCTCCGCGACCAAAGCGGGAAGCACGGCGTCGGCCATAGAACATGCCACCGCCACCTGATGAGTGTCGAAATTCTGCGCAACCCAATCGATGACTTCCTCAGCCGTCGCGTTCTCGCCGAGCGCGTGCGAGGCATCCTGTGCTGCTTCTTGCAATCGTGATTCTCGAAGCTGTGTCATACCAGTTCCTCCTCGGTCGCGTGATGTGCCCACTGGGCGAACGACTCGCCGGACGAGTGGCTCGAAATGTAGCGCCGGACCACTCGATCGACGTATTCGGCGACGTCGTCGGAGGCGACCTTGAGGCCTCGGACGGTACGGCCGAGCCCTCCAGCGCCGTCGTTGTGATGATCCGCCAAGCCCCCGCCCAGGTGGACCTGGAAGCCCGATGTTTGTCCGCCATGGCCATCGGGGATGAGCTGCCCTTTGAGGCCAATGTCGGCCGTCTGAATGCGGGCACACGAGTTCGGGCAGCCGTTGATGTAAAGGGTTAATTGCTCCGGCAACTCCTCTCTCACGTCCGCAAGGCGCTTTTCCAGGTCGTCCACGATCCTGGCCGCCGTCGCCTTGGTCTCGACGATCGCAAGCTTGCAAAATTCCAGTCCGGTGCAGGCCATCGTGTCTCGCCGAAAGACCGACGGTGTGGCCTCGAGGCCGAGTTCCCGGGCCTTCTCCACGAACTCGTCCGAAGCGGAAGAATCGATGTCCAGCACCACAACCTTTTGATACGGCGTCGTCCGCAGACGAGAGGTTCCGTACTGTTCCATGAGGTCCGCGAGCGCTCGCAGAGTTCCGCCGTTGACTCGTCCGACGACGGGGCTGAGCCCGATGTAATTTTTGCCGTCCTTTTGGCGGTGTACCCCGACGTGGTCGCCCGGGTGCTGTGGCGTGGGCGGTGCAGGGCCATCGCTCAACTGGTATCCGAGGTATTCGGTTTCTAGGACCTCGCGGAATTTTTCGGGTCCCCAATCTTGCATGAGGAATTTGAGGCGTGCGCGGTTGCGCAGCCGCCGGTATCCGTAGTCACGGAAGATCCGGATGACGCCGTGCCAGACCTCGGGGGCCTGCTCGGGGCGTACGAAGGCTCCAAGCCGCAGGGCCAATTTGGGGTTGGTGGACAATCCGCCGCCGACCCACAGGTCGAATCCGGGACCGTACTCGGGGTGGTCGATGCCGATGAGGGAAATATCGTTGATTTCGTGGACCACGTCTTGGCTCGGGTGGCCGCTGATCGCCGTCTTGAATTTGCGGGGCAGGTTTGACAGCTCGGGATCTCCGATGAAACGGCTTCGGATCTCTTGAATTACTGGGGTGGGGTCGAGGATTTCGTCCTCTGAGACGCCGGCCACGGGTGATCCGAGGATGACGCGGGAGACGTCGCCACATGCTTCGGTTGTGGAGAGGTCGACGTTTTCGAGTCGCCGCCAGATTTCGGGGACGTCTTCGATGCGGATCCAGTGCAGCTGGATGTTTTGCCGGTCGGAGAGGTCCGCGGTACCGCGGGCGAATTCTTCCGAGATACCGGCGATGGTTTGTAGTTGCTCGCGGGTGAGGGTTCCGCCGTCGAGGCGGATTCTCATCATGAAGTAGCGGTCTTCGAGTTCGCGGGTGTCGAGGGTGGCGGTGCGCCCGCCGTCGATTCCTGGACGCCGTTGGGTGTAGAGACCCCACCAGCGGAATCTTCCGTGGAGGTCGTCGTCGGTGATTGCATCGAAGCCTTCGGCGGCGTAGGTGCTTTCGATGCGCTCGCGCACGTTGAGACCGTTGTCGTCGAGTTTGAATTCTTCATTGTGGTTCATCGGGGCGGTGCCGTCGATTTTCCACTGTGCGTTGGGCTTTTTCGCGCGCCGTTTCGTCGCGCTGTTACTCCCCGCGCTTTCCCGTGTGTCTGAAACCATGATGGAACTCTAGGAACACGGGATGGCTTGGGGAAAGTGCCTCTCAACACGCATCAATACAAGGTCTCGGGAGGTCACAGACCACGTCACGTGGCGTCATGGCTTCGGACATATTGCGGGTCATGTCGTCTGGTCGGCGCTACTGGCAACGGCCGGAATGCGTCCGGGCCTAATCGCGTAATTTTTCGCGGGCTCGGGCCAAGGCTAGGTGTGCGACGAGCTCCAACGATTCTGGGTCGGAGATGTGCAGTAATGGTCCGGCGACGCGTGCGCTGGTGCGCTCCAACCGGTCCTGGAATACTCCCGGAGCCAGGATGTATGAGGAGACGTAGACCGTCCGGTCTCCCCCAGAGCTGAGCTCTTGGATCGCTTCGCTCACGGTCGGTTTCGCCGCCGCACCATACCCCACGCGTACGGGGATGCCGAGTTCTTGGCTGAGGAAATCCGCTTGCTTTAGGGCATCGGTCCGCCCAGCGGCGACCGACGAGCCGACGACGCCCATGACCACAGGGTGGTCTCTGTGCCATCCACGCTCTTGGAGCCTGCGAGCCTGCAGCCGCGCCAGATCGGCGGATGGGCCAAGGGGCGCGGAGACGAGCGCTGGTCCTGATCCCTTATCGTGTCCGCCCGATGTTCTCCGTCGTTCCGCCGCACGCATCAGGTCCACGTTCGTGTGAAACCCGGTGGACAGGAGCAGTGGCATCACCAGGCATCGAGAGTCCGGGGGCAACCTTTCGACGACGTCGCCGACTGCCGGCTCCTGAACGTCCACGGAGGCCCCGTGTACGGGCCCGTCCGCGAGTTGCGCAATGGTCCGGACGAGTGCGGCCATCGTTTCTTGCCCTCGTGGGTCCCGAGTTCCGTGCCCACACGCCACAAGATGGGTCGATGCTGCACCGTCGTGGTCCATGAGTTACCGATCCGTGGAGCGGATGACTTTGTGCTGGGCCGCTTGCGCGACGGGGCGCATCGTGATCGAGTCCAGGTTAATGTGATGCGGCAATGTCAATGAGAAAACCGCAACTCGCGCGACATCCTCGGCGGTCAACGGTTTGTCGACGCCCTCATAGACCTTCTCAGCGGCGTCTTCGTTACCTCCGAGGCGATTGACCGAAAATTCTTCGGTGTGCACCATGCCCGGAGCCAGCTCCAGGACGCGCACATTATGCTCCGCCTCTTCGAGTCGCAACGCACGCGTCAGGGCCCGTTCACCAAACTTCGCGGCGTTGTAACCGCCTCCACCCTCATAGGCGGCCTCTGCCGCCGTCGAGGTGAGGTTGAAAATCGTTCCTTCACCGTTGGCACGTAACGCGGGGAGAAAGGCTTGCACCATGTGCAACGTTCCCAGCACGTTCAATCGGTACATCGCCTCCCAATCTTGGGGGTTGCCCTCACCGACGTTGTCCGTGCCGAAGGCCGCACCCGAAATATTGACCAAGGTATCCACGGTCCCCTGTTCTTGGATGACGCGCTCGGCGAGTTCTCGTGCGCCGTCGGCGTCCGTGATATCCAGTGGGTGGGGAATCACGCCGGTTTCCTCGGCCAGGCCTTCCAGACGTTCGACTCGGCGGGCAACCGCATAGACGGTCCAGCCTAGTTCGGCGAGCTGACGGGCCGTTTCTCGTCCGATTCCGGAGCTAGCGCCGGTCACGACGGCGACGTGGTGAGAACGATGGGTGGACTGCGCACGTGGTGAGGTCATGAGTCCAGCCTACAAATCTCCAGCCCGTCGCGGGTCAAACATTGCACGATACGTACCGGCACGTCATGACGCGTCTCACCGTCCGAATCAGAAAGAGCCGAGCGTGACAGAATGTCCCCATGGCTGAAAACACGCAGGGCACAGACACGCCCACCACAGTGACCGTTCCCGACAAGCCCGGACTCGAAGGGCTCGAGGAAAAATACTCGCGTCAGTGGCGCGAACAAGAAACCTACGCATTTGACGAGAACACCGATCGTGCATCCGTGTACTCGATCGATACGCCGCCTCCGACGGCGTCGGGATCACTTCACGTCGGCCACATGTTCTCCTACACACAGACCGACGTCATCGCGCGCTACCAACGCATGACCGGCAAGAACGTCTTTTACCCCTTGGGCTGGGACGATAACGGTCTGCCCACCGAACGCCGCGTCCAGAACTACTACGGCGTCCGTTGCGACCCTTCCAAGCCCTACATCGAGGGCTATCGTCCCCCGGAGAAGCCCGCCAAGAACCAACGCGACTGGGACGTTATCTCCCGTGCGAACTTCATCGAACTGTGTGAAGAGCTCGCCGTGGACGACGAAAAAGTCTTCGAGCACCTGTTCATGACGCTCGGCCTTTCGGTGGACTGGAAGCGCACGTACCGCACGATTGATGACCACTCCCGCAAGGTTTCCCAGCTCGCTTTCCTCAAAGACCTGGAGGCCGGTAACGCCTACATGGCTGAAGCTCCGACCATGTGGGACGTCACGTTCCGCACCGCGGTCGCGCAGGCGGAGCTCGAGGATAAAGAGCGCGACGGCGCATACCACCGCGTGAGCTTCCACCGCCCCAACGGGGACCCCGTGTGGATCGAAACCACTCGACCCGAGCTGTTGCCTGCCTGTGTCGCTTTGGTGGCTCATCCCGATGACGAGCGGTACCAGGACCTGTTCGGGACGACCGTGACTTCTCCCCTATTTGGAGTGGATGTTCCGGTCAAGGCACACACGCTTGCACAACCCGACAAGGGCTCCGGAATCGCCATGATCTGTACGTTCGGTGACACGACCGACGTGACCTGGTGGCGCGAACTCAACTTGGACACCCGTGCGCTCATTGGTCGGGATGGTCGATTCTCCCGTGAAACGCCTGAGTGGATCACCGAACCGTCCGCACGTGAACGGTACGAGCGCCTGGCAGGAGCCACAGTCTTTTCGGCTCAGAAGGCCGTCGTTGAAATGCTCGTTGAGTCCGGCGAGATGGATGGCGATCCCAAGCCCATCAAGCACCCGGTGAAGTTCTACGAAAAGGGCGACAAGCCCCTGGAGATCGTGACTTCGCGCCAGTGGTACATCCGCAATGGCGGACGAGACGCGGACCGTCGGCAAGACCTCATCGAACGCGGCCAAGAAATTCAATGGCATCCAAGCTTCATGCGTTCCCGGTACGAAAATTGGGTCGAAGGGCTCAACGGTGACTGGCTGATCTCCCGTCAACGGTTTTTCGGCGTTCCCTTCCCGCTGTGGTACGCGCTCGACGACAACGGCGACCCGCAATACGATCGCCCCATCATCCCCGACGAGGCCCAACTGCCCGTCGACCCGGCCGCGCAAGCCCCCAACGGCTACCAGGAATCGCAACGTGACCAGCCGGGAGGCTTCACAGCCGACCCCGATGTGCTCGACACCTGGGCCACGTCCTCCCTTACCCCGCAAATCGCCACGGGTTGGGCCGTGAATCCGGACCTCCACAAGGTCACTTTCCCCATGGATCTCCGCCCCCAGGGCCACGACATCATCAGGACCTGGCTATTCAGCTCCGTGGTGCGCGCCGAGACCCTCGCCGGAACCATTCCGTGGACCAACACGGCCCTCTCAGGATGGATCCTTGACCCCGACCGAAAGAAAATGTCCAAGTCGAAGGGCAATGTCGTCGTGCCCGACGAGGTTCTGAAGAATCACGGGGCCGACGCCGTACGGTACTGGGCCGCCTCGGCCCGCTTGGGTGCCGACACCGCCTACGACGAGGGCCAAATGAAGATTGGGCGTCGCTTGGCCATCAAGCTGCTCAACGCCTCGAAGTTCGTGCTCATGCAGGGCGTGGACCAGTCTTCCGTCATCGGCCGTGGAGTATCTGCAGACGTCGTGACTCAAGGGCTCGACCGTTCCCTCTTGGCCCAGCTGCGGCAGGTCATCGAGGCGGCCACCGATGCTTTCAATAACTATGAATACGCTCGGGCATTGCAATTGACCGAGTCCTTCTTCTGGACCTTCACCGACGACTACGTCGAGCTGGTCAAGGACCGCGCCTATGGCGCTCGCGGACCGGAAGAGCAGGCCTCGGTACACGCGGCTCTGGCGACGACCCTCGACGCCGTTTTGCGACTCTTCGCCCCCTTCCTGCCGTTCGCGACCGAAGAAGTGTGGTCTTGGTGGCGGGAAGGCTCGGTGCATCGCTCTTCCTGGCCGACGTCGCAGGGCTGGGACGACGTCGCCTCCGCCGGAGATATCGAGGTGCTCACCGTGGTGGGACAGGCCCTTTCGGGGCTACGCAAGTCCAAGTCGGAAGCCAAGGTCAAGCAACGCACCGAAGTTGCCTCGGCCACCATCTCCGGACCCGCAAGACAGCTGGATCAGCTCCGCGCGGGAATCGGCGATCTCAAGGCAGCCGGCAATGCTCAAGAACTCACGCTGACCGAAGCCGAGGGTGAGCTAGCAGTCTCCGCGGTCGAGCTGATCCCCGGGGAGTAACCAGCAACCCCACCCCCTGGTGGACCACGCACCGGAACCACCTCCGGCAGCCTGCCCGGCAGTCACACACGTGCTGCGGGGCAGGCTTCGGCCGGAAGAAAGCAGGACAAGCATGCGGGACGACCCGAATTACCCCGTCTATCAAGGCGACACCGACAAGACCGGTGAAAGCCGCATCAAACAACAATTTGCCGATGGACGCCGACTCTTCAACGGCTTTTCGGACCAGGTCTACTTCATTTTCGCTGGGTTAGCAGGCCTGTGGCTCGCCGTCGTCTCCCTGACCGAAGCCGTCCACCTGAGCTGGTGGTCCGTGCTCTTTATCTTGATTTTTTGGGCGCTCGCCTCGTACCTGACCCTCCCCCGGATGCACCGCATCCTCACCAACATCTACGTGCCCAACTACTTTTTTGGACGCACGCAAACGGGCGATGGGCTTCTAGGCGACCCGGTCAACCTCGCGCTCATTGCCGAAGAGGATGACATTCACGAGGCCATGACGCGCGCGGGGTGGACCAAAGCCGAACCTGTGACCCTCAAGAGTTCCTGGCGCATCATCGTGTCCTCCGTACGCAAATCCTCCTACCCTGAAGCACCGGTGAGTCCGCTTCTGCTGTTCGGCCGCCAGCAGGATTTTGCGTACCAGCAAGAGGTCAACGGGAATCCCAGCAAGCGGCACCACGTCCGCTTCTGGAAAACACCCAAAGACTGGAGCCTCCCCGGCGGCAAAAAGGTCAATTGGCTGGCCGCTGCGACCTACGACAACGCCGTCGGCGTATCCCTGTTCACCTTTCAGGTGACCCATAAGGTCGATTCCGATACCGACCTCGAGCGTGACTACGTCGTCTCCACCATCCAGTACAAGAACCCGGAAGTCACCGAGGACCGGCTCGAGAACTTCATGGGTGACTACAATTCGCGTAACGGTGGTGGTGACGAGATCAAGACCGACGGTCACCTGCCGATCCTTGATCTCGACGAGGTTGTTCCCGGCGATCACGAGAGCGAGTCAGATCGCGATCCCGACCAGAAGCACCGAAACATCGCGGAATTGGCCAAAAAGACGCCGCCCGACGTCTGGATTGCCGGCGCACTCGTCACCCTGGTGGCTCTGTTGCAAATCGTGCGGACCCTCATGCTGTTCTACCGACCCGGTGTTCAGGAGAACCTTTCCACCGATCTGCTGGCATCCGCCGAGAATTTTGGCACCGACACCGGAAGCGACTTCTGGACCTTTGTGGTGGCCGGCGCTTCACTGGCCATCACCGTGGCCGCGATCCTTCAGGTGTTGCTGGCGATCAACGTGCTGCGAGGCCATAACCGGGCACGGCAGATCTTGTTGGCGCTGCTGTGCATCAGCTTCATCATCATCGCGGTTCAGATCGTGACCGACACGGGAGATTCCTCCAATGTGTACGCGGTCTTTGTGCTGATGGCCAGCCAAGTCTTCGCCATGATTTCCTATACCTCAGACGAAGCTCTCAATTACACCTGGGCCAGCACACAAGAAAAGCGCCAGGCTAAGAAGGCCCGGCGCTCTTCGCGAGACTCGTCAGGGAATTAGTCGAAGATGGGTCCGGTGGTCCTGGACCGCTTGAGTTCGAAGAAACCTGGGTACGAGGCCAGGGCCACCGCACCGTCCCACACTCGGCCAGCCTCTTCCCCCTTGGGAGCCGGTGACATCACGGGGCCGAAGAAGGCCGTGCCGTCGATCGAAATGATCGGTACTCCGACGTCGTCGCCCACGAGACCCAAAGCTCGAGCGTTGGATTCACGGAGCTTTTCGTCGTAGACGTCTTGATCCGCGTATTCACCAAGCTCCGCTGGCAGGCCGACCTCCGCGAGGGCCTTGTCGATGGCCTTCTGATACCGTTGGCGGCTATCCTCTTCACCCGTGTTCTCTGGGTGGATCGCCGTCCCGACGGCGTCGTAGAACGCTTTGACCTTTTCCTGGCCGGCTTCTTCGCGAACGGCCATGGCCACGCGAGCCGGGCCCACCGAATCATCGATGTGCTTCCGATATCCGGGGTCGAGGTCCTTGCCCTCGTTGAGGATTGCCAAGCTAAACGGATGCCAGGTCACCTCGACGTCGCGAATCTGGGAAACCTCAGTCATCCACCGCGAGGTCATCCAAGCCCAAGGGCAAATCGGGTCAAACCAGTATTCAGCGTGCTGAGTCATGTTTCGTTCTCTCCTGCCAGATTGCTACTCGATGCACCATCGATCTTTCGGAGAGTTCAACGAACGAGCCGTGAGTTTTATGCCCGCCAACGGTGAGTCAATTCACGGGCCACTTGCTCACGCCGCTCATCCGAGCTGCGTCCACCGAGCGAGAACTCTCCCCGACGAAGACGGTACGTACCCATGCAATACAGGACAACGGTCAGCCCCACGACGACCAGCGAGGCCCATCCGAGAAACGGCTTGATGACCTCTTCGTAGCTAGGGCTCACTCCCCCTGTACCGACCAGAATTCCCAGGGTGAGCCAGGCATACATGAGCCCACCCGCAAACAGCAGCGTCTCGGCGGTAACGGAATCCTTGGTGTGGATCTCATGATCAAATCCCTGACGGCAATCCGCCGCATACATGACCGCGCGAATACCTCCGATTACGACCGCCATAATGGCAAAGCCACCGGCTTGCTCCGAAGACGAGAGCATCCCGTGATCCCTCAACACGGTAATCACGAAAAAAGACGTCACCAAAAGGAAAATGGAAACAGCAATTCTGACGATACGATGCATCTCATCTCCTCCGGTATTTCTCGTTGAGCCGAGATCTACTTAAGCACGCGCCCGGAGGCCGCTCAAGCTCACCGAAGAATCTTGATCAAACCTTAATCAGAAATACCGGCGACACCCGGTTTGTAACCGGATCGTGACCAAATCATATGATGCATGTCACCATCAAACGCGAATGTGTCGTCCTTTGCCTATGACGCCGATTTCTTCCGATCGTCAGAAACGCGCGTAACCAAGGTAGGCTCCTCGCCGTCGGTGACCACTTTCTCGGTCACAATGACCTGCGCGATCTCCTCCCTGGAGGGAATGTCGAACATGACGGGTTGCAGGAGGTCTTCCAGGATGGCCCTGAGGCCACGGGCGCCTGTTCCACGCTGCGCGGCGAGTTCGGCGACGGCACGGACTGCCCCATCCTCAAACTCGAGGTGGACATCGTCCAATGCGAACATGCGCTTATATTGCTTGATGAGGGCGTTTCGGGGTTCCGTGAGAACCCGGCTGAGGGTTTCGACGTCCAAGCCAGAGAGACTGGTGAGGACGGGCAAGCGTCCGATGAATTCAGGAATAAGGCCAAATTTGAGGAGATCTTCCGGAAGAAGCTTGCGGAGAATGTCTGATTCTTTGGAGGCTTCCTGAATCGGGGCTCCGAAACCAATTCCCTTTTTGCCGACGCGCGAACCCACGATTTCTTCCAGGCCGGCAAAGGCGCCAGCAACAATGAACAACACATTGGTGGTGTCGATCTGCAGGAATTCTTGTTGCGGATGTTTACGGCCTCCCTGGGGAGGAACCGCGGCGACGGTGCCTTCCAGAATTTTCAGGAGGGCCTGTTGCACGCCTTCACCGGAGACATCTCGTGTAATCGAGGGATTCTCAGACTTCCGAGAGATCTTGTCGATCTCGTCGATATAGATGATGCCCGTTTCGGCCTTCTTGACGTCGTAGTCGGCGGCCTGAATGAGCTTGAGAAGGATGTTTTCGACGTCTTCGCCGACGTAGCCGGCTTCCGTCAGGCTCGTGGCATCGGCCATGGCAAACGGGACGTTGAGCTTCTTAGCAAGCGTCTGGGCCAAATACGTCTTACCGGAGCCGGTGGGGCCCACCAGGAGAATATTCGACTTGGCGAGGTCAACATCCTCGCCACCGGTGGCAAGGAGGGATTCACCGCTCTGTGGCGTGACGGAGTCCTTGGCCTGAATTCGTTTGTAGTGGTTGTACACGGCAACCGACAGTGCCCGCTTGGCGGGCTCTTGTCCGATGACGAATTCCTGCAGATATTCGAAAATCTCTCGAGGCTTGGGCAACTCCATCGAAGTAATCTCGGCCACCTCGGCCAGCTCTTCTTCGATGATCTCGTTGCACAGCTCAATGCACTCGTCACAGATGTACACGCCGGGTCCCGCGATGAGCTTCCGCACCTGCTTTTGGGACTTTCCACAGAAAGAACACTTTAGGAGGTCGGTGCTTTCACCGATTCTCGACATGCTGGCTCCTCATTCCTGAAGGTGGTGCGTCGCGAATCTTCGCCGTCTCCGTGCGGCGTACATGACTCGCCCTCCTAGGCTACATGCTGAAGCACCTTGTGACGCTCTCCTCGGCAAGTTTGCCGGCAAGGTTCACCAGGAGTTTTAGAGCTTCACGCGGTGCGTCACAATGCGGCGCGTGAGGTCACCGTGAGTGCGACGACGGCGTCGGCCCCGGCGTGTTTCCGGGTTCCGACGCCGTCTCGATGCGACACATGATGTCGCCCATTCGGTGACTAGTCCGCCGTGTTGATCTGCGGCTTATTGATCTTTCGGGAATCCAAGACCTGATCGATCAGTCCGTAGTCCAAGGCGTCCTTGGCGGTCAGAATCTTGTCTCGCTCGATGTCCTTATTCACCTCGGCGGACTTCTTCCCCGAGTGCAAAGCGAGGGTGTCCTCCAACCAGGTGCGCATGCGCATGACCTCATTGGCGTGAATCTCGATGTCCGACGCCTGACCACCCTGCTGACCGGCCAAAGCGGGCTGATGAATCAGCACGCGGGCGTTCGGCAAGGCCAAACGCTTGCCGGGAGTACCTGCGGCCAGAAGCACGGATGCGGCCGAAGCGGCCTGGCCCAGGCATACGGTCTGAATCTCCGGCCGGATGTACTGCATCGTGTCGTAAATGGCCGTCATCGCGGTGAAGGAACCGCCCGGCGAGTTGATGTACATCGTAATGTCGCGATCAGGGTCCTGGGCCTCCAGAACCAAGAGCTGAGCCATGATGTCGTCGGCACTCGCGTCGTCGACCTGTACACCGAGGAAGATGATGCGATCCTCGAAGAGCTTCGCATACGGATCCTGGCGCTTGTAGCCGTAGGGAGTCCGCTCCTCGAAGCTCGGAAGCACGTATCGGTTGCTGGGCATCTCAACGCCGGCGGCCTGGGGCGCCTGTGGCTGCGGTGAAGTGAAGTTCATGAGTGTTTTTCCTCCAAAAATCTTTGACGTGGTCTCCGGGCGTAACGCCGCGGTATGCCCTACTTCTCGTCCTTGAGCGTTCCGCCGCCACCGGCCACGGAGTTGGCGCTCTGCGCAATGTGGTCAAAGAATCCGTATTCGAGGGCTTCGTCGGCCGTAAACCAGTTGTCCCGGTCGTTGTCTTCCAGAATCTGTTCCACGGTCTTGCCCGTTTGCTCGGCAGTGAGTTCCGAGAGCCGACGCTTCATGGAGAGGATCAATTCGGCCTGGGTCCGGATATCGGACGCGGTACCCCCAATGCCGCCCGAAGGCTGGTGCATGAGGATACGAGCGTTCGGCGTGGCATAGCGCTTCCCCGGGGTTCCGGAGGAGAGCAAGAACTGCCCCATCGAGGCCGCCATGCCGGTGGCAATGGTCACGACGTCGTTCGGAATCAACTGCATCGTGTCGTAGATGGCCATGCCCGCCGTGATCGATCCACCCGGCGAGTTAATGTACAGGTAGATGTCTGAGCTGGGATCCTCAGAGGACAGCAAGAGCATCTGGGAGCAGATGAGGTTGGCGTTGTCGTCACGGACCTCCGAACCCAACCAAATGATGCGTTCTTTGAGGAGACGGTTATATACGTGGTCGTCCTGACCGTTTCCTGCTTCCCGACTCATCATGGGACGGCCGCTGGATGTATCCCGCGCGGTGCTCTCGCCGTAAGGAAGGTTATGAGCCATGGTGCTATTGACCTCTCTCGATGTTCGACGTCGCCCACCTCGTAAAAACACATCGGGTGGGCCTCGTATGCTGCCTTCGACACTAGTAGTCGTTGGCCCTTCAGGCCTGGGTACTCCTCAATAGTTCGCTGTTGGCGTTCCAGTTAACCGTCTCGGCCGACATGGTTTCGCTGTCGGCCATTCCCGAGCCGACGTTGCAACGTACGCCAAAGGCGCCCCACCGAAACCCGGTGGGGCGCCTTCATGAGGTGAATGTCGCGCAACCCTGTGCTGAGGGCTGCGCTCCAAAGCCTAGGAGTTAGGATGCGTCCGCTTCGGAGTCCTTCTCAGCTTCGACGGTCTCGCCGTCGCCCTGCGGCTTGATGTAGGAGGAGAGGTCCACGGAGTTACCCTCGGTGTCCACGACCTCTGCCTTCTCCAACACGCTGGCCAGCGCCTTGGAGCGGCGGACCTCGCCGACCATCATGCCGGCCTGGCCGGAGGAATCCAGCATCTGAGCGAACTGGTTCGGGTCCATGCCGTACTGCGAAGACATCGAAATGATGTAGTCGATCAGTTCGGACTGCTCGACGCCGACCTCTTCCTTATCGGCGATCGCGTCCAACACGACCTCGTTACGGAATGCACGCTCGGTGTTCTCCCGAACCTCGGCGCGGTGCTCCTCAGTGTCGTGGTCCTGCTCGGAGTTCTCCTGCTTGAAGTGCTGCTCCATCTGGTCTTCGATGACCTTCTCCGGGACCGGCACCTCGACCAATTCGAGGAGGCGCTCGAGAACCTTGTCGCGAGCGGCGTTACCCTGCTCGACGACCTTGCCCTGAGCGGCCTGCTTCTTCAGGTCTTCCTTGAGCTCTTCGATCGTGTCGAATTCGGAAGCCATCTGAGCGAACTCGTCATCGGCCTCGGGAAGCTCGCGCTCCTTGACGGCGGTGACCCTAACCTTGACGGTCGCGGCCTCGCCCGAGTGCTCGCCACCAGCGAGAGTGGTCTCGAAGGTCGCATCCTCGTCGGCGGAGAGGCCAGTAATGGCTTCGTCCAATCCGTCGAGCATGGTGCCAGCGCCCACCTGGTACGAGAGATCGTTCGCGGCGTCGACCTCTTCGTCACCAATCATGGCGTTGAGATCGAGGGTCACGAAGTCATCTTCAGCGGCGGGACGGTCTACGGCCTTCAGCGTTCCGAAACGGCCGCGGAGCTCGTCGAGCGCCTTCTGCTCGTCTTCGGCGGTGACCTCTGCGGCGTCGACCTCGACCTTAAGGCCGGAGTAATCCGGCAACTCAACCTCGGGGCGAACAACAACCTGAATCGACACGGAGACATCCGCTTCGCGAGCGTTCTCTTCGGGCTTCTGCTGAACCTCGACCTCGGGCTGAGCCAGCGGGGTCAGCTCATTTTCGGTCAATGCCTGCTGGTAGAAACCGTTCAGGCCCTCGTTGAGGGCATTCTCGACGACGAAATCGAAGCCGACGCGCTGCTCAATGAGCTGGTTCGGAATCTTTCCCTTGCGGAAGCCCGGCATCTGGATCTGCTCAGCCAGTTCCTTGTACGTCTTGGAGAGAAACGGCTTGAATTCCTCGAAAGGAACATCCACCTGGATCTTGGCCAGGGTCGGGTTCAGTTTCTCGACGGCGGTCTTCACTTCCGTTGATCTCCTACAAGTCGGGGACGGTTTCCGTCCGGCGGGGTGCCGGACGTGTCGAATTGCTCTGCAATCTTCAGGTGTCAGAGTCACACCGTAAGCGGCACAGATACAGCGAAGTCGGCCGTATCCACCAGAGCCGGTGTTCCAACGTCGGGGCGACAGGACTCGAACCTGCGATCTCCTGCTCCCAAAGCAGGCGCGCTAGCCACTGCGCTACGCCCCGTGAGGCAAAGGCTAGTTTATGCGCCAAATCGGGAATCCGCGAATTTTTCCCGCGACACGGTTCAGAGGCGGATTTGACGAACCGTTCTCGATTGGGGTTATATAGTCGAGGTTCGCACGGGGATGTAGCTCAATGGTAGAGCCTCAGTCTTCCAAACTGATTACGCGGGTTCGATTCCCGTCATCCCCTCCACGTAGGTCACGAGGCCCCAACTTCACTGAAGTTGGGGCCTTGTGCTTTAACCAGCCGGACGCTCCCGTACTACTGATGAACCAGCCGAAGGGCTTCTTCTCGGTGTTCGGCCATCAAAGCATCCCGGTCCAACCCGATGGCTCGACCGTCCATCACCTTCCACTGACCCGCCACCATCACACGATCGGCCTTCTCCGCGCCGCACAACACCAGCGCGGCAAGTGGGTCATGTGCCCCGGAAAAGGCGAAGCCATCGAGCCGGAACATGGCCAGATCGGCTTGCCGCCCCACTTCGATACTCCCAATATCCTGGCGCCCGAGCGCGCGTGCTGAACCACGCGTACCCCAGTCCAAAACTCGTTGACTCGTCACCCGCTCGGTGCCGAAGCGTAGTCGTTGAAGATACAGGGCCTGACGCACTTCTCGTATCAGGTTGGATGCGTCGTTGGACGCCGACCCGTCGACCCCAAGTCCCACCGCAACTCCCGCCTCCTCGAGATCGACGGCTCGGGCAATCCCGGAGGCCAGCCGCATATTAGACGTCGGGCAGTGCGCCACAGAGACGCCCGCCCTACCGAGCCGGGCGATCTCCTCGTCATCAAAATGTACGCCGTGGGCCAACCACGTTCTGCCTCCGAGCCATCCCACGGAATCCAGGTAATCCACCGTTCGGAGGCCAAACCGTTCCCTGCAAAAGTCCTCTTCATCGAGGGTTTCGGCCAGGTGGGTGTGCAAACGAACATCGAGTTCTTGTGCCAAGTCGGCGCTGTCTCGCATCAGGTGCGTGGTCACCGAGAAAGGGGAACACGGAGCCAAGGCGATCTGCACCTGAGCCCCTGGACCACGTTCGTGGTAGCTATTCACGAGACGCCGCGAGTCCTCCAGGATCACATCCGCGTCCTGGACGGTGTTTTGAGGCGGCAGTCCCCCTTCGTTCTCGCCCAGCGACATGGAACCGCGAGTCAGCGTCGCCCTCATGCCCAAGCGACGCACCACCTCCACCTGGATGTCGATGGCATTTTCCAACCCATCCGGAAAAAGGTAGTGATGATCGGATGTCGTCGTACAACCAGATTCGAGCAGTTCCGCCATGGCGACCGTTGTTGCCACCTCCAAGGCACGAGGTGTGAGGCGAGCCCACACGGGATAGAGGTTGGTTAACCAGCCGAAAAGAGGCAGGTCGGCCACGGGAGCCCATGCACGGGTGAGGGTTTGGTAAAAGTGATGATGCGAATTGACGAGGCCTGGAGTTACCACATGTTCGCTCGCGTCAACGATTTGCCTCAGCGACGTCGGACCCCCGGTTGGTTCGCCTCCGGCCGGCACGAGTTCCACAATGGTTCCCGAGCTGAGGTCGACCACGATTCCTCGTGCCGCTGAGGACGAATCCACGCCGCGCCCCAGATGAATCGCGAGGGGGTCCTTAATCCAGACGGTCGAGGATCGCGAGCCTCCATACCTCTCCGGATCGGCCACACCATGCGCGGTGACCTCCACGCAGGATTCGTTCTTCAACTCATGTTGCTTCACCATGTCAGTCGCCTTCCACGTCATTGCTGCGGTCTATTTCGACCTTGGAGTGGCGACTGAGATGGGACCAGAAGCCACCAGCTCAGGTTTTACGGCGTCTGCTACTCCGCCGGCCTTCGAAGTTGACGTCGGAATCTCCCTCGATAGGCAGCAAGAACTCTAACAGGTGTTCAAAATCACTAAAAGTCCTTGTCAACTAACCTCGGGCGATCTACGATTTTACGATAAGAAAACTTGGTTTCGTATTACGGAATATATAACAGTCCGGTGCAGCTCTTAGACTCCCGCCTCCCCCAGAGTTTGGCGTGTGAAGCCATCGCTGCGCATCACCCTCGATGGAGAGTTCAGATGTCGGCTTCCAAGCAATCCACCACCCAGCCCCCAGAAACCACGAAGCGTCCGGAAGATGAGCGTTTACCCGTCGCTGATTCCTTCGCCTACGGACTCCAACACGTCCTCACGATGTACGGCGGCATCATTGCCGTTCCCCTGATCATCGGAAACGCCGCGGGCCTCGACAGCAGTGGCATCAGCGTGTTGATTGCTTCGTGTCTGTTCATGGGTGGTCTCGCGACGATCCTTCAATCCTTTGGCGTTCCGTTTTTCGGGTCCAAGCTGCCCTTGGTTCAAGGCGTGTCCTTCTCCGGCGTCGCCACGATGACGTCGATTCTCGCGGCCGGCGATGGACTTCAAGGCGTCTTCGGCGCGGTCATTGTGGCCTCAGTTATTGGTCTGATCGTCGCCCCCGCATTTGCTCGCATCGTGAAGTTTTTCCCGCCCGTGGTCACGGGAACCGTCATCACGACCATTGGCCTGTCTTTGATGCCAGTTGCCGCGGGATGGGCCATGGGCGGCGATGCGGAAGCGAGCGACTACGGCAGCGCCCGGAATATTCTCATCGCCGTCGGAACACTGGCCGTGGTGCTGATTCTGAGCCGAATACCTGTCCCGATGATCTCTCGTTTGTCCATCCTCCTCGCGATCGTCATCGGCACGGTGGTGTCCCTGATTTTCGGTTGGACCGACTTTTCGGGCGTGCTCGACCGGGGAATTGTCGCTTTCCCTCAGCCTTTCGCTTTTGGCCTCCCGACGTTCTCCATAGCCGCGATCATCTCGATGTTCATCGTCATCATCGTGACCTTTGCCGAAACCACCGCAGACATCATTGCCGTGGGTGGGATCGTCCGGACGAAAGTGGATTCTCGACGGATCGCCAATGGCTTGCGTGCCGACATGCTGTCCTCTGCGGCTTCCCCGGTTTTCAATTCGTTCACCCAATCGGCCTTCGCCCAGAATGTCGGGCTCGTGGCAATCACCGGGGTCAAGTCCCGGTTCGTGACGGTCGCCGGTGGCGTCATCCTGGTACTGCTGGGGCTGCTACCTGTCATGGGCGGTGTGGTAGCCGCCGTGCCGTCCCCGGTGCTGGGCGGGGCCGGCGTCGTCCTCTTTGGCACGGTTGCGGCATCGGGCATCCGCACGTTGTCCAAGGTCGAATACGAGGGCAATCTCAATATGATCATTGTTGCCGTGTCGTTGGCTTTCGGCCTCATTCCCGTCGTCGAGCCGAATTTTTACCACAGCTTCCCCTCCTGGATCGGCATCATCTTCCATTCGGGAATCTCTTCGGCGACCCTCATGGCGGTGCTTCTGAACCTCGTCTTCAATCACCTCGGAGGCCAGGATCAAGACCGTTCGGATCGCTCGGTTTTCGTCGCCGGTACCGGGCGCGTGATTCGTTGGGACGATCTCGAGAAACTCATCAATGACGAGGCCTTGCTTGCCGAAGGCGACACCATCACGGATGTCACGATCGTGGACTCACAGGGAAAAGAGGTTCCCGTGGTGACGGCCCGTCAGCACAAGATCGTCGTCGAAGCGGCGGAACATGGCCAGGTGAGGTGCCAAGAGGACATCCGCCGCGTCATCGACGAGAACGAGGAATAGCAGGAATGGCTAGGCCTGACAGGTCCGGCACCAATACAGCTTCCGTCCGGCCATGTCCTCAACGACGACGGAACGTTCTCCGCACACGCGACAGGTTTGACCTGCCCTCCCATATACGTAGTGAGCATGGTCTGGCCAAGCATCGGCGGCATCTAGGCCGGATCGGTGCTCTGGGGCCGTCGTGACGATGCGGCCGAGTTCCACTCCCGCGCTCATGAGCTTGGCCGTATCGCGCCACAGCAAGTCGATCTGGGCGTCGGACAGCTCGCAGGCCGCGCGGTGTGGATTGAGGCCAGCCCGAAAGAGCGACTCCGCACGATAGATATTGCCAATACCCGCGATGGCCTTCTGGTCCATCAGGACCGCGGCGATGGGGCGCGAGGTTCGGGCGCAGGATTGATGAAATGGGGTCGGGTCAGCCTCGGGGTTTAGAGGGTCCGGCCCGAGTTGACGCAAAACCTCGGCAACCCCAGTAGGCTCCAGGATCCGACAGGTCGTGGCTCCCACGAGGTCGGCCCATCCATGCTCGGACTCGAGGCGGACGCGGGTCGTCGGGCGAGGCGGTGGCGGACCGTGATATTTCTGCCCCGTGGACTCGTCGGCATGTTCCCGTTCCCCGATCTTTCTGGGCGCCCCAATGGAGGAGGCAGCCCGAAAAGTCTCGTCGCCACCAAAAGTCCAGGCACCATACATTCCCAGGTGGACGTTGAGGGTCAGCCGTTGATCGAATTCCAGAAAGAAATGTTTTCCGACGGCGCGGGACGATACGGCCGTGGCGCCGTCGATGAGCGCCGCTCCCTTGGCGAACCGCCCCTGAGGACTCGTGGCACGGAGCTTCCGCCCCACCATGACGTCCTGGAATTGACGGGCGAGACGATGAATCGAGTGTCCCTCGGGCATGGCTAGTGCGTGCCCGTACGGTTGGCGAGAGCCACGACGGAAAAGTTAGTCATCCGAATCGAGGTGGTGGCCAGCGATGCGCCCCGTATTTTCGTACTCTTCCATTTGCCCAATGCGCCGTTCGTGGCGCTCCTCGGCCGAAAATTCGGTCGAGAGGAAAACTTTAATGATCTCCAGGGCTTCTTCGACCGTGTGTTGACGGCCGCCGACGGCGACAATGTGTGCGTCGTTATGCTCGCGAGCCAGTGCGGCCGTCTCGTGATTCCATGCAAGGGCCGCGCGAATACCCCGAACTTTATTAGCGGCCATTTGCTCACCATTTCCCGAGCCGCCGAGGACGATACCGAGGGAATCGAGCCCGCGTTCCCTGTCGGCGCGAACGCCCAGAGCCGCATTAATGCAGAAACTCGGGTAATCATCGAGAGGGTCGTATTCCCTCGGTCCGTGGTCCACGAGATCGTATCCGAGGCTCGTCAACGATTCGACGAGGAAGCGGCTCGTTTCGAGCCCTGCATGATCGGTGGCTATATGTACACGCACGTTGGTATCCGTCCTCAGAGAATTGATGCTGACATCGTGTGGGTGATTCAAGCCTACCGGCTCCTGTAATAGCCTGAGAGTCAGACCAACTTCACTTCGAAAGGCGACACACATGCCAGGACTCAATCTGACGCGTCAGGAAGCCGCGACGCGCGCGGAGACCGTAACGAAGGTCCACTCCTACCGCGTCACCCTCGACCTGACCGCCTCGGAGAGCGTCTTCACCTCCACCACAACCGTCTCTTTCGACGCTGTGGCCGGTTCATCCACGTTCATTGACGCGATCACGCAACAGGTTCATTCCGTCACGCTCAATGGCCGGGAACTCGATCCCGCCGCCGTTTCCGACGGCGTCCGCATTCAGCTTCCAGACCTCGCGGAGCAGAACGAACTCACGGTGGTGGCGGACGCCATGTACACCAATACCGGTGAGGGTCTTCATCGATTCGTCGATCCCGTGGACGACGAGGTCTACCTTTATACGCAGTTCGAGGTTCCCGATTCCCGCCGAATGTTCGCGGTATTCGAGCAACCCGATCTCAAAGCCGAATTTACGTTCGTCGTCACGGCGCCGAAATCATGGACTCTCATTTCGAATGAGCCCGTGGAACGACGTGAGGAAGGTGCCGAGGCCGACGTCTGGACCTTTGCCACGACACCCCGAATTTCTTCTTACATCACCGCTTTGGTTGCGGGGCCGTACTCCAGCCTGTCCGACCAGGTGACGTCCTCGGACGGCCGGAATATTTCGCTGAATATCTACGCTCGTCGGTCGCTCATGGATTACCTCGATGCCGAGGAAATTTTCGTGTTGACCAAGCAGGGCTTCGAATTTTACGAACAACAATTCGGCGTGCCGTATCCGTTCACCAAATACGATCAGCTTTTCGTGCCCGAGTTCAATGCCGGTGCCATGGAGAACGCCGGTTGCGTCACGATCCTCGAGGATTACATTTTCCGGTCCAAGACCACCGACGCGATGATCGAGCGTCGTGCGATCACCGTGCTGCACGAGCTCGCACACATGTGGTTTGGCGACCTGGTCACCATGAAGTGGTGGAACGACTTGTGGCTCAACGAGTCGTTCGCCGAATTCATGTCCCACCTCAGCGCCGCGGAAAACACCCGGTTCACCCACGCCTGGACCACCTTTTCTGCGATGGAGAAGACGTGGGCCTATCGCCAAGACCAGCTGCCCTCGACCCATCCCATCGTTGCGGACATCAAGGACCTCCATGATGTTCAGGTGAACTTCGACGGCATCACGTATGCCAAGGGTGCTTCCGTATTGCGCCAGCTCGTTGCTTGGGTCGGGCAAGAGCACTTCATGAAGGCCCTCCATCAGTACTTCGACAAGCATTCCTGGGGTAACGCCACGCTCGCTGATTTGATGGCGGAACTCGAGGCCACCTCTGGTCGTGAGCTACGTTCATGGTCCGAAGCCTGGCTCGAAACGGCCGGAGTCAACACCTTGACCCCCTCCGTCGAGGTGGACGACGAAGGCCGTATCGTTCGCATCGAGGTCATTCAGACGGCGCCCAATGAGCACCCCACCCTCCGTCCCCACCGCATGACGGCCGGATTCTACGACGTCGTCGATGGCCGGCTCGTGCGCGTTCACGGCGTGGAGTTCGACGTCGACGGAGAGCGGACGGAAATTCCGGACGTCGCCGGACGCCCCCGTCCCTTGGTGCTCCTCCTCAACGACCTGGACCTGGCCTATGCCAAGGTTCGGCTCGATGATGTTTCCTTCCACCACGCCAAGGTCCATCTGCGCGATTTCGAGGAGTCCCTGCCGCGCGCCGTCGTCTGGGGCGCGGCATGGAACAGCACCCGGGATGGACAGGTTCCGGCCCGTCGTTTCGTGGAAATGGTTCTGAATAATATCGACGCCGAGACCGATTCGACCACGGTTCTGACGCAGTTGCGGAATCTCGCCACCACGTTGCGTATGTACGTCCGCTCGGACGCGCAAGAAGACACCCGCGAGATGGCCGCCGATCGCCTGTGGGACATTTCGCAGGGCGCCCCCGAAGGATCTGACCGCCAGCTCCAGTTCGTGCAGGCCTTCGCAACGCACGCGATCACCGATGAACAGCTCGACACCCTCGAAGGCTTGTACACCGGAAACGTGACCCTGCCAGGCCTCGTGATCGATACGGATCTTGCCTGGAAGATGCTGACGGCGCTCGTCGCCGCCGGCCGCCGAGGCGTGACGGACGTCGACGAATTCGCAGCACGAGACAACACCTCGACCGGCGCTCAGCGCGCCGCTCAGGCTCGGGCCGCCGTGCCGACCCTCGAAGCTAAAGAAAAGGTGTGGGACTTGGTGGTGGACCACCACGAACTCCCCAACGTGATCCAGCGTTCGGCCATTGCCGGATTCAACGCGACGAACCGTGATGCATTACTCCGGCCTTTCGTGGACCGGTACTTCGCGTCGATTGAACGAGTCTGGAGCGAGCTCTCCCACGAGATCTCTCAGCAGATCATCTCGGGGCTGTTCCCCCAGATTGTGGATCGAGATGTCCTCGACGCCGCGGAGGAATTCCTGGTGGAGCTTGGCGAGGGCAAGGATTCACTCCGCCGACAGGTCATGGAGGGACGTGACGCCATCGAGCGTGCCCTGCGGGTGAGGTCGGCGGACGTCATTTCCTGACGTCGTCAGCGCATTCGCCTTAGCCGGGCTCGTCGTAGCACTATGGAACTATGACGAGTCCGGCTTCTGCTGTCCCCACAATGTACGAACAACTGGGCGGTCACGCCGCCATTCACCGACTCACCACGGAGTTCTACGACCGGGTGGAACGGGATCCCGAGTTCAAAGCGATGTATCCGGAAGAAGATCTGGAGCCCGCCCGACGGCGGCTCGAGATGTTTCTGGAACAGTATTTTGGTGGGCCCACGACCTACAGCAAAGAACGAGGGCACCCACGGTTGCGGATGCGTCACGCGCCGTTTGCCATCAACTCGTGGGCGCGAGAACGATGGCTCACGTACATGCGAGAAGCCCTCGACTGCTTGGAGTTACCTCCGTTGCACGATGGCATGATTTGGGGTTACTTCGAACGCGCGGCCCACGCCATGACTAACACGCCCGACGAACCGGACGCCTCCTCGTAACCCTCACACGGCGGATGCCGATTTGGACACCACGTGCCCCTGCGTATTCGATAGCCTGCGCCATGGACCGTTGGAGTAGACGGTGAATCCCTCGTCGGTGTCGTTAAATCCCAAGACGGTGGCGCCAAACAGGGCGCCGCTCACCACGCCTTCACCGGAATCGCTTCCCCACACGCGAGAACGAACGGTATTCAGGACTGCGCCTCCAGGGTTGGTCGGTAGCGCCTCCTCGACGGCCCTCATTCCCTCGTGGGCAATCCGAGCCACCGTTTCGGCGTCCAGCCGACCAGATTCAGTCCACCCACGGGATGGAGGCATGACTCCCGCCCAAGCAGCGTTGACCATCACGGGTGGGACCGGCAGGGCGCCGTCGTTCGCGTCAATCCGGGCCAAACGGTCGAGCACCGCGGAGGCTTCGACCGTGGCGTCGATCTCTGAATCCTCGGCGAGGTGCAAAGCCCGCATCCCCAACACCGTAGGCACCGTATCCAGCAATGTTTCCGCGCTCATGACTGGTGCCCACACAGCCAAGACCCGCCCCCGAGCTTGAAGGCGGACGGCCGCGGAGGAGTCGATGGTTTTGACCCGAGACAGCAACGTCGCGAGATCTTTTGCCTCGCGATGATCGGAAAGCTGAAAGCGTGAATTTTGCAACGGTGAGGGCATCTCTTTCGCAATAGAAAGCGGGAAATCCTTAACTATTATGAATCCTCTCAGGGCACTGGGGACGATCACGATTCCCTATGTCGGCTCATGACGCGGGTGCATGGTCGTAGGATCGAACGGTGAGCACTTTCGAAGAATCCGAGTCCCCCTCCCACATCGTCGACCCCACGCAAGCGCTCGTCAGCATGCTCTCCCTCGAGCCCGAGCAACCCCTGCGAACCACCGAGGACATCTTCGTGGGCCACACGATCGCTCCAGAGTCGGATCGCATTTTTGGCGGGCAGGTCTTTGGGCAGGCGGTCATGGCGGCGAGTCGCACGGTGGACCCTGATCGACCCGTTCACTCGATGCACGGATATTTCCTCCGGCCGGGTGACGTTTCCATACCCGTGACTTTCGGTGTGGAACGAATGCGTGACGGTCGTTCGTTTTCGGCGCGACGGGTGCATGCGTATCAAAATGGACAGGTCATTCTCTCGGCCATCGCCTCTTTCCAAGAACCAGCTCCCGGGCTTGAACATCAGGAACCGATGCCGAGCGGCATTCCAGATCCTGATTCCCTGAAGAGCTCGGAGGAGCTCTGGGGCGACATCGATCACCCCTTCGCTCGCTGGGTGGTACGAGCACGGCCCTTCGAAATTCGTCACGTCACCGACCCCATCTACGTGACTCCCCCGGGACGTCATGAGCCGGTCAATACAGTGTGGTTCAGGACCCACGGGCGCCTACCCGATGACCCGCGTATCCACCAGGCCGCCATTGCCTACGCCTCGGATTACACGCCGATGGACCCTATCCTTCGCCGTCACGGCTTCATGTGGGCTCACCCTGGATTGAGCCTCGCCTCCTTGGACCACGCCATCTGGTGGCACAGACCGGCACGGGCCGACGAATGGTTGCTCTACACCCAGACGTCTCCCAACGCCTCGAGCGCCCGCGGATTGGCGTGCGGACGCATCTTTACTCGCGAGGGAGAACTCGTGGCGACGACGACCCAAGAGGCGCTGGTCCGGGTTCCCGACGAAGACCTCGGCTGACGCACGCTGCCCGTCCGTCGTCGTTCAAGGGCTTTGCGGACACACCCTGGCGTTGTCTCATGAATGCACGATGCCCCCGCAACCTCGACGAGTGATAGCGGGGGCATCGTGGTAGACCAGCGATTAGTCGCGGGTCAGGCGTCGGTGAGTGAGACGATGCGGGCGGGCGGCTTCGGGTCCAAGCCGCTCGACCTTATTCTCTTCGTAGGATTCGAAGTTGCCCTCGAACCAGTACCACTTGTCCGGTTCTTCTTCGGTTCCTTCCCACGCCAGGATGTGCGTGGCCACCCGGTCGAGGAACCACCGGTCGTGGGAGACGACCACGGCACAGCCCGGGAAGTCTAGGAGGGCGTTTTCCAACGATGCCAGTGTTTCGACGTCGAGGTCGTTCGTCGGCTCGTCGAGGAGGAGAAGGTTTCCGCCCTGCTTGAGCGTCAACGCCAGATTCAGGCGGTTGCGCTCGCCACCGGAGAGGACTCCGGCCTTCTTCTGCTGGTCCGGACCTTTGAAACCGAAGGCCGATACGTACGCACGGGACGGCATCTCTACCTGGCCGACGTGGATGTAGTCGAGCCCGTCGGAGACAACCTCCCAGAGGGACTTTTCCGGGTCAATGTTGGCGCGGTTCTGGTCAACATAAGAGATCTTGACCGAGTCGCCGATCTTCAAGTCACCACCATCGAGAGGCTCCAGGCCCACGATGGTTTTGAACAACGTCGACTTACCGACGCCGTTCGGACCAATCACGCCGACGATGCCGTTGCGGGGCAAGGAAAACGAGAGGTCCTTGATGAGACTACGATCGCCGAAACCCTTCTGCAGGTTTTCGGCCTCGATGACGAGGTTACCCAGTCGGGGTCCCGGCGGAATCTGGATTTCTTCGAAGTCCAGCTTGCGGGTCTTCTCCGCTTCAGCCGCCATTTCTTCGTATCGGGCAAGGCGGGCCTTGGACTTGGTCTGACGCCCCTTCGAATTGGAGCGGACCCAGTCGAGTTCGTCGGCCAGACGCCGCGCGAGCTTGGCGTCCTTCTTGCCCTGAACTTCCAGGCGCTTGCGCTTGGTTTCTAGGTATGTGGAGTAGTTGCCCTCGTAGCCGTGCAGGCGTCCGCGCTCAACCTCGCAGATCCATTCGGCGACGTGGTCCAGGAAGTACCGGTCGTGCGTCACGGCTAACACGGCGCCGTGGTAGGACGCGAGATGCTGCTCGAGCCACAGAACCGACTCAGCATCCAGGTGGTTCGTGGGCTCATCGAGCAGCAAGAGGTCTGGCTTCTGCAAAAGAAGCTTGCAGAGGGCGACGCGACGACGCTCACCGCCGGAGAGGTTAGACACCTGTGCGTCGCCGGGTGGGCAACGCAGGGCGTCCATGGCCTGTTCGAGCTGGCTATCGAGGTCCCACGCGTTCGCGGCGTCGATGTCGCCCTGCAGCTTGCCCATTTCTTCCATGAGCGCGTCGAAGTCAGCGTCGGGGTTTGCCATTTCTTCGGAAATGGCGTTGTAGCGGTCCAGCTTTTCCTTGATCTCGCCGACGCCTTCTTCGACGTTGCCGAGAACGGTCTTCTCTTCATTCAACGGCGGTTCCTGCAGCAGGATCCCCACGGAATAACCGGGGCTCAACCGCGCCTCGCCGTTGGACGGCTGGTCGAGGCCAGCCATGATCTTCAGGATGGTCGACTTACCGGCACCGTTGGGGCCGACGACGCCGATTTTGGCGCCCGGATAGAACGACATGGTGACGTCGTCCAGGATGACTTTGTCACCCACCTTCTTGCGGGCTTTAGACATCGTGTAAATAAATTCAGCCATGTTCCCCAGGCTACTATGTCCGGGCAGACTGGGGAGTCATCGCGTCGCGCTGTGTGACCAGGGACTATCCAGACGCCGTCGACCGCGGCGTCGATTATTCGTTGTGTATGGTTCCGATCATGCATCGCCCATCCGACAAAGGTGCGGCGGTCGTGACGTAGACGTCTTTATCAGCGCGCACGTCCACCATGAGGCAGCGTCCCTCCGTGGCGATGGCGGCATCGACGTTATCGACGTCCAGGCCGGTAGGTGTAATGTTCTGGCCTGTCTCGATCTGGTTCGAGGGCCATCCCGCTCTAACCAGTGATTCCCGGAGGCTCTGCTCGGTCGGGGCATCTTGCATCGCCTGTTTCACGGTGTTTCGCACACGCTCGACCTGCGAATCACTGGGCCCGGACGATGCGGTTGCTTGGGAGCTCCCCGACGACGAGGAGTTCCCGCTGGCCGTCGTCGTCTCGGAACACGCAGTCGCCAAGAGAATGGCCGCCACGGCCGCACCGACGGCAAAGTTTTTACGCCCCCACGAAGTTCGCGTCATGGAATGAGCCTCTCGTACTGCACCGACGCGGTGGGCATCGGGATGATCGTGACAAAATTCTGCTACACATTCTCGTTCTCGGCACGGATTTACCCGCACGAAACACAAAGCTGACACCCTGTGTTTCACGCCCAAACCGAGGAGCTCTCATGAACAGTGTGATTCGACGCGCCGCAAAAGCCGATGCGGAAGCCTGCGCATCCATTTACCGGCCTTACGTCGAAAACACCGACATCACCTTTGAAACAGTCGCGCCTTCGTCCGCCGACATGGAAGAGCGGATTGCCTCGGCCCTGGAAACCCACGAATGGCTGATTCTTGAAGACGACGGCGAAGTCGCGGGTTATGCCTACGCTGGAACGTTCAACCCCCGGGCCAGTTACCAATGGGCCTGCGAAGCCAGCGTTTACATGGATGGTGCTCGGAGGTCGAACGGGGGCGGAACGCGGCTATACACCGAACTGTTGAATCGGCTTCGTCAGAAAGGTTTTCGCCGAGTCATGGGAGGGGTCACCCAGCCCAATGACGCCAGCAATCGTCTTCATCAAAAGTTTGGATTCGAACTCATCGGGACTTATACGAAGGTGGGTTGGAAGAACGGCGCATGGCACGACGTCTCCTGGTATGAGTTGGATTTGTGCCCCGACGACCACCGGGACACCGACCCCGGACTACCGCCGACGAATTAAGGCCAGCCCTTCCCGGTCGTCGCGACCGGACGGTTGCCTCGCGCCATTGAAGAAACCCGTCGGCAACAGAAATCATAAACCCAAAGCGATATTAATCGTGACGGATTAATCTCATGACATTCGAAAACTGAATTCTTAAAGGCCGCATTTTATCCAGGCCCAGAAAGCTTTGAGGGTCCGAGGACAAACTAATTATTCTCGGCGTCACAACAAGCCTCACCGACACTCACGATCCCGAGATCGAAGATTGGCGTCAGGAACTCATCCGGCGAGTTCCCCACCGCCGGCAAGCCTCAGCGTGATGAGCGAGACGTAGATCAGCCGCCGATCTTTGACGCCCATGGACACTCATCCAGTAGAGATGGCGTGATTTTGACAACACCCCTGGCGCTCCTTCGGCGACGGTTATAGAGGAGCTCGCTGCCGACATTTGCAATTCTGCAGGTGAAAGGCGCTTTTCAATGACGCGGGCCCATTCATTCATGGAGTCAAGAAACAATGACCAATCTGAGCACGCTAGCGCTCAACCTATTATCAATCCATGAAAATCATCCACTGTGCTCGTGAGGTCAAGCACTTTATTTTCACGTGTCGTAAGCGGCTCTCTCCCAGTGCCAGATATAGCCGGAGGCTGAGAATTCGAGGGGTCCGTCTCAGCAAAACGGCCTTTGTGGCACCTGGCTCTCTCTTGGAACGGGGCGTCGTGGTGGGCGACCGAAGTTGGGTGAACTATGGGGCCTTCATCGAGAGGGGCACAACCATTGGAAACGGTGTCGCCATTGGGCCCAATGCAACCATTTGCACCGCCACGCATGAATTTGGCCCAGAAGATGCTCGTGCCGGACATACGACGAAGTTACCGGTGACGATCGAGGACGGATGCTGGTTTGGTGCATGCGTGACGGTCCTCCCAGGAGTCACGATCGGCCGGGGCTGCGTCATCGCGGCCGGGGCTCTTGTTCGACAGGACTGCGAACCCAATGGCCTGTACGCCGGCGTGCCCGCTCGACGGGTCAGAGACTTGGACTGACGCCGGAAATCCATCTGGCCACAACAAGGCACCTAAGCCGCGCATCACACCGCTAGGAGTCCGGGATCGGAAGGTATTGCTGCCGGGAGAAATCCCCGAGCCCCATCTGAGATTTTTGGTCCGCATGAAATACATGTCGACGAGGCCCCGCCAGAAAGTTTCCCTGGCGGGGCCTCGTCGTGTCCACGGTGGTCAGCTTGGTGCGCATGCTCAAGCTCTTTCCGTTGACCGACCCCTGTACATATCAACGAGAGGCCGCGGGTCAGCGGAGTGTCATGGTGCCCCAGGAGGGAGTCGAACCCCCGACCAAGAGATTAGAAGGCTCCTGCTCTATCCACTGAGCTACTGAGGCGTGGCCATCAGGCCTCATCTAGGGTACCGCGCAAGGGCCTGGCCCTCCACTTGGCGGCTCAAATGATTGCACTCACGCGATGTTCGCGCCGGAACACACGGCGCGTGGAGGGGTCGATAAACATGATGTACAAGCCATACACCAGGGCGACGACGCCGGCCACCAAACGGCCCATGTTGAGGTCCAAGCTGAGGTACGGGAACACATCAAGCTGATCCGAAACGGCCCACATCATGAAGAACAAGGTGGTCAAGAGGAAGAAATCCACGTGCCAATCGGCCCGAATCCCGGTGGCGGCGAAGAACGGGATGAGCCACACGACGTACCAGGCCTGAATCATCGGGTTGAGCATCACGACCAGGGTCAAGCCAATGGTCAGACGACGAATGATCTTCTCGTCGCGCCCGACAAACGCCATGACGGCGGCCCCGAGAACTCCCACCATCTGGCCGATCTTGAACAGGTAGGACTGCAGATCCCCACCCGGAAGGCCGAGCGAATCTCCCCATAGTTTGAGGAGGAACCCGAGCAATCCCACGGGCGCATACCAGATCCATACTCCGCCCGTGGTTGAGAGCGCGCCAACCCAGTCGAAGCCAAATCCATTCGCCATGCCCAAGGCCCACAGCTCCGCGAGAGATATGGCCGCCGTCAGAAACCAGTACACAAATCGACGAGGCCATGAGGCACCCCGGCCGGCCCACAGCAAGCCGATAAAGGGCAGAATGAGCAGGGCGATCGGCTTGACCGCAATCGCGATCGTCGTCAACGTGATACCGGACAAACCACCGTAAACGTTGCGCCACCGCGCGGCCACATAGATGCCGGCGATCATCAGACCGATCATCAATGCATCATTGTGTGCCGAGACAATGAAGTGCACCAGAAACATCGGGTTGGCCAGGCACAACCAGGCCGCGCGCGTCGGATTCACTCCGTGCATCCGAGCCAATTTGGGCAGGAAGATCGCGATCAATGCGACGCCGATCAGAGATACGCCCCGGAAGAGATAGAACGCGGTATCGGGAGAATCGCCCGCTATGCGAACCACGATATCTTCGATCCAGAGAAAGACCGGGCCGTATGGCGGTGGAGATTGGCTCCACAGCTGGTCGGCCCCATTCTGCAAAAAATTGTTAACCGAGGACACCCCGGACTCATACGGATTGAGACCCGATTGGTATACCCGCCCTTGGGCGAAATAGGAATAGACATCGCGGCTGAAGAGTGGAAAGGCCACCAGCAAGGGGGCCGTCCAACTCAGGATGGCGGCAGTCACCCATTTCTTCGCCGAAGCCTCCGCCCAATTCACTTTCTGACTCAAGCGCATCCATTCGCGAGTGAGCGCCATAGCGCCCACGGCAGTCAAGATGATGCAGAGCACCACAGCGCCGTCGGTGTAGCGAAGGTTAATGACCCACTGCTGCAACCTCAGCTGGGAAATCGGGGCGAGCCATCCGATACCGAAGGAACCCACCATCATGAGCAACGAACCTATGGTTCCGATGATGATGGTCCGAAGGGGGCTGCGCTGGACGAACCGTGGTTCCTTGGGCCGTCGCTGCCGAAGCCGTGCACTGTGGCTCAAGCGTCCCCCTGCCGTGAAATTGGTTACTGATCTGTCTCCACCTCGATCGAGGCTTCGCCCAATTTTACAGGTTGCCCCACGGATTCGCGCCGAGCCCGCCGGCCCGCGACCAAGAGATGTAGGTTGTCATTGTGTCTATTTCAAATGAACGCATCGTGTGGATCGACTGTGAGATGACCGGCCTGGACTTGGAGCAGGATGCTCTCATCGAGGTCGCAGTTCTCATCACGGACGGCGAATTGAACATTCTGGACGACGGCCTGGACGTCATTATCAAACCCAGCCAGGTCGCCGTCGACCAGATGAATGACTTTGTGCGTACCATGCACACCACGTCCGGCTTGCTGGAAGAACTCCCTTCCGGCATGAACATGAAAGAGGCCGAGCGGCAGGTTCTCGATCACATCAAAAAGTATGTGCCCGAACCACGCAAAGCCCAGTTGGGCGGCAACTCGGTGGGGACTGACAAGACCTTCCTCGTCCGTGACATGCCGGAGGTCATCGATTACCTGCATTACCGCATCATCGACGTCTCGACGATCAAAGAGCTTTCGCGCCGCTGGTACCCGCGCGCCTACTACCAGTCGCCAGAGAAGACGGGCAACCATCGGGCGCTCGGCGACATTCGCGATTCGATTAACGAACTCCGCTACTACCGGGAGGCAGTGTTCGTGCCGCAGCCCGGCCCAGATTCGGATGCCTCCCGCGCCATCGCCCAGCGTATTTCGGGGCAAGATTCCTCGAACTCCTAACTTGGGTGTTTGCGTGTGAGAGTTATCACTCGTGACGAGGTGGGTTCAGTTGGCCCCCTCGGCGCGGCTGATGTAAGCTCTTATTCGTTGTCCGATCGACGGGTCACTAAGCACCCACGGTCGAAGACGGCGTGGTGGGCGTAGCTCAGTCGGCAGAGCGCCTGGTTGTGGTCCAGGAGGTCGCGGGTTCAAACCCCGTCGCTCACCCCAGAAAAATGAGGCCCCGAAACATCTGTTGCAGATGTTTCGGGGCCTCATTCGTTAAGCCTCAACCCTCATGATGCCGACCAAGCGGCGGGCCTCTCCCCCGCTACGAGCCCTCGTCATCCCCCACACCGCGCGCATCGAGCGCATCGCCGACCTGATCCGCGTGCTGCAAGGTCAAGATCAACATCGGCATCACCCAGGCCCACGGCGCAATACGAACGCCTCTCGCTGCCTGAGCATCGCGCACGTCTCGGACGATTCCCCCGAGTTGATTCACGGACGTCAGAGTCAGCGCCATCGCGAGTCCCATGCGCTCAGGCTTGACCCCGAAGCGTCGGAAGGGCCCAAGGACTCTCTCACAAGTCTCGATCATGCCGTCGATGGGCGTCGTCCGGGTTACCACTTGGGCAAGGAGCACAATCGAAATCACGCGCACGGTGTTCCGGGTCGCGTCCATCGGGTCGAGAAAAATCAGCTGGGTCACGGCCAGGAAGACCACCAGCAGAAGCAGGCCACGCAAGTCCCGGAAGAAAGTCCTGGTTCCCAAGCGCGCCACGGCGTATCCCAGAACGGGAAGGATCACGCAGAGGACGACGGTCACCCACGTTGCTGGGGCGAACGACAGAGCCAAGGCAATGACCGCGAAGGCCGCAAGCTTATATCCCGCAGACAGCCGATGAATCAGGCTAGATCCTGGCTGATACAGAGAGATCATCCAAGAATCTCCTCATACCGCTCGATCATGTCCTCCGGCGATCCCTGGCCTTCAATGCGTCCGTCGGCCACTAATACGGCCTCATCGCAGCGTCGTGCCAGTTCGAGGTCGTGCGTCACGAGAATTACTTGTGGGGCGGCGGGTTTAAGGAGGCGCTCGGCAATGATGCGCCGATGGCGAGCGTCCAATAGGCTCGTCGGCTCATCGGCAAGGACGAGCTGAGGTTCCCCGACCAAGACCGAACACAGGGCGAGGCGTTGCATCTGCCCGCTCGACAACGAGTGACATGGGCGGTCAGCTAACGACGTCAGTTCGTGCTCTTCAATGGCCCGTTCCACCCGCTCAGAAATCTCCTGACGTGAGAGCTTGCGGCCCCGAAGCGTGAGCGCGATGTCCTCGCGAACCGTTGGCATGATCACCTGCGCCGCGGGATTTGCAAAGACGAACCCGACCTCACGACGGAGTCGTTTGACCTCCTTGACCACGTCGATCCCATTGACCTGTACGGCGCCTTCCGCGGGGGCGATGAGCCCTGCCAACGTCTTGGCCAAGGTTGACTTTCCGGAGCCGTTTTCCCCCAGGATCGCCGTCCTCGGAGCCTCAAGGTTCAGAGTGACATCCTCTAAGAGCGTCACCGGCCCCTGATGGCCGTCCACTCGGACGTGCATATTCGTGATGTTGACGGTCATTCCACATACTCCAGCATCATTGCCGTTCCCATTCCTCCGCCTATGGCACACGCCGCAACGCCTACCGCCCCGGGGCCTTCCCTCCGAAGACGATGGGCGAGCCGCACCAGTGCGACTGCTCCCGAGGCACCCCACGGGTGTCCCAGCGCTAATGCGCCGCCCCAGGCATTAACCCGCGGGTCGATGTGGCCTCCAACCGCGAGACCGAGGTCATCCGCAACGGCCAGGGTTTGAGCGGCGAACGCTTCCACTATTTCGACGGCGGCGAGCCTCTCCAGGCCCATACCCGAGGCCTTCAGCGCACCGCGGATCGCCGAGACGGGCAGTATTCCAGGAAGCGCCGGATCACCGCCGGTCATCGCGGATCCGCGGATGATCCACCGCGGGCCCGAAGCCTGGCTTTCTGGCCGAAGCAAAACCGCGGCGGCGCCGTCTGAAATCCGTGCCGCACTGACCGGAGTCACCGTGGCCCGCGGCTCGGTGCGGACCGGGGAAAACCGAGACGTGGTGTGTGGGGTCAGCTTCCTCGGGCCGTCATCGATGATGGAGTTGCCAGATTCGGGATGACGCAAGCTAATGAGCTCTTCCCCCACAAACTCGGCGGACGACAGTGTGAGCGCGTGGCTCCGTACGGCAAATTCATCCTGTCTGGCCCGCGATATTCCGCGCTGAGCCGCGAGGTGGTCGGCGGCCTCGATCATGTCGGGATCCGGGAACCCCTCTGGCGCGAACGGTGCACGCTCGAAGGCCTCGCCATTGATCGAGCGGACGGGCGCCGTGCTCGCCGACTCTGTTCCCCCGGCAGCGACTATCTGCCCGGTACACGCCACATGCTGAACAGCCTGCATGACGGCGAGCATTCCGGAACCGCATTGCGCGTCCAAGCCCCACCCCACGCAGTCCGTACCAAACCCCGCCGCCAAAGCCGACATGCGTCCGAGGTTTCCACCAGGCCCGGTGCAATTGCCCAGCACGACGGCGTCCGGACTGATGCCGCTCATCTCGCGCAAGGCCCGAAGGGTGTTCCCGGCGAGTGTCTCAGCACCGTATCCAGACAATGCGCGGGATCGTCCCGTGATGGGGGTTCGTGCCACACTAATGATTGCGACGTCGTTCATGTTCGGCCCCCCTCGACTGAACCAGAACCACCGTCCATGGGCCTCACCTCTGGTAGCGCTTCGAATTCTTCCGCCGTGATGCGCCGAACCTTACCCACCGACGTGCGTGGCAGCTCCTTCACCATTTTCCAACGACGCGGTCGCTCGGCGACCGACAGCTCACGGTAGGCACGAGCTGTGATCTCCCGAAGGTTCGGCTCAGCGAGGCTCGATTCGACGGCCGCCGCAACAATCTGCCCAACGCGCGCATGGGGTATGCCGACGACGACGGATGCTCTCACTCCGGGCAATGTCTGGAGTACTGACTCAACATCCGACGGAATGACCGTAGCGCCTGCGGTGAGGATCGCGTCGTCGTCGCGCCCATGCAGTGTGAGCCGGTCATGGTGCAGACTGGCCCGGTCACCGACGCTGGCCCACTCGCCGTCGCGCCGCAGACTTCCGGAGCCCCCAAGACACCCCAGAGCGAGCTGCTCTGTGCGGACCCACAAGACAGAATCTCGAATATCGACCTCGACGCCGTCGAATATTTCGGCTCCATCGCCGCTGTCCACGGCAATCAAACTGAGTTCTGAAGCGCCGATATAACTGTGAACCGTAATGCCATGTCGTTCAGCCCGACGGCGTAGTCCTGGTTCCACACGGTCACCACCCACGAGAGCCTTTCGAAGCGGGGTGGAGCACCCGGCATCGAGGAGGTCGAGAACGTCCCTCACATGCCAGGGAGTCCCGTGAAGCACGGTCACGTCCCTCAGATCCTCTGCGCTCACTCGGGCGCGCTGTGGAACCGTGAAGTCGAAGCCGGTGTGTTCGGAATGTGAAGCCGCAAATGTGGCCATCGACGAGACCGGGTGCGCTGCGATGAGCATCCGATCATGATTCGTGATTCCGGCGATCCGATTCAATCCAGGGTATGCCACATCCCAGGAGCGCTGTGTTCGCAGAATAACCCGCGGATGTCCCGTGCTACCGGAGGTGAAAACCGCCCACTCTGCTTCGGGATGGATCGCACGTCGGTCGAGAGACCGCAGCATCGTCGTCCACCGAGCGTCCGACCATCGTTCGTCGCCGATGAGCGGCACGTTCCCGGCCCGTCGCATCTCAAGCGCACGTCTCAATACCGCTTCGTGGTCGGGTCCACGAAGCGGCATCAATCGGGCAGATCCCGAGGACGTCACCGCTGGAATGCCCTCGGATACGCTTTCCACAGGGACATCGTGACCAGGCAAGCAATCACCAACTTGATGAGGTCACCCGGGATAAACGCCAAGGACGACAAAGCCGCTTGACCCATCGACATTCCCGTGACGAACGACTGCACCGGAATGCCGATCGCGTAAATGGCGAGAATCCCGCCGAGCAAACAACCGACGATGCACTTGGTCCAGGTAGGCCGACCATCGCCCGAGCGCATGACCCATCCGATCACCGCGGCACCCAAAATCCAGGACACGAGATATCCCGCACTCGGCCCCACAAAGGCGCCCAAGCCACCCCGGCCGCCAGAGAGCAACGGAAGCCCGATGGCCACCAAAACCAGAAAAAGGGCCATGGATGCCGCCCCGCGCCACGGACCAAGAATCGCGCCGGCCAGCATGACGCCGAGCGTCTGCGCCGTGATCGGCACGAGGCCAGGCAGCGGAATATTGCCGGGGAGCCCCAACACCGCTACCAATGCGGCGAATACCGCGATGTACGCGATCGAACGGCCGGTACTGGACCGTGAGACGGGTTGAGCCGCCGGTCGTTGGCTACTGGACAAACTATTCATGGTGGACTCCACTTCGGTGCGCACCGGTCGTTGTTAGCTCGCTGGAAGTCAGCGGTATGGACCGGTCACTGAGTTTTGAACGGTGTTCAGAATACCTGAGAATTCGTGTCCCCGTCTCATCGACGTCAGGCACCCTCCACCGACACCCTCGCCACCAACCCTCCCCGTGAGTGGGCACCGGAAAAATTGGATACGGTGAGGTGACGCCCATAGTCCGACCATCTTGGAGCTTCCATGACCATTCGACCCATCGTGATCACCGGTGAACCCGTACTTCATCAGCCCACCCGTCACGTCACCGTCTTTGACGATGAGCTCCGTGACCTGGTCAAGGACATGTACGAAACCATGGACCGCGCACACGGGGTCGGACTCGCAGCAACACAGGTTGGCGTGCCCCTCAGACTCTTCACCTATACCTATGACAACGACGACGACGCACCCAACCGCGGCGTTCTCATCAACCCTCAGCTCACTCTCGGCAAGATTCCTGAAGTCGCCCCCGACAAGCATGACGAGTCTGAAGGCTGCCTTTCGGTTCCAGGCCTGGCTTTCCCACTCAAACGAGCCGAGTGGGTCCACATGAAGGCCCAGGATGAATACGGTCAGATGGTCGAATTCGACGCAACGGGGTGGTTCGCGCGTGTCATGCAACACGAAACCGACCACCTCGACGGCAAGCTCTATGTTGACCGCCTCAACGACCGGTGGGGACGCAAGGCCCGTAAAACCATCAAGGCCGAAGGTTGGGGTGTACCCGGGCTGACCTGGATGCCTGGGGTTGACGAAGACCCCTTCGGCCACGACGAAGAGTAAACCTTTACTTGAGGTTCTGCGACAAGGCCTTCATTCCCGGAGAATCAGGGTGATCTGGGACCCTTGGCGCCCCTGAGTAGACAGTTCAACCTCCATATGAGGTGCAAGGTTCTCGGCGACGTCGTCTATTGACTGTGCGGCACATTCTGATTCCAACAGAATGCGAGCCGCCTGCCCTCGATAATGCTTGGCCATGTGAGAAACGACGCTCCGCTGACCGTGGCGCTCCCGAACCACTCGAATCGACACCGTTCGGTCCGACGGCGACTTCCATGCCGCCGCATACCCCGACGATCGGCAATCTACGATGATGCGGCCCTCTGCGGCACGGTCCAAGACGGGTTGCAGTCGCGGTTTCCACCACGACGCTAACGGTTGACCGTCGACCACCTTGGCTCCCATAGAAAGCCGGTACGCGGGAATGAGGTCACCAGGTGTCACGGCACCCCAGAGCGCGGACATCACGAGGAGCGAACCATCCGCTCTGCTTCGCGCATCGCGATCGAGCGTGTGATACCCGAGCGCGTCATAGAGCACGCCGTTGTAGATACCCATCGCTGGCGCCGTGGGTGCTTCTTCGAGTCGAATGTTCCTCTTGACTTCCTCGGAGAGGCTCGGACCGGTCTTGAGTAGCTCGGCGGCATCGTCCCGGGCGCTTGCCTCAACCAGTCGACGCACCATCTCCCGACGGTCGTCACGGAGTTCGGGAAAGCTCAGCCCGGCGATGTCGAGCTGCGGGCCACTCTGTGGTGCGATTTTCGATTCGGAGGGAGGAAGCAAGATCAGCATTCTTCCCAGTGTAGAGTTGTCCCCCGGACGGGTCGGACAGACGGTCGCGCGGCGTTTCACGCCTCGAGGAAAGTCCGGGCTCCGCAGAGCAGAATGGTGGATAACGTCCACTCGGGGTAACCCGCAGGCCAGTGCCACAGAAATGAAACCGCCCGCTTAAACGGGTAAGGGTGAAACGGTGGTGTAAGAGACCACCAGTTCCCGCGGCGACGCGGGAAGCTCGGTAAACCCCATTCGGAGCAAGGTCAGACAGAATGCGCCACGAGGGCTGCTCGCCCCAGCATTCGGGTAGACCGCTTGATCCGCCGAGCAATCGGCGGGCTAGATGGATGACCGTCGCCTCGCCTGGGTAACCTGGCGCAGGCACAAGACCCGGCTTACGCTCCGGCCCGTCCATTCCAAACGATCAAGGAACCCGAACTCCACGGCTCATGCGCCGCTACCGGGCGTAGCCGGAGCCCTCCGGATCGGTCGATGCTGAGACCGGAACCTCATTCGGCGTGATGGAAAAATCCCACGGGTCGGTATTGAGGCTGCTCAGCAGAATCTCGACCTCAAAACCCTGATCCGAAAGATGCACCTCCAGCATTTTCGCTCCCCTGGCGAGCCAAAGTTCCTCGCTGGCGAAATGTGAGCAATCCACCAGGTACGGCGTTCCGCCTTGGAGCAGTGCACGTTCGCGAGCTTCGGAAGCCGGGTGGTGGCGTAGATCCGCCGTCACATATACATCGGCAGATTCGGCTCTGACCACGTCAAAGAGGGAATCGCCCGCGCCTCCGCAGACGGCGACGCGGCGTACACGACCGTCCTTGGGCCCCGCGATACGCAACCCACCGGCCGTCGGCTGAAGCACAGAGGCTAACCGCATGGCCAATTCGTGGAGAGAGACCTCCTGAGGCAAATCTCCCACACGTCCGATGCCGGTCTCCCCCTCCGGGTCGCCCAACGGTCGAGCTTCGGTGACCCCACACGCCTCAATGAGCGCGTCGGAAACACCGTTGCGCATACTGTCGGCGTTCGTGTGCGATGCGAGGAGGCCACAACCCCCTTCAATCAGCGTGTGCACCACACGGCCTTTGTCACTCGACGCAGGGAGGAAAGACGCACCGCGCATCAAGAGCGGGTGATGGGTAATCAGGAGCTGGCACCCCGCCTCGACCGCCTCGCGAGCAGTTCCCTGAACGGCATCGACGGCGAACAGAATACGTTCGACCGGCGCCTCCGGATAACCACTGACAAGACCGCTCGCATCCCAATCTTCCGCGAGGCTCACGGGCCATAGATCGTGGGCAGCTTGGACGACGTCGTGCAGGCTCGGTGTAGTCATGAGATCAGTCTATGGAACCGAAGCTTCCGCGTCATGGCTCCCCCAACAGCGAAACCGTGATGACGGAGTGCTTCCGCCGGTCAGACAATGGAGCAATGAAGGAATTTACTGTAGCCGCAGGATGCTTTTGGTGTCTCGACGCGATTTACCAGCGAACCCGAGGAGTGGAATCCTCCATCTGCGGATATACGGGTGGTGAGACCTTAAACCCCACCTATTCCGATGTGTGTACCGGGCAGACTGGCCACGCGGAGGCAGTGCGGGTGCGCTTCGATGAAAACGTCGTGCCCGAAGACGTCATCATGGACATGTTTTTCACGACACACGACCCCACGAGCCTCAACCGGCAGGGATTCGACGTCGGCACCCAATATCGATCAGCGTTGTTCTACCGCGACGACGCAGAAAAGGCCTTCTTCGAAAAGCAGATCGCGCGAGCCCAGCGCCTCTTCGACGAGCCCATCGTCACGACACTGGAGCCCCTCTCGACTTTTTATCGAGCCGAGGAAGTCCACCAAGACTTCGAGCGTGAGAATCCGTATAACGGCTACTGCCAAGCGATCATCGACCCCAAGCTCCGCAAGGCCCGCGAATATTACAAGATGTGGCTCGAGCCCCAAGCCTAACCGCGCGGCAGACTACCGTAGTCGGTAGAAGCCCTCATCAGCAGAGACACTTCATGACGAAAGGCGACACTATGACAAAGATATTGGACAACGTTACCGAGGCCATCGGTTCGACGCCGCTCGTCCGTCTCAACCGACTGGACAAGGATCTTCCGGGCAACGTCGCCGTCAAGCTGGAGTTCTACAACCCGGCGAACTCGGTCAAGGACCGCATCGGAAAAGCCATCGTCGACGCCGCCGAGGCATCCGGACAGCTGCGCCCAGGTGGAACGATCGTCGAGGGAACCTCCGGCAATACCGGCATTGCGCTCGCCATGGTTGGCGCCGCTCGCGGTTACAAGGTCATTCTGACCATGCCCGAGACGATGTCGACCGAGCGCCGAGTCATGCTCCGGGCCTACGGTGCCGAAATCGTGCTGACCCCCGGTGCCGAAGGTATGCGGGGCGCCGTCGACAAGGCGGCCGAGATTGTCGAAAACTCTGACAACGCCGTCTTGGCACGTCAGTTCGAGAACGAGGCCAACCCGCAGGTGCACTACGACACCACGGGCCCGGAGATCTGGAATGACACCGATGGCGCAGTCGACATGCTGGTCGCTGGCATCGGTACCGGTGGAACCATTTCCGGCGCGGGTAAGTACCTGAAGGAACAGAACCCGAACCTCAAGGTCATCGCCGTCGAGCCTTCCGATTCTCCATTGCTGACTGAAGGTAAGGCCGGCCCCCACAAGATCCAGGGCCTAGGCGCCAACTTCATTCCCGAAACCTTAGATCAGAATATTTACGACTCCGTGACTGACGTGAAGATCGACGACGCCGTCCGAGTAGCTCGTGAACTCGGTGCCCAGGAGGGAATCTTGGGCGGCATCTCTTCCGGTGCGAACGTGTGGGCCGCACTGGAGGAAGCCAAGAAGTCCGAGAATGAGGGCAAATTGATCGTGACCGTGGTGTGCGACTTTGCCGAGCGGTACATCTCCACCCTCCTGTACGAGGACATCCGGGGCTAGCCCTAGAACTCCTGACAACGCACGGTGCCTTCGCGAATCGTTCGCGTGGGCACCGTGCTTCATGTCTGCCTGGCAACGTCACTTTTCCCGTGAGGGAATAGGCAAGCCGATGACGAGGTTGGACCTCAGCAGAGCCTGAAATCCATTCGCCCCGCGTCTCGGTGCCACGGCCCACGCACGCACACCCTTTCGAAAGAGACTTCGACCGTGAGTTTCCTCAGCCGCCTTCGGGAAGATCTGTCCACCGCTCGAACCCACGACCCCGCGGCGCGTGGCGACCTCGAGATTCTCCTGAACTATTCCGGCCTCCATGCCATCTGGGTCCACCGGTTAACCCATCGCCTCTGGCGCCAAGACCGATACAAGACCCTCGCCCGGACGCTGTCGCAAATCACCCGGTGGCTCACGGGCATTGAGATTCACCCCGGTGCCACCATCGGCCGCCGCTTCTTCATCGATCACGGCATGGGAATCGTCATCGGAGAAACCACGGAAATTGGCGACGACGTCATGCTCTATCACGGCGTCACTTTGGGCGGGCGATCCCTGGAGCGAGTCAAGAGGCACCCCACACTAGGAAACCGGGTCACCGTGGGCGCTGGCGCCAAGGTGCTGGGACCGATCACCATTGGTGACGATTCCGCCGTGGGCGCCAACGCCGTCGTCGTTCACGACGCCCCTGCGGATTCGATCGTCACGGGTATCCCCGCTGAGGCCCGTCCGAGGACGCCAGAGAAGAAAGCGCCCCTCGTCGATCCGGTGACGTACATCGATCCCGCCATGTGGATCTAGCCTTCCGGGACGCCAAACGCCGGCGCCGCCCCGCATACACGGGACGGTGCCGGCGTTTTTTGGACGTGCCGTTGGCAGACGTACTGGTTAGGCCGTCTGGACCTCGGACCGGTCCTCAGACCACAGCGTGTGGAAAGAACCCGGCTCGTCGACACGCTGGTAGGTGTGCGCACCGAAGAAATCCCGTTGTCCCTGAATGAGCGCCGCTGGAAGACGATCGCGGCGCAAGCCGTCGTAGTAGGACAGCGAAGAAGCAAAGACCGGAACAGGAACGCCCAAAGCCGTCGCCTTGGAGACCACACGGCGCCACGACGGAAGGAGGTCCTCGAGCGTCTCGAGGAAACCAGGGGCCAGCAACATATTCACGGGCGCGTTATCGCCCTTGTAGGCCTCCATGATTTCTCCGAGCAATTCCGCGCGAATGATGCAGCCATTGCGCCAGAGCGAAGCGATCGTGTCGAGCTTGAGGTCCCAGCCGAATTCCGCACCGGCCGAGGCCAACATGTCCAGACCTTGAGCATAGGAGACGAGCTTCGAGGCATACAGCGCCTTCCGAACGTCTTCAACGAATTCTTCGTCGCCCTTCGCGACACCGGTGGAGGCAATAAGGCCGGCCGGCAACTTTTCTTGGGCCTGCTCACGGGCCTCGGGGTTCGACGAGGAGAGGGCACGCGCGAAAACCGATTCCGCGATGCCTGACACGGGGGAACCCAGGTCCAGGGCCGACTGAACGGTCCACCGCCCGGTCCCCTTCTGCCCTGCCTGATCCACAACGACGTCCACCAGCGGTTTGCCGGTCTTCTGGTCCACCTGCGACAGCACCTCGGAGGTGATCTCGATCAGGTACGAATTCAAATCGGTGGTGTTCCACCGCTTGAAGACTTCGGCTTGTTCCTGCGGCTCCAGGCCCGCGACCGAACGGAGCAGGTTGTAGGCTTCACCGATGACCTGCATATCGGCGTACTCGATGCCGTTGTGCACCATCTTCACGAAGTGACCGGCACCGTCCGTGTCGATCCACGCACAGCAGGGCGCGCCGTCGTCGGCCTTTGCAGAGATTTTCTCCAGCATGGGCCCAAGCGACTGATACGACTGCTTCGACCCACCGGGCATGATGGACGGTCCGTTCAAGGCACCTTCCTCGCCACCGGAAACGCCCACACCCACGAAATGCAGCCCGTGCTCGGCGCATTCCTTCTCGCGACGGATGGTGTCCTTAAAGTACGAGTTACCGCCGTCGATGATGATGTCGTCGCGATCCAAGAGCGGGATCAGGGACTCAATCACGGAGTCGACCGGAGCGCCGGCCTTGACCATGATGAGAATGCGACGCGGCCGTTCCAAGGAATCCACGAGTTCCTGAAGGGTCTCGGTCCTGACAAAGTTGCCCTCCTCACCGTGCTTCGAGAGAAGGTCATCGGTCTTCGCGGAGGTGCGGTTGTGTAAGGCTACGGTGTAGCCATTTCGAGCCAAATTTCGGGCGAGATTTGCGCCCATGACGGCCAAACCGGTCACGCCAATTTGGGCCTTACCAACATTTTCCGCGGAATTCTGGGGAGAAGTACTTTCAACTGCCATGTTCCCTAGGCTACGCCGTCCGGATAGGCCCGTGGCCGCGAAGCGCCATTATTTCTGTAACGCTCGCGGAGGGCGGACAGCATCAACAGAATTTTTGCGTGGAAATTCGTCCATCAAATGTCCGCAGCTTACTCGGAAGATCAAGACGTCGAATGGACAGTGGCCAAATGCGCCGATGGCCTGGACGCTGGGGATCGGCCAGCAACCTGAGTGGTGGGTCCTACCGGGATCGAACCGATGACATCCACGGTGTAAACGTGGCGCTCTACCAGCTGAGCTAAAGACCCTTGAAAATCGAGTGGGCCACTTTTTCAGCAGCCAGCACCCGATCTGATTGATTACAGTACATGGATCGTCGTGCCCGAGAACAATTCAGCGGGCCCTGACGGAGGTGAGGTTTGACACAGCCAGGTGGAGATTAGAAGCGGGTCGTGACCAAACGCGTCGCAGACCAGTCGCTCGAAGCCTGCGCACTCGTCGTGAGCTTGAGGCCTGCGACCTGTGCCGCCTCCTGGATATCGGCCGGAGGAACGTGGCCGTCGCGCCCAGCCTTTGGGGTCATGAGCCACACGACGCCCTCTTCGTCGAGCGTGGTGAGGGAATCAACCAAAGCGTCCACCAGATCGCCGTCTTCCTCGCGCCACCAGAACACGACGGCGTCCACCACTTCCTGGTCATCTTCGTCGAGAAGTTCCGAACCGGTGACGTCTTCGAGGTCGTCCCGCAGGACGAAGTCGACGTCGTCGTCGTAGCCGAACTCCTGGATGAGATCCCCATCCTTGAAACCAAGCAGGACTGCCGGGCGGTCACCGGCGGTCTTGGTCTCGCTCACGTATTTTCCTCCTGATGTTGATTCACCCCGGATGACCCCGGGGTGGGTGCGCATCGTTGAGCGCTACGATTGAACTAGGTCAACACGTGATATCCACTCTATCAAGTGACGCCAGAATCCTCGTGATCCCGAACACTGCAACATTGCAGAGCCCCAAGGAACACGGGGTCTCAGCGAGATGAAACCGCTTCAGACCTCCCTAGGAGCACTTGGAATGTGCGTAAATGTCCGGTCTGGTGTGACAACATAGGATGTTGTAAAGCCCAGGTGGGTCGAACGTGCCCTGCCCTACTCACCCCAACCACGGGGTGTGAGCTTTCTCCTCACATCGACAAAGAGAGGTTCCACGTGGCTCCCTCAGAGACGAATGACCACATCCTCAGCGCCCTCACCTTGGGTCTGTCGGACCAGGATCATGAAGAGACCTCCGAATGGATCGAAGCCTTCGACGCCTTGGTTGAATCCCAGGGTACGGAGCGTGCCCAGTTCATCATTCGGCGATTGCTGCAACGCGCTGGAGCGAAGAGCATCCAGGTCCCGACCGTCACCACCACTGACTACGTCAACACCATTCCCGTCGACCAGGAACCCGAGTTCCCCGGTGACGAAGAAATCGAACGACGCTACCGTGCGCTGATGCGCTGGAACGCCGCCGTGATGGTGCACCGCGCCCAACGTCCCGAAATCGGCGTGGGCGGGCATATTTCCAGCTTCGCCGGCGTGGCGACGCTCTACGAAGTGGGCATGAACCACTTCTTCCGCGGCCAAGACCACCCCGGCGGTGGCGATCAGGTCTTCTTCCAGGGCCACTCCTCGCCCGGCAACTACGCCCGTGCTTATCTTGAGGGCCGCTTGACCGAAGAGCAGCTCGATGGTTTCCGTCAGGAGAAGACCAAGGGCGAAAACGGTCTCCCCTCATACCCGCACCCCCGGTGCCAGCCGGATTTCTGGCAGTTCCCGACCGTTTCGATGGGCATCGGGCCGCTGAACGCAATTCACCAGGCGCAGTTCAACAAGTACCTGCACAATCGCGGCATCAAGGACACCTCGCAGCAGCACGTCTGGGCCTTCCTCGGCGACGGCGAGATGGACGAGCCGGAGTCGCGCGGCGCACTGCAACTGGCCGCCAATGACAAGCTGGACAACCTGACCTTTGTGGTCAACTGCAACTTGCAGCGCCTCGACGGACCTGTGCGCGGTAACGGCAAGATCGTTCAGGAACTCGAAGCCTTCTTCCGCGGTGCCGGATGGCACGTCATCAAGGTTCTCTGGGGCCGCGAGTGGGACGACCTGCTCCAGAAGGATGAAAACGGCGAGCTCGTTCGCATCATGAACGAAACTCTGGACGGCGATTACCAGACCTACAAGGCCGAATCCGGCGGTTTCGTGCGTGAGCACTTCTTCGGCAAGTCCCCCGAGACCAAGGAAATGGTCGCGGACATGTCGGACGAAGAGATTTGGGCCATGAAGCGCGGCGCCCACGATTACCGCAAGGTTTATGCCGCGTATAAGCAGGCCATGGAGACCAAGGGTCGCCCGACCGTCATCTTGGCTCAAGGCATCAAGGGCTACGGCCTGGGCAGCCACTTCGAGGGACGCAACGCGACCCACCAGATGAAGAAGCTGACCCTGGAAGATCTCAAGGTCTTCCGCGATCGTTTGCGTATCCCGATCACCGACGAAGAGCTCGAGAAGGATCTCTACGGTGCGCCGTACTACCACCCCGGTAAGGACGCTCCGGAGATCAAGTACATGTTGGAGCGCCGCAAGGAACTCGGTGGCTTCTTGCCGTACCGAGACGGCTCTCAGCGCGAGCTGGTCCTCCCCTCGGACAAGGCCTACGCCGTCACCAAGAAGGGTTCCGGGAAGCAGATGGCGGCCACCACCATGGCTTTTGTCCGCCTGCTCAAGGACCTCATGCGAGACAAGGAATTCGGTCAGCACGTGGTGCCGATCATTCCCGACGAGGCCCGTACCTTTGGCATGGACTCGTTCTTCCCGTCGCAGAAGATTTACAACCCGAACGGTCAGAACTACCTTTCGGTGGACCGCGAACTCATGCTGGCCTACAAGGAATCTGCCCAGGGGCAGCTCCTCCACGTCGGCATCAATGAGGCCGGTGCCACGGCTGCCTTCACGGCGGTTGGTTCGTCGTATTCGACACACGGCGTGCCGATGATTCCGATCTACATCTTCTACTCGATGTTCGGTTTCCAGCGAACCGGAGATTCCTTCTGGGCCGCCGCCGACCAGCTGACGCGCGGTTTCATTGTGGGAGCCACGGCAGGCCGCACAACGCTCACGGGCGAAGGCCTCCAGCACATGGATGGGCACTCCCCCATCTTGGCCTCGCAGAACCCTGCGGTCATCCACTACGACCCGGCGTATGGCTACGAAATCGGCCACATCGTCAAGCGCGGCCTCGAGCACATGTACGGCACGGGCGACGAAGACCACAACGTCATGTACTACCTCACGGTGTACAACGAGCCCATCATCCAGCCCGCCGAACCTGAGGACCTGGATGTTGAAGGCCTGCTCAAGGGCATGTACTTGCTCAAGCCGGCTGAGGTGGATGGCCCCCGTGCTCAATTGTTGGCCTCCGGCGTGGGTGTCCCGTGGGCGCTCGAAGCTCAGAAGCTCCTCGCCGAGGACTGGAACGTTTCGGCCGATGTGTGGTCCGTGACGTCCTGGAACGAACTCCGTCGCGACGGTCTGGCCGCCGAGCGTGAATCCATGCTCCACCCGGAGCAGGAGCCTCGCGTTCCGTTCGTGGCTCAGCAGCTCGAAGGCGCCGTCGGCCCCATCGTAGCCACTTCGGACTTCGTCTCTGAGGTTCCGGACCAGATTCGCCAGTTCGTTCCGAACGAGTTCGCGAGCTTGGGTGCGGATGGCTTCGGCTTCTCCGACACCCGTGCCGGTGCCCGTCGCTTCTTCCACATCGATGCCCACTCCATGGTGGTGCGCACGCTTGAAATGCTTGCTCGCCGCGGAGAGGTAGATCAGGATGCTCCGGCGAAGGCCATCGAGAAGTATGACCTCCTCGATGTCAACGCTGGCACCAGCGGAAACGCCGGTGGCGACGCCTAAGTCGTGATCGAGGCGCTGCGGTCGATTCACTCCGATTCGACCGCAGCGCCTTTTTTGCGACGTGACTGATACCTACATTTCTGGAAAGCTGTTGAACGTGTTAGCAATTCTCTGCCCTGGACAGGGCTCCCAAAAACCTGGTTTTCTGACCCCGTGGCTCGATGTCGATGGAGTGCCTGAGCGGTTAAAGGCCCTCGGCACCGCCGCCGACCTCGACCTCATTCATTACGGCACCGAAGCCGACGAAGAAACCATCAAAGATACCGCTATCGCACAGCCCCTCATCGTCGCGGCGGGCATCGTCGTGGGCGAACTCTTGACGGAGCGCGTCCGTGAAGAACGCGTGCTGTGGGCAGGCCACTCCGTTGGTGAGATCACCGCAGCAGCGCTGTCCGGTGTCATGACGCCTGAAGATGCCATGCGCTTCATCAAGGTTCGCGCCTCGGGAATGGCCCGTGCCTCCGCAGCGGAACCCACCGGAATGTCCGCCGTATTGGGCGGCTCCGAGGACGACGTGCGGCAAGCCATTGAGCAGGCCGGGCTGACCGCGGCCAATTCCAATGGCGGCGGTCAGATTGTGGCCGCTGGATCGATCGAAAATCTGGAGGCTTTCGCCGCCAATCCGCCCGCGAAGACGCGAGTCATCCCGTTGAAAGTCGCTGGGGCATTCCATACGTCATACATGCGCCCCGCAGTAGCCGACCTTCAAGAACTCGCCCACGACCTCTCGACAGACGAACCCGTGACCACCCTCTTGTCGAATAAAGATGGCAAGCCGGTCACGTCAGGCGCGGCCGCTGCACAGAGCCTGGTTGACCAGGTCACCCGCCCGGTCCGGTGGGATCTTTGCATGCAGACCATGCAGGAATCCGGAGTGGATCGGTTGATCGAGCTGACCCCCGCCGGCACATTGGTCGGCCTCGCAAAGCGCGGCATGAAGGGCGTTCCCGGAACGGCGCTCAACACTCCCGATCAGCTGGACGAGCTGTTCGAAAAGTAGCTCGAACCTACTGGAAAGAGAGCATCGTGGTTACCCTCAAGACGGCCCCTGTTCAGAAGTACACCAGAATCCTCGGCGTCGGCGAGGCGCGACCCGACGTCGTCGTCACGAATGACGACATCTGCCAGTGGATTGATTCCTCGGACGAATGGATTCGCACGCGCACCGGCATCTCCACACGGCGCCGGGCCGGTGCGGACACATCCGTTTTCGACCTGGCCCTGGAGGCCGCTCAGGATGCGATGTCTCGTGCGGGAGTCTCTGGGGAACAGATCGACACCGTGTTGGTTTCGACGGTCTCCCATCCCTACGCGACGCCCTCACTCGCCACGAAATTGGCTGACGCCATCGGTGCCACTCCGGCCCCGGCCTACGACATTTCGGCCGCTTGCGCCGGCTACTGCTACGGGATCGCTCAGGCAGATGCTCTGGTCAAGGCCGGAACGGCAGGCATGGTATTGGTCGTTGGAGCCGAGAAGCTTTCGGACTTCATCGACAACTCCGAGCGAAGCATCTCATTCCTCTTGGGCGACGGCGCAGGTGCGGCCGTGGTGGGTCCGTCGGATCACCCCGGCATTTCACCCACGGTGTGGGGTTCGGATGGTTCAAAATGGGAAACCATTAATATGAGCCATTCAATGCTCGAGGTGAGGAATAGGGATTGGGCACACGAGCCCGTCACTGCTGAGGATAAGATCTGGCCGACCCTGTACCAGGACGGTCCCTCTGTTTTCCGTTGGGCGGTGTGGGAAATGGCCAAAGTCGCCCAAGAGGCCTTGGAATCTGCCGGTATTTCTTCCGAGGACTTAGGTGCATTTATCCCTCATCAGGCGAATATGAGGATCATCGATCAAATGGTCAAGACCCTCAAAATTCCGGAGCATGTTGCCGTCGCCCGAGATATTGCCGAGATGGGCAACACCTCCGCGGCGTCCATCCCCCTGGCCACGTGCCGCCTCTTGAAGGAGCAACCCGAATTGTCAGGCAAGCCCGCCCTGCAGATCGGTTTTGGCGCGGGGTTGGTTTTCGCCGCTCAGGTCATCATCCTGCCCTGACTGATCACATCACTATCCCCTGCCGCGAAATTGCAGCGTGTGGAATGGCCGAGCTACCGGCGCGTTCGGCCTCGAAACGATAAAGTAGGGGTTAGTTCATGCCCGTTGGCACGGGATGCTTCGGTTTTACATGACCGCATGACAACGCATGCATCGTTGACTCGATGTGTGTTCACACAAAAAAGGAGAACATCATGGCTGATAAGAACGAGATCCTCTCCGGCCTCGCCGAAATCGTCAACGAGGAGACCGGCGTGGAAACCGCCGACGTTCAGCTCGAGAAGTCCTTCACCGAGGACCTCGACATCGACTCGATCTCGATGATGACCATCGTCGTCAACGCCGAGGAAAAGTTCGGCGTGACCATCCCGGACGAAGAGGTCAAGAACCTCACCACCGTGGGTGAAGCGGTCGATTTCATCGCTAACGCTTCCGAGTAGTCGTTGTGTGGGCGCGGTACTAAGGTGCCGCGCCCTGGCTTCTCCCCAACTGTTCCCTTTCGCCCACCTATAGGATGTCCGACGCGGACTGAGCCCATCGACGTGGGCGGAATCAAGAAAGACGTGAGATGAGTCAGAAAGTTGTAGTCACCGGATTGGGCGCATTCAGCCCCATCGGCGGCACCGTATCCGAGACGTGGGACAATGCACTCCAAGGCGTTTCCGGCGTCAAGACCCTTACGGACGATTGGGTCGCCGAGTACGACCTCCCCGTATACATTGCCGGACGTGCAGGACAGTCCGTCGAAGATTCCGAATTCATCTCCAAGGTCGAGACCAAGCGGCTCGACCCCTCGGGACAATTCGCCGTGATCGCCGCTCGCGAGGCTTGGAAGGATGCCGGATTCACCGCCGACGACGCCGACGCCGCTGAGGAACTTGATCCCGATCGCCTCGCCGTTTCTTTTGGCACCGGCATTGGCGGCGTCTGGACGTTGCTCAATAGCTGGGACACCCTTCGTGAACGGGGCCCCCGCCGCATTCTGCCGATGACCGTTCCCATGTTGATGCCGAATGGCTCCGCGGCCGCGATCTCTCTGAACCATAAGGCACGTGCGACCGCCCAGACCGTGGTTTCGGCCTGCGCCTCGAGCACCGAATCGTTGCACGCCGGATTGGACTTGATCCGCAGCGGTAAAGCTGACGTCGTCATCGCCGGAGGTACCGAATCGGCGATTCATCCCATGACCCTCGCTTCGTTTGCCAAAATGCAAGCCTTGTCTAAGCGCAACGACGACCCCGAAGCGGCGTCACGCCCCTACGATGTCGATCGCGACGGCTTCGTCATGGGTGAGGGCGCTGCGGCTCTGATCCTCGAGTCTGAGGAGCATGCTCAGGCGCGCGGCGCGCGGGTCTACGCGGAACTCGCCGGATCTGGGGTGTCTTCCGACGCCCATCACATCACCGCCAATGATCCGGAGGGCATCGGCGCCGCCCGAAGCATCCGCGAAGCGTTGACCGCCGGTGACATCGCGGTCGAGGACGTGGTGCACGTCAATGCACACGCGACGTCGACCCCCGTCGGTGATCCGGCCGAGGCTATCGCGCTTCGGGTGGCCTTTGGCGAACACACGGATAATATTGCTGTTTCGGCGACGAAATCGATGACGGGCCACCTTCTCGGTGCCGCCGGTGCATTGGAAGCCGTGATGACCGTTCTATCCGTGTACGACCGCAAGGCTCCGGCCACGATCAACCTCGAGAATAAGGACTCGGAGATCGACTTGGACGTCGTCACGGAGGCTCGCGAGTTGCCCTCGGGCGACATCGTGGCTTTGTCCAATTCCTTCGGTTTCGGCGGACATAACGCCGTCGTGGCTTTCCGGAGCGTCAACTAGGTACTGAGCTCCCGCGAGGTCGCCCGGAAGGGGACCACGCGAAAGGGCCCCATCAGTCATGGAACCGATGGGGCCCTTTGCTATCTGGTTTCGATGCTAGCCAACGCGGTGCAGGTATCGCACGTTGCTTGGCTCGATGGCACGCTCACGAAGCGGCTCAAGTTCGGTGTCCCAGGCTTCGCCCAACGCGAGAGCAAATTGGCGGAGTAGAACTTCGGGGTTTCCTTGAGAAAACTCATAGGCGTACCGCACACGGTCCTCCGTAATGACCGTATTGCCCAGGGAGTCGGTCATTCCGTAGAAGATACCCAGTTGAGGGGTGTAAGCCCATCGCCCCGCATCGGAGCCGCTGCTCGCTTCTTCGGTCACTTCGAAACGCAAGGACTTGAGTCGTTGCAAAGCCGAGGCGATCAGGGCGCCTGTGCCTTGAGGGCCTTCCCACTCCATGGTGGTTCGAAGTTGTCCCGGCAGGGCCTCCTGCGGGTACCACTCAAGATCCGCTGACCGGCCGGCCACGGATTCCAGCGCCCAGCGGATGTGTGGGCACAATGCACTCGGGGTTGCGTGTACGTGCAAAACCCCTCGGGTTGACGTCGTATTCACCTTAGGCTCCCATGTCATCGACAGATACGTCTTCCCCTACGACCTGACGACGGTGAACCATGAACGGGTCAACGATTAGTATTGTGCCCGATATTTTGCGCGAGGCATAGACCCGGAGAGCCGTGGATCATCGGTGGGCTTTCTGTGAATTCCCTGGACCCCCTTACGCTCGCGGGTGCGCCTGACGGTACGTCTTTTGAAGCCGGTCCACGGAAACGTGCGTGTAAATCTGCGTTGTGGCCAGGGTTGAGTGCCCAAGCATTTCTTGGACTGCACGGATATCAGCGCCGCCGTCGACCATGTGAGTGGCCGCTGTGTGGCGGAAAATGTGCGCCCCGGTGGCGCCTGCGCTGGTGGCTCGGCTCAGCAGCGCGTTGAGATCATCCCGAATTTGTCGTGCTCCAGCGCGCTTGCCGCGGACGCCGATGAAGAGGGCATTCTCGGCGGAATGGACCCATTGGATGCGCCCGCGGCGTATCCAATGGTCGATCGCCGACATTGCCGGGATTCCTACGGGGATAGTCCGTTGCTTATTGCCTTTACCTGTAACGGTGATGGTCCTGCGTTCGGTGTTGATGTCACCCAGATTGAGTCCACAGAGTTCTGCAATGCGCACCCCGGAGCCGTACAGCAGCTCGACGACGGCACGGTTTCTCAGGGCTCGTACGTCCTCGGGGTTCTCGAGGATGTCGCTCTCGACGAGTTCGAGAAGCTGTGTGATGTCCTGAGTGCTCAGCACTTTGGGAAGGGTACGATGCCCTTTCGGAGATTGGATTCTGAGGGCGGGGTTCGTGTCGATTTTTCCCCTGCCGTGAGCCCAGGCGTAGAACGTGCGGGCACTGGACGCCTTTCGTGACAAGGTCGTTCTGGCTTCGCGACGTTCAAATCCCCAACCGAGCCATTCACGGAGGTGCTCGAGTTCGAGCTCCCAAGGCGAGGTCAGGCCTACCTTTTGGGCGAAGCGGAAGAGCTCCAGCAAGTCTGATGTGTAGGCCCGAAGGGTTTCCGGGGAACGCGCCTTCTCATAGCGAAGGTATTCTTCGAACTCGCCGAGGGCTTGGGTGAACGTTTCTCCCAGTTCATGGTTATCTTGTGAATTTGCGGTGCTCACGACGTCGTCTCCATCGTGGGAGTTCTCAGATCGGACGCCCACCTTGTGATGAGCGTGAGAACAGCGCCCAGGCGGAATCGACTCGGCACGCGCACACTCAATCCGGCGGCGACCAGTGGTGCTGCCGTGACGTCCCCGACGGCAAAAAGTGCCGTTTCTCCTGTCCGGGTCGCCCTCTCGATCTGGGCGCGGTCTGTCTCACTCATCAACGCTAACCATTCTTCACTGCCGCTGGCCGAGGTGAAGAGAACCCCAATGGCACCGCCGTGTGCGGCCGCCCGGATGCTGTTCCGCAACGGCTCGGAGTCAGAGGGCGGGTCAGACCTGTAGGTCACAACGGGTTCGCTCTTGCCACCCCGTGATTCGATGAGCTCGTCGAGGCCATCCGAACCTGTTCCATGGTGCTGGACGACGACGGTCCGCCCTTCCAACGGCAATGTCGAAAGGTACCGCCCAACGTCCGCAGCCGTCTCTTCGTGAGACACCCACTCGACGGGAATCTTTTCGCCCCGCAAGGCGCCGAGGGCCTTGGCCCCGCGGGCCACAATTCTCGCCCCTCTCAGCGTTTCGCGGAGCTCCGTTCCACAGCCCTCCGCATCCGCCGCCGAGAGCCATCCACGAAGCCCTCTGCCGGTGGTGACGACCACGAAGTCCGGTGAACTCTCGATGATGTGCCGAGTCGTGGCCATGAGCCGAGGATCGTCTTCAACCGGGGTCGTGAGCAACGCAGGACAATGCTCCACGCGCACACCTTTGCGCTGGAGGGCGCCCTCGATCTCGGTTGCTTTACGTTGGGCAGTCACGAAGACGCAGGGCTCATTCGTCACGTCCGACATCGCGGCACCTCCTCCTACGTTGTGATGGTCCTGATCGAGACCCTCGGATTTCCCTACTGTACCCGGGGGCTTCTCCCCTGGTGGATTGGTTGCGTTACGCGTCATGCGCGGCCACCTGTCGACATCTTCCACAAACCGTCACGGCATTCGGCCAAGTCACGCTGCTCCAGTTGAGCTAGTGTGGCGAGGACGTCGCGGATGGGCAACCCGGCGGAGCTACAAAGCCTCTCAGGCGGTACGGGATGACGAGCTGGCAGTGCTTCTCTCACCAACACCTGCATCTGGGTCAGGGCCAATTCGGTCTCCACATTGTCTCGAGGCGGCGCCTTCGTTGTATGTCTGGAGCCCGTTCCTCGGTGTTCACCACTGGGTAGCAGGTTCAGCAGGTCATCACTGGAAGTCACGAGTTCTACCGGTGCTTCGGAAACCAATCGATGGCATCCCGCCGACTGCGCGCTGAACACCGGACCCGGAACCACACCGACCGTGCGGCCCATCTCCAAGGCATGACGGGCGGTGTTGAGGGCACCCGATCTAAGCCTTGCCTCGACCACGAGAGTCACCGCCGACAGGGCCGCGATCAGTCGATTGCGTTGCAGGAATCGGTGACGCATGGGACTCGAACCTGGATTCAGCTCTGTCAGAATCAACCCTGACCTCTCGATGTCCCGCAGGAGTTCTTCGTGAGCCCGTGGATAGGTTCGGTCGATTCCACACGCGAGGAACGCGATCGTTGAAGGCGCCCCCGTCCCCGTGGCTAGAGCTGTTCGGTGCGCGACGGCGTCGATACCGAAAGCGGCACCAGACAATATGCCGTAGCCTTCCGCGGCCACCGCGCTCACCAAATGACCCGTGACTTCGTGCCCGTAATTGGTGGAATCTCGGCATCCAACGACGGCGAGTTGCGTGTCCACCGGCGTGGAGAGGCCGGCCCTGTCTCCCCGCCCCCAGAGACCGATCGGTGCCCTCTCCCCTATATGCGCCAAAGCTTCGGGCCAATCCTCGTCCTCCGGTACGGCGAGCCAGGATCCTCTATCAGTCAAAGTTCGTTCCATGGACAAGGGGCTTCGTAGGGGTTGTCGTTGACGCCATCGGTACAGAGTCTTCTGTAAAGGCTCCTCGTCTATTCGTTCGGAAAGTTCGGGACGCTCTTCCCTCACGACATCCAGTTCCGCGGATGAGGGAGCTCGGCCCGCCACGATCTCGTAAGCTTTCACGGGGCCGAGCACATGGATTAGCGCCATGCCCAAGTGATCTTGGGGTTCGAGGAAGTGCATCAGCTGGATTCGGGCGCTTCGAACGTCTTCAGCGGCCATCCGCGTCGATTCCCGCGTCATGCAGAACACCCCACTCCGGTCCGCAGGCCAATGGCCGCATCGATATGCTCTTGTCGTGGCGACTCGGCGTCGTCGAGATCGGCCAGCGTCCAGGCGACCCGTTCAATACGGTGACACCCACGCAGTGAAATCTGACCACGTTCCTGCAGTCTGCGCAGCCCGCCGAGGACGCTCGCCGGTAACCGAAGTTCATTCCGCAGTTGGCTTCCCCGAACTTCGGCGTTACACGATAGGCCCCACCGGGCGAGTCGTTCCCGTGCCCGAGCACGCGCATGAGCAACCCTGCCCGCAACAATGTCCGAAGTTTCCGGGACCTGCCCCTGCGAGATCTCGGCCCACGAAAGCTTCGGCACCCGCAACTGAAGATCGATGCGATCCATCAGTGGCCCCGACAGGCGACCTAAATATGAACGCTTTTCCCGAGGTGCGCACGAACAGACTTCTCCGACGCTCAGAGAGCGACCACAAGGGCACGGATTAGCGGCCAACACGAGCTGAAATCGAGCGGGATACTTCGCGCTCCCTTGAGCCCGATTCAGAGTGATCCACCCGGACTCGAGGGGCTGACGCAGAGCATCAAGTACCCCTCGGCGAAACTCGGGCGCTTCGTCGAGGAAGAGGACTCCGTGGTGAGCACGAGAAATCGCGCCCGGCCAAGGTAATCCACTCCCGCCGCCCACGATCGCCGACGCCGAAGAGGTATGGTGTGGTGCCTCCCATGGAGGCTCGGTCATCAGTTGATTCAATCGGACGTCCGGAACACCCACCGAATGAATCGACGTCACCTCCTGAGAAGCCGATTCGTCCAGGGCCGGCAAGATGCTCGGCAGTCGTTCCGCCAACATCGTTTTTCCCGAGCCCGGAGGTCCGAACATCGCGAGGTGATGACCCCCGGCGGCTGCAATCTCCAAGGCCCAACGGCCCTGTTCTTGACCCAGCACATCACACAAATCGGGGCGTGCCCTGGCCTTTTGTACCGCCGGCTCCAGGACGCGCCGATGAGCCGGCCACCGAAGACGCGCATCCTCCGCACCACACCAACGCAATACATCCGCCAAGGCATCGAACCCATGGACCTCGGCCCCATGCACCAACTCCGCTTCGGCACGGTTTTCACGGGCCACCACCACGACTCGATGCCCAGCCGCCACCGCTGCGCTGACCGCCGGATACACGCCCTGAACCGGACGCAACGAACCGTCCAACCCCGTCTCGGCGAGAAAGACGCACCGATCCGTCGGACGCGCTTGACCGGCCGCCTGAATCGCCGCCACCACGATCGCCAGGTCAAAAGCAGTACCCGCCTTCGGGAGACCTGCGGGTGAAAGGTTGACCGTCAGTTTTCGCGGCACGAGGGGTACACCTGAATTCTTCGCGGCCGAGCGGATACGTTCCCTCGACTCTTTCAACGACGAATCCGGCAAACCCAGCAATACGAAAGCCGGCAGAGTCTGCCCGATATCCGCTTCAACCTCGACCACGTGACCCGACAACCCCAACAACGCCACCGTGAACGTCCTGGCATACCCCATCAGAGCACCCCCACCAGGTGCTCCACCGAGAACCTCCGCTGATCACCAACGATCGCGATCACATCGACACGCACGCGCTCCCGGTCGGTCCCCGTTGCCGCGCACCACGCACCCGCCAAGCGACCCAGCCGCGCGGCCTTTGACACATCCACAGCCTCAAAAGGATGCCCAAATCGCAGACTCGAGCGCGTCTTGACCTCACACACCACAAACTGCTCACCCTGAACGGCGATGATGTCGATCTCGCCACGCACGGTCGAGCACCCGGGACGCGGTCTCCAGTTGCGTTCCAGGACCTCCCAACCCAACGAACACAACAAGGACGAGGCGACCTCCTCGCCCCACAAGCCAAGACTGATCCGAGAATTGCTACAACGCTTCATGCCCCACAAGATGCACCATTCCGGCTCGGCGCACCGTGATGCACGCACAATTTGGGCATTATTTGTGGATAAGCACCGTAGATTCCCCAAAACGAGGTCATCCGTGGACGGCGCCTACGTTCCGCGCTGCACCTCCCGGGTCCGTAACGCCGCCCGGATCTGTGCTTCCGAAGCTCCCAAGGACCACGACAACCGATGCTCCGCGCAAGGCCCGTACCGAAGAATTCCGTCCCGATGCGACGACGAACCGTACCCCTTATTCCGATCCCACGCATACATCGGATGGTCCTCCGACAACTCGACCATGACGTCGTCGCGCTCTACCTTCGCGACCACACTGGCCGCGGAAATGGACGCACACCGAAAATCGCCTTTGACCTGCATCGTCACCGGCAAATCCCACACGTCATTCTCAGAGCGGTGGCGAGCCAACGGATCTGGTTCCAGCGCGGACAATAGGTCCCCAGCACGTGTCAGCCAGTCGTCACGGCCATCCAACAAGACCGCGGATGCCAATATCGTGCTTCGCCCAACTCGCGAACACAGTTGATCCATGGCTCTCATCCCCGCCAAGCGCAACGCTTGCGTGATCCCCAACTCGTCAATCTCCTGGGGCGTCGAGCTACCGGTAGCGGCCACCACCCAGTCGAGGATCTTGGGGACCATATTCCGACGTCGGACCGGGCTTAGAGCTTTACTGTCCGTCAGACCTTCCACGGCCAAGGCAAGTCCCGGAGGTACCCACGTCGCGCCGACGGTTACCGGTCCCGCCAATGCTCCCCGGCCAACCTCATCCATGCCAACGACTCCGGCATAGCCGTGTTCGAGCAACTCTTGCTCCACGGCAAGGTTCGGCCCCCGGTCCAAGTTAGGCTCTTGCGAACCCGAGGGCATTACTTATCGCTGTTCGTTGCTTTGGGACCGGGAATGTCGCTGAAGACGTTGTCGGCGGAATCTAGCCACGTCCAACGGCTAATGGGCCACGCGGTAACGAACGCGCGTCCTTCAATATCGTCGCGCTTGACGAATTCCGTACCTTGCTGAATGTGGTACCGCGAGTCAGCCGAGGCGTTACGGTGGTCACCCATCACGAAGTATTCGCCCTCCGGGACGGTGACATCGAAAGGAAAATCTGAGGGCTTGGCGCCGGGATAGAGGTACGAGGATTCATCAATAGCCTTGCCATTGACCTGAACCTTGCCGTCGGCGGAGCAGCACGTCACGTGGTCACCGCCCTTACCAATCACGCGCTTGATGAGGTAATTCTGCGAGGAATCCGGCAGGACGCCCACAAACGAGAGAGCATCACGAATCGGGTTAGACGACGTATTCGACTGATTCTCAGGAATCCAGTGCTGGCTATCCTTGAACACCACGATGTCACCACGATCCGGGTCGGAAAGGTAGTTACCGGCGACATTCACGAAAATTCGATCGTTGAGTTCCAGCGTGTTCTCCATGGAACCGGACGGAATATAAAATCCGCGGATCAGGAACGTCTTGACGATGAAAGCAATGATGAGGGCGTAGAAGATGACCAGCAGGATCTCTTTAATCTTCGGCCAGAGGCCCTCTGGCTCCTGCTTCTTGTCACGTCGAGCTGCTCGACGGGCAGTGCGAGATTCTTCGACCGTCGATCCACCCAAGGAGTCGTCGGCGGAGGCGTTCTGATCAGATGCCATGGGGTGTCCTTTTCTCACAAGCTCAGGTCTCAGCCAAGTCTACTGGCGTCGGCGTCCGTCATCGGCGAATTCGGGTCACGGAATCGAGCGGCCACAACACGGCGACGGGGCGACCCACGATCTTATCGGTACGAATCAGGCCCCCACCGGGTGCGCCGAGCAGCGACCTGGAGTCCCGCGATTCGGAACGGTGATCGCCCATGACCCACATGCGGCCTTCGGGAACGACGACGTCGAATGGCGTCGTCGACGGTGCGTCGCCGGGCATGATGTACGGCTCGTCGAGAGGTTTTCCGTTGACGGTGATCTTCCCATCGGCGGCGCAGCAGTGCACGTGATCCCCGGCGACGCCGATCACGCGTTTCACGTAAATATCGTCACGCTGAGTCATTCCGACCCACGCGCCAACTTCCGAGGCGAAGCGAGTCAACGCGTTCGCCCCAGAATCGTAGGGAGCCAACGACCCCGAACCATCGAAGACCACGATGTCCCCGCGCTGAGGCTCGCCGGCGTCCAAGCGCCACACGGCAACTCGATTGCCGCCCTTCAAAGTCGGTTCCATCGACCCCGAAGGGATGTAAAACACATCCAGGACAAATCCACGGATGCACACTATGACGACGACGGCAATCGCCAACGCCACCACGACCAAGCGCCGGTTCCCCGAGAGGAACCGGCGCTTGGCGGCGTGGGCCGAGGTATCGGCCGAAGTCATGATGACGAAAGACCTTACTTGGTCTCGCGCTTCTCACGGATACGAGCTGCCTTACCGTGGCGGTCACGCATGTAGTACAGCTTGGCGCGACGAACGTCACCGCGCGTCAAAACCTCGATCTTGTCGAAAATCGGGGAGTGCAGGGGGAACGTACGCTCCACACCGACGCCGAAGGAAACCTTGCGGACGGTGAAGGTCTCGCGCACGCCGGCACCCTGACGGCCGACGACGTAGCCACGGAAAACCTGAACACGGGAGCGATTGCCCTCAGTAATGTTCACGTGAACATCGAGGGTGTCGCCCGGGCCGAATTCCGGGATATCCGTGCGGAGGTTTTTCTGGTCAATGAAATCCAGAGTCTGCATGAGATTATTCTCCTCAGCCAATGCCGCAGGCCACCAACTGATTGATACGACGGAGGCTTCCTCGCCCTAAGCGAGAATGCTTCCGAAGAAATGTTTCACCTCAACACGATTGGTGCTGAGGTGCCGTCTTCCGTATGGTCGCTCTTCCCCCTGCGGCAGGGGCGTGCCCGGAGACGGCGCGATCCCCTATTCTGCCACACCGCACTGATCAGTTCCACGGAGGAACGCGGGGTAAATGAACTACTCGGTGTTGTCCTCATCACTGTGTTCGGTCACGTCACGCAGCACCGCCTGGTCCTTCCGATCCAACGAGGACTCTGGCAGCCCCTCGATGAGATCTGGACGACGTCGTGCGGTCCGTTCTAATTGCCAATCACGACGAGCCCGCGCGATGACGGCGTGATGACCCGATAGGAGGACCTCCGGAACGGGCCGGTCCCGCCATACAGATGGCTTGGTGTAGACGGGGTATTCCAGCAATCCGTCGGAATGGGACTCTTCAACCAAAGACTCGGGATTACCAATCACGCCGGGCAGGAGGCGAGCGGTGGCCTCGATCATCGCCATCACCGCGACCTCTCCCCCGTTCAACACGTAGTCCCCCAGGCTGACCGGCAGCACTCGAAAGCGATCCGCGGCCCACTCGAGAACCCGCTCGTCGATGCCTTCGTACCGGCCACAAGCGAAAACGATGTGCCGTTCCGTAGCAAATTCTTCAGCCGTGCGTTGCGTAAAGACGTGTCCGGCCGGGGACGGAACGACCAAGAGAGGGCGATCGTCGACGTTCAAAATGCTGAACATTTCGGCGTCGTCGTCTTCGGGAAGCAGGGATTCCAGCGCCTGCGCCCAAGGTTCGGCCTTCATGACCATGCCCGCTCCGCCACCGTACGGGGTGTCGTCTACGGTTCGATGACGGTCTGTGGTGAAATCGCGAAGATCGCTGATCGTTAGGTCCAGCAAGCCTGCGCGGCGGGCCTTGCCAATCAGGGAGAGCTCGAGCGGCTGGAGGTATTCGGGAAAAATGGAGATGACGTCGTAGCGAGGAGTCATTGCGCCGCCTCGTCATCCTCGTCGTCCGAATTTACGGTGAGGAGCCCGGGCGGCGGACACAACACGACAAAGCCCTGCTCCAGGTCGACGTCCGGGACAATCTCTTCCACAAACGGGATCAGCGCTTCGGTGCCATCGTGAAGGGTGACGGTGAGGAGGTCCTGGGTGGGCATGGTCTGGAGTTCTGCGACGGTTCCCACCGGCTCCGTCAGTTCCGTTTCATCAGGCGAGGAGACAACGTAGACGTCCAGCCCTTCGAGTTCGTGCTCGTAGTAACCCTCAGTCGAATCTTCCTCGGTGTCGGTATCCAGCACCAAACGGTGCTCCCGAAGAGCTTCCGCGTCATTGCGGGTGCGCACTTCCCGGAAGCCCAGCACCATGATGGACTTATTCCACCGTGCGCTCGAAATGGTCACGGTACCGTGAGGCGCCAAGGGATGCGGCGGCTCCAAGACGAATTCTGCGCCCTTGGCCATGCGGGCCTCCGGGCTATCCGTGTACAGCTGAACCGTGACCTCCCCCTTGATCCCGTGGGGTTTGCCGATACGCGCAACCTGCACCTTCACAGCGGTGGTCTCCTTCACTTCGGTGGCCAGATCGCCACGGTGTACTCCACGGAAATATAACAGGCCCGCGTCCACCACAAAGGTGAACGCGGGCCCATCGTCACGGCATAACGCCGTTCATGTTATGAGTGACGCCTGTCGGTATCGACGACGTCCACCCGAACCTGTTCTCCGTCGGCCAGAGCATTAATCACGGTACGCACCGACTTTGCGGTACGACCGCCCCGGCCGATGACGCGACCTAGATCCTCAGGATGGGTGCGGACCTCAAGGGTCTGCCCTCTCCTGCCGGATCGGGAACGAACATCGACATCTTCGGGGTGATCAACAATCCCCTGGACGAGGTGCTTCAAGGCTTCGGACAACATGATTATTCGGCAGACTCTTCGGCGGCCTCGGCCTTGTCCTCAGACTCCTGAGCCTCTTCAGCCTTGGCGTCACCCTTCTTGGTGATCGCCTCGGTGATGATCACGGAGTCCTTTTCCGGGACCTGGAACTCAGGCTTGCTCTCAACCGGCTTAACGGTCGATTCAGCAGCGCCCTCGCCCTTGAACTTGGCCCAGTCGCCGGTCAGCTTCAACAACGCGAGCACCTGTTCGGTCGGCTGAGCGCCGACGGACAGCCAGTACTGCGCACGCTCGGAATCGATCTGAACCAACGAGGGGTTTTCGGTCGGCTGGTAGATGCCGATCTCCTCGATGGCACGACCATCTCGCTTGGTACGGGAATCGGCCACGACCACGCGGTAACGCGGATCGCGGATTTTGCCCAAACGCTTCAAACGAATCTTAACAGCCACTTGTGTGGACTCTCCTGTATCTATACAAGGTCGGATCCAGACGCACACCCGTGGGGCGGGGTTGTCGTGCAAGATCCTGCGGACCTAATGTCACACGGTGAGAGGGGCCGCGCGCATTGAGTACCCGTCAAGTATGCCAGACGTGTCCAGGCATGACCAGCACGTCAACCTTCCCGGCGTGGTCGTCTGCATCACGTGGGAGGCCTACTCCAGATCGGCTAGTCCGGTACGCAGGGCAAAGATCACGGCCTGCACCCGGTCTCGACTTCCGGTTTTGGCGAACACCCGAGATACGTGGGTTTTGACGGTAGCCAAACCGAGGAAGAGTTCGGCAGCAATTTCGGTATTGGACTTACCCTGAGCCATCAGCACCAGCACTTCTTTCTCCCGCTCCGACAACTCGTCCAAAGCCCGTGCCTGGTCGGGAGAAATTTCCTCGTCACGCGCAGTTCCACGGTTTCCTGGACCCGCGGTGTGTGCCCCGTCCCCGGAGCGGAACGAATCCGGCTCCACGAAACGTCGGATCAACGGAAGCGTGACTTCCGGGCTCAAGAGTGCATGTCCGTCGGCCACTGCCTCAATCGCGGCCACGAGGTCTTCCGCGCTGGCCGTTTTCAGCAAGAATCCGCTTGCTCCGGCTTGGAGGGCACCAAAGAGGTAATCCGACCGATCAAAGGTCGTCAACATGATGACCTGCCCGAGGCCCTCGGCGACGACGGCGCGAGTCGCCTCGAGACCACTCATTCCTGGCATCTGAATGTCCATGAGCACGATGTCGGCGGGATCGGCCCGCAGCTGTTCCAAGGCCGACATTCCGTTGGCGGCCGAACCCACGACCTCGATCCCCGGTTCGACCGATAGGACCAACGAAAATCCCGACCTGACCAGTTCTTGGTCGTCGACGAGAAATACCCGCGACGGCTGTTTCATTCGGAGTCCTCTCCACTGCTCCATGAAACGGGCCAGGGAATAGTCCATGAGATAGTCCACCCAGCCGTTTCACTCGACGGTCCATACTGGATGTGGCCTCCCCACCGTGTGACCCGTTCTTCAATGCCCCGAATCCCTGCGCCACTACTGGAAACCAGGCGTTCTGATGTTGCGGCTCGTGCCGGTCCGGCGTCGAGAATCTGCACTTCGAGTTCCTGCGTGGTGCGGCGGGACTTCACGGCCAGTTTGGCCTCCCGAGAGACGGAATGCTTGAGCACGTTGTTCAGGGCCTCCTGAATCATCAGATAGAGGCCTCTCCTCACTTCTGCGGACGGATGTTCGGCCAATTCATCGAAGACCAATCCGTTGTCACCGCTAATCCACAACCGCGTCGTGAGGCCCAGCTCTTCAAAATGTTCGAGCATGGCTGGAAGGTCTCGGAAAGCTTCCGGACCTCCTTCGTTGTCCTCGTCTTCGGCACGAAGCACCCTCAGGACGGTCTGGAGTTCGCCGATGCCTTTCTTGGTGCTGGATTCGATGGCCTGTAAGGATTCCTTCACGAGGCTCGTCTGCTCCTCGTTTAATATCACTCGATCCACCACGACCGAGCGTTCCACGATTCTCCTGACGCCTCCGGCTTGGAGGCCCACCCCGGTAAAATGATGGCCCACGGAATCGTGAAGGTCACGGGCAAGCCTCAATCGATCTTCGACTATCGCCTGTCGCGTTAGCATCCGTGTTTGGCTTTCGATGGTGCGCGTCTGTTCGGCCAGGCGGGAGCGTCTCAGCGCCCCCTTCCAGGAACTTCTTCCGAAAAGGGCGGCGCCACACAGATATGCGACGTTCACGAGCGCCGAGAACATGGCGTAGGCGATCACCGGATCGAGCGGCCCTTGCGTGTCGTCAAGTTTGATTCGCAGGCCGGTTTCATACGTGGATTGGAGCATCCAGGGCACCGCAATCAGTGCTAGGAAGCCGACCACCACCAAACCGACGACGATCCACGTACGGCGACGATGCGGCGCCCAGGCCACCGCCGTGTAGATGGCGGAAAAGTAGCACGCCTGAAAAATCCATGATGTCGCCACGGCGGGCGAGAGGGTAGACAGCCCCAGAAAGAGAACGGTGGCCACCATCAATGTGACCAGCGGAAATCTTCGTCGGAAGAGAAGGCCGAGAGGCATGAGAACCGCCGCACCGTAATCGACCGGCGAATAGGTGCTCTCGCCTAGCGGACCGCCAAATGACTGCATTAGGCCCGTCAGCAGGAAACTCAAGACGGCCAAAACCACTGCCAGCAGAACGTCGGCCCGTTGCGATCTCTTTCCCGGGCGTGGGCGTATCCATTCGGGGGCTTCTGGATCGTTGAGCCACCCGTTGAGGGCCGCGAGTTTCGGGTGGTGAGCCACGCCTATCGCTTACGACGTAGCAGCCACGCACCAATACCGACGCCGGTTGCGGCGGCCAAGGCCCATCCGCTTCGGCGCGCCGTGACCCCCAGCTCCTGGGCCGCGTGAAGAGCCGCGCGGCCGTCGTCGAGATTCAGGGCACGGCCGTGCGCTTCCACCCGTTCGTAATCTGGCTGATCGGCCATGGCCTTACGACCGTCGATGATCTTTGCGGGCATATCGGTGAGCCCCAAGAGTTGGAGGACGGACTCGGGAGCAAAACGTCCGTGATCGTCCGCTGCGTATCGCGCAAGGCGGCGTGCACCGACGTCATCCAGCCCGAAGGCTTCCGTCAGGTTTTTCACCGCTTGAGTCCGAGCGGCGTCGCGGACCTCACGCTCCTCCTGGCCGGCGATTTCGGATTGCAGTGCACCGGCCGGGGAATTGGTGGGATAGGTGAACACCGCGCCTCGGACGGGACCCCACGCCAAGGTCACAGGGTCGCCGACGGTGGGGCAGAATGTCGCGGCACGATGCTCACCGTCGGTGTCGAGTACGACGGCTCGGTGCGGAAGTTCGTCGACGATCGATAGGAGATCCTCGTAACGTTCCGAGGTCACGATGACCCATCGGTCGCCCGCGCTGGCGCGCTCAATCCATCCCTCGGGCTTCGACTGAACGATGGCACGCTGCACCTGCCGGTGGCTTGCTTCGAACATGGCGACGGCGCTTGGCGCACCCGTTATGCCGTCGCCAGTTTGCCATGAGGCGTATTCCAGACCTGGGAAGGCAAGAATGGTTTCCATGAACTCACCGAGTTCGCCGCCCAGGCTAAGCTCGCCGTTTTCGTCTGCCCTGGCCACGTGGGTGATCTCGTCGCGGATATGTACCGGCACCATCAGCCGTAAGTTGTGATCGCCGACTGTATAGAGGGCTGGCACCGACTGTTCACGAATCACCGCAAGTATGCGCTCACGCTCGGCGTCAACACCGCTGCCCGTCACGACGACGCCGCCTTCTGACGTCTCCCGAAGCTGGCGGTGAAGATCCAAGCGAACGGGGACCCACTGCCAGGAGATGCCTCCGGGTTCAGGCGTTGGGTGGGTAGGACGCTGTTCCGTCACGAAATTCCCCTTTCGCAGTGGTCGGTCTGTCTATTCCTCACGCTACTCGTGTTCTCCTCACGTGAGGTGAGGATGCGAATGATGTGGATGGTCGGTTCAGCCGTGTGAGCTGAGCTCGATGACCGCGTCCGTCCCCCGGACGTCATGTGCTTGGCGCAATCGGTCCGAGAACCCGGGGCTCAAGAATCCGTCCAATTCAGTCAACGGGACGAAGCGGTAGTCCGTCAGCTCCTCTTCCTGAAGAGTGATCGGGGCATCCGAGCTGATGGAACCGCCGTCGTACATGAAGTACGCGGAGTCGCCCCATTCGCCCATATTGAGGCCGTGAAAGACCAGAAGCATGCGCCCTCGGGGCAAGTCGAGCCCGACCTCCTCGAGGACCTCGCGGAAGCATCCTTCCTGAGGAGACTCCCCTGCCTCAACCGTGCCACCCGGCAAAGACCATCCGGACTTGTAATTGGGCTTGACGATCAGCAACCGATCGGACTCGTCCGTAATGATTGCCCCAGCGGCCATGCGTCGACGCGGCAGAGATTCGACGAAAGCCTTGAAATCCTCGGGGGAAAGGTATGTATCGACCATGACTCTAGGTCTACTTGTCCCCGAGGAATTTCTCAAAGCCCTTCGGCAAATTCATGGAATCCATATCGAAATCCTGGCTCTTTCCGAAACTCGAGCCGTTCTTCTGCGCCGGCTTACGGACCTGACCCTTGAGCTCCGCTTCGCGCTTTGCAGGATTACCCGAGCGGCCCTTCTTCGCGTTCTTGCCCTTGACGTTCTTGCGGTTCTTCTTCGCACCGCCGGCTCCACCCATGCCCGGAATTCCGCCGGGCATTCCGGGAACGCCCTGGCCAGAGGCCATGCGCTTCATCATCTTTTGGGCCTGAGCGAATCGTTCCATGAGCTGGTTCACTTCTGAAACCGTCACACCGGAACCGCGAGCAATACGGGCACGTCGAGACCCATTGATAATCTTCGGCGCCACACGCTCGTGGGGCGTCATCGAGCGCACGATGGCCTCGATCCGGTCGATCTCACGGTCGTCAAAGTTTTCGAGCTGCTGACGCATCTGAGCCGCACCCGGCATCATCATCAGCATCTTCTTCATCGATCCCATTTTGCGGATCTGCTGCATCTGGGCCAGGAAGTCCTCGAACGTGAAGTCCTCACGGTCCTGGAATTTCTTGGCCATCCGATCGGCTTCGGCCTTGTCCCAGCTCGCCTCGGCCTGCTCAATCAAGGTCAGGACGTCGCCCATGTCCAGGATGCGGCTGGCCATACGGTCCGGGTGGAACTGTTCGATGTCGGTGACGTTTTCACCGGTCGAAGCGAACATGATCGGCTTGCCCGTCACGGAAGCGACGGACAGTGCCGCACCGCCGCGGGCGTCGCCGTCGAGCTTGGAGAGCACGACGCCGGTAAAGTCGACGCCCTCGTTGAAGGCCAACGCCGTGTTGACGGCGTCTTGACCGATCATGGCGTCGATGACAAACAGGACTTCGTTCGGAACAATGGCATCGCGAATATCGCGGGCCTGCTTCATGAGTTCTTGGTCCACACCCAAACGGCCGGCGGTATCCACGATCACGACGTCGTGGAGCTTGGCGCGAGCCGTAGTCACGCCGTCGCGCGCCACCTGCACGGGATCGCCGGTGGGATCGTCGAATTCACTCGTCGTTCCGGGGTGCGGCGCGTACACCGGGACGCCAGCCCGCTCGCCGACCACCTTCAGCTGGGTGACGGCGTTGGGGCGTTGGAGGTCGGACGCGACCAGCAGCGGCTTGTGGCCCTGGCCGGCGAGCCAGCGTCCCAGCTTGCCCGCAAACGTCGTTTTACCCGAACCCTGAAGGCCGGCCAGCATGATGATCGTGGGGCCCGTCTTGGCCATGTTGATGCGTCGGGTTTCCCCACCGAGGATGCCTTGGAGCTCCTCGTTGACGATCTTTACGACCTGCTGCGCCGGGTTGAGGGCCTCGGAGACCTCGCTACCCGTAGCACGTTCCTTAATGGATGCCGTGAAGGCACGAACCACGGGGACCGCGACGTCGGCGTCCAACAGCGCGCGCCGAATCTCGCGAACGGTGGCATCAACATCAGCCTCCGAAAGTCGGCCCTTGCCGCGGAGGTTTTTGAAGGTCGAAGCTAGACGGTCGGAGAGGGAATTGAACACGTGACGTGGTCTACTTTCAGTGCAGTGGTCTCCGGGCGCGGCACTCAATCATGGCCGGTCGCCACGGGTGGTCGGTCAGCTTACAAGACTAGCACCGGCCGCCCCATAGCCTCATCATTTTTCCACGCCGCGAACGGCCGATCGCCTCACACTCGGGGATCCTCCCCACCTGCCGGAGACGCCGATGCCATCGATTCCCCGGAGCGCTCCCCCGACGCCCCGCTCATCAGCGAGTATGCCGTTTCCGCGTGCACCATGGCGTCGATGCCCGCTTCCTCGTCACTTTCACTGATTCGGAATCCTATGGTGCGCTTGAGAACCCACGCGATGCAGAACGTTCCCAGGGCCGTGAATCCCACAGTCGCCACCGTTGCCACGACCTGAGTCACAAGCAGGCCGAGGCCTCCTCCATAGAACAATCCAGGACGTCCGGTGCTTGACGTGGCAATGAACCCCAGAGCGAGCGTTCCGATGATGCCGGCGACGAGGTGCACTCCCACGACGTCCAAGGTGTCGTCATAACCCCAGCGATATTTCAGCCCGACGGCGAGCGCACACGCCACCCCGGAGACAAAACCCAGGACGATGGCCCAGGCCGGGTCCACGTTGGCGCACGCTGGGGTGATGGCGACGAGGCCGGCGACGATGCCAGATGCCGCTCCGAGGGAGGTGGGGTGCTTGTCGCGGAGGCGTTCGGTGAGGAGCCACCCGAGCATGGCGGCCGCCGGGCACACGAGGGTGTTGACCCAGATGCGACCAGCTTGGGCGGCGTCGGTGGCGGCTCCGGCGTTGAATCCGAACCAGCCGAACCAGAGAATGGCGGCGCCGAGCATCACGAACGGCACATTGTGGGGGCGGTGTTCGGCCCGAGTCGTGAAGTTTCTCCGGACGCCGAGGACGAGGCAGAGCACCAGGCCCGCGACGCCAGCGTTGATGTGAACGACGAGTCCACCGGCGAAGTCGATGGCTTCTCCGAGTCGTTGGCCAATCACTCCGTGTTCTGCGAAGAGGCCGCCGTCGGCCCACACCATGAAGGCCAATGGGGCGTAAACGAGCGTTACCCATAGCGGCACGAAAACGCACCACGATCCGAATTTCGTGCGGTCCGCGATGGAGCCGGAAATCAGCGAGACAGTAATGATGGCGAAGGTTGCGGAGAATCCGGCCGACATGAGGTCCCCGTCAGAAATTGACTGGCCGAGACCGAAGTTGCCGGTGGGGTTTCCCACGATTCCCGGGATCATGGCAGGTGCCGTGGCCATGGAACTTCCCCAGAGTGCCCAGACCACGCCAACCAATCCGATCGAGACGAAGCTCATCAAGATCATGTTGAGGGCCGAGTTCACCCGGGTCATTCCTCCGTAGAAGAAGGCGAGTCCCGGCGTCATGAAGAGGACGAGCGACGCGGCGACGATCGTCCACACATCTTGGGCAGTGAGGTGGTCCATGAAGTGTCCCTTCCTGGCGGGACCTCGTCACGGTCCCTGGGTTGGCAGTCAACCCCAGTCTCGGGATGGCGTGTTTCGTCTCGACGCAGGAATGATGTCCGGGATGTTACAAATCTGCCGCGAACGTTTCGGGAATGTATACGAATTCGGCTTGGGACCGGACAACACGAAGGCCCGATGTCCTCCCGCGCGGGAAAGGCATCGGGCCTCGGTGCAATAGGTCCGTGGTTTTCGGCGACTGCCAGGCTAGTCGATGATGGCGTCCACGAAGCCTTCGGGGTCGAAGGGTGCCAGGTCGTCCGGGCCTTCGCCGAGTCCGACCAGTTTTACGGGCACTCCGAGTTCATTCTGGATCGCCACCACGATTCCGCCCTTGGCCGTGCCATCGAGTTTGGTCAGGACGATGCCGGTGATGTCGACGACCTCGGCGAAGACCTTGGCCTGCACCATGCCGTTTTGGCCCGTAGTGGCGTCGATGACGAGGAGTACCTCAGTCACGGGCGCAACCTTTTCGAGCACACGCTTGACCTTGCCGAGCTGGTCCATCAGCCCGGCCTTGTTTTGCAGGCGTCCTGCGGTGTCGACCATGAGGGTGTCCACGCCGTCATTCTTGGCGCGCTCGGCGGATTCATACGCGACGGACGCGGGGTCGGCCCCCTCTTTGTCGGAGCGGACGGTCTCGACGCCAACGCGGTTTCCCCACGTCTGGAGTTGGTCCGCGGCCGCGGCGCGGAATGTATCGGCAGCACCGAGCAGGAGGCTCTTGTCCTCGGCCACCATCACGCGGGCGAGCTTGCCCACGGTCGTCGTCTTGCCGACGCCGTTCACGCCCACCACCAGGACCACGCCTGGATTATCGCCGGCGCCGTCGAGGGCGAGTTCGCGGTCCATGGTGGGGTCCACGAGTTTGAGGAGTTCTTCCCGCAACATGGTCTTCACCCGGGCGGGATCTTCCGTGCCTTCAACCTTGACGCGGGTCTGTAGTGCCTCGACCATCCGCTGGGACGGTTCGGAACCGAGGTCCGCCATGAGGAGCGTTTCCTCGATTTGGTCCCACACGTCTTGGTCGATCTTGTCGCTCGAGAGCAACGCCAAGAGGCCCTTGCCCAGCATGGAGTTGGAGCGAGCGAGTCGTGCGCGGAGTCGTTGGAGGCGACCAGCCACCGGGGCGGGACGCTCGTAGGCTGGCTTGGTCGTGACCGAAGTCGAGCCCTCGGTATCGTCTTCGTCGCGAGTCTCCGGGTAGCCCTCCTTGGGGGCTTTCGGGCCTTTCAAGAAGACGAAGGCCAGACCGCCAAGCACCAGAACTCCGGCCAGGATGTACAGGATCAGGATCAGGGTGTCGTTCACGTTCCCAGCTTGCCACAAGCACGCTGGTGCTCAACACCACGGTGCAGGTTGTGGATCGCGGGTCCGTCCGCGGTCGAGTAGGGTGCTTCCCGTGACCCCCAATCCCCCGCACGACGCCGCAGAGTCGTCCCCTGAATCATCCCAGCCGAGCCCCGGACGAAAGGCCCCACGTCCCAAGGTTCCCACGGACCTGAAAGTGCTCGTTGTGGCGGCCTTCGTGATCGCCGCAGGCTACGGCGTCGTGGCCCCGGTATTGCCGCAATTCGCTACCTCCTTTGGCGTGGGCGCGACCGCTGCGGGAGCCGTGATGTCCGCCTTTGCGCTGATGCGGGTGGCCTGGGCCCCGGTGGCCGGACCGATCATGTCCCGAGTCGGTGAACGGCGCACGTATCTGATGGGCTTGGCCGTGGTGGCGCTATCCTCCGCGGCAACGGCCTTCGCGCCCTCATATATTTTGCTCGTCATTTTGCGGGGTCTGGGTGGCATTGGATCGGTCATGTTTACGGTCTCAGCGATGGGGCTGATCGCCCGCTTGGCCCCGCCGTCGATTCGCGCCAAAGTTTCCGGCTACTACGCGACGTCGTTCATGCTGGGAAGCATCATGGGACCGGTCATTGGTAGTCTCACGGCGGCCTGGGGGCTGCGGGCGCCTTTCGTGATCTATGCGCTCGCGTTAGTTTTTGCGATCGCCGTCGCCGCTTGGAAGCTCAGGCCGGTCGAGGCCCGTACGGATACCGGGTCCGTGCTCCTGCCGATGACCTTTTCTCAGGCATGGTCAATCGGCAGCTACAGGTCCTTACTCTTGGCGAGCTTCGCACACGGTTGGGCCAACCTCGGGGCTCGCGTCGCGATCATTCCCCTCTTCGCCACGGCCATAGCCACCGCTAGTGGGGCGCCCGCTTCCGGGTTCGGTTCGGGAGCCAGCGTCGCGGGGATCGCCCTGGGCGTCTTCGCCGGAGGATCGGCGCTCTCCCAGATTCTCTTCGGCGGCCTATCGGACCGCTATGGACGCCGCCCCTTTCTGGTCACCGGGCTCGTTGTGGCCGCTATCCTCACGGGCGTGTTGGGCGGAGCCGGTCATGCCTGGTCCCTGTGGGCGCTCTGCCTCTTGGCGGGTCTCAGTACCGGGCTGTACACGCCCTCCATGCAGGCCACGCTCACGGACATCGTGGGATCGAAAAGGTCCGGCGGCAACGTGATGTCCGCCTATCAGGCCTGCGCCGACGTCGGGCAAATCATCGCCCCCATCGTCCTCGGTGCCGTGATCGACGACGTCGGCTTTGCCCCGGCATTCGGTATCTCAGGCGGGCTCCTCGCGCTGGCCGGAGTCGTGCTCTTCCTGACCCCGCGGGCATCCTTCCCGCAAAAGGACTGAACGAATTATCAGCGCAGGTCCGCCAACTTTTGCGAAATGACTTGGGTAATACCGTCGCCGCGCATCGAAACGCCATAGAGGGCATCCGCAATTTCCATGGTGCGCTTCTGGTGGGTGATGATGATCAACTGCGAGCTGAGCTGAAGTTCCTTGAGGATCGTCAAGAGTCGACCCAGGTTTCGGTCGTCCAAAGCGGCCTCGACCTCATCCATCACGTAGAACGGCGATGGCCGTGCCTTGAAGATCGCCACCAGCATCGCGATGGCAGTCAACGAGCGCTCGCCGCCGGATAAGAGAGAGAGTCTCTTGACCTTCTTCCCGGCAGGTTTGGCGTGCACCTCGATGCCGGTGGTCAGCATGTCGCTCGGATCGGTCAGGACCAGCTTTCCTTCGCCGCCGGGGAAGAGGGTGGAAAATACTTTGACGAACTCTTCTTGGGTGTCGTGGAAGGCCTGGGTGAAGACGGTTCGCACGTGATCATCGACATCGCGAATGATTTCTTCAAGATCGGCACGCGAGGCCTTGAGGTCCTCGAGTTGTTGCACGAGATACGTATGGCGCTCTTCCAGGGCCGCGAACTCTTCGAGGGCCAAGGGATTGACCTTGCCCAAGGCCTTGAGATCCTTGCGGGCTCGTTGGAGCCGTCGCTCCTGGGCCTCACGCACGAAGGGTTCCTCGCCCGTCGTCTCCCCAGATTCGTCCAGAACCGGAATCGGCAGGTGCGGACCGTAGTCAGACACCAAGGTGTCCGTCGTCAGGCTCAATTCCTCCAGGATCGATTCGCGGAGCGATTCCAATTTGGCTTCACGGGTGGCACGCTCCAGTTCTCCCGAATGGGCCTTGGAGCGTTGCGCGTCCAGTGCGTCTCGCTGGGATTTCTCGCGAGTCCGGGCTTCCGCTAGGCGTGATTCGAGTCCGGCCCGTTCTTTTTGGAGTCGTTCCCGTTCCGCGTCGGCCACGGTGAGGGAGGCCTCGAGACGTTCGCAGACCGAGCCGATCATGCTCAGAACTCGGCTGGTGGCCTGGTATTGGATGCGGCGGCGCTTTTCTTGGCGCTCGACCTCCGCATGTGCCGCCTTTTCCGTGGACACCGCACGCAGGGCGGCGTCTTTGCGTTGTTTGAGCTGGTCGATCTGGCTCTGCGCACTTCGAACTGCCAGGAGTGCTTCGGTCTCGCGAGTGCGAGCAGTCCTGGCCGCTTCCGTTGCGTCCTTCCTGGCGACCTCGGCGCGTTCCAACGCCTCGCCGCCGTCTTCGTCCTGGAGCTCCAATGCCGCCGAGACGGCCCCGACGGCGTGTTCCAGCTTCTCGGCCAATGCGGGCTCTCGCGCAGCGAGTTCTTCCAATCGGCGTTTGGCGCCGTCGAGCTCTTCCTCTGTGGAAGTCACGAGGGTCCGTGCCTGGGCGAGCACCGCGGCATTGGAACTGCTCTCCTTGCTGATGCGCGCGAATTCTTCGCGAGCGGCCCGCGCCGCCTCTCGGGATCGACGGTGTTCTTCCGAGGCTTTCCCGTGTTTGGCCACGGCTTGATCGTGCCGTTCTCGGAGCCCTGCCAGGGCTTCCTCGGCGGACGCCAAGCGGGCACTAATCTCCAGCCCGGTGGCCCCCGAGGCGCTTCCGCCGCGTGCTTGACCGGCGGCGATGACGGTCCCATCCGCGACGACGACCTGCCACCCCGGCGTCGTCAATTCGCCGTCGGGCAGCTCCAGCAGGCGGTCCCTCAATGCACAGGCAACGTCGAGGCTCGGGGCAATCAGGCACCTGCTCACGATGGTGCGCACGCTCTCGGCGAGGTCTCCACCGGTCACCACGCGAGGTGCCCACACGACGTCCGAGGCCCACGATTCCTTGATGCGATGAAGGGCATTCTCTAGGTCATCGCCTCCGCCACGCACCACATTCGGAGAGTCCACCAGCAGACTCACGACGCCGAGTCCTTCTTCGCGTGCATGGTTCAGAATGTTTTGAAGTGCTTCCGGCTCGCGGACGGCTAGCCCGTCGGCCACCGCGCCGAGTGCCACCGAGAGGGCTCCCGCATGTTCTGGTTCCACCGTGACGCCGTCCCGCACCCTGCGTATCTGGTCGCCAAATGCGGACGCTATCGCCTCCGTAGCGTCAGCGGCTGGAAGAGATTCTTTCAGCGCCTCAACCCGAGCCAGCGCCGCATCGAGTTCGCGCCGGGTCGCGTTGAGGGACGTCGCCGCCTTGTCCAACTGGGCTTGCGTGGACTCCGTTGCGGCGTGGGCTTCATCCGAGGCACGAGAGGCGGCGGTATCTTCATCGGTCGGGCCTGAGGCGCCAGAGAGCCTCTCGAGGTCCGTGCGATACGTGTCCAAGCGCTGTTGCACGGATGCGACTTCGGCCTCTTGTTCGCGACGTCGCGTCTGAAGCGATTCGTGTTCAGAACGTGCGGTGGACATGGCGCCTCGGAGAGACGCGAGGTTTTCCCGCCGCTCGGCCGAGGCCGCAACCAAGTGTGCGTGGTGGGCCTCAGCGGCTTGCGCCTCGTCCTCGGACCGGGAACGTTCCTCCCCGGCCTCGAGATGGCGCTGTTCCACCTGTTCCACGGCGTGCTCAGCGTCCTCAAGTTCGCGAGCAATCCGCTCGGCGTTGGCCTGAAGCTGTTCGGGGTCCCGCAGATGGGCCCTGCCAACGGGCGTGGACTGGGTGCGCTGCCGCTCCTGCGCCAATTGCTTGAGCGATTCGTAGCGTTCCCGCAGTTGGGAGAGCGCATACCAGGTGTCCCTGGCCCGAGACACTCGAGGGGAAAGGCCTGCCGCTTCCGCCTCGATCTCGGCGATGGCTCGAATCGCCTCCTCCTGCTCCGCCTCGAGACGCCGCAATTCGTCCGCAACACGTTGCAGCTCTTCTGCGTCGGTCTCCAATGCGGTCGAGGCTTGGACCCAATCGTCAGCGAATAGACGCGCGCGGGCGTCACGGACATCGTGTTGGATCCGCTGAGCGCGACGGGCCACCTTGGCTTGACGCCCCAGTGGGGTCAATTGCCGGCCAATCTCCCCGGTGAGATCCTCCAGCCGCGAGACGTTGGTTTCCATCGACGCGAGTTTGCGAAGCGTTTTCTCCTTGCGCCGGCGGTGTTTCAGGACGCCGGAAGCTTCTTCGATGAAGCCACGCCGCTCTTCCGGGGTCGCGTGCAAAATGCGGTCGAGTTGCCCTTGGCCCACGATCACGTGCATCTCGCGCCCGAGGCCGGAATCCGAAAGAAGCTCTTGGATATCGAGCAGGCGGCACGAGTTGCCGTTGATCGCGTATTCGGAGCCGCCGGTGCGAAACAAGGTCCGAGAGATCGTGACCTCGGAATATTCGATGGGTAATGCGCCGTCGGTGTTATCGATGGTCAGCGAAACGTGAGCACGGCCGAGTGGTGCACGGCCAGAGGTTCCCGCAAAGATGACGTCTTCCATCTTGCCGCCACGCAAGGATTTGGCTCCTTGTTCGCCCATGACCCAGGACAACGCATCGACGACGTTGGATTTTCCAGAGCCATTTGGCCCGACAACCGCCGTCACACCGGGCTCGAATTCGAAGGAGGTAGCCGAGGCAAAAGATTTGAACCCTTTGACCGTCAACGTCTTGAGGTGCATGCCTCTCCCTCGATTATGGTGCTCGGACGGATAGCGGGTCACCGTGAGAGATGACCGATCGCCCACTCTATCGCGTGCGTGTGCCGGCAACCCACCACAGGCATCAAGGTCCCATCTCACGTTTCGTGACCGGTGAAATGACTGACCGGCGGCGCACCGGGTAGTAGACTTGCCTCTTGAGTGTCGAGGACGATCCTCGCAACCACACCGCCCACTTTCCGGATAAAGGCTCGATTCATTGATCCCTAACTCTTCTATCCACCACCGCAACTCTGCGCTTCTTTCAGTGACCAAGGTGGAGGCCGAAGAGGAGTTGCCCTCCTCATACTTCGACGAGCAACTCGCGGATACCTATAGGCGTTTGAAGATGCCCAAGGGCCTTCTGGAGCGCCTCGCCGGAATCTCCTCTCGACGAGCATGGTCTGCCGAAAGTTCCTTCGAGCACGGCGCAGCCCAAGCGGGCCGTGCTGCACTGGCCGAAGCCGGTATCCAGCCCGAGCAGATCGGGCTCATCATCAACACGTCCGTCACCCGGGATAATTTCGAGCCCGCCGTCGCGGTGGGGATCCACCACGAGATCGGTCTCCCCCGCCACGCGTTGAACTTCGATATGACCAACGCGTGCCTCGGATTCGTGAACGGCCTCACCGTTGCATCATCCATGATTGATGCTGGAGCCATCGAGTACGCGCTCATCGTGTGCGGCGAGGACCCCACCCCGTGGCATGACACCGCCCTCAAAATGCTGAATGATCCGTCCGCAACTCGCGACGACGTCCTCGCACAGTTCGCGACGTTGACCCTCGGTTGCGGTGCCGCAGCCGCCGTCGTCGGACCCGCCGACCGCCACCCGGAAGGCCATCGGATTCTGGGATCAATTTCGCGAGCCGGAACCGAACACAAGGATTTGTGCATCGGAGGCGAAGCCGGCCAAGGCATGAGCACAGATGCCACCGGTCTGCTCAAGTACGGTCTCCAGCTCGTGACGGACGCATGGGATCGCGCGCACGAAGACGGTTGGGACTGGTCCGATATGGATGCATACGTCACCCACCAGATTTCCACTTCCCACACCAACGCGATTATCGACGCCGTTGGCATCGACCGCGACCGTATCCCCGTGACCTTCCCGTACTGGGGAAACGTCGCGGCGGCGGCACTTCCCATGACCCTCGCGCTGGAGGCCGAGCGACTCAAACCCGGCCAGCGTGTCCTGTGCATGGGCGTGGGTTCAGGTTTGAATACCGCCCTCATGGAAATCGCCTGGTAACCACCGACTCACCGCAAGGAAGAGGTACTCATTGGTCGCCGTGAACCGGACAGATCCCCACACGCCGCAGCCCGGACCGATTCCGCTCAAGCGTTGGCCCGGTGTGGCCCGCGATCAGAGCCGAACCCTCACGGTGCCCTCTTCCGCGCCCGTCGACGCTGGGACCGAGCGGACGTGGCATTTCTTGGACAACGCCGCGGAACTCGAGCGATTGGGCGTCGACCCAGTGGGGACCATCCTGTGTGTGCATGGCAACCCCACGTGGTCTTACCTGTGGCGAGACGTGGTCTCGGCCGGTGCAACCGCGGGGAGCCAGCCCTGGCGCGTGGTTGCCGTTGATCAGTTGGACATGGGGTATTCCGAACGAACCGGCACCGAAAGGAGCCTGACGGATCGCATCAGCGATCTCGGTGATTTCACCCGCACTCTGGGCATTGATGAGAATCCTGGTGAGCGCGGCATCGTGACGCTGAGCCACGACTGGGGCGGACTCATTTCACAAGGCTGGGGCGTGGAGCATCCCGAACTCCATAAGGGACGGATTTTCACCAACACGGCGTTGCACCACCCCCGCGAGGAGAAGATTCCCGCAGCACTACGGCTCGCGCTCCATCCGTCCGTGCATCGCCGAGGAACCTCGAGTACCACTGCCTTCCTGGATGTCACGCTCTCCTTACATCGAGGCGAGTGGGACCCCGAGGTCAAGGCGACCTTCCGGGCACCGTACCGTTCCGCCGAGGACCGCCTAGGGATCCAGAATTTCGTGGCGGACATTCCCCTCGACCCTTCGCACCCGGCGCATCCGCACATGGAACGCATCGCTCAAGCGGTCAATGATGACGATCTGCCCTGCCTGGTCCTCTGGGGCCCCGCCGATCCGGTTTTCCAACAGCGCTACCTCGACGACATCCTCGCACGGAATCCCCAGGCACAACTGCACCGTTTCGACGACTCCGGACACCTCGTCGCGGAAGACCAGAACATCGCCCCGGTGCTTTTCACCTGGCTGGATGAGGCCCTCTTGGGCGCACGTTCCGTGGTCAATCACCATCGCATCACCCGAGAGAAGGAACGCCGCGCCTCTCCCCTGGCCCTTCAGTACCGGCCCATGACGGCCGAACTGGACGAACGCCGCGACGACGAATCCCTCGCCGTCGTCGACATGGGCCCCGCCCACAAGTCGGCCAACCCGACGTCGCATGGGAAGCATGCTTCTGCGCCCTTGGCCACCATCCGGCGGCAATTGTCGTGGCGCGAACTCTCCGAAAACGTCGATCATGCGGCTGGCGTACTTCGGGACCTTGGTGTTCGAGCCGGAACTCGTGTGAACCTTCTGGTCCCGCCGGGTTCACGACTCACCATTCTCATTTACGCGTGTCTGCGCATCGGGGCCGTCATCGTGATTGCCGATACTGGGTTGGGAATCCGCGGTCTGACCCGTGCCTTGAAGGGGGCTTCCCCGGAATTCCTGATTGGCACCCCTCAAGCTCTCCTCGCGGCCAAGACCGCCGGGTGGCCGGGACGGCGAATTCTGGCAGGTACGGGGCATTCGAGCACCCTCAAATTCCTTGGTGCTGAGGCAGGCATCGACTCTCACGGCGGCCGCCAGGCTCAACCGTCGACGCCGTGGGATACCCCCCAACCCGATAACGTGGCCGCGATTCTCTATACCTCCGGTTCCACCGGGCCGGCCAAGGGCGTTGCCTACACCCATCGCCAGCTTTCCGCGATGAGGGACGCCATCCAGAACACGTACAACCTCTCCGCAGGTGCCGGCCTCGTCGCGGGCTTTGCTCCCTTTGCGCTGCTCGGACCGGCTCTGGGCGCCACCTCGGTCACCCCTGACATGGACGTGACCAAACCCAAGACCCTGACGGCCCGCGCCCTCGCCCAGGCGGTGGAGGCAATCCGTGCGACCGTCGTTTTCGCGAGCCCAGCCGCCCTCATGAACGTCGTGGCCACTAAGGACGACTTGAGCGAACGGGAACGCGGCGCCATGCAACGCGTAGGGCGCTTGCTCTCGGCAGGTGCCCCTATCACCATCCCGCTCCTCGAAGAGGTCGCGACGGTATGCCCCAACGCCAAACTTCATACCCCGTATGGCATGACGGAATGCCTACCGGTGACCGATATCAACCTCAACCAGATCCGTGAGGCCGCGGCAGACTCCGAACCGGAAAATGGTGTGGACGGTGCCGGCAGCGGTGTCTGCGTAGGAACTCCCGTTTACGGTGCCCGTGTGGCGGTGGTTCCCCTCGACGAGGAAGGCCGCGCGACCGGGAATCCGACCTACACGCAAAACGTCACCGGCGAAATCATTGCCTCCGCACCGCACGCCAAGGATCACTACGACCGACTGTGGTGGACCGAACGTGCCTCGGATACCATTCCGGGCTGGCATCGCACCGGCGACGTCGGACACTTCGACGCGAGCGGGCGCCTCTGGGTCGAAGGACGGATGTCCCACCTTCTCTCCACGCCTGAAGGCATCATCACGCCCGTTGCCGCCGAGACCGCCGCGGAACACATCACTGGGGTCCGCCGCGCCGCGGTGGTGGGCGTCGGGCCGTGGGGCGCTCAGGTGCCGGTCATCGTCGTCGAACGCGACGCCGGTGAGAACGGAAGCAAGCACGCACGAGTCAAGGACGGCCCGGCACCGCCCAATCTGACCCGTGCCGTACGGTCCGCAGTGGAATCCGCCACCGGCATTCGAGCTGCGGCAATTCTTCAGGTACGTGAGCACCCGACCGATATTCGTCACAACTCCAAGATCGACCGCCCGCGCCTGGCCTCTTGGGCCACGTCGGTACTATCCGGTGGAAAGGTCACGAAACCATGAGCAAGCGCACGCCTTGGAAGGCCCCCGATCCGAGTACTCGCCGCGAGATCCTGGCAGACCATTCGCTGGCCAAGTCCCGCAACCGCACCATCGTGGTCACGGGCGCGAGTGGATTGCTTGGCTCGCGCGTCGCGTTGCGGCTGATCGCCCGCGGATACACGGTGCGTTGTTTCCAGCGACGCGACGCCGTGGCGGTGCGAGAATCTTTGCAGAGCAAGGGCCTGGAGCGTCTCGAACAGCATCGCGGGTCCATTACGAATCCTGGACACGTCGCTCGTGCGCTGGAGGGCGCCGACGCCGTGATTCACCTTGCCGCCAAGGTATCGGTGACCGGACCGTGGGAAGAATACGTCCGGACCAATGTGACCGGAACCCGACTGCTCCTGGAAGGCGCCCGCGCCGCGGGGATGCGAAAGTTCGTCTACGTTTCGTCCCCCTCCGTCGCACACTCGGGCTCCGCCATCATGGGCGAAGCCAATGAACCCGCCGACCCGGCGGCGGCACGGGGCAACTACGCACGGTCCAAGGCCTACGCCGAACGCCTCGCCCTCGACTACGACGCCGAGGATTTCCTCGTGGGCGTCGTTCGCCCGCACCTCGTGTGGGGTCCTGGAGATACGCAATTGGTCGAGCGCGTGATCGAACGCGCCCACCGGGGCGGCATCCCCCTTCTGGACGCCGGTGCGGCCCTGATCGACTCCACCTACGTGGATAATGCCGCCGAGGCCATCGTGAAGGATTACAAGCGGCTCAAGACCGTTCACGGCAAACCGCTGGTTATCAGCAATGGCGAACCGCGCACGGTCGGTGAACTGATGACCATGATGTGCGACGCCGCGGGAGTTCGTCCGCCGGAACGCACGGTCCCGGCCTCGCTCGCGAAGCTCGCGGGAAGTGTGGTCGAGAAAATCTGGGAGAAGCGCCCGAATGGCGATGAGCCGCCGATGACGCGCTTCCTCGCCGAACAACTCTCGACCTCACATTGGTTTGATCAGCGCGAAACCCAGCAACTGCTGGGTTGGACGCCTGAGGTGAGCATCGACGAAGGAATGCGCCGGTTGCGGCGCTACTACCGCCCGCGGGTGGGTGAACACACCGCGGCGCTGAAGCCACTGGTCTGAGGGTCGACGCGGCCCGGCCGGCCTCGTCCGGGTCGCGAAGTGACGGTGCGCCTCGCCTGAGCTATACCAAAGGACGAAAGCCTTGAGGAGCACGTTGACACTTGGGGCATCGATACGAGGATCGATTCATCAACGGCTCCCGCACGATCGCTGCCCCACATCGTTTGCACGGCAACCCAGCGCGCCCATAAACATTCAACCCGCGCTCAAAATAGCCGGATTCCCCATTCACATTCACGTACAGCGCATCGAAGCTCGTCCCGCCTTGAGCCAGAGCCTCCGTCATCACCTCGGCAGCCGCATGGACGACCTCGCGGGTTTTCTGCGCCGACAGCGACCGCGCCGGCTTCGCGTAGTGAATCCGGGCGCGCCACAGCGCTTCATCCGCGTAGATATTTCCGATGCCGGAAATCACCGACTGATCCAAGAGGACGCGTTTGATGCCGCTGGTCGTCCGAAGAATGCGCCGTCGGAATTGCTGCGCGTCGAAATAGGGGTCTAGCGGGTCGCGGCCAATATGCGCGACAGTCTGGGGAATTTCGGGAAGGTCCAACACACTGGTGGACGCGGCCGGCACGGGTCTCCCCTGCGCGTCAGCAACCGGAACGACGTCGTCGAGAAAGAGCCCTCCGAAAATCCGCTGATCAACGAACCGGAGCTCCACCGCCTGGCCGTCGGCGGTTTCCAGCGTGAACGTGATGCGGGTGTGTCGATGCGGAGGCATGTCCGCGGTCGCCAACAGTAGTTGTCCGCTCATCCCCAGGTGCACGACGACGCCGCGAGGGTCGAGCTGCCCGTCGTCAGAAGAGAACCGCAGCCACATGTATTTTCCCCGGCGGCACACATCCCGGATGACGGCTCGGTTCAGGGCAGACGCGAAGTGTTCCGGGGTTCCAGGATGGCGCCGCAGAGAGCGGGGATCAGCGACCTCAACGCCCACGATCCGGGCACCCATGATGTGCCTGGCGAGCCCGGACCGGACTACCTCAACCTCGGGTAGTTCAGGCACGATCCTGGCTGTTGTCTCGCAGCTGGGTGACGTCGGCCGACTCCTGTGAGGTCAGGTGGCGGTATGCCGCCTCGGCCGCAGCTCGCTCGGCGTGTTTCTTGGCTGTACCGGTGCCGACGCCTTGGGTCGTATTTCCGACCTCGAGCCGCGCTTCAAAGACGCGAGCGTGATCCGGTCCGCTTCCGGTCACGTGGTATTGAATGTCGCCCAAATCCATGGCGGCAGCCAGTTCTTGAATTTCCGTCTTCCAATCCCGGCCAGCGCCCAGAACGAAGTCATCGTCCAGAAGCGGTGTGGTCAAGCGAAGTACGAGGTCCCGGGCGGGAGCTCCACCGCACGATATGTACGCGGCACCAAAGAGGGCTTCCATGGTGTCGGCAAGGATTGAGTCCTTGTCCTCACCGTGGGTCAACATCTCGCCTCGGCCCAACCGAATATGGGGGCCGACCTCGAGGGATCGGGCGATCGCCGCAAGGGACCGCTCAGAGACGACGGCTGCCCGACGCTTGGCTAATTCACCTTCCGGGAGGTCAGGGAATCGACCGTAAAGCTCCGAGGTGACCGCCAGGCCCAGCACTGAGTCGCCAAGAAACTCGAGGCGCTCGTTGTGTGGGATACCGCCATTTTCATAGGCGTAAGAACGGTGTGTGAGCGCAAGCTGAAGCGTCTCGGCGTCGATGTCGACGCCGAGACGCTTCAACAGGTCTCCGTGTTGCACGGTAGTCATAGGGACGCCGGTCTTAGGCGTCGGCCACCTTGCGACCCTTGTACTCAAGGTACAGGGGGGTGCCGGCGGTATCGGTGACGACCTTCGCCTGGTGGGGAAGGCTGTAGGTCACCTTGCCATTTTCAACAGTCTTGACCAGCTGAGGCGCGGAGGCCTTCCACTGGGAGCGACGTGCGCGCGTATTGGCACGGGACATTTTCCGCTTGGGAACAGCCACGGCTATCTCTCTTCTCTCGTCTCGGTTGTCTCGTTTGCGGTCTCCGCACCGAACAGCCCGGAAAGGGCCGACCAGCGAGGATCCAGGTTCTCGTGGTGATGATCGGGATTCTCGTCGAGGCGCACTCCACATTCGGAGCACAGGCCCTGACAATCCTCCCGGCACACGGGCTGGAACGGCAGTTGCGTGATGACCGCATCTCGCAGCACCGGTTCAAGATCGATTGAATCGTTCTCTACGCAGTACTGCTCGTCTGCTTCGTCTTGCGACTGGCCTTGGGGTTCACGTTCAAAAACATACAGCTCTTGAATGTCAGCCGTCACTGGATAGTCGATGGGATCCAAACACCGGCTGCACTCTCCGTGAACATTCACGGAGGCAACACCATTGACAAAGATACCATCATGCACGGATTCCAGGCGGAGATCGAGTGTGATGTCGGAACCCTCGGGCGCCCCAATTTGGGGATTCCCGAAGTCCTGAGGCACAGTCACGGTCTCATCGAGGTGTTCCGTGCTCCCCGGCCGCTTGGCCAGCTCCCTCACGGAAACCGTCAGGGATGAAGAACTGTCATTACTGATGATGAACTCCTGATACGACGTGATGACCGACTGTCTAGCCTACTCAGCCAATCGTGAGTAAACAACCCTCGACCCTCTGGGGCGCAGGGCTTATGACCAACATCATATGGTGGCCGGTTGAAGCAGGCTAGGGGAAACCTCCGATTCCGGGTCCGCCTATCCCCCGAGACGACGCCCGACCGAGCGGGGAACAAAACTCCGAATGTCGCCCCCGAATGAGGCCACCTCTTTGATGAGAGAGGAGGACAAATGTCCGTTCTTCGGGTCGCCCGCCAGAAATACCGTTTCGACACCGCTGATATTGCGGTTCATGGTCGCCATGGGAGCCTCGTAGACGAAGTCTTTCGCGTCTCGGAGGCCTTTGACGATCGCCGTCGCCCCGCGCGACCGAGCGTATTCGGCAAGAAGCCCCTCAGCCATCGGCTCGACGGTTACGCCGTCGAGCCAGCCGAAGACCTCGGTCACCATCTCGAGGCGCTCCTCGAGGCTAAATCTGTACTTTTTGGCGGGATTATTAGACACGGCGACGATGACACCACTGGAGAAAATCTTCGTGGCGCGGGTGATCACTTCGACATGTCCGTTATGAATCGGGTCGAAAGAACCCGGGCAAACGGCAAGACTCATGGCTCCAAGTTACCAGGGCTCGCCTCGCCGGGGCTTGTCGTGCCGGGGAATGACTCCGCACGTCGCAACTTTCGCCACCCGTTGTGACGGCCCTTACCATGTAGGGATGCAGGATGATTCCCAGGACACCGCAAACGTCACCGCGAAGGGTTCGATGCCCGCTCCCCCGTGGGTTGGATTGGCCGAGTCTGCCGGCCTGTTGGACGCGCAGGGTTCACTGTCCTCCACGATTTTTGAGGAAATGAGCGCGTTGGCCAACCGGCACGATGCCATCAACCTCGGTCAGGGCTTCCCGGACACGGATGGTCCCGCCGTCCTCGCGGATGCCCTGTCTCGAGCCGTGGCCCAAGGCCGGAATCAGTACGCCACCATTGCCGGCAACCCCACTCTTCGTTCGGAAATCGCCATCCATGAGGAGATCGCTGGACGACGCCGACCTGATCCGGACACCGAAATCACTGTGACGGCCGGCGCCACGGAAGCCCTCACCGCCACCATGATGGCGTACCTTCGGCCTGGCGACGAGGTCATTCTCTTCGAACCGTTTTATGACCTGTATCCGGCCATCGCTGGACTGACGGGCGCCCGAATCGTCACAGTTCCGTTGCTTCCGCCGACCTTCGCCCCAGACCTCGAACGGTTGCGGGATGCCTTTTCGGATCGCACCAGAATGGTGCTCGTCAACGATCCGCATAATCCCACCGGCGCGGTATTCGGCCACGAGACCATGCAGCTGATCGCCGATCTGGCCGAGCGTCACGACTCGATCATTCTGACCGATTCGGTGTACGAGCACATGGTGTTCAACGGAAATCCGGTGGACCTCGGTTCACTCGAGTCGGCCCGCCACCGAACCGTCCGGGTTTCCTCCGCGTCAAAGACTTTTTCGATCACCGGATGGCGCGTCGGTTGGGCCATTGCGCCTCCGGAATTGACACGCGGTTTGCGTGCCACCAAGGGATATCTCTCGCACTCCGCGGCCGCACCCCTCCAAGTTGCGGTCTCGGAAGCCATGGCTTGGGCTCGCGAACAGAGCTTCTACACCGAGCTGAACGACCAATACCTCCAACAGCGAGAGGTTCTCCTGAACGGGCTCGACGGGGGCGCCTTCCGTGCGCGCCGACCCGAAGGGACCTTTTTCGCGGTGGCCTCCACGGAGAGTGTTCCCGAAACGTGGGGGCGGGACGGCCTGGAAATCTCCCGCTCCCTCGCGGAGCGGGCGGGTGTCGCGGTGGTGCCTCTTCAGGCCTTCGCGACTGCGCCCCATCGAACCCTCTATGCCTCCTGGATCCGCTTTGCGTTCTGCAAGCGTCCCGACGTGCTCCAGCAATCGGCGGAACGCTTGCAGCGGGCGGGACTCTGATGGTCCGAGTTGCCACGCGGACCCGCAGTTGGGCCGGAGGTTAGTCCTCGCCGTCCGCGGACCCGAGTTCCGGTTCCGCAAACCAAAGCGTCGTCTCCCCATAGGCCTTATGGCCAAACCGGGATAGACCATCACCCCACGCAGGCTCGGGGCTGCGGGTCGACCTCTCCACCACGACGACGGCGCCCTCCGTCAATCGTCCGGAGAGGGACGCCAAGATCTCGGTGAGTTCGGCGTCGGTCATGGCATACGGAGGATCGACAAACACCACGTCCCAGCGGTTATCGCCATGTCCCAGGAAGGTTCCGGCCTGGGCGTTGACCACGGAGATCTCGGCGAAGAGACCCGTCTTGGCCACGACGTCGCGATTGGCCCGGCAAGCTTCCAGGGCTGCGCGGTCTCGATCGACCAGGGTCACGTGCGAGGCTCCACGGCTCGCCGCCTCTAACCCCAGGGCCCCGGACCCCGCGAAAAGGTCCAGCACGTGAGAGTCCGTGAGCACATCGTAGGTGTCTAAACGCGAGAACAGCGCCTCTTTAACGCGGTCCGTGGTGGGGCGGGTCTTGTCGCCGCGGACCGATGCCAACCGGGCGCCGCCTGCGGCACCGGCAATGATGCGTCCCATTGAGTGTCCGTCCTTGATTCGTATCTACCAGTGGCGTGCTCGAGGCAGCATCCCTCAACCACGGTAGAGGTACTCCGTATTTTCTTGACTATCGGCTTCCACCACGGCGTGCCGCAGAGTCGGGAACCTCTCCAATTGGGGGTCGTTCCCTACGAGCTCTCTCGCGTCGGCCCTCGCCTGCTCGATGATCTTGGCGTGGCGGACCACCGACAGATTGCGAAGCGTCGAGCGTCGGCCCGACTGACTGTCGCCCAGAATATCGCCTTCTCGCCGTTGCTCCAGGTCGAGCGTGGACAATTCGAATCCATCCCGGGTGGAAGCGACGGCGTCGAGCCGGGGCATCGAGGCTCCCTCACTATCTTGTTCCGTCACCAGGAGGCAGGTTCCGGCGTGACCGCCACGGCCGATCCGCCCCCGCAGCTGGTGCAAGGTCGACATTCCGAGCCGGTCCGCATCCATGATGATCATCAACGTGGCGTTGGGAACGTCGACCCCTACCTCGATCACCGTCGTCGCGACCAGAAGATCGATGTCCCCCTGGGCCATGCCGTTCATGGTCTCGGCTTTGGTGGCACCGTCCATTTTTCCGTGAAGGGCCTCGATCCGACACCCGGAGAGCACCGGCAATGACCTCAAGGTCGCGGTGAGGCCTTCTACCGACTGGAGGCGTTTGCCGGAACCGCCACGGCCGGATCCCTCCTGATCGGTGGAAGAATCGTCCGCCACGTCGGCGTCGTCGGAACCGTCCCCGATCGTGGGTACCACCACAAAGACCTGATGTCCTCGGTCGATTTCCTCCCTGGCCCTTTGCCACAAGCGGGCCTCCCACGAGGGATGATTCGCCAAGGAGACCACATGTGTGGCGACCTCTTGGCGGCCGGCGGGGAGTTCATCGAGCACCGACACGGCGAGGTCTCCGAAGACCGTCATGGCCACGGATCGAGGTATCGGCGTCGCCGTCATGACGAGCCGGTGTACGGGCGAACCGTCCGTCCCCATGAGCGCGTGACGTTGCCGCACGCCAAACCGATGTTGTTCGTCGACCACCACGAGACCCAGCTCGGCAAAACTCACGTGCTCTGCCAACACGGCGTGGGTGCCGATCACAATCGACGCCGACCCGGACGCGATGTCGGCCAGGACCCGGCGCTTCGTGGCAGCGGGCATGGACGCGGTCAGCACGACGACGCCGGCTTTCTCCGCTAGCTCGCCGAATGCGGTCCGAATAGACCGTTCGTGCTGCCCGGCCAGGACTTCCGTGGGGGCCAAGAGAACGGACTGCCCGCCGCCGTCGGCCACTTGCAACATGGCACGAAGGGCCACGAGGGTCTTCCCTGACCCGACGTCTCCTTGCAAGAGCCGATTCATGGGACGCTCCCCCGCAATATCGCTGCCGATCTCCTCACCGACCCGCTTCTGTCCGGACGTCAAGGTGAAGGGAAGGTTCGCGTTGAAAGCTTCGAGGAGGCCGCCCGCGATGGCTGGGTACGCCTTGGTGCGTTGCGCGTCCAACACGGCGGCGCGGCGGGCCAAGATCACCTGCAGCACGAGGGCCTCCCTGTACCGGAAATACCGCAACGCCCGGTGGGGATCGCCGTCCTCCCGAGGCTGATGGATCAGCCGGTAGGCCTGGGCGATGCTCGGCAATCCATGTTTGCGATGCAGGTCGCCCGGCACAGGATCGTGACAGTCTCGGAGATCCACCTTCTCCAGGAGCGTCCGCACCGCGGCCTCGATGCGATCCGTTGGGTACTTTGCGGTGGCCGGATACACCGGCAATGGCGGCAGGGGCGCGTCCGGGTCGTGCGCTTCACCGTCCAATGCGCCAGGTTCACTCAGCACCGCGTAGTGGGGGTTCGTCAGGGTCAATTGCCCCTTGAACTCCGAGACCTTGCCGGAAAACATCACGTGGTCGCCGACCGCAAGCTCTTTGGACGCGGTCCAGGCGTTGAAGAACGAGAGGGACATCGTGTTGCCCTGCGGACCCGTGGGCACCGTGACCGAGGAGCCGGCCAGCGCGTCGAGCCGTCCGGCGTCGTCAATCTCCGGCGCGAGGGATTCCTCCGGGGCCAGTTGGTCCGTGACGAGGACTTCCGCGATGGACCCTCGACGGGAGTGCAGACGACGAGTGGTCACGGAGAGGACTCGGGAAATAATCGAGACTTCCTGACCCCAGACGAGGTCGGAGAATTGGGTGAGCTCGCCCCGTGGCAGGTAACGCCGAGGAAAATATTCGAGGAGATCGCCGACCGTGTTGAGGTCGAGATGACGAGCCAGAGCATCGGCAGTCTTAGGATGCAGGACCGACCGGAGGGGACGTTCCTCGAGAGCCTCGGGTGCCATGAATCAGGTGTCCTCGGCCGAAAGCGACTCTGTGGTGATGTCCAGAGGCTTACCGAAGTGGCTCAAAACGCTCATCGCGGTGGAGGCGTCCGGTACGTGAACGTGCACGCGCCACCGAATCTTGTCGTTCGGCTCTTGGGAGACGGCGGTCATGATCACCGAGTCACCCACCTGCGACAGTTCGTGCCGGAGTTGAGCGGCGGCGAGAGCCTCGAGCTCGATGGCACACATCAACTCGACGCCGTCTTCCCCGACGGCCGGACCAGTTCCAGAAGAACCAGCGCCCCGCGTCACGGGCATATGTTCCTCGCGTTCCGCTTCAAGCCACGCAGCATATGGGCGGGCTTCGGCCCCGGGGTAGGTTTCTCCGCGAACGGTGTGGGCGAGCACGTCGAAGATGATCAACATTCCCAGCGCTCCCGCGTCCACCCGACCGCTGTCCCGAAGCACTTCCAGTTGGGTGCTGGTGCGACCGACCGACTTATGACCGACATCCACCAGATGGGTCAGCATGAGGCACAGATTCTTATTGGAATCGTCTGGATCCGTCCACTGACCGGCAGCCCGGGAGATGTCATTGACGAAGGACAAAATGGTGCCTTCCACGGGATCGTGCAAAGCGCCAAGAACTCGGGTTCGTGCATATTCCAATGCACGGGCAAAGCCAAAGGCCGTCATGCGCGTCTGATCGCGAAGAGGCTCGGCGCATCCCGCCAAAATCACCGCAAAGAGGGTTCCGGAGTTTCCCTTGGCTTCCTCAAGGCAGTGCCGCCCGCAGATCTCGAAAAGTTCCCCCACCAGCGTCGTATTGACCATGTCCGCGGCCTGCGCACCGGCCCGTACCGTGACGGCCAGATTCGTTCCGGTGTCGGCGTCGGCTACGGGAAAAATATTCAGGGAGTTCAGTTCGTCCTGGTGACGGTCCAGCACGTCCGCGGCGTCCGTCAGCCATCGCCTCATGACGGCGGCGCTAGAACCGGTCCTTTGCTGCAAAATGGTCCCATCCCCTATGAATCCGGGCTTTCCCGTCCACGAGGACGCAGGCTTCCCGGCCCGTTAATTGTCCACACGAGCCTATCGCACGTACCCCCTCGGGAAGGGGTTTCGACGAGGGAATGCAAGCCAAAAGTCCGTGGTCCTCTCCCCCAGACAACACCCACTCCAGAGGGTCGAGGCCCAGTTCCGAAGCAGCTGGGCGCAAGGGCTCGACCAGGGGTTCCAGCAAGTCCGAGTCCAGCTCGATGCGGACGTTCGATGCCGTGGCGAGGCGTTCGGCGTCCCGCAGGAGCCCATCAGAAACATCGATCATCGCGGTCGCGCCGTACTCCGCGAGGATCGGCCCCTGGACGATCGGTGGTTGGGGACGCAGCTGAGACGCCATCAGGGCGCTCAGGTCGGACCTCGGATGGGCCCAGGACTCTGGTGCCGCGGTGTCGAGGTTCGGTACCGGACCCTGGCTGGCCCTCAAAAGATCAAGGCCTGCGGCGGCCCGCCCCACCGTGCCGGCCAAAACCACGACGTCGCCCGGTTGCGCGCCTGAGCGCCTCACTACGGGAGTGCCACAGTCTCCGGAGACCGCGGTTGAGGTTTTCGCCGGTATCAGGCCAAAGGCCGCTACGGTGAGTCCGATTTCCGTTCCCGACCCCACGTCACCGCCACCGACGGTGCAGCTCGTCGCGCCCAGGGATTGGAGGGCTGCGCAGTACCCACGGGCCATGTCCTGCACCATATCCACCGATGTGTCGGGCGGGAGGACGAGGCTAATGACCAGACCCGTGGGGATCGCGCCCATAGCGGCGACATCCGCCACATTCTGAGCCGCCGATTTCCACCCCATGTCGAAGCCTGTGGTGCGGTATCCGTTGGGCCATTCGAGCAGGTAATCCTGATCCTGGGTTTGCGAGTCAATCGTGACGACGGTTCGCCCGGCGGAAAGGTCGTAGACGGCGCAGTCGTCACCCGGACCCAGCATCAGCTCGGTACCGTTATTCTGCCGAGTCACCCAGCGTCGATGTTCCTCAAATATGGCGAGGACGGGACGCAACACCTCTTCTTCGGACGTTTCTCCGACCGTCACACCGGCAGGGGCCACGGGTCAGCGGTCGTTCTGGTCTGCGGAGCGAGATTTGGACGTACGTGAAAGCACAGCCCAGATTCCGCCCAAGGCCAAGATGGTGAAGGCAAGGATCGGCCATGGCCCACGCAGCGAGCTCAGATTGCGTTGACTCGAGACGTCCTGCTGTTCCGCCCCGGCGTTAGACCGCTCGTCGATATTGCTCACGCCCGCGTTCGTGTCGGAATTCACGGCGTCCGAGTTGTCCGACTTCTTCGAATCGAGGTAGTGGCTCACCCAGCTCGAGATGCCGTTGACTTCACCCAAAGACGAACCTCCGGCGGGGCCCGACCCACCCGAATTGGATTCACCGTTCACGAGGGCACCGGGACTCGGCGATGCGACCGAGGTCGGAGCGGGTTGCGGAGTCTGAATCGTCGAGCTGGTGTCTTGAGGACCCTGCGCAGGTTGGGGCACCGAGTTCCCTGGCGTAGTCGGTTGAGGGGCCTCGACCTGTCCGCCGTTAGGGGCGGAGTCTCCGTTCGGGGCCACGGGCTGTTGGGTCGGGGCCGGCTGTTGCGTCGGGGCCGGTGCCGGAGCAGGTTGATAGGAGGGTTCCGGTGTCGGGCGGACATCGGGCGTCTTCGTCGGTTCCGGCGTCGGTTCGGGGGTAGGTTCCGTAGTCGGCGTCGGTTCAGGAATCTTGGTGGGCTCCGGGGAATGGGTGGGCTCCGGCTCCAAAGTAGGCGTCGGGTCGGGCGGCGTCGTCGGTTCGCTCGTTGGCGTGGGAACCGAGGTTTGCGACGTTTGCGGGGTGGAATCGCCGGTGCTGGGCTGGCTCGTCGTGGACCCGTTGTGGGTGGGCTCCGCGGTGCTCGTGGCCCCTGGCGTGTTGGAGGGCGACTCAGCGTTCACGGCCATGGCCGCGCTCAAGGACGTCATTCCCACGACGCCGACCGCCACCGTACACGCAACCCCGCGCACCGTGGCTATCCGCGCTTTCTTGAGAGTACGCCCCTGACTATGGCTGATGATAATGTCCGCTCCTTCCCCTGACTGAATACACAGACGGGTGCTACCTGCCCACTGGGAGGAGCCTGGACGGCACCTCCATAAGTTCATCTGAGGTATCCTCGTGGACGTGATTTCTGTACCTCAGGGTCCCTTCAAAGTCCTTAGTTTAGGGTCCAGCCCCCGGCCGTTACAAGGCAAAAAGTTCCCGGGCCGCGCCATGATTCCTCTTGCTGCCGCGCTCACGTTGGCGTTGAGCGGTTGCTCGCAGGCTGTGACGCTCGATCCGGCGCCCGACGCCGCCAACCCAGATTGTGCCAAGGCCATGGTCGCCATGCCGGACACCCTCGCCGGACAATCGAAACGGGAGACAACCGCACAGGCAACCACGGCATACGGAGACCCGGCGACCATCATCGTCAAGTGCGGCGCTCGCGTGAAGGAACCGGTCATGGATCCGTGTGTCCGAGTCAACGACGTCGACTGGACCATCCGCAAGGATGACGATCATGATGCGACTGCTTCTAAAAGTTCCGCTGGATCCAGTGCATCAGCTTCGGGTACCGCTCAGGGGCAGAATTTTGACGGCACCGGAACGTGGACTGCGACCTCATTCGGCCGCACCCCTGCCGTTCAGGTGACGTTCGATGCGGGCAAGGTGAATTCCTCGACCATCCTCGTTGATCTGCAATCGTCGGTGAATCGTATCCACCAGTCGAAGCAGTGTTCCTCGGTCTCCGATAACTTGGATCTCTCCGACCAATGATGATCACGCACGCGACGGGCGGCGGCGTGATGCCCCGCCCGCCGTGGTGCATAATCGACCGTCCGAGGACGGCGACACAGTGATCCCTTAGCGCAGACCCACCGGACGCTCTAGTGCCAACCGGATGAGCCGATCCACGAGCTCACCGTAACCAATTCCCGATTCGGCCCACATCATGCCGTACATCGAGATGGGGGTAAATCCGGGCATGGTGTTGACCTCGTTGATGACCACGCGGCCGTCGTCCGTGTAAAAGAAGTCGCAGCGTGACAGGCCTTCGCCGTCCAAGGCGAGGAACGCCTGGATCGCCTTGGCACGAATTTCCTCACGAACCTCCTGCGGAAGGTCCGCGGGGCAGCGAAGTTCCGAGGAGGAAGATTCCAGGTACTTCGCCTCGAAGTCATAGAAGGTGTGGGTGTCCCCCACGATTTCAATCTCTCCGGGGTGCGAAGCCTTCGGAAGTTCATGATTCGCACCATCCAACACGGCACACTCGATCTCACGACCGCTGATGCCTTCCTCGATCACGAGTTTGGGATCCAGTTCATGTGCCGTAGCGATCGCGGCATCCAACTGGTCCCACGAATCGATGCAGGTGATGCCGCACGAGGAACCGGCCCTGGCAGGTTTAACGAATACCGGAAGAGCGAGTTCACGAATCCGGCGCGTGACGTTCTCACGATCGTTCGCCCAATCGCGTGCCGTCACCACACGATACGGGCCGACCTCGAGCCCCGCCGCCTCGAAGGCTACCTTCATGAAGTGCTTGTCCATGCCCACGGCCGAAGCGGTGACCCCCGCCCCAACGTACGGGAGCCGAGCCATCTCGAGGAGCCCCTGGACGGTACCGTCCTCGCCGAAAGGCCCGTGCAAGAGGGGAAAGACGACGTCGAGCCGCGGTCCTTCCTCAAAGGATCCGTCCGCGTGGCGCAGGAATATACCTCGCTGCCCCTCGCCCATGGGCAAAGAAGCCTGCGGTCCTTCGCCACGAAATTCCGGGAGCTTGGATTCCGCCGCCAAACGGGACAGTTCGTCCTCGCTACTCAAGTGCCAGGTGCCTTCACGGGTAATGCCGATGAGCACCGGTTCGTATTGGTCGTGATCGAGCACGCCCAGCACGCCTTGAGCGGTAATCAGCGAAATGGAATGCTCCGACGAGACCCCTCCAAAGAGAATTCCGACGGTGGTGCGTCCTGCAGTGGCATTGGTGGTCATGGCGTTACTTTCTGACGACGTGTGGTGCAAAATTCAAGGGCCGCGGCGCAGAGTGCGTCAATGCCCGGGGGCGCTGGTTCCCTGCGGTCCCCCATGAGGAGTCTCGGCTTTGAGGGCACGGCCGAGGAGCATCGGCTGCAGCTGGTCGACGGTGATCTGCCCGTCCAAGACGGCGGAGACGGCCTCCACAATGGGCATTTCGACGCCGTGGCGTCGGGCCAGGTCGCGAACGACCGACGCTGACTTCATGCCCTCGGCGGTCTGTGTCATGCGCTGGCCGACCTCGACCTCACTCAGCCCGAGAGCCAAGAGGCGCCCGGCCGTGTGATTGCGCGACAACGGAGAGGAGCAGGTGGCCACGAGATCCCCCATGCCGGCGAGCCCAGCAAGAGTCTCGGCTCGCCCGCCCAGAGCGACCGCCAAACGCGTGGTCTCCGCCAGTCCGCGGGTCATGATGGACGACTTCGAATTGTCACCGTAGTCCCGTCCTTCGCAGATGCCTACACACAATGCGATGACGTTCTTGACGAGACCGCCCAGCTCGACGCCGACGACGTCGCCCGAGGTGTAGGGCCGAAAATACGTCGTGGCGCAAACCCGAGAGACCAGGGCGGCGGAACGCTCCGAAACGGAGGCAACGACCGAGGCCGTCGGTTGTTCTTGAATGATTTCCTTGGCCAAATTAGGGCCGGAGAGCACGGCGATTTGTTCCCCAAATCCGGGGAGCGTCTGTTCGATGACCTCCGACATGCGCAACCCGGTGCCACGCTCTAACCCTTTAGCCAGGGAGACGACCACCGCGTTGGACTCGATGATCGATGCCATCGCTACGAGCTGGGACCGCAGTGCCTGGGCCGGAATCGCGACGACGACGACGTCGGCTCCCCGCAAAGCTTCCTCAGGGTCAGACGTAAAGGAGAGATTTTCCGGCAACCGGGTGTTGGGGAAATATCGCTCGTTGATGCCAGAGGTGCTGATCGATGCCATCGAGTCACGATTGCGACCCCACAGCACGACCTCCCACGAATCTCCGTCTGATGCGCCCAAGCGGGCAGCGTCGGCCGCGACCTTGGCGAAGGCGGTGCCCCAACTTCCGGCACCTAAAACGGCGACACGGCGAGGTGTCGGTACGGATGGTGGAACGGTGGGTGCTTGCTCCTGAACGTTCACGATTTTCCTTCCGTTCGCGGGTGTCCCGGCGGGTTGAGGGGCGCCCTCGGGGTTGGCTACCTAGCGGTTTTCCCGGAAGTTCGAGGAACCCGGCGGTTCAACCGAGGATCCCACCGCCCCTCAGGGGCCTTCTCACCTCGCAATTGCTCGACCAGGCCGGTCAGCGCGTCCATCATGCGCTCCGTAGCCTCAGCCAGCGCATCACGGCTCACGTGATCCGTCCGATTCTCCGCACGAACATCCGACAGGTCGATGGGGTCTCCCACCAAGACGTGAGCGGTTTTGCGCGGGAAAAATTGGGGCTTGGTGGCCTTGGGAGCCAAGAATTCTTGGTCGCCCCAGTGAGCAATCGGCACGACGGGTGCCCCAGTGGCCAAAGCAAGCCGCGCGGCACCAGACCTACCAGCCATGGGCCAGAGGTCGGGATCTTTGGTCAAAGTTCCTTCTGGATAGATCAGCACCGCACCCCCGGCGTCGATGACCGCTCGAGCACTCTCCAACGACTTCCGCGCATCCATGGAACCGCGGAAAACGGGAATCTGTGCGGTGCGGTGAAGTATGGTGCCGACCACCGGAATGCGGAACAGGGACTCTTTGGCGAGGAAACGCGGGATCGTTCCGGACATGTACACGAGGTACGCGACCGTCAACGGATCCACCTCGGTCACATGGTTTGCGACCACGATGTACCCCTGGTCGCGCGGCAATTTTTCCACGCCTTTCCAGGAACGCTTCATGGCCAGGTCCAACGCACGTCGCACGACCGCCGCGGTCGCCCGAAACAGCAGATCCCCGCCGCGACTCGGTGCCACGGTCTCCAAGGGCCGCTTCTTCTTCGACGGCGCGGATTCACGCACTCCCGCTTTTCCTTCGCCCGCCATGACTGCTAGGCCGCCAGGTCTTCGATGTCGAACTTTGCTCCGAGGCCTTCCAGCTTCGCAACGAATCGCTCGTAACCGCGATTGATGAGTTCGACTCCGGTCACCTTGGAGTCACCTTCGGCGGCCAAAGCCGCGATCAGGTGGCTGAACCCGCCGCGAAGATCCGGAATATTGATGTCGGTTCCGTGCAACGGCGTCGGTCCCGAAATGACCGCCGAGTGCAGGAAGTTGCGCTGCCCGAAACGGCATGGGACCGAGCCGAGGCATTCGCGATGAAGCTGAATGGTCGCGCCCATGCGGTTGAGAGCCCCGGTAAATCCGAAACGGTTTTCATACACGGTTTCGTGGACGATCGAGACGCCGTCGGCCTGTGTCAACGCCACCACCAAGGGCTGCTGCCAGTCGGTCATGAAGCCAGGGTGCACGTTGGTCTCGACGATGAGCGGGTTCAGTTTGCCACCAGGGTGGTAGAACCGGATGCCTTCGTCCGTGATGTCGAGGCCACCGCCAATTTTCCGGAATGTATTCAAGTAGGCCATCATGTCGGCCTGATGAGCTCCACGAACGAAGATGTCGCCGCCGGTGGCCAGCGCAGCGGAACCCCAGGATGCCGCCTCGATGCGGTCTGGCAGGGCCTTGTGGTTATATCCGCTGAGGCTCGGGACACCTTCGATGTGAATCACGCGATCGGTCTGAACCGTGATGATCGCGCCCATCTTCTGCAAGATCGCGATGAGATCCATGATTTCGGGCTCAGTGGCCGCACCGCGCAATTCGGTGTTGCCCTCAGCGCGCGTGGCCGTCAGCAGGACCTGCTCGGTTGCTCCCACAGAGGGGTACGGCAGGTCGATTTTTGCCCCGCGCAAACCCTTGGGTGCGGTCATCCGAATACCCGACGGAAGTTTATCGACCTCAGCACCGAAGTTCCGCAGAACCTCTAAGTGGTAATCGATCGGGCGGTCGCCGATTTTGCATCCGCCGAGGTCCGGAATGAAGGCCTCGCCAATGGCATGCAACAACGGGCCACACAGCAGGATCGGGATGCGGGAGTCACCCGCATGCGCGTCGATATCCGCGTGTCGGGCCACCGAGACGTTAGTGGGGTCCAGCTTGAGATCCCCGTTCTCGGGATCCTTGTTAACCGTGACGCCGTGCAAGGACAGCAAGTCGGTCACGACATTGACGTCCTTAATTTCCGGGACGCTACGCAAGACGGACGGGCTTGCACCGAGTAGGGCCGCGACCATGGCCTTCGGCACGAGATTTTTCGCGCCACGGACCGAGACTTCCCCTCGGAGGGGTTCCCCACCCTGTATGTGCAATGCGCCGATCATAGAGTTCCAATCCTCGTGTGTGCGGGCGAGAAAAGCCCGACGATTCGCGCGTGTCCGCAAGTGACACGCATTCTGGGACCATTTTACGGTACCAATGCGCCCGTCGAATGCGACTCACCCTTCCCGCGCCGTCGCGAGTCCGGAACAACCTTTTTCGGGAGTGTGCACGGCGCAGACCGGCCGCTCCTCACGCCTCGGGGCGGTTGAAGAGCGGCCGGGAATCTTTCGTCACACTAGAACTTCGCCGGTAGCGTACGGGGTTTGAAGGAAGGACGCTCGGCCTCGAAAGCCTCAATCGCGTCCTCATGCTGGAGGGTCAGAGAAATATCGTCTAGCCCATTCATGAGGCGCCAGCGGGTGTATTCGTCGATCTGCAACGTCACGGTCAATGAGCCGCATGTCACTGTCCGTGATTCCAGATCGACCGTCACCTGGATTCCGGGGTTCTCCTCGATGGATTTCCAGATCAGCTCGATATCTTGCTGCTCCAGCTGGGCCGCGACGAGGCCCTGCTTACCGGAATTTCCTCGGAAGATATCCGCAAATCGCGACGAGAGGACCACGCGGAACCCGTAGTCTTTCAAGGCCCACACGGCATGCTCGCGAGAAGATCCTGTACCGAAATCTGGACCGGCCACCAAGACGCTCGCATGACGGAACGGCTGTTGATTGAGGACGAATTCCGGGTCCTTCCGCCACCCCGCAAACAAGGCATCGTCGAATCCCGTTTTAGTGATTCGCTTCAGGTATACGGCCGGAATGATTTGGTCGGTATCCACATTCGAGGCCCGCAAAGGTGCGGCGACGCCGGTGTGTTGAGTAATCGGTTCCATCGGTTCCTCCTAGGCTTCCTGCAAGTCGGACGGCGAGCTCAACGTGCCTCGCACTGCTGTCGCCGCTGCGACTAGGGGCGAGACGAGGTGGGTGCGGCCGCCTTTACCTTGCCGTCCCTCGAAATTTCGGTTGGAGGTTGATGCGCAACGCTCCCCCGGGGCCAACTGGTCTGGATTCATGCCAAGACACATCGAACATCCCGCAAACCGCCAGTCGGCGCCGAATTCCTGGAACACTCGGTCCAGGCCTTCCTCTTCCGCCTGAAGACGCACGCGTGCCGATCCCGGGACAACCATCATGCGGATGTTCGGGGCTTTCGTCCTCCCTCGGAGGATCTCCGCCGCCGCGCGAAGATCCTCGATGCGGGAATTGGTGCATGACCCTAGGAACACCGTGTCTACGGCAATATCCTTCATGGGCGTGCCTGCTTTAAGGTCCATGTACTCGAGGGCCTTGACCGCCGATGCCTTGGCGTTCTCGTCACCCGCATCCTCTGGATCCGGGACACATTCGGAGAGAGCCACACCCTGGCCAGGGTTGGTTCCCCACGTCACGAATGGCTCCAGCTCGTTCGCATCGATGACAACCTCGGCGTCGAACGATGCGCCCTCATCGGTACGCAATGACGACCAGTATTCGACCGCACGATCCCAGTCTTCTCCTTGGGGCGCATGCGGCCGTTGTCGAACGTAGTCGAACGTCGTCTGGTCTGGGGCAACCATGCCGGCACGCGCGCCTGCCTCGATCGACATGTTGCAGATGGTCATGCGGCCCTCGATCGACAATTCTTCGATCGCGGAGCCTCGGTATTCCAGCACGTAGCCTTGCCCGCCGCCGGTTCCAATTTTCGCGATGACGGCAAGAATGATGTCTTTGGCCGTCACGCCCGGCTTGAGGTGACCGTTGACGGTAATGGCCATCGTCTTGAAGGGCGCCAAGGAAAGGGTCTGGGTTGCCATCACATGCTCGACCTCGCTGGTACCGATGCCGAAGGCCAAGGCGCCAAAGGCACCGTGAGTCGAGGTGTGCGAGTCTCCACAGACGACCGTCATGCCGGGTTGAGTCAAACCCAGCTGGGGACCGACGACGTGCACGATGCCCTGTTCCGCGTCTCCCAGTGAATGAATTCGCACGCCGAATTCCTCGGCATTCGCACGCAAAGTTTCGATTTGTTGCCGCGATGTCTGGTCAGCGATGCGAGAAAAAATATCTTGCGTCGGAGTGTTGTGGTCTTCCGTCGCGATCGTCAGATCCGGGCGACGAAGTTTCCGACCGGCCAGGCGAAGGCCTTCAAAGGCCTGAGGAGAGGTCACCTCGTGGACGAGATGCAGATCGATGTAGATGAGGTCGGGACGGCCATCTTCGCCCGCGACGACGCGGTGATCCGACCAAACCTTCTCGGCCAAGGTCATTGGGCGATGCGCTGAGTCAACCAAGGTGTCCTCCGATGTCCTGTGTGTGTTGCTCTCATTGTGCCCGGCGATTTTTGGGCTTTCCACAACGTGGACTTGCATTCCAACATTTGAGACCTCACCATTAGCACCATGAGCCATTCTCCAGAATCAACAGACGACACCACGGCCGAGAGCATTGCCCCGCCCACAGGAACCGCCCGAGAGGGAATCCTGGGAGGCAAAGGAACGGCCAATCCCATGTCCGTTACCGTTCACCCCAGCGGCGTCGGCGTTCTGGACAAGGCAACCCATATTCTCGATTGTCTCGAGGCGGGGCCCGCGAGCCTCTCCCAGCTCGTGGAAGCGACCGGACTCGCACGTCCCACCGCACATCGACTTGCGGTGGCACTCACCCACCATCGTCTGGTCTCCAGGGACATCCAAGGCCGTTTCGTACTCGGTCCTCGCCTCGGAGAGCTGGCCTCGGCGGCCGGTGAAGACCGTTTGATTGCCGCGGCGGGCCCGGTGCTCAATCAGTTGCGCAACCTGACCGGGGAGTCCTCGCAGGTGTACCGACGTCAGGGAGAATGGCGAATCTGCGTGGCGTCTGCGGAACGGCCGATCGGATTACGAGACACGATCCCCGTGGGAACTCAGCTGTCCATGAAGGCCGGATCGGCTGCTCAGGTGCTCATCGCGTGGGAGGATCACAACCGACTCTTGGACGGCTTGCGTCAGGCTCGCTTCTCGGCAACGGTGCTCTCCGCGGTTCGACGCCGTGGCTGGGCGCAGTCTGTCGGGGAAAGAGAACGAGGTATCGCCTCGGTCTCGGCTCCCGTCCGTAATCCTTCGGGAAAGGTCATCGCAGCCGTCTCCATCTCTGGCCCGATCGAACGGCTCACGAGGCAACCTGGCCGCCTCCACGCCGACGTCGTATGTCAGGCGGCGCGGCAACTCACCGATGCGCTCCGCGCGCATCAGTAAATGTGATGGTCGCTGGCCTGAGATAACGACAAGAGCATCCGGTTCCGACGCTCTAAAACCTCACCCATCGGCGCCAAGACTTCTCGTTCGCCGACCTGCCGACACTGCTCATGGATGCGGGCTCGCAATCGCTTGGCGTGCAGTCTCGCGCTCAAACCACGAATCCAGGCCGCCACCCCGCTCGTCACAAGGCCTAGCGCCACGCCACCAGCAAGGAGCACGGTGGGCACCGGAATACCCGTCCCCCGTACATCGGGGGGATCCGCGAGGGGCATCCTCACGTAATCGGCCGCAAAAAGCGCGGTCAGCCAGCCGATGCCTACCACCAAAGTAGCCAGTGCCAGCCATTGCACGACGTTGAGGGGACCCCACCACCAACGACGACGCTCCGTCTCGAAGTCCGACGCCGTGACGGCGCGCTCCAGGGCGTCGGGAATCGCGGACATCCGAGAACGACCGGCGTCTCGCACGGCATGATGCCAAGGCTCCCCCACGCCACTCGCAGACTCCTCAGCGCACCGGCGAATGGCCGCAGACACGGTAGCTCGGGCGCCGGCGTCGAACTCTGGAAGAGCTTGCCTGCTCATGCCGGCGTGATCGCCGGTAGGCCGGGTGATTCCCACTCTCCGCAAGGGGTCTTGACCCACACGACGGACCCATCGCAACGGAGGCCACGCGGTGTGCCGGGCCGAGCGTCGTAGCTGGGAACGCCGGGAAGCTTCGACCAAGTCGTCGGCGCGAAGAGCCGAGGACAACCCCACGGCGAGGTCATCAGCGGCTCGCCCTCCGATCTCGATCTGTTCGGGGCCGCCGTCATAACGGGAGAGCCGCTCCGCTACGGCGTCGAGGTCCCCGGCGAGTCGACGGTTAAGGGCATCCTTGCCTCGGACGACGTCGTTGATAGCCTCGCCCAATTCATCAATACCCCTACCGTCCCGCGCCGACACGGCAAAGGGCGGACGCGCCAGGTGGGACGCCGCGCCATCTATGTCGAGGCGTTCGGCCAAGTGATCGAGCACCGGTGGCAACTCCGTGTCGTGGAGGGTATCGGCTTGATTGAGCACGGCGAGCATCAGGCCCCCGTGCCGCGAGAGCGGGGTGATGAATTCGGCATGGATCAGATGGTCCGCGTACTTCTGCGGATCGAAGACCCACACCATGACGTCGACTCGTTCGGCAAAACGTTCGACCACCTCACGGTTGAGACGTCGAATCGAATCGAAATCGGGCAGATCCACGAGGACCACGCCACCGGACGATTCGTTCCCGCCACCGCCCGGGAAGGCCTGACGACGCAATTTTTCCCAGAACGACTTTTCACCAACCGCCCCTGGTCGGTGCCCCGAGCCCAGACGATGAACGGTTTCAATGCCCAACCATTGTGTGAGCGGCCGATGATCGCCCTCGCCCCAGACGGCCGCCATAGGCTCAGTGGTTGCCGGGCGTGTAACGGCCACTGTCGCAAAATTCTTGCCCGTGACGGCGTTGAACAGGCTGGACTTTCCGGAACCCGTGGCTCCGAAGAATCCCACGACCGTATCCTCGGCACAGACGCCGGCCCGCTCCAGGACCCGCCCCACCACGTCGTCGGCCTGAGCCACGACGTCGTCCGGCACTATCCCCCGGCCCGCATCGAGGGCCTCCGAAAGGGCCGCGGCTCGCTGGTCGATGCTGAACAGCTCGTCGTTTTTCATTCCCGACCGCCCTTTTTCACGTGTCGCTCGCGTGAGCGGAGCTCCCGCCCGGCAGCCGCCATCCGTTGCCTCGTTTCGGCAATTACCCGCACAGCGTCTTCCGTTTCGGGCAGACGCGCCCGAAAAGCCTCCATTGCCTCGTCCAAGAGTTCGTCAATCCGTTTCACGAGGTCGGAGCGCGCTTGTTCGGCCATCCGGCGCACCGCATCTTCTCCGAAAATGGCCTCCAGGAGTTTGAGCCCGACGACGCCGGTTCCCCCGGCGATGCCCACCTCGATTCCCGTGAGGCCACCTGTAGCCGAAAACACCACGATCATCAGGACGACCGCAGCAGTGTTCAGACCCATCGAGAGGAAGCGAGCACGCTGCCTCTTGCCGGCACCTTCCGTTGACATCATGGTCATAATGCCTTGTTGCCAGGCCCGGATTTCTTCTTGGGTACGGTCCGAAAAGTCCGAAGGCAGGTGACCGAGGTCGTCCCCGTCCAAAAGACCACGTCCGGCCGGGTCTCGGTACCAGGCACGGTGGGCGTCCTCCACAGCCGTTGCCGTCTCCTCGACGATCACGCGAAATAACCCCGATTCGAGCTCCGACTCGATGCGCTCGGCACGTCGCGGGTTTCCTCGCAGATAGTTCCCGAGCTTGTCCCTCACACGACCGACGCCGTTTTCCAGCCGGCGGAACCATTCGCCCGTCCCCACGAATTCCTGCCACCGGGTGAGCACCTCGCCCCGTAGCAAGGCGCCGTCGCTCATCGAATCCACGATATTTTTGCGGGCGGCTTCTTGGGCGGCAACGACGTCGTGCTCCAACTGTTCGAGAGCTTCGTGCTGTTCTCGGACCGTCTCTTGGAGGGCCGCGAGATCGGCATCGAGGGCGTCCACTGCACCCGCCAAGGAGCTCGCCGCGATATCCGCTCGGGCCTCTGCATCTCGACCCAAAGCATCGAGCCACGACCGGAGCCCTTCAACTGCCGACTCCGGAAGCATGCCGCGTTCGTCCCGCTCCTGTTCAGAAATCGACACCGTCAAGGTGGGGTGCAATCCCTTTTCGGCCAGTAGACGCCGCAGGTCTGCGAGGATTTCAGCTCCCCCACCGGCCGGCACACGGTTCAGGACGACCGCCACGGCGATCCGGCGCTCGGCCGCTCGTTCCAGGACGGCCCAAGGAACCGCGTCCGCATATCGATTGGCTGTGGTCACAAAGAGCCAGACGTCGGCGGCCTCGAGCAGCTGCCTGGATAATCGCCTGTTGTCGTCCGACACAGAATCAAGATCCGGTGCATCGATCAGTGCGATGCCGCCCGGCGCGGCGTCGCTCACGCACACTTCGAGTTCTTGATCATCGTTGCCGGACTTGGTCGATCCGTGTTCGACGCGCGGCATGTGAGGCAGTAGCCGGTCGGGTCCCATCCATGCCGTGTCTTCGGCCCGGTGTACTAAGACAGGACGACGAGTAGTTGGGCGCACCACGCCCGAGGCGCTGACACTGGCCCGCATGAGGGAGTTGACCAAAGTGGACTTGCCTGCTCCGGTCGAGCCACCGACAACCATGGTGAGAGGCGACTCCAGATGCCGGGCTCGAGGCAAGAAATAGTCGCGCACCTGGCCTATCAAGCGATCTCGCATCAGGCGGCCTGATGCGACGTTCCGAGTTTCCACGGGGAAATCGACGCGGTTCAGGGCATATTCAAGCCCCTCACAGGCGGTGAGAAATGATGCGTGCTCGGGTGTATCCACGGTGCCATCTTGGCATACACAGGAGCGGCTCCGAAGAAAGAACCGTCAGATACGCAAAAAGTCCGGCACAATGTGCCGGACTTTTTGTAGCCGTGACCCCAACCGGATTCGAACCGGTGTTGCCGCCGTGAGAGGGCGGAGTACTAGGCCGCTATACGATGGGGCCAAATTGATTTCCTGTGAAAGATGTATTCTTTTCTCAGGAAGACTCGACTTAGTTTACACACTTTCAAGTGTGTTTCCAAATCGAAGAATGTTACTTCCATCACTGTTGAAAGTGATGATCCGTAACCGCTGGGATACCAGGACTCGAACCTAGAACGACGGTACCAGAAACCGCTGTGTTGCCAATTACACCATATCCCACTGTGCGTCTGCGCCCTGGCCGAAAGGCCCTGCGTCATCGCCGCAACGAATAAAGACTCTACCGCCCCATCCCAGGCCGTGCAAGCTGAGAGGACGTGGGGTACGACACTCGCAATTCACCCCGAGTTCGTTTGCGCCCCACGTCCACGACCGACTCCAGCGGCATGACCTCCCGACACACGACATAGCCACATGTGTCGAGAGGCCATGGACCCGTGTCGGCTAGGAGCTGGATGCCGCCAGGTCTTGCCGCAAGGCCTTGATTCTCGCCAGCGACGACTCCCGTCCCAAGATTTCGAGCGACTCAAAGAGGGGCGGGGAAATTCGAGCCCCGGAAACCGCGATACGCACCGGGCCGAAGGCCAAGCGCGGCTTGATCTCCAAGCCTTCAACGATGGCTTCACGGAGTGCTTGTTCGATCGTTGATGCCTCCCAGGATTCAAGGTTCGTCAACGCTGCTTCCGCCGCTTCCAGGACCTGAGGCGCGGATTCCTTGAGTTGCTTCCGGGCGTCGTCGGCAATCTCGATGTCGGAATCGGCGCGGAAGAGGAATCCGAGGAGTCCAGGGGCCTCCCCCAGCAACTGCATACGCTCCTGGACCAGCGGAGCGGCCTGGCGGAGAATGGCGCGCTCCCGGTCACTGAGTTCCTCACCGACAATGCCTCCCTGCCGCAAATACGGCAACAGACGCTCTTCGAAGTCGGCCGGCTCGAGCATCCGAATGTGCTGCCCGTTAATCGCTTCCGCTTTTTTGACATCAAATCGTGCGGGATTCGCCAAAACATCATGAACGTCGAAATTCTCCACGAGCTGTTCCACGGTGAAGATATCTTCGTCCGCAGAAAGCGACCATCCCAGGAGCGAAAGGTAATTGAGAAGGCCTTCCTTGATGAAGCCTGATTCCCGCAACAAGAACAGATTGGACTCGGGATCGCGCTTGGAAAGCTTTTTATTTCCCTGACCCATGACGTAGGGAAGGTGCCCAAATTCAGGAATAAATTCCGCGACGCCCACCTGGACAAGCGCCCGGTACAAGGCGATTTGCCGCGGTGTCGAGGAGAGAAGATCCTCGCCCCGAAGCACGTGGGTAATGCCCATCAGAGCGTCATCGACGGGGTTGACCAAGGTGTACAACGGCTTGCCATTGGCGCGAACCACGACGTAGTCGGGAACAGAACCGGCTTTGAAGGTGATCTCCCCTCGGACGACGTCGTTGAACGTGATGTCCTCATCCGGCATTCGCAAACGAAGCACCGGCTCCCGGCCCTCTTCACGGAACGCGGCCTTCTGTTCCTCCGTGAGATTTCGGTCGTAATTGTCGTATCCGAGCTTGGGGTCTTCGCCCTTGGCGCGGTGACGCTCCTCAACTTCCGCAGGAGTCGAGAAGTCCTCATAGAGGAAGCCGCCCTCTTGTAGTTTGCCGATGACCTCTTGATAGATCTCACCGCGCTGGGACTGACGATAGGGCTCGTGGGGACCACCAACGTCCACGCCTTCGTCCCACTCAATCCCCAACCAGCGCAGAGATTCGAGAACCTGGTGGAACGACTCCTCCGAATCGCGTTGGGCGTCCGTGTCTTCGATGCGAAACACGAGCTTTCCACCCGTGTGACGGGCATGGGCCCAGTTAAATAATGCGGTACGGACCATGCCCACGTGCGGAGTTCCCGTGGGCGACGGGCAGAATCGAACGCGGACGGGGCGGTCCTCGCTCACGGTGGGCTGAATAGCTTCGGTCGTCATGATGATGAGTTACACGTCTCTTTCGTCGTCGGTGGGGCTCGGGACAAGAACCACCCAGTTCAGCGGACTGTGGTCTTAGGCCCGACGCATGCGGTTGGTCAGCGCTCCAATGCCTTGGATTTCGATCTCGACTTCCTGGCCGTCGTCGACGAGGCCCACGCCCGCGGGCGTTCCCGTCAAAATCACGTCACCAGGCAAGAGTGTGAAGGCTTCGGAGATGTGGGAAATCAATTCGGCGACACCGAAGGTCATGTCCTTGGTCGAGCCATCTTGTTTGAGATCTCCGTCAACCCACGAGCGAATCGAAAGGTCTTCGGTTTCCAGCTCGGTCTCGATCCACGGGCCCAAGGGGCACGCGCCGTCGAAACCTTTAGCGCGCGTCCATTGCAGATCAGAACGCTGGAGGTCCCGGGCGGTGAGGTCATTACCGCAGGTGTACCCGAAAACGACCTCGGGCACGCGCTCCGGAGGAACCGACTTACACATGCGGCCGATGACGACCGCAAGTTCGGCCTCGTACGAGACTTCCTCGCTGTTGTCCGGCAACGTGACAGGGTCTCCGGGGCCAACCACAGACGTATTTGGTTTGAGGAAAAACTGGGGAGTCGTCGGCGCTTCGTTGCCTAATTCGCTGGCATGGTCGTTCCAGTTGCGAGCCACGGCGACTACTTTGGAACGCGGGATGATCGGCGCAACGAGCCGAACGTCCTCCATTGAATAGGTTTTGTCCACGGGGTTAATTCCCGTGTAGAAGGGGTCTCCAGCGAGCACCGTCAGGGTTTCCTGACCTTCTTCTCCGTCGACCCGTCCGTAAAACAGCTGGTCCTCTGCGGTAAATCGAGCAATGCGCATGCCCCTAGGTTAGCGTGTACCGGAGCCCCGACGCCCGTCGAGCGCGTTGGGCGAACACGCCTCCGGGCCGTCGTAGGGCCGCCGCGCTCAGATCACCTGCTGCATCCAGCCAAATCGGTCCTCAACTCGTCCGGTCTGGATGCCCGTCAACTGAGATCGCAACCACGTGGTGACTTCGCCGTTGGTCTGAGCCGCCGCTGGAATTTCGCCGTCCTCATAGACCAAGCGCCCCATGGGGGCGATCACCGCGGCCGTTCCGCAGGCGAAGACCTCGCTGATCTCTCCAGATTCAACGCCGCGACGCCACTCGTCCACGGTGATCGTGCGCTCCTCCACCGTGTGGCCTCGCTCTTGGGCGAGCTCGATGATGGACATTCGGGTAATGCCTTCGAGGATCGTCCCCGTCAATGCGGGCGTGACGAGGGTCCCATCCCGAAGGACGAAGAACACGTTCATTCCCCCGAGCTCTTCGACCGCGTGATCCCGATTCTCGTCCGTAAACATCACTTGCTTGCAGCCGTGTGCTTCACCCTCCATTTGAGGCACCAGACTCGCGGCGTAGTTGCCTCCACATTTGGCTGCCCCGGTGCCGCCAACACCCGCGCGGGCGTACTGGCGAGACCACCAAATGTCGACAGGTTCAGGGGTGCCAAAGTAGTTGGCCGCCGGCGACGCGACCACCTCAAATAGCGCTTCCCGCGAGGGACGCACCCCCAGGAATTTCTCCGTCGCAATGATGAAAGGACGCAGATAGAGCGATGTGCCTTCGCCATCGGGAATCCACCGTGAATCCTGACGGACGAGCGACGTCACCGCCTCCAGAAACAGTTCGTCCGGCAACTCAGGCAGGGCCAGACGACGTGCCGAACGTCGCAACCGCTGAGCATTCGCCTCCGGACGGAATAACCACACCGACCCGTCCATATGGCGATACGCCTTGAGGCCTTCGAAGACCTCCTGGCCGTAGTGGAATACCGAGACGGCGGGGTCAAGAACCAACGGACCGTACGGCTCAATACGTGCGTTCTTCCACTCGCCGGAGCCTGCGCCGTCACCGGACCAATCAACCTTGGCGACGTAATCGGTCGTGTACTCGCCAAAGCCAGGGGCCGCGAGGATCTCATTCAGCAGCGCGGAGGAGGCCGGGTCGGGGTTTTCAGTGAAGGCGAATGATTGCTGAGTCATGGGAGCTCCATTTCGGCGATGGTGGGGTGATGCGCCGGAGTGGGTATCGCATCATTGCGACGTCGCACCCCGTCATTGTTCGTGGTTAGGCAAGTCGGCCGAGAATCGCCGATCCAACCTCTCGAGTTGACCGACGGCTGGATCCATGGGCCTCCATATCCGCCTCGACCGCTGCTTCGATCGTACTCGCTGCCGATTCCTCCCCCAGGTGCCGCAGCAAGAGGGCCCCCGCGAGGATCGCCGCACGTGGGTCGGCAATCCCTTGGCCGGCGATATCGGGCGCCGAGCCATGTACCGGCTCGAACATCGACGGCGCGGTGCCGGCGGCATTGATATTGCCGCATGCTGCGTAGCCGATACCACCGGAGATCGCGCCAGCCTGGTCTGTCAAGATGTCGCCGAAAAGATTGTCGGTGACGATCACGTCGAATCGGGACGGCTCGGTGGTCATGTAGATCGTGGCCGCGTCCACGTGAATATAGTCCGTGCTGACCTGCGGATATTCTGCAGCAACTCTTTCGAAGGTGCGACGATACAGCCCACCGGAATGCACCAGAACATTGTGTTTGTGCACCAAGGTCACGTGCTGTCGATCCCGTGAATCTGCGAGCTCGAAAGCGTAGCGAATCAGGCGTTCAACACCATGAGCGGTGTTGACGGATACTTCCGTCGCGATTTCCTGTGGGGTGTCCTGCCGGACCGTGCCGCCATTGCCGACGTAAGGCCCCTCGGTGCCCTCACGAACGACGACGAAGTCGATGTCTCCCGGCTCGCGCAAGGGTGACACCGCACCCGGGTACAAACGCGACGGTCGGAGGTTGATGAAGTGGTCAAAGGTGAAGCGGAGCTTGAGCAGAATTTCCCGCTCGATCAAACCAGACGGCACTTCTGCCGACCGGGGATCCGCACCCACTGCGCCGAAAAGAATGGCATCGTGACCCCGCAAAGCATCAAGCTTTTCCGAGCTCAAGGTCTCGCCTGTTCGAAGCCACGCTTCCGCGCCGAGCTCGTACGGCGTCGGGTCTACGGTGGTGCCGTGAATTCGTGCCGCCTCGGTGACGATTTTCAGGGCTTGTTCGATGACCTCGGGGCCGATCCCGTCTCCGGGAATAACGGCAAGGTCGATGGTCCGGCTCATGGTGGTCTCGCTCATAGGGATAAATTAGCGGTCTCTCCAAGCGCCGGTCCACATAGTAGAACGCCTTCTCACATTGTGGCCGAACGTGACGTCAATCTAAACCTTGTCGATCAAGAGCAGCGCAACGCCCGCCCAGGCAGCGGCCCATAGAAATGAGGCGAAGGTGCCCAAAATGAACCTTTCGACGGCGTCCGCCCTCTTGAGTTCCGTGAATCGCCCGAGCGCTTTGATGGCGGCCAAGACGGTCAATCCCGTGGGCCATCCGACCAGTATGGTCACAACGACCCCTACTCGCTCGAGGACTCCGATCCATAACCCACCATGAAGCGTGGACGTCCTTTCGGGGTCATCGATGTCGCCCAGCGGACCGTCCACCGACTCCCCATCCTCCGAGGAAAGATAATGGCGGTCACTCCGCTGGGAGAGTTCCAAGACCGCTGCCGTCACGGGTGAACCCGTCAAGGCGGCGGCCACCGTGGCGACAGCGGGGACTACCGCACCGACGAGCGGCGAGAGGCCCGAACCTTCCGTCCGGATCGAGCCGATGGCCGCGAGCACCGCAGCCGCCGCCAAAAGTACGGCAAATGCGCCCGCCCAGCCTTGCCGAGCCCTCACCGAAACTCCGGGCACGCGGAAACAACTGGCCATCCCGCCCAGGGCGGCCAAGGTCATCAGGATCAGTGCACTATAGGCCACGCTATGACCTTGCCTCTCCGGGAAGAGTCGCCCGATCCAACGCCTCTGCCCAGTGCAGGGCCCCTGCCTTCAGATCTTCCAATTCACGGTACATACCTGAAGCCAGTCGGTCGGATACGGCCTGTTGGCTAATGCCTAGGCGCTCGGCGATGTGGGCCTGGGTGCCTCCTTCGAGCGCGAGGTCATAGGCCTCTCGAGTGGTGAGGCGCTGTTTGGACCGAAGCGCGACGACGACGCGCAAGGCGGCCTGAATGCCGGCACCCAAGGGGTCATCTGACACAAAACCCAGGTGGTGCGACCCAGATTTCTTGGCCGCTTCTACCGCCGACCTGGCATTCACGAAGGCCGATCCTCGACCTTCCCTCGCCGTGTCAGGCAAGGGCAGATCGATCTGACCTTGGCCAATGCCACAGTGCCAGGTTCCCATGATGGCAAGACCGAGAGCGCACGTCAGTGCCGCGGCGGCGTCGTCGAAAACGGCTTGGGCCTCATCTCCCGCCGTGCGATCGAAGCCCACGAGGGCCCGGTTTGCACCGTCTACCTCGTCGAGACTCGGCACCGCGTCGCTTTCACGTCGGGAACCCACTTGGTCAACGGTCAGAACGAACATAGAACGATCCTCTCACCCGGGACCACATCAAACAAGCCTTAAACCCGGTATATCAAATAACCGGGTTTAAGGCTTGTTTAATGAATTACCGGGATGGTGCATGCACCCGTTCTATTCAGCGGCCTCGAAGCGCGGGAAAATCCCCTCGGGCTTCGGCAAGGGCGTTCCAGGCTCGATTCGATCGCTTAAGGCTGCGAAGACCCGGCGGTTGCCCTCCGGTTGCCCCAACTGGCCCAGAAGTTTCTCCATAGACTCGGGCATCACCGGCTGGACCAAAATTCCGACGATGCGAAGACACTCGACCGTCACGTACAAGACGGTTGCCATACGCTCGGCGTCAGTCTTCCGAAGCTTCCAGGGCTCTTGCGCGGTGAAGTACCTATTAATATCCGCGATGGCTCGCCAAATGCGCTCCAGTGCCCTGTGGTAGTCGAGTTCCTCGAAGTCCGCGCGAACCGCCGGATAGAGGTTGTCAACGGTCTCCAAGATGGACTCATCTTCCGCGGTTAAGACGCCGGGAGTGGGAACGGTCCCCTCACAATTCTTGGCGATCATGGACAACGAACGTTGTGCCAAATTGCCGAGGTCGTTGGCAAGGTCGGAATTGATACGGGAAATGATGGCTTCGGCGCTATACGAACCATCCTGACCGAAGGTCACCTCGCGCAAAAGGAAAAAGCGCAGGGGGTCGACACCGAAGCTGTCGACCAATTGCGCCGGATCGAGCACGTTGCCGACCGACTTGGACATCTTGGCACCATCCACCAGGAGGAACCCATGGGCGAAGACGCGGCGCGGAACGTCGAGGCCGGCGGACCATAAGAAAGCAGGCCAATAAATGGAGTGGAAGCGTGTGATGTCTTTGCCGATGACGTGGTAGTTGGCCGGCCAATAGGAGCGGTACATGTCGCTCTCCGTATCGGGGAAACCCACGCCGGTGAGGTAATTGGTGAGGGCATCGACCCACACGTACATGATGTGTTTGTCATTGCCCGGAACCGGAACTCCCCAATCGAAGGTCGTTCGCGAAATAGAGAGGTCCCGAAGACCGGACTTCACGAACGAGGCGACCTCATTGCGCCGATACTCCGGGTACACCAAACCTTCGGTGGAATAGAGCTCCAGGAGACGATCCTGATACTTCGACAACCGGAAGAAGTATGACTCCTCTTCGGTCCATTCCACCTCGGTGTCGGTCGGAATGGCATACCGAATGCCGTCCGCACGAACTTCGGTCTCTTCCTCGGCGTAGTAGGCCTCATCACGAACGGAATACCATCCCTCGTACTTGTCGAGATAGATATCGCCATTGGCCTCCATACGACGCCACATTTCCTGGCTCGCGGCCATGTGGTCTTCGTCGGTGGTGCGAATGAACCGGTCATAGCTGATGCCGAGGAGGTCATCCATTTTCCGGATTTTCGCCGAGTTCGCGTCGGCGAGTTCCTTCGGCGTCACGCCCTGTTTGTGAGCCGACGTCTGCATCTTCTGGCCATGCTCATCCGTGCCCGTCATAAAGCGGACGTCGAATCCGTCGAGGCGCTTAAAACGCGCCATGACGTCCGTCGCAATGTGCTCATACGCGTGACCAATGTGGGGATCCCCATTGGGATAAACGATCGCGGTGGTGATGTAAAACGGCTCGGCAGGCGTGGAAGTCATGGCTCCTACTCTAAAGCAGACTCGAGTTCAGACTGACTCGGTCTGAGGTCTGTGGACGACAAACTGGGGCATACAGACGCCGGCCAGGTCCCGTTCGGACGAGGCCGGCGTCTGCGTCGGCTCAAGGACGCTGCCCTATTCCGCCAAGGAGACGGAGGCCGCCAAGTCGGCGTCGATCGTCGTCTTGATCGATGCCAGCAGTTCTGGCGTGGCGGCCGAATCGAGGGCGAGGACCGAGAAAGCCCGCTGTTCCTTGGACGGGTCCGAGCTACTCGAGACCTGCATGCCCGCGATGTTGATGCTCGCGGTTCCCAGCAAAGTTCCCATCGCCGCGATGACACCGGGACGATCGCGATAGTCCAAGAAGAGCATGTTCTCTGTCAGGGCGACCTCGAAATCGAAACCGTTGATCCCTGTGAGCTTTTCCACGAGTTTGGGCCCGGTCACGGTTCCCGAGACGCTGACCCGCGAACCATCCGCGAGGATTGCCGAGAGTGTGGTCTCGTTGCGGAATCCCTCGACCTCGTGCGTTGTGGTCAACGACGTTTCGACGCCTCGCTGTTCCGCGATCCCCGGCGCATTGACGTAGGAGACCTTCTCGGAAATGACATCGGTGAAGACGCCCTTGAGAGCGGCGAGCTTGAGTGACGACACATCGCGATCCGCGATCTCCCCCGCGATCTTGACCTCGACGCTGGCGAGGGCGGAATCTTGGGTCAATGACGTCAGCACGCGACCGAGCTTCTCCGCCAACGGGATACCGGGACGCACTTCGGCGTCGATTGGTCCACCGGCCACGTTGACCGCGTCGGGCACGAGTTCGCCTTCCAGGGCCAACTTCACCGACTTTGCGACGGAAATTCCGGCCTTCTCCTGGGCTTCCACCGTGGAAGCACCAAGGTGAGGCGTGGTCACCACATTATCTAGCCCCACGAAGTCAACGTCCTCGGCAGGCTCGGACACGTAGACGTCAATGGCTGCCCCGGCAATGGTCTTATTCTTCAAGGCCTCAGCCAGATCGTCCTCGTCAATGAGGCCTCCGCGGGCCACGTTGACCACCAAGGCCGAGGGCTTCATGAGCTCAAACGCCTTGGCATCGACCATTCCGACCGTCTCGGGGGTCTTGGGCATGTGAATCGTGATGATATCCGACTCACGGAACAACGTCTCGAGGTCCACCATGCTGGCACCGAGCGAGGCCGCGCGCGAGCCACTCACGAACGGATCGTAGGCCAGGATCTCCGTGCCGAAGCTTTGCAGACGCTCGGCCACCAGGCCGCCAATCCGGCCCAAGCCGATGATGCCGACCTTCTTCTCGAAGAGCTCCACACCGGTGTACTTCGAGCGCTTCCACTCCCCTGCCCGCATCGAGGCATCGGCGGCAGAAATATTGCGGCACAGGCCAAGAATGTGTCCGACCGTCAATTCCGCGGCCGAAATGATATTCGACGTCGGCGCGTTGACGACCATCACACCGGAAGCGGTGGCCGCCGCGATATCAACGTTATCGAGGCCGACGCCGGCTCGGGCAACGACCTTGAGATTCTTCGCCGCGGCAAAGGCCTCGGCATCCAATCGGGTCGCGGAACGAATCATGATGGCGTCGACGTCGGCGATGTCGCGAAGCAACTCGTCACGGTTGGCGCCATGGGTGGAACGAATCTCGAAACCGGCGCCGAGCGCGTCCACGGTCGCGGGAGAAAGCTCTTCGGCGAGAAGAACCACGGGGGTCTGGGTCACTGGTAGTTCCCTTCGAACTATTGAGGGGGGTGGAAGTGGTGGAAGGAGCACTCACGACGGCGGCCGGCCATCCGTGTTGTCGGATGACCGGCCGCGTCGGGTGTCACCGATCGATGGCGATCAGCGAGCCGCCGAACCGTCGGTGTAGTCAGCATCGCTGGACTTCCAGGAGAAGAGCTTCCTCAATTCCTGGCCGGTCTTCTCGATCGGGTGCGAAGCCCCCTTCTCCCGCAGCTCCTTGAACTCCTTGGCGCCATTGGCCTGGTCATCCATGAAGCGCTGAGCGAAGGTGCCATCCTGAATGTCCGAGAGGACCTCCTTCATGTGGTCCTTGACATCCGGGGTGACCACGCGGGGGCCGGAGACGTAGTCACCGTATTCGGCGGTATCGGAGCAGGACCAACGCTGCTTGGTGATTCCGCCTTCGTTGATGAGGTCCACGATCAGCTTCAGCTCGTGGCACACCTCAAAGTAGGCGATCTCCGGCTGGTATCCGGCCTCGGTCAGCGTCTCGAAGCCATACTGGATCAACTGCGACACACCGCCGCAGAGAACGGCCTGCTCACCGAAGAGGTCCGATTCGGTCTCCTCGGTAAAGGTGGTCTTGATGACGCCGGCACGAGTCGCTCCCAGGCCCTTGGCATAGGCCAGAGCCAACTCGAAGGCCTTACCTGAGGCGTCAACTTCCACGGCAACGAGGGCCGGAACCGCACGGCCCGCTTCGAATTCACGGCGCACGGTGTGGCCGGGGCCCTTCGGGGCGACCATGGCGACGTCCACGCCATCGAGCGGCTTGATGTACCCAAAACGGATGTTGAATCCGTGAGCGAAGAACAAGGCATCGCCTGGCTGAAGATTCGGCTCAATGGATTCCTTGTAGAGCTGCGCCTGAACCTGGTCCGGGGTCAGGATCATGATGACGTCGGCTTCCTCGACGGCCTCGGCGACCGTGAGCACCCGCAATCCCTCGGCTTCGGCCTTGGCTCGCGAGGATGAACCCTCGGCGAGGCCGATGCGCACGTCGACGCCTGAATCGCGGAGGTTCAGAGCGTGTGCGTGCCCCTGGGAACCGTAGCCAATGATGGCGACGGAGCGATCCTGAATTGCCGCGAGGTTTGCGTCGTCGTCGTAAAAGATGTCAGCCATGAGATTGAGAACTCCTCTGATCTTCTCCGCGGGCCGGTGCCCGCAGTATCTGGTCGTTGTGGACCGAGCCACCAGTTTTCACCCTAGTAGGCCGGTCCCCCACGCAACGGTTGGACACCGTCACGTGACGAATATGTGAACTCTTCGCGGAAATATGTTTCGCGGAGACTTAGTAACGGAGGGCCTTCTCGCTCATGGACCGCGCGCCGCGACCCATGCCGAGAGTCCCGGCGCGCACGATTTCGCGCACACCGAAGGGCTCCAAAATTTCCAAAAACGCCCGCAATTTTTCGGACGCTCCGGTGGCCTCGATAATGACGGACTCTGTGGAGACGTCGACAATCTGGGCGCGGAATAGGTCGGCGGCCTGCGTGACCTGTATGCGTGTTGCCGCATCGGCACGAACCTTGACCATGATGTGATCTCGCTGCACCGAAGTTTCCGATGGCAGCTCCACAATTTTCAACACGTGAATCAACTTGTTGAGTTGTTTGGTGACCTGCTCGAGCAGGACCCCGTCCGCGTCGACGACCACGGTGATCCGAGAGATTCCCGGGACCTCGGTGCCACCCACGGCGAGGGAGTCAATATTGAACTGGCGGCGGGCGAAGAGGCCCGAAACGCGGGCAAGGACGCCGGGGGTGTCTTCGACCAGAACAGACAGCGTATGACGTGACATGAATTATTCCTCCGTGTTCCAGTCGGGCGAGGTGTCCTTGGCGATTTGAATCGCGTCGTTCGAGACTCCCGCAGGCACCATGGGCCACACCATCGCGTCCGGGCTCACGGTGAAGTCAATCAAGACGGGACGATCGTTGATGTCGAGCGCCTTCCGGATGGTGGCATCGACGTCGTCGTCGCCTTCACAGCGGAATGCCGCGCATCCATACGCCTCCGCGAGCTTGACAAAGTCGGGGATTCTGACGGTGTCGTGCCCGGTGTTCAAATGGGTGTTGGAATACCGACCGTCGTAGAACAATGTCTGCCACTGCCGCACCATACCGAGCGAGGAATTGTTGATGACCGCGATTTTGATCGGGATGTTGTTGAGCACGCAGGTTGCGAGTTCCTGGTTCGTCATCTGGAAACAGCCGTCTCCGTCGATGGCCCACACCACTCGGTCCGGATTACCCACCTTGGCTCCCATGGCGGCCGGGATCGAATAGCCCATGGTGCCCAAGCCGGCAGAGTTCAGCCACTGATGCGGACGCTCATACTGGATGAACTGCGCCGACCACATCTGGTGTTGCCCGACGCCGGAAACATACACGGCCTCCGGTCCCGTGATCTGTCCGATTCGCTCGATCACGTACTGAGGCGAGCCCAGTCCGTCATCGGTGGGCACATACCCCAGCGGGTACTCTTCCTTGATGCGATTGAGCACCGCCCACCAGCCACCCAGGTCGGGGGCGCCTGCACTCTCAAAGACCTCGCCAATCGCTTCGGTCAATTCAGGGAGGACCACCTTGAGATCGCCCACGATCGGCACATCGGCCGCCCTAATCTTGGAGATCTCCGCAGGGTCAACGTCCACATGAACCACCTTCGCCTTTTGGGCAAAGGAGTCCACGACGCCGGTCACTCGGTCATCGAAGCGCGCCCCTAGAGCCACGAGCACGTCGGCTTCCTGCATGGCCGAGACCGCCGGAACGGAACCATGCATCCCCGGCATGCCCAAATGATGAGGGTCGGAATCGGGGAACACGCCGCGGGCCGTCAAGGTCGTCACGACGGGTGCGTCCGTCAGCCGAACCAATTCGGCCAATTCTTCTGAGGCGTGAGCTCGCATGGCGCCGCCACCGACATACAGAACGGGACGTTCCGCGGCCGCCATGAGCTTAGCGGCCTCGCGAACCTGTTTGTGGTGACCGCGGACGACGGGTCGGTACCCCCGCAATTGCATCTCCACGGGCCAGGTGAAATCCATGAGACCTTGCTGCGCGTCCTTGGTGATGTCGACCAGCACCGGCCCCGGTCGTCCCGTCGACGCCAGGTGAAAGGCCTCGGTCAGCAGACGCGGAATGTCCTGCGCGCTCGATGCCATGAAGGAATGCTTGGTAATAGGCATGGTCATGCCCACGATGTCCGCTTCTTGGAAGGCGTCGGTGCCCAGAACTTTGGAACCGACCTGGCCGGTGATGGCGACCATGGGAACCGAATCCATGTGGGCATCGGCCAAGGCCGTGACGAGGTTGGTCGCCCCGGGTCCACTCGTCGCAATGCAAACACCGACTTTTCCCGTGACGAGCGCATAGCCTTCGGCCGCGTGTCCGGCGCCCTGCTCGTGGCGGACGAGAATGTGCCGAATGCTCTCCGAGTCCATCAAGGGGTCGTACGTTGGAAGAATGGCGCCGCCAGGCAACCCGAAGACGTCGGTGACACCGAGCTTCTCGAGCGTGCGAATGACCGCTTCCGAACCCGTGATTCGTGGGGCGCTGCTCGGCGATCCGGATGTCGAGGCAGCAACCGTGGCCGGCGTGACCGACGATTCGTTGCTCATGTGATGGTCCTTCTGCTCTGGTAATCGGTTCTGCTATTCGGGCTCGAGGCCACGTTTTGGCCCCTCCGTGCCCTACAGGTCCGGTGAGACCATGCCTGACACGAAAAAACCCCTCAACCTAGGTGCTGGTGAGGGGTAGCGCGGTTCGAATTTCGACGAAGTCTAGGCCCGACGTCCCGCGCGACCCGCAATAATGAGCGAGACGCGTACGTCAGATAGAACGACGAAATTGTGCTGTGCCATGGATTCATAATCTGTGTCGGGCGCCGAGACGGTCAAAAACGTATCAAAATGTGAAACCGGTGACACTGACACTAGACTCCGCATCGACACGGAACGTCACGGCTCGTCTTCATGCAAACAGGAGCCCATCGACGAAATGTGCCGATGATCGTCCACAGTTTGTACGCAACCAGCCAGTAAGACTATTCACGTCGTTAGAATCGGCACCATGCCCCGCGAAACGGAACCTACTACCGTCCTCTCCGAGCGATTGCGCGATGTCTTCGATCGACATGTCATGAATTACGGCGCGTACAACCTCGTGTACACCACCGGAATTGAGCATCGCGCCGAATCGCCCATGACTCCTACCCTCGCGGAGGATTCGGGGCACTTTATCGTGGGATACCGCCGGGCACCCTCGGAAATCGTCATCGTCCCCATGGACACCAACCGCATGCAAGCCATCGGGGTCCCCGTCGCCATCGACAACACCAATCTCGTCCAGGCGGCGGCCTCATCCAGCGACTCTTTCTCGTTGGAAACGACATCTGGCGCCGTCTTCGACCTGAAGGTCTCGCCCCTGTCGGAGGTCGACACGCCCCACGGCACCGAGATACTCGAGCAAGAAGCTGATCGTGAGGACTTTCTCGACTACATTCGAGAGATTTCTGCTTTCTAACGTTCAGTGCATCACAATGCGGCACTTCAACTTGCACCGACTTCTCGCCCTGCGTATAGTTTCAGTTCGTTGCCGAAGCGCCAGGCTGTGTGTCTGAGCGTGGAACGGTAGGCGCCTCTAGCTCAATTGGCAGAGCAATTGACTCTTAATCAATGGGTTCCGGGTTCGAGTCCCGGGGGGCGCACGGAAGCACTCCGTGCTTCTCACCCATATGCAACACGCGCCTCTAGCTCAATTGGCAGAGCAATTGACTCTTAATCAATGGGTTCCGGGTTCGAGTCCCGGGGGGCGCACCAGAAATAGCCCGATCCTTTCTCAAGGATCGGGCATTTTTGTCTTTGCTGGTCGATGCACCGTGCCTCGGGGCGTGCCCCTCTTACGACGCCGGAACGTCCGACGGCAGCGACTCGGCCGACGGCGTCGGGTCATCCATACGACGCGAAGCGACGTCTTCGGCAACCCACCGCGACTCCAGGGGCAGGCTTTCCATGGTCTCGTTGACCACCGTGAGAGGCATGGTATCCGTATCCGAGAGGTCGCGGATCACCTGCTCCAAAGCCTCACGTAACTCTCCATGGTTCAGAACGCCGGTGCCGGCAAGCTCTTCCTCGATGGCCGTAGCTTTGGCCAAAGCGTCGCGCCCCTTGTCGGTCATCACGAGCAGATAGCTTCGACGGTCCATGGTGCTTCGCTGACGCGCGATGTGACCGTGGGCTTCCAATCGAGTGAGAGTCTTCCCCATTGTCTGCGCTTGGACACCGACTTTGTGGGCGGTCTGCGCCTGGGTCAAACTTCCCTCACGACTGATAACGTCCAAGGCCATGACGCCCGCGTGGGTGAGTCCCAGCGATTGAAGCTGGCGATTCCAATTGTGCTCCAGCATGCGCGCTGCGGTGGACATCAACCGGCTGATCGACCATTCCTGGATGTGAGGCATGCAGGCGATTATAGGCGGTCGTCACCGACCCAAAGCTCAGTAGCGACCACATATTACGGGTGAGCATCATTAGAATCGGGGAAACGAGGAGAAACCTCACCATCGATGGGAAGGACATCACGTGAGCACGCCCCACCGCCTTAACCCCGGAGACACCGCCCCCGCTTTCAGCGCCGAAGATTCCCGCGGGGAAACGGTGTCCTTGAAAGACTTTGCCGGCTCCCGCGTGGTCGTCTACTTCTACCCCAAGGCCTCCACTCCGGGTTGCACCACGGAAGCCTGCGATTTTCGTGACAATCTGGCGTCGCTAGCGTCACACGGCTACACAGTCGTCGGCATCTCCCCGGATAAGCCGGCCGCGCTCGAGAAGTTCACTTCCGAACAGGAACTCAATTTTCCGTTGCTTTCCGACCCCGACCACGAGATCGCCGAAGCATACGGCGCTTGGGGCGAGAAGAAGAACTACGGCAAGGTCTCCGTCGGCCTCATCCGTTCGACCATCGTCATCGATGAGGACGGCACGGTCGTGGCAGCGCAGTACAACGTCCGGGCAAAAGGCCACGTTGCCAAGTTACGCCGAGACCTAGGGATCGATTCCTAAGGTCCATGGAGGCCTTCCGGCGGTGCCGAGATATGCCCAGTTCGCCACGGTGGCTCATGTAGACTGTGGTGTCACCGAATTGGTCGGCCAGCGCGAGTGGTGAAATTGGCAGACACGCAGGATTTAGGTTCCTGTGCCGTAAGGCGTGCGGGTTCAAGTCCCGCCTCGCGCACCAACATGATGTTCCGGTTCCCCTTTTGGAGAGCAACCGCGGGAACGTTCCAGAAGAGAAGAGACATCGAGCAAGCAGACCCCTGGGTTGCTTCGATCGACCGAGGAGATGACGAGTGGCCCCGACGCGACGAAGCCTTCTGACCGGTTCGCTGGGCGTCGCAGGCATTGCATTGGCGGGCTGTTCCTCGTCCCGAGAATCTTCCGCTCCCAGCTCAGGCGCTTCTGCCAGCGCGACGAAGCAGGCCGAAGTTCCCTTCACCTTTGGGAATGCGGCGGCCGCACCAACTCTGGACCCTTCCATTACCTCCAGTTTGGAGACGTCGCGGATTTCGGCGCAGGTTCTCGAGACGCTGGTTGCGGCGGACCCGGATACGGGCAAGCCCACTCCAGGTTTGGCGACCAAGTGGACCTCCTCAAAGGACGGTTTGACCTACACCTTCACCCTCCGGCGAAATGTCACTTTTCACGACGGCACCAAGTTGACGGCCGACGTCGTGCGCAAGAACTTTGACCGCTGGGCCAAGAACACCGACACCGAGCAGGTCAATCAAACCGCTTACCAGACAATCTTTCGCTCGACGGCCGCCGACGGCAAGGCTCAACAGACGATCTACCGTTCCTGCACGGCGCTCGACGATCACACCGTCGAACTGAAGATCAGCACTCCATACCCCTCCATCGTGAAAGCCCTGACGCAACCTGCCTTTGGCATAGGCTCACCTCAGGCCTTTGCCGATCACGAGAAGTTCGGTTCGCACCCCGTGGGGACGGGGCCCTTCCGGATGGAATCGTGGGATGGACACACGGCGAAACTTTCACGTTTTCCGGATTACTGGGGCACCTCTGCACACATCACCCAGCTGACATTCCTGACTGTACCGAGCTCTCAAAAGCGCTATTACGAATTATTGGCTCAGTCGGTCGATGCCTATGACCAGGTCGGCATCGACGATTTCGTCAATCTCGCGCGACGCGGCTACCAAATCCAACAACGGGACCCGTATTCGGTGGCCTTTGTGACCATGAATCAGAAGGCTGGCCCGTTGGCGGACGTCAACGTTCGACGGGCGGCGGCCCACGCCTTGGGGCGCTCCCAGATTGCGTCCACGCAGTACCCCAACGGCACCAACGTCGCCAACGATTTCGTGCCCGAACTTTTCAAGATGGGAGGGGAAGATACCTCGTCGGCCTACCGCCAGGACCAAGGGCTGTCTAAGAGGCTGCTGGCAGAGTCGGGTTACAAGGGCGAAGAACTCCAGTTCTACTACCCCACCAACGTCTCCCTGGCGTACATCCAGCAGCCAGAGGCGGTGTTCGCGAAGATCGCCGGTGACCTCACCTCGGTCGGCTTCACCATCAAGCCCATGCCCATTCGTTGGGACGACGACTATCTCAGCAAGATTAATTCCGCGAACTCTGACAGGGCTTTCGCGCTCACCGGGTATATGGGCGCCTACCGGGACCCTGATGACTTCATCTCCCCCCTCTTCCGTCAAGACAACCCGCAATTTGGCTTCACGGATCAGCAACTCTTCGATCACGTTCACCGCGCCGCGGGCCTACCGGACGGCGACGAACGCTCGGATCTGTACAAGAAGGTCAACGAGGACATCGCCGAGATCATGCCGGCCATTCCGATTGCGTACCCGGTGTCAGCGGTGGCTCTGAGCCCAAAGGTCATTTCCTATCCTCTGGCCGCGACCGGCGTCGAGAACCTTTCTCTCGTGGAACTCAGGAAAGACTCCTAAGTCACGCATCAGTGTTCCAAGCATCACACTAATTAGTTACGCCTTCGTTCGACCGCTCCCCCTCTGAGCGATAACCTGAAGTGAGTTTGCGTCACAAATACCCTTTGCTGACGCCGCTCCACCCGTTGCTTGATAACGGGGCACCGACCGCATCATCACGCGGAATCCACAGCACAGGAGAGATCCAGAGTGACACGAACTCACACGACCGACGTCGTCCTCGTTGGGGGCGGCATCATGAGCGCCACGCTCGGCGTCCTACTCAAGGAACTAGAACCGAATTGGGACATCACCGTGCTCGAGCGATTGGACCGAGTCGGAGCTGAGAGTTCCAACGCGTGGAACAACGCCGGTACCGGGCACTCTGCCTTGTGCGAGCTGAACTATTCCCCGATGGGCGCGGACGGGACCGTTGATCCCGCCAAGGCCCTGAACATCAACGAACAGTTCCAGACCAGCCGTCAGTTCTGGACGTCGTTGATCGAGCAAAACAAGTTGACGGACTCGTCGTTCATCAATTCGGTCCCGCATATGTCCCTGGTCTTTGGCCAAGACCACAGCGACTACCTCGCCAAGCGCTATAAGGCACTGAACTCCCAGAAGTTATTCGAGCGCATGCAATTCACGCGTGACCCCGAGAAGATCGCTGAGTGGGCTCCGCTCACCATGAAGGGGCGTTCGGACGACCAACCGATCGCGGCGAATTACTCCCCCGAGGGAACGGATGTCGATTTCGGCAACCTGACCCGACAGATGATCAGCCACCTCGAGGCCGAAGGTGCTGACGTTCGCTTCGGTTATCAGGTGGACGATCTCCGTCAGGAGTCGGATGGCTCGTGGAGCCTGATGGCACGTAACCGCCTCAATACGGAAGACAACGTTTTGGTGCGCGCCAAATTCGTCTTCCTCGGTGCAGGCGGCGGCGCGTTGCCCCTCTTGCAGAAGTCTGGCATCCCCGAAGGCAAGGGCTTCGGCGGTTTCCCGGTATCCGGCCTGTTCCTCCGCAATTCGCGCGAAGAAACCGCCGAACAGCACAACGCCAAGGTATACGGGCAAGCATCTGTGGGCGCCCCGCCCATGTCGGTCCCCCACCTGGACACCCGTTGGGTGGATGGAAAGCGCTCGTTGCTCTTTGGCCCGTACGCCGGATTCAAGACGAACTTCCTCAAACAGGGTTCCTATCTGGATCTCTTCAAGTCGGTCAAGTTCGACAACCTCTACCCGATGACGCGAGCCGGCCTGGACAACTTGGGTCTCGTCAAGTACCTCCTCACGGAACTGGCCAAGGGTGAAAAGTCACACGTCGAGGCGCTGCGGGAGTACTACCCCTCGGCCGACGGCTCGGAATGGGACCTCATCGAGGCGGGACAGCGCGTTCAGGTCATGCGCAAGGATGCCAAGCGCGGTGGCGTGTTGCAGTTCGGTACCGAGCTCATCACCAAGGGAGACGGCTCGATTGCCGCGTTGCTGGGAGCCTCCCCCGGCGCGTCGACCGCTGTTCCGATCATGCTGAACCTCGTCAAGAAGTGTTTCCCGGATCATGTGGACGGGTGGGCACCCCGCATCAAGGAATTGGTGCCGGCCTATGGCCACCGCCTCAACGACGAGCCTGAGCTCGCCGACGAAATCATGGCCCACACCGCCAAGGTCCTGGGTATCAAGAACTAGGTTTCGCCGACGACGAGTTGATGGACGGCGTCCGGTTCCCCTTCTGGGGAACCGGACGCCGTTGTTTTGGCACCGGATTTAATACCGGAAAGACACAAAGCCACAACATACGGTGGGTGTATCGCTTGACCGTTCAACCTTTCGGGTAGGTTGTAGGCAGGCTACTGACGTAGCATCACACTGCACCGCGCGAGCTGCTCGCCACCACGAAACCACGGGGTCGTTGATCGATGGACCTTTCCGAACAAACTATTCAGAAGTCAGACGGCGCACGTCGCGCCGGTCACCAAGACAAGGCCACGAGTCTGACACAAATTAGCAAGCCGGGTTGGGGATACGTCTTTAAGCGGTCTCTCAATTCCTTCTCCGGCAACGGCGTCACCGACCTTGCGGCGTCCCTGACGTACTTTGCCGTGCTCTCGCTTTTCCCTGGGCTATTGGCCGTCGTCTCACTGCTGGGCGTTTTTGGTCAGGGCGATACGACGACGCACGCCATATTGGATTTCATTCGACCGTACGCTCCTGAAGAGCTCATGGCACTGATCAAGGAGCCGATCACTCAATTGACCAGCTCCACCGGGGCGGGCATCGTCGCCTTGATCACCGGTGTGGTTGGCGCATTGTGGACGGCTTCCGGGTACGTCGGTGGTTTCGGACGAGCGTTGAACAGGATTTACGGCGTGGTCGAAGGTCGGCCGATCTGGAAGTTGCGCCCGATCAATCTTTTGGTCACCTTCGTCATGGTCGTGATTGTCGTGGTCATGATGCTCATGATTCTCCTGTCGGGCAACGTCCTGCACCTCATGGGCGACTGGATTGGGCTCGGTGATACCGCTGTGTCCGTGTGGAGCTGGGCACGCTGGGTGGTCTTGGTCGTCTTGACCATCGTCTTGATCGCTTTGCTGTACTACGCGACCCCCAACGTCAAACAGCCCAAGCTTCATTGGCTGAGCCCGGGCGCTATTCTCGCGCTGGTCGTCATGGGCGTCGCCGGCGTCGGTTTTGGCTTCTACGTGTCGAATTTCGGTAGCTACAACGCGACGTACGGCACGATCGGTGGCGTCATCGTGATGTTGCTCTTCATCTGGATCATGAACAACGTCTTGCTCTTCGGCGCGGTGCTCGACTCCGAGCTCGAGCGTGCTCGCGAACTCGAGGCGGGCATGCGTGCGGAGGACCAATTGCAGTTGCCTCCGCGGGACACCCGCCAGGCCCACAAGCAGCTCGAGGCCCGGCAGAAGTTCGTGGACGAAGGCCGCAAATTGCGCCTGCGCAACGACCGACTCGACTATTCCGAGGAGTAGATCGTGCCGAGTCTTCGGTGGACCCGCGTCCCCGCCCGGAAGGGTGGCGGCGCGGGTTTTCCGCCTCTGTTCCTTATCCATGGATTCGCGACGACGGCGTCCCAGTGCTGGGTATCCACCGGGTGGATACGGCGTCTCGGCGCGGACCGGGACCTCATCCTGGGACAGCTTCCTTGGCATGATGACGAGTATCTGACTGAGGCCCTCCAGGATTTCGGCTCCCCGGAAGGCTTTGACTTCCACGACATTCCGCTCCAGGATTCCCCGGACGTGCTTCTGACGGCCGACGACGTGGTCGACGCGCTCTCCGAAGCCATCCGGATGATCGTGTCCCAGCACAGCGATGACTCCACCGGGGTCGACCTCCTCGGGTACTCCCTCGGTGCCCGATTGGCCTGGGACCTTGCCGCAAACGAATCCCACCTTGTCCGTCGAGTGTGCCTCGGCGGGCTCCCGGCTACGGACCGTCTCGCGGAAGTATCCCGAGCCATCTCCCAGAGCAGAAGCAGCGCCATGGGGAATGGCCCTCGCGACCCCATACTCGAGCCGTCAGGGCCCGCCGCAGAGTCCCCTTCGCCACAGGTACGGGAGGTTCTCAACTTCGTAGAATCGTCTCCCCTGGACCGAGCACTCCTGGAGCGGTGCGCGGACCGGTTAAGCGTCCCCGCATTTTCCCCCGGCGAGGCCAATGTGCCAGGACAACCCACCCTTCTGGTCTCGGGAGAGGCCGATGCCGTCGCCGACGACGGATCGCTCGCTCGCTTATTGCCTGGTGGTAGCCGATACGTCAAACTGCCTCGTCGGACTCACGTCGACGCACTCACCTCGGGTCAATTCGCACGGGCGGTGCGCGCACACCTCGACGCAGATTAAGCCACAAACCGAACAGATCCTGACGCTCAGCGTCGATGTGATTGACTGGTCATGACTATGCGGCCCGATGTCGCAGCGACTATTCCCCCAAGTCGAGGAGGCACCATGCAGAAGGTCCAGGCCGTTATCTCCCGCGCCCAGGATGCGCCGGTCGAGGTGACCACCATCAACGTCCCCGACGCCGGCCCCGGCGAGGCGGTCGTCAAGATTCTGACCTGTGGCGTGTGTCAGACGGATCTCCACTACAAGCGTGGTGGGGTCGGTGATAACTTCCCGTACCTGCTGGGCCATGAGGCATCCGGAATCGTCGAATCGGTTGGCGATGACGTCACCTCGGTCGCTCCAGGGGACCACGTGATCCTCAATTGGCGAGCGGTATGCGGTCAGTGCCGCGCATGCCGCAAGGGTCAGCCCCAATATTGCTTCGACACCCACAATGCGCAGCAGAAGATGACGTTGGAGGACGGCACCGAATTGGAACCCGCATTGGGTATCGGCGCCTTCGCGGAGAAGACCCTGGTTGCCGCCGGGCAATGCACCAAAATTGAAGGCGAGCTGACGACGGATCAGTACGCCGCGGTTGGCTTGTTGGGGTGTGGAATCACCGCTGGTATTGGCGCGGCCATCAATACGGGCCAGGTGGCACGCGGCGAGTCGGTGGCCGTTATTGGTTGTGGCGGCGTCGGTACGGCTGCCATTGCCGGTGCCGCTCTGGCTGGTGCAACCACCATCATCGCGGTAGATATCGACGACGATAAACTCGACACCGCCCGCAGCCTCGGCGCAACGCACACCATCAATTCCAAGAACACCGATCCTGTGGAAGGCATCCGTGAGCTGACCGATGGAAACGGTGCCGATCTGGTGATCGATGCGGTGGGCATCGCTACCACCTTCAAGCAGGCTTTCGAGGCGCGCGATCTCGCGGGCCGCGTTGTTCTCGTGGGAGTTCCTGATCCGGGCACCACCTTGGAGATGCCGTTGGACGAAGTCTTTTCACGCGGAGGATCCATCAAATCTGCATGGTACGGCGACACTTTGCCGTCGCGCGACTTCCCGATGCTGGTGGATCAGTACCGGCTGGGGCGGTTGGACCTCGACGCTTTCGTGTCGGAGACCATCCAACTCGATCAGATTGAGCCTGCCTTCGAGAAGATGCAACAAGGCAAGGTATTGCGTTCAGTCGTCGAAATCGCGGAGGCGTAATCATGGCGGAAACGACCATTGACCACACGGTCACCAGCGGAACCTTCAGTCTCGATGGCGGTACCTGGGACGTCGAGAATAATGCCTGGGTGGTTGGGGACGCATCTCGGTGCGTCGTCATCGACCCGGCTCATGATCTTGACGCCGTGGCCTCGCTGGTCGGTGACCGCACGGTGGATGCCATCCTCCTCACGCACGCTCACGACGACCATGCGGCCCTCGCTATCGAGGCGGCTCAGCGCTTCGACGCCTCGGTGCACCTGCACCCGGATGACCTACCGCTCTGGACTCTTACTCACGGTGACCCCGCCCCGTCCTTCGAACCATTGCGAGACGGCCACAGCATTTCCGTGGGTGACTCAGAGCTGACGGTGATCCACGTTCCCGGTCACTCCCCGGGGTCGGTGTGTTTCTTCTCCGAAGACCTAGCGTGGCAGGGCAGCTCCCCTGTGCTTTTCTCCGGTGACACGCTGTTTAACGGCGGGCCTGGTGCCACGGGTCGTTCCTACAGCGACTTTTCGACGATCATTGATTCGATCACGGATCGGCTCTTGACCCTCCCGAAGGAGACCATCGTATTGACGGGTCACGGCGGTTCAACGCGCATTGGCGACGAGGCTCCCCATCGCCAAGAATGGATTGACCGCGGAGAATAGCGCTGGACTGGCTCAGTACCGCTCGGCGTGGCGGCCACCCCAAATGCCCCGTTCAAAGTACTTTCTCCACAAGAGGCCGTACACGTGACTCAACAGCAGATAGGCGGCGGCGCTGAACATCGGGAGCAAAAGGGCAGTGTTGTATCCCTGGGAATCGCCGAGCACTGCACCCCAGACCAGGCCCAGCCCGGTACCCGCTAAGAGTGCCGCGAAGGTCGAGGTCATCACGAGTTCCAGCGAATCCGCAGGTGTCACCCGAGTCGCCACAGAATCCGTCACGATGCGGCAGATTCCTACGACGACGCCGAGAAAGACGAGTGCGAGAGCCATCGTCGGAATCGAGCCGGGCATAGTGGCCGGCAGCGCGACCAGGGTCAAGGTACAGGCCCAAAAAAGCCATGCTCCCCAGTTGGAGGTTCGGGCCTGGAGAAGATTAATGGCGATGGCTGCCATCAACGAGCTGAGCCCCAGAACCGCGTATAAGAGGCCGACGCCTTCCACGGAATCGAAGTTTTGGCTCAAGCTCACGAGCGATGACTGCATGGACCCCAGGAGTAGCCCCAAGGTGCCCATTCCGATCACCGGGAACCACATGAGTTTTCGGCGAACACGGTCTCTCTCGAGGTCATCCTCGGTGGCGTTTCTAGGCCTGGGCATCGGTGCCGAACTGTGCCGGAGCCGGGTCAGGGCGAAGGCCGTCACTGTCAGGAGATTGATCGCTGCGACCAGAAGGAGTGTCGCGTGCGCGTGCCACAGCAGGGTCGCGACACCGGTCACTGCGGCTCCGAGGGCGGTTGCGACCACATCGGCCACAGATTCAAACGCCAACGACGAATTCAATAACGATCGGTCCGCGAGGCGGTGGGATTCGCCGGCCCATCGAATCCGGGCCAATGCGGCGACTGGAGCCGATGTGGCCCCGGTGACCAGGCACGACGCGAGAAGCGCAGGGATGGAACCTCCACCTGGCGCCTGAAGCTTCACCGCCTCACTGATCAGCCAGAAAATCGAGACGGCATTACTCAGCACGCAAAGAAGTAAGACGAGACGCTGCCCGAGTTTCTCCGCCACGACGCCGTAAATAGGCACCACGATGGCGATGCTGATGGCTACGACGCCCGCCGCAAACCCGCCGAGGATGATCTCGTTGGTCCATGTGACGATCATGATCAACGTTCCCAGCGGCAGCATGGCGACTGGCAGGCGAGCGAAGACGGAGATCGCCAGGTACCCCAGCCCTGCCAAGCCGGTCAGAAGCCGCAACCGGTCGATCGTGCTCTCGGGACTCCGCTGGGAATTTGTCCCAGTCTCGCCTGGTGCGGGGGGAACCGACGATGTGACAGATCCAGCAGCCACGGGTGGCTCGTTGGTCTTAGGGGTATTGCTCATGCGGTCGTCGACTCCACCGAGGACCCTTGAGGCGCCCTCTTGATCTTCACGTGCTCGGGAATTCTCGTCTTCATGTCGGCCACGTGGCTCACGAGTCCGATGACTCGTCCATTCTCTCGCAACCCGTCGATGGCGTCCATGACGCCCTCAAGAGTGTCTTCATCGAGGGATCCGAATCCTTCGTCCACAAAGAGCGTATCGATCTCGATCCCTCCAGACCGCGCCTGCACGACGTCGGCAAGACCGAGAGCCAGACACAAGGACGCCATAAAGGTTTCGCCCCCTGAGAGGGACGTCGTGGGCCGGGCTTCTGAGGTCCACGCATCAAAAACTTCAAGGCCCAGCCCGGATTTCTTATTGTTGCCGGCGGAAGCGTCGGTATGGCGCAAGCTATACCTGCCGTCCGTCATGGCCAGGAGCCGGACGGTCGCGGCATCGGCAATCTCTTCTAATTGGGCGGCCAAGATGAACGTGGTCAACGGCATCTTTTGAAGATTTTCGCTTCCCAAACCTGCAGCAACATCCGACAGGTCTTTGAGCATCTGAGCCTTGGTCAAGGCGTCCTCGGACTCGCGCCGAAGGATTCGGTCACGTTCTGCGACACGCAGCACGTTGTCCAGACCGTCTCGAAGTTTCGTCTCGCGAATCACGGATTCCTCGTGCCGTTCGGCAGCGGCCGTTGCCGCGCGACGGGACTCCTCCACAGTGTCAGCGTCAGGTCGTTCGTGGTCCTCTTCTAGTCGTTCCAGGAAACGTTGGTGCCAGGATGCCTTCCAGGCTTCGTCCCAACGCACGAACTCTTGTTCGTCACCGCGGATGGATTCTTCGAGGGATTCCAACTCGTCGTGAGAAAGCTCGGACTCAGACACGCGCTCCTGATCCCGGAACGGGCTCTTCTCTAATGCCTTTCGGTAAGTGGATTCCAGGTCAGCGTCGAATGTGGCGGCCGTCTCGAGTTGTGCACGACGCATCGCCGCTTCCGCGCGCATGGACTTCAGCTGGTCAACGCGGCTCGACATCGAGTGGACTTTTTCTCGGTCCGGAGATTCCGCCAAGGTCGCGGTCAAAGCATCGCGACGGCGAGCCAATTCTTCGATACGGGAGGCCAATCCGGACTTTTCCAGAGCGAGCCGGTGCGCATTGTCTTGTTCGGCCTGAAGTGTCCCCTGGAGATCAGCCTGCTTCTTCTCAAGGTCCCCCAGACGCTGCACCCGTTCCTGAACCGTCTCATAGGCGAGGTTTGCCTGACGGTACGATTCCTCGGCCGCGGAAACCTCCCCCAGGGCTCCCTGAGCCTGGAGCTCGTCCAAGCTCTTTCGGAGTCCCGCAAGAAGTTCGCCAACCTGACGGACGGACGCTTCGGCTCGCTCGCGTTGTTGAGAGGCACGGTCGATCTCCTCCTGCCCAATCTCGACGGGCGACTCGCCCTGGGATTGCGTGGCCGGCCGTGGGTGCTCGAGTGAACCACAGACCGGACAAGGGCTCTCCTCTGTGAGGTCGTCCGCCAGTACCATCACCGCCTGCCGGAACCTCTGCTCCATCAACACGTTGACGCGCTCCGACGCCTCGCGGCGGTTCCGCTCGGCCCTCTCCAAATCCCTCTCGGCCTCATGACATTGGACCCGAACGTCGGCTGCACGGCGAGTGACCGTCAAAATCGCATCGGCCTCGGTGCGCGCCACGGATAAATCGGACAGCCGTTCAGCGTCTTTCCGAGCGTCGGCCGCCTCCTGATCTATGTGGAGCAACGAATTCTGAACCGATTTGATGCGCTGGGCAGTACGTTCCTCTTGCTGTCGGCCTTTCTCCAGCCGTCTCGTTGGGTCCTTAATCGCGAGCGCAAGCTCGTCGACCTCCGCGTACCGCTGTTCGATCTGGCGCAATGACTCCTTGCGGCGGTCCAATAGGGCGCCGTAGGCGTCGTCGTGCTCGGAGTTCAGACGGAAAGGGTCTTCCCAGTAGCGAGTCTCGATGGTGAGGTCTGATTCATTCTCGCCGCTCAGGCGCATGGGCTCGGCCGCTACCTCGCGCATGGAGCTCACGACGTGGCCCAGCTGGTCCCGCTTGTTGGCGGTCTCCGCGCAAGCTTTGCGCCATCGTTCGAACGATTCCGTGACGGGTTGCGCCGCCTGGGCGGCCCGAACGGTGGCCTTTCGGTTCGGCAGAGTCTTGGCCACTTCGTCGACGCGGCGCTTTCGCTCGAGGAGCCTGTCGTGTTCGGCCCATTCGTCGACCGATCGCTCGAGTCTCTCGGCCCGACGACGCGCATCGGTCACCGATTCACCAAGTTCCCGACGTCGCTCCGCGGCCTCTTGTCGCGCCGTCTCCAGCAGCTTGGCGGTCAGATCCAGGTTGATCGATTCGCTCGTAGCTTGTTGGCCCGCAGCGTCTTGGCCTACATCCAACCGTTCGAGGAGGGTGATCACTTCACGACGAGCGGATTCGGATTCCGATGCCAGAAGGTTGATGGCTTCCTCGGCCTCTCCTGCGCGGTCCTTAAGGACATCACGAAGGTCTCGGTACAGGTCTATGGGAAAGAGCTTGGCCAGGAGCTCTTCGCGGTCATTGGATGAGGCGGTGAGGAACCGGGCGAAGTCACCTTGGGGCAACATCACAACCTGGGAGAACTGTTGTAGGGTCAAGCCGAAGATCCCCAGAATCAAGGTGGCCGTCTCGTCGATTCGGTAGGACAAGACCTCCCAGGGCGATTCGTCCTCGCTCGACCACGCGTCCGTCGGGCATCGCGACAGGAGGACTGTTGCGTGCTGTTTGCTCCAGCCCGCTTTCGCCCGGGTAGAGGGTTTCAGCCATTCGGGGGTCCGTCGGATGCGATATCGGTACCCGCCGACGCTGAATTCCATGGCGACATACGGCTCGTTTCCGGGCTGTGCAAAATCCGAGTGCATTCCCTTGGATCCAGAGCCCGACGACCGACTCGTGGAGCCGTAGAGAGCGAAACAGATCGCATCGAAAATGGTGGATTTGCCCGCACCGGTGGGACCGCTCAGCAGGAAGAGCCCAGCTTGGTTGAGGCGCTCAAAATCTATTCGTTCGGTTCCTGGGAACGGACCGATGGCGGAAAATTCCAGGCTGTGGATTCTCATGCGTGGTCCCCCTGCGCTTCGGTGGATGCGGACGAACCTGCTTCAGTTTGAGCTAGTCGTCGTTCCGCCTCTCGGATGCCCGATTCCAACAAGCCTCGTTCCGCATCGCTCAATTCACGCCCTCGAACTTGTTCATAGAAAGCACTGCAAGTCTCTAGCGGTGTTCGAACGGCCGCAAGCTTCGTCGCATATCGGGATTCTTCACGGTGGGATAAACCGGTGAAACCCAGTTCGAGGGTTTCCGGGAATCTGGTTCTGAGGCGTTCCATGGGATGAGCCGGCCTTTGCATGTCCGTCAGTTTTACTTGGCACCAGCACGACTCAGCCCAGGCAAATTTTTCAGAGGCCAAGAGCTCTTCCAAGGTCCCACTGATCCTGGCCAATGGCACGGTATGCCGCCATTGCCCCGCCTCAACGGTGAGTTCGGTTCCAGCGGTGTCGATCAACCAATATCCCTTGGTGTGCCGAGCCTCCGAGAAGGAAAACGCCAAGGGTGAGCCGCTGTATCGCACGTTGGGAAGTAGTTTCTGACGGCCGTGGAGATGCCCCAAGGCGGCGTAATCGAACCGTTCGAAAATTCGTGCGGAAACGACGCCGAGGTTGCCGGCCTCGAGGGTCCGTTCCGACTCGCTGCTGACGCCTCCGCTGGCGAAGCAGTGCGCCATGATGATGGCGTGGGCCGCACTTCGCTCCTGGCGATCCGCCCAAGCGGCGTCCACCGCGGCCGTCAAGACCGAAGGGTGAGTAGGTTCGGCCCCCAGCGTCGGGGCGGAGGAGCGAGGATCCAGGTACGGCACTCCGTACACCAGAGTTCCATCGTTGAGGGTGACGGGCCGGTTGATGTCTTCCACCCTGGTACGGAGGTGCACCCCCACATCGCTCAAGAGCTCAGAGGCGAACCCCAGGCGTGCCGGGGAATCGTGATTACCGCTCGTGATGACGATCTCGATGCCGCGCCGTCGCAGATTGCCAAGGAACCGTGAGAATTGATCGATCACATCGGTGCGAGGGGACGCTTGGTCGTAGACATCTCCCGCGATGAGGACTGCCCCGACTCGGTGATCCTCGCACACCTCGATGATCTCTCGACACAGCGCTTCTTGGTCCTGAAACAGGGACCGTCCGTGGAAGGAGCGACCCAGATGCAAGTCCGATGTGTGAAGGATTCTCATAACCTCAACCTAACCCGGCCGACTGACAAGATAAGCTCCCGCCGCCCCTCGATGCGAAGTTTAGAATGATGGACATGCATATTCCCCCAGGAGAACTCCCCTTACTCGACCCGCGGACACCCGGTTACGCGACTCTCCTGGATCGCTTCCTCGCACCGGCAGCAGCGGCGGATGTTCCCCTCGGATTAGGCCCCACAGCCACATTGGCGGGTTTGACCGAAGTTCTCCACTGGGCGATCCGGGGGCAGAGTGCCGATGAAACCGCGTCCGTCTGGCTCGAGTATCTCCGATGGGCCCGGGTCCTGGGTCTTCCCGTGGAATCCGAGGCCCCTGCTCCCCCGAGGTCTGATTGGGAGAACCTAGCCGCTGACGGCGCTTCCTGGAGCACCGATACCCTCGATGCCGCCACCGCCACGGCTCTTCCACTAGCACAGATGCAGTATCCCGCCCGACACGAACTTCCCTGGGCAGATTCGTCGGCTTTCCTCCCGAGGCTAGTGCCGGTGGCGCTCTACCCCGTCGCCTCCGTCGCCCACCTGGGCCAATTGGCTGCCAACGTCACCGCATTGACTCACGGTTCCCCTGAGGCCTTGGCCACCGGCGTCGCCTGGGTGATCCTCCTCAGAAGCGTTCTGGGCGCCTCTGACACCGATCAACGCGCTCCTGAGATCCTTCGGTCGGCCTGCGCCAGCGTCCTCCAGATGACGCCTACCGAGCTCGACGACGGACCGGCCGCTCAACGTGGTCTCCGCGACCAGTATGCGGCCATGGGAGGGTCGCTTCGCGGAATCGGGGCGCTTTTCGTCAAGGCACCCTGCACGGTGGAGATGTTGCGCGACATCACGCAAAAACACCCTTCATCGCCAACTCGATGGAACACCGACGACGCCCCCGAATGCGTCCGTGACCTGCATGGAGCGCTGTCAGCGAACCTTGGACACGTGGTGGAGGACTCGATCTCCGCCAGAGCCACGGGCCTCAGCGACGTCGTGCGCGGCGCCCTGAACCAGGACCAGAGGACACGAGTCACCCTTCCCCGAAACTTCGACGATCCACTACGCCTGGTCTGGGAACGATGGGTCACTCTGGCTGGGGATGAAGGCCTCCTCGGCTCGTCGACACACGAGAATGGGTAGTCAGTAGCCGGCGGAGCGGCGCGGCTTTCCTACCAGGGAAGCTCGGGTTTATGTTCTTCGAACCACGCGTCGGTGCGCTCGAGGGATTGCCGAACGATGGCCCCGCCTCCGCCGTTGACAATGGCATAACCCACTGATTGCAACGGCATGAGACGGTGAATGATCTTGGCGCGCGCTGCCCAGTCCTTCCCCACACATTTGGTCAAAACGTCCCAGCCGTACCAGTTCGCCGCCGACGCAATATCCCACGCGGGATCCCCGATCGCCGTGTGATCCCAGTCGATGACGCCCGTCAATTTATCTTTGGTCCACAGCAGATTATGGCCCGAGAAATCGCCATGAATCACCCTCGGCTCCACGGGGTCCAGGTCTAATACGTCGTCAACAATGCGGTGGGCCATGCGTTGGTTGTCCGTGAAGAGGCGGGGAATCACGGTTTCGCGGAGCGTCGCTTCCCAGTCGTCGCCGCCCCAATGGAAGTGGGCCTTTTCCACGTATGGTCCCAGTTGAACCGCATCGATACGGCCAATCGCTCTGAGAGCTCGTCCCAAGGGTCGCGCGGGAGCCGGCCCAATGTCTCGAGCTTCGCCCGGAATCCACGTCAATCCCACGGCGGTATACCCGGCCCGTGAGATCACCCGGGTCAAGGGTCGCGGAACCTCGAACGGCAAATCACGCGGCAAAGCCCGCAAGATTCTGACACGGCTGTCCATTGCCTTGGCGGCATCGTGGGCTTTAGCTACGCGAACCGACAGGAGATGTCCGGCGTTGACGACGATGTGCGCCGAGCCGTTCGAATGCACCTCCCAATCGTCAGGTTCGACCCGCACACCGGCTTGGTCCAAAACAGCCTTGATGAGGGGGAAGTATCGCATCCGGGCGAACCGAGACATATGAGACACGGAGACTACCTTTGAGCGAGATCCTTGGACAACGCCGCCCGCACGTGAGGAATGATGGCGGTGAAGGCCTTGGCGCGGTGGCTAATGGCGTTCTTCCTCGCCGCCGAAATTTGTGCGGCCGACAATCCGGCTTCGTCACCCTCGAGTTCCGCGGGGGCAAAAATGGGGTCGTATCCGAAACCGCCATCACCCGCGACCGCTCGCAGCAACTGTCCAGGCATCTCACCGTGTTCGACAGCCTCGAAACCACTCTGGGTCGCCACACTGGCGGCACAGTGAAAATGTGCACCCCGGTGCTCGTCAGCGATATCGGAGAGCTGATCCAGGAGTAGATTTATGTTTGCCCCGTCGTCTCCGTGGCGACCCGACCACCGGGCCGAGAAGATCCCGGGGGCACCCTGCATCACGTCCACGCATAACCCGGAATCGTCCGCAATCGCGACGAGTCCGGTTTGGCGCGCCACGGAACGAGCCTTCAGCAGGGAGTTCTCTGCGAAGGTCACGCCAGTCTCGACGACGTCCTCCGCGCCCACGGTGCCCGCATCGACGACCTGAGTATCGACGTCGAGCCCTTCGATCTGGCCCCGGAGGAGTTCCCGAAGCTCCACGAGCTTCCCCGCATTGTGACTCGCCAAGACGACGCGTGGCGTCTGACTGGCGGCATTCATGCCGCATCTCCCAACGTCTGGCGCTGAATCGCGGCCAATTGCTCGGTCCCCGTGAGAGCCAGATCGAGGAGCGCGTTGAGCTCATCTCTCACGAACGGCGCACCTTCTGCCGTTCCCTGGACCTCGACGAAGGATCCTGAACCCGTGACCACGACGTTCATGTCAGTTTCCGCACGAACATCCTCCACGTAGGGAAGATCCAGCATCGGCACGCCGTCAATAATTCCCACCGACACGGCAGATACGGAATCGATCAGCGGTTGCTTGCGTCGGTCCACGAGGCCCTCTTTCTGGGACCAGGCGATCGCTTCCGCGAGCGCGACGTAGGCTCCGGTGATGGCTGCCGTGCGTGTTCCGCCATCGGCTTGCAGGACGTCACAGTCCAAGACAACGGTGTTTTCACCCAAGGCCTGGGTGTCGATGACGGCGCGGAGTGACCGCCCGATGAGCCTCGAAATCTCGTGGGTGCGTCCGCCGATTTTTCCTTTGACGGATTCTCGCGCAGACCGCGTACTCGTGGCGCGGGGCAACATGGCATATTCTGCGGTAACCCAGCCTTTGCCTTCACCCTTGAGCCATCGCGGCACTCCTTCGGTGAGCGAGGCCGTGCAGAGCACACGGGTGTTGCCAAATTCGATGAGGGCCGAACCCTCGGCGTTTTGGGACCAGCCTCTGGTGATGGAGATCGGCCGGAGCTCATCCACGGCACGACCGTCCGCTCGAGTGGTTGCTTCTGTCGCAGAGGTCTGTGAAGTCATAGTGTCAGCTTACCGCCGTCGTGTCACAGGTTCTCACCGTGTCGATCATGACTCTGGGCATGTCGGAACGGGGCCATCACACCGTGTATGTGGCGAGCGGCGTGACGACGTCGACGGGGCCGTCGAAATGCTCCCGAGCTTCTGCCAACGCCACGTCGGGTTCGTTCCAGATCGGAAGGTGCGTCAAGAGGAGTCGTCGCACCTGAGCATCCCGTGCCGTCTCGCCGGCCCGTGCACCGGTGAGGTGAATGCCTCGGATTGAGTCGTCCCGACCTTCCATGTAGGCGGCTTCGCATAAAAAGAGGTCCGCGTGCCAAGCCGCACGAGTGAGACCCTCGCATGCATCCGAATCCCCGGAATAGACCAAAACCTTCTCCCCCGAGGCGCCTCGTTCGGTCACTCGGAGCGCATACGGTTCGTCGATGGGGTGAAGCACCAGGTACGGCTCGATCGTCAAGGGCCCAATCGTCACCGGGACCTCAGGCGACCAGTCATGAAAATCCATCTGGTCCTTGAGGATTTCGGCCGATGCCATGCTGTGCGTCTGTGCCAGGTAGGTGCTCATCCCGGATGGGGCCCATACGGAGATGCGTCCACCTTGCCAACCGCGGGGGTCCCAACGAGCGGCTATGTAGAAACCGGCCAGATCGACGCAATGGTCCGGGTGCAGGTGGCTGATCAACACGGCGTCGATCTCGCTCAAGTTGACGTGCTTCTGGATTTCCCCGAGGGATCCGCTACCCATGTCGAGGAGGACCCGCCACGTCCGGCCGTGTTCATCCTCGGAGGAGAGCAGATAGCAGGACGCGGGAGATTCGGGGCCGGCGAAGGAGCCGGTGCATCCGATGATCTTCAGTTCCATGGTGGTACCTCTTGATCCCTGCGGATCTCGTTGTTACCGGGAATCTCCCGGAAGGTGGCGTCCCGGCGACTCATCGGAGTGAGTTCGGGCGGTCTCTGTGGGGTTCAAAACGGTGCGGGTCGCTTCCTGTCGTCTCTCAGGGACAACGGCAAGTGACGCGGTGGGAAAGGATTCGGCAAAGTTCTTGGCCTGTGTCACCCGGGAGACTTCGGGGCCGAGGAATCGACGTGCGACCCGTTCGAAGGATTCGGGGTGTCCTGTCGCCACGAATTCGTGCTGGGGCGGCTCGCTCTCGTCCCGGAGCAAATTCAAGTTGGTGAGAGCTCGGAAGAGATCCTTGGCGGTTTCCTCGGATGAGGTCACCAGGGTCACGGATTCACCCATGACGTAGGAAATCGCGCCGGTCAGTAGCGGGTAGTGAGTGCAGCCCAGGATGACGGTGTCCGCACCCGACTCTTGAATGGGTGCCAGATGCCGCTCAACAATTTCCAAGAGTTCCGGTCCTGAGGTCACGCCTCGCTCGACGAACTCCACGAACTCCGGGCAGGCCTCGGAACGAATCGCCAGGTGGGGTGCCGCAGCAAAGGTGTCTTCATAGGCCCTCGAGGCGATGGTTGCGGCAGTACCCAGAACGCCGATCTGGCCATTACGAGTCGCGGCAACGGCTCGCCGGACGGCAGGCTGAATGACTTCGACGACGGGAATGCCGTATTTCCGGGTGTATCGTTCGCGGGCGTCACGCAACACCGCGGCCGATGCCGTATTACAGGCAATGACGAGCGCTTTCACCCCGGAATCCACCAGATCGTCCATGACGCGCAACGCGTTAGCTCGAACCTGCGCAATCGGCAGGGGCCCGTAGGGTCCATTCGCGGTATCCCCCACGTAAATGATCTTCTCTTGGGGCAACTGATCCATGATGGCCCTGGCGACGGTGAGTCCGCCGACGCCGGAGTCGAACACTCCGATGGGCGCTCCGGGCGTCGGCCTCGCCGGAGCGGCACTACCCCACACCGTCATCTGCGGTGCATCGTCGATTGGATTCAGGCTATTCATAGTGCTTTCGAGGGTAACGGTAAGTGCCCTGATCAGGGGCATCGATGACGGTCATTCTTCCCCAATGCGTCCAAGTTCACCCTGGTCAGGCCATCATCCTTGAGGACATGAAGAATTAATCGAGGTCGGCGAGCATCGCCTCAACGAGGGAGTCCTGTAGCCAGGAGACGAACTGATAAACCAGCGACATATAGGATTCAACGTCGCGAGCTTGTGACCAGTCCGTATATTCCGCGACACGCTGTGCATCTTCTTCCGACTCGATGCCCAGACGTGTGGCGACTACCAATCGGACATCGTTGAGTGCCGAGGCGAAAGCCATCGCATGTTCGGGGTTCAGCACCAACTTCGGTGCCTCGCAGTCCATGGCGGCCATACGCAGGTGCGCTATTTTGCTCTCCCGAACTCCACGCTCGGTGTAACGGCGAAATTCCGTGGCTGCCTCGTCGTCGTCGCTGGCCTGGGGCAACAGACGCCTCAAGGCCGGGTCCTCCGGAATTTCCGGATCGTCGGTGATCCCGACCAAGGCCTCCAACGGATCCTCATTTTCTCCACGCGATTCCGGTTCCAGGGTGGTGATGACGTCGTGGAAGAGTTTGATGAGCAACTCGCGTTCGGGGCCTTCGAGGCCGCCGACAATTCCCTTACGTCCATTCTTAAATTCTTTGGCCATGCTTATTCTCCGGAGTCCTTCTCGAAGGTTGCCCACAGCCCGTAGCCGTGTAATGCGCTCGTGTGCCGTTCGGCTTCTTCCCGGCCTCCTGTAAAGACGATGGCTTTGCCTTCCTGATGAACCGCCATCATCAAGGTGCGCGCCTTGGATTCGGAAAACCCAAAGTGCGCCCGGAACACGTAGGTCACGTAGCTCATGAGGTTGACGGGATCATTCCACACGATGACCTTCCAAGGGGTCTCAGGTTCAACTCGTTCGAGCAACCCGACCCCGCCTTCGGGCGATAACTCGGCGGAGGATTCACTGGACAGGGTGACGTGACGAGAAGAGTGACTGACCATAGTGTGACGAGTCTACCCGTTCCTGTCCTTCCATCGTTGGCGAGGTACCGCCGGATGAGTACCCTTGGAGGGTGACTCACCACTCCCCCGCGCTTCTCACGGACCATTACGAACTCACGATGTTGCAGGCGGCCATCGGCGCCGGCACGCATCAACGTCGATGCGTCTTCGAAACGTTCACCCGCCGGCTCCCAGCGGGGCGCCGGTATGGGATCCTCGCCGGAACCGGTCGTTTCCTGGACTTATTGGAAAAGTTTCGATTCGACGATGCCCAGCTCGCGTACCTGGAGGAAGCTCGAGTCGTCGACCAGGCGACCCTCAACTACCTCGCAGATTTTCAATTCACGGGCACGATCCGAGGGTACGGCGAGGGTGAAGCGTTTTTCCCCCATTCCCCGGTTCTTCAGGTTGATGCTCCGTTTGCGGAAGCCTGCGTCCTTGAGACCTTGATCTTGTCCATCCTGAACTTCGATTCCGCGGTGGCTTCCGCGGCGTCCCGCATGACCGGGGCCGCCGGGAATCGGCCTTGCCTAGAAATGGGTTCGCGCCGCGCCCACGAAGAAGCGGCCGTAGCTGCCGCTCGCGCCGCGGCCATCGCCGGCTTCGTCGGCACCTCAAACCTCGAAGCCGGGCGTCGCTACGGCCTTCACACGATTGGAACGTCGGCCCACGCCTTCACGCTCCTCTTTGACGAAGAGGACGACGCCTTCCGCGCGCAGCTCCAATCTCTGGGAATCGACACGACATTGCTCGTGGACACTTACGACGTCGAGCGGGCCGTCCGTAGCGCCGTCGAGCTGGCCGGCCCACGGCTGGGTGCAGTACGCCTGGACTCTGGCGATCTTGCGGCCCAAGCGGTGGCGCTCCGGGAGCTCCTCGACCGGCTCGGTAATCCCAACACGAAAATTACGGTCACCTCTGACCTCGACGAATACGCCATTGCGGGCCTCGCCGCCGCGCCGGTCGACTCGTATGGCGTCGGCACCCGTTTGGTCACTGGGTCCGGCGCGCCGACCTCGTCCATGGTGTACAAGCTCGTCTCGCGGGAAAACTCCGCGGGCGAGATGGTCTCGGTCGCGAAGAAGTCTCAGGGCAAGGGGTCCATCGGCGGCGAGAAACATGCCGCGAGACGGCTGGATTCACGCGGCGTCGCAGTAGCAGAGTCCATTGCCCTCGATCCTGCCTGCTTGGAATCCGAAGGCTACCGCCCGCTCATGCACACCCTCGTCGACAATGGGAGAGTCTTGCCAGGCGCCACCGGCGCCGAAGGCGTCCACGCAGCCACCCAGCGGCACGCTGCGGCGGTTGCGGAATTGCCCCGGGCGATTCGGCGCCTCTCCGAGGGGGAACCGGCGATTCCCACCGAATTCGTGGACCACTAATCCCCGCTCACCTGACGCACTCCCATCGCGTCTTCCCCACCCCACAGTGAAAGGTATTTCATGGCTCGAGCATTGCTGATCGTCGACGTCCAAAATGATTTCTGCCGAGGAGGAGCCCTGGCCACCGACCGAGGAGACGACGTCGCCGCGGAGATTTCCGCCTATTTGCTGACGCATCACGCGGCCTACGACGTCGTGGTGACAACCCAGGATTGGCACATCGATCCGGGCACCCATTTCAGCGAAAACCCGGACTTCACGAATTCCTGGCCCGTGCATTGTGTCGCCAATTCATCGGGAGCGGCATTCCATCCAGACCTCGATATGGACTACGTCGACGCGATGTTCCGCAAAGGCGAGTACGAGGCTGCCTACTCTGGTTTCGAGGGCCTCCTGGCCCCCGAGGATTCCGTGATGACGGGCGAGCATGAGCCCGGGCACATGCCCGAAGACACGCTCAAGGTGTCTCTCGACGACTGGCTCCAGGAGCAGGATGTCACAGACGTCGACGTCGTCGGAATCGCGACCGACTACTGCGTCAGGGCCACCGCGCTCGATGCCGCGGATGCCGGCTACGAAACACGGGTGCTGGTTGACCTCACCTCAGCCGTCGCCGATGAGACGGCAGAGACCGCCGTGGCCGAACTGGAAGACGCAGGCGTCCAGGTCATCGAGTCGACTAGCGTCGGCCGATAAACCACCGCTGCAACGTCGAGATACGCGCTTCGATCTGTTCCGCAGTGGCCTGAGCAACCGGCGGGCCTCCGCATTCTCGACGCAGAGCATTGTGGACGGCACCATGCGGTTCACCTGTACGAGCGGCCCAAGCCGACACGTTCTTGGCGAGTTTTTGACGCAAGTTCTTCAGCTGGCGATGGTCCGGAACCGAAGGGGCCGAGGTCGCGCGAGGGGCCTGCTGGCGTGACTGCTCATGGCGTTGCTTCAGGAGCGTTCCCACCTGGTCGGCATCGAGCAAACCAGGAATCCCCAGGAAATCTTGGTCGTCCGAGCCCACCTCGTATCCTTGGTAGTCCTCCCCGTCGTACATCACGCCGTGGAAGGACGCTTGAGAGCCAATGGCCTCGAATTTTCCGGATGCCAACCTGGAGCTGGCTTGCTCTTCCTGGTTCGCCTCGTCGATGAGGTGATCGTCCAGACCTTCGTCGGCGGCGACGATGTCCACTTCGTCTGGGTTGTCCTTGAGATCGAGAGCGTGGTCCCGTTCGGCCTCCATCTCTTGAGCCAGGTACATCAGGATCGGCACGGAGGGAAGAAAGACGGAGGCGGTTTCTCCCCTCTTGCGGGCACGTACAAAACGTCCGATGGCTTGGGCAAAGAACAACGGCGTCGACGTGGACGTCGCATAAACGCCAACGGCCAGCCGGGGAACGTCCACCCCTTCAGACACCATTCGGACCGCGACCATCCAGCGATCCTCCGACTCGGAGAAGCGGTCGATCTGTGCGGACGCAGTTTTGTCGTCCGAAAGGACCAGTGTTGGCTGGGTGCCGGAAATTTTCTCCAGCCGCGCCGCGTAGGCCCGAGCATCCTCGTGATTTGAGGCGATCACGAGGCCTCCGGCGTCGGGAACCGTTCTGCGCACCTCGCTGAGCCTGGAATCCGCCGCGGCCAAGACCGACGGGATCCACTCGCCCCGAGGGTCCAACGCCGTGCGCCAAGCTTGAGCGGTGATGTCCTTGGTAAATCCTTCGCCGAGATCGGCCGCCATTTCCTCGCCCGAACTCGTGCGCCATCGCATCTGGCCGGAATACGCCATGAAAATGACGGGGCGGACCACGTGGTCGGCCAGCGCCGGTCCGTATCCATAGGAGTAGTCGGACTGCGAGCGCAGCAGGCCCTCTTGATCACGTTCATAACGTACAAATGGGATTTGCGACGAGTCGGAACGGAACGGTGTGCCGGTCAGCGCGAGCCGTCGGTAGGCCGGTTCGAAGGCTTCCTGAAGGCCGTCGCCCCATGAAAGGGCGTCTCCGGCGTGGTGGATTTCGTCGAGGATCACCAAAGTGCGGGCGTTTTCCGTGCGGGCCCGGTGTAGGAGCGGCTTATTGGCCACCTGGGCGTACGTCAGGGCGACACCCGAATAGCCCTGTGCGTGATGTCCGTCGGAATTCTTAAAATTGGGGTCGATCGCTATACCGACTCGCGCCGCGGCGTCGGCCCACTGTGACTTCAGGTGGTCCGTGGGGGCGACGACGGTGAGGCGGGACACGCTTCCCCGGTCCATGAGTTCTTTGGCCACCCGGAGCGCGAAGGTCGTCTTGCCCGCACCCGGCGTCGCCACGGTCATGAAATCGCGAGGTTCGGTTTCGAAGTATTTTTCGAGGGCCTCCGCCTGCCACGCACGGAGCTTCGGCGCGGTTCCCCAAGCTGCGCGATCCGGGTACGCGGGCGGTAGGTCTGCACCGGCGCCGCCGAAGAGGGATGGCTGGGACATGTCGTCGGACACGAGGGGCTATTCACTCCTGTAAAGGGGACGGGGGTATGGGACTCGAGAGGAAGCGCGCGACCTACTGGTCGCCGTCGTTGCCCTCGTCATCGCCGCCACGCATCATTTCGTAGATTTCCTTGCATTCGGGGCACACCGGAAAACGCTCGGGATCGCGGCCGGGGGTCCAGACCTTGCCGCACAGGGCGATGACCGGTTCGCCCGAAAGCGCGGATTCCATGATCTTTTCCTTGCGCACGTAATGCGCGAAACGTTCGTGGTCACCAGGCTCCGAGAGCTGGCGTGTTTCTTCCCGTTCAATGGTTGCGGTTCCGCCGGGAGTCGACCCGTATCCGGTGTCGTCCAGCGGTTCGGTGGAGTTCAAGGCGTCTACGGTTCGGTCAAACATCATGCGGTCATTCTACGCTGGTGAACGGATGCCGGAGAATCACCCGCGTGATTCTCCGGCATCATTCGGCGTCGTTCACTGGGGGCATCAGCGCATGCGAACGAGATCCTGGTACAGTTCCGGTGCCTTGCGTTCGTACCAGGTGCCGCCCATTCGGACGCCGAGCCACACGATGAGGGCACCGTACACCGGGCCGGCGATCAAAATGATCCAGTCAAATACCGGCACATGAGTGATTGACGCGGCGAGCATGAGGATCAAGATGGGAAGCGTGATGGCCCACATCGCGATGCTGCTCACGAACTGAATCAGGGCGTTTGCTAAACCAGCGTTATTCTTTCGGGACTTCCATGGGCTTTCACCGGGAGCCGGAACCGGTAGCGCGTATCGGACCGACAGCACCGCGCCAACGCCGAGCCCGGCAAGCAAGACCGCCCATGAAAGGCCGAGGTTCGCCGGAATACTTCCAGGCTCGCCTTGGATGATCTCGGCCGCGACGGAAACGAACGCCACGAGTGGCACAAAGATCACCATCATGCCGAGGGTGCGCCCCCAACGCTCCGATATGCCACGGACGGGTGAAGTGAGGTGGAGGGCAAAAGCTGTGTTGTCGTACGAGACGACGTAGGCACTTTGCCAGGCGAGCATCCACCCGACGATCGGCCCCACCATGTGCAGGAGGAAGCCTCCGGACCCCGTGGAGTTCATGAAACCGAAGAGGATCAGGAACCCGGGCGCCATCAACAAATTCAGGTTGAGTCGTGGATCTTTGAGGTAGTACGTCGTGGTCCGGGCCGCGATTGCACCGGAAGGGGTCGCCGGGAAGCGAGTAAAGAGGCCCAACCAGCGTCCGGACTTTGCGGCGCCGCCTTTCCTCGCGGGTGCCGAACCCACGTGGCTGATTTGGTACGCGATGACACTCTGCCAGACCCACAATCCCACGGCTAGGTAGGCCACGGTCAGCACCGAGCGCAGGATCAGGAGACCCCACGCGCCGGATGCGAGATCCCCGGGCAACGCCCAGGCGATACCCAACGGCGTCCACCCGGTGACGTTGGCCACCGACCGGACCCATTCTTCGGACATCAAACTGGAGGTGAGCGTCGAAACAATCGGCCCCGCGCACAGCAACGCTAAGAAGAAAATCGCCCCGATGGTCTCGGCAAGAAAGCGTTTATGGCGAATCGCCATCCCCAGGCAACTCATCAGCCGCGAGCACACCATCAGCAGGACGAACCCCACTATTCCCGCGGGAAGAGCGAGGAGTGCGGGGCCCGGAGAGGTCCATGCCAGGACGGGCATGAGGGAACCGATCAGCGTGACCAAGCCGAAGATGCCCACTACAGAACCCAAGAGCTGGCCGCCGATGATGTCACGAGGTTTCAACGGATAGGGCGCCAAGAGGTCGGGATCGAGGGTGGAATCCTGTCCAGAGAGCACCAGCGGCACGATGCACCACACCGCAGTGGCCAGGGTGCCCACGACGACGGCGACACCTTGCGCGAGCGCGGGGTCTCCCTCACGAAGGGCCATCATTCCGGCCACCACGCCAACCAACGCCATGAGGGCATAGATTCCGCCGATGATGGTTCCCGCCACGGACCAGCCGCTTCTCCGCAGAGACGCGCAAAAATGCGCCCATTTGAGGCTTACGAGGTTCCCAACCATGAGATCCCTTCCGACTCGACCCGTCCACCGACGAGCCGGACAAACGTTTCTTCCAGGCTGGATTCACCGCGAACCTGATCCACGGTTCCCTCGGACAGAATCACTCCGTCATTCATGATGGCCACGTGGTCACACATGCGTTGCACGAGATCCATCACGTGACTCGAGACGACCACGGTGCCGCCGTGGCGAACAAAACCAGCCAGAATGTCGCGGATATTCGTCGCCGACACGGGGTCCACGGACTCGAAAGGTTCATCGAGCACGAGCACCTTGGGCGCGTGCACCATCGCGGCCGCGAGCGCTACCTTCTTCTTCATGCCTGCCGAGTAGTCGGTCACGGTCTGATTGGCGGAGCCCTGCAGGTCCATGGCGTTGAGCAGATCGTCGGTGCGTTCCGCGACGGTTTCCTTGTCCAGGCCGTGGAGTAGGCCGGCGTACGTGATCAGTTGACGTCCGGTGAGCCGGTCGAAGAGGTGCACGCCGTCGGGAAGGACGCCCACCAGACTTTTGGCTTCTTGGGGCCTCTCCCAGACGTCAATGCCTCGGATGAACACCTGGCCGTGGGTGGGCCTCAAGAGCCCGGTGGCCATGGACAGCGTGGTGGTCTTGCCCGCTCCATTGCGTCCGACCAGGCCATACATCGATCCCGAGGGAATATCGAGGTTGATGTTCTGGACGACGGCGCGATCCCCGAAAACGCGCGTCAATCCGCGAATCGCGATGGCTTCATGACCCGTCGTGGCCGACGTCGTTGTCGATGATCCGAAAGTGGGGAGGTGAGGTTGTTGCCGCTCGTCCGGGGCGGACCAGGCTGGCGGTTCGGCCGTCGTTGCCTGCTGGTTCGTGTCCGACGTTGGGTCCTCGCCTTCGGAACCCTGCTCGGTGTGGTCCGGTGAAGTAGTCATGCCTTGATCTCATCACACGGCTCCCTAACCGGTCATCCACCCTGAGGCGGATTCTTCCCGCCCTGAACACGACGACGGCCCCACGGCGTATGCACCGTGGGGCCGATATCGAGCACTGAGCATTCGCAGCCGTCGGCCTCAGAAAAGGGCCCGCATCAGTGCGGCACGCGCGGAAATCACCCGTGGGTCTTCGGCGCCGACGACGTCGAATAATTCGAGAAGTCGTTCTCGCACCGTGTTTTTGGTCTGTGCATCAGACCGCTGGATGAGGCGAATGAGACGCTGGAAGGCATCTTCGACGTGACCGCCGGTGACGTCCAGGTCCGCTACGGTCAGCTGAGCTTGCACGTCGTCGGGATTCTGCGCTGCCGCGGCCCGGGCTTCTTCCAGGTTTTCGTCTTTGACCCGCGACAGAAGCCCAACGCGTGCTAGACCGACTTTGGCGTCACGATCACCCGGCTTCTCGGCGATGGCCTTCCGGTACGCCTCGGCGGCAACGTCACAATCGCCGGCTTCGAGAGCGTCCTGTGCTTTCTGGTGGAGGGGCGACAAGGGTTCCGGCTCGGCCTCACCCTGGGTGGCCACGGGCTCAAAGGTACCGGTGAGCTGCGCCTGCTGAGCGAGCTGAAGTACTTGGCCCAACAACGCCTGCGCCTGTTCGGCGGGCACCGGGGCGTCGTACATGGGCGCCGGGCGTCCCCCCAACATGGCGACGACGGTGAGCGAACTTTGAGCCTGGAACGCTTGAGCGATCTCGGGCGAGCGTTCGATGTCGACGGCCGCCAAGAGGAGACGTCCGCCGGCCTGGTCGATGAAGGATTCTAGATCCTTGACCCCGTTCGACGCTTCTTGATCGCTACCCCGATACAGGGCGAAAATCACCGGTCCCTGACCGGAGAGTTGAGCGACTTCCTGGAATTGTTGCGTGTCAGTAATGTCTCGCCGGTAGCTCGGACGTCCACCTTGTTGCGCCGCAGGGCCGTCACCGGCGACAGTTCCGCCACCCATCTGGGAGAGATCGGGGGCGGACCGCACCGATGCGGGGATGTGTTCCTGAGCCGTAGGCTCTTGGGGCTCTGCTGATCCGAAAGATCCTGTGGTCATATCGACCGTCCTTTCATCGCTGGGGCGCTGAGGCCGCATCTCGTTGACACTCATCTTCTCAAATTGCGGTGATAGTGCCCAAGCAGGTCCGCCCTCCGGGTAATCTCGAGTGAGGCAGGCACAGGATTCGGCGAGAGGACCTTCATGACTGGAACCGACCGTCCCCGGGAAAAGGGGCTGTCTCGCGTTCTCGAAAGGCTCCGCGCTCTCGGTTCGTCGCGTGCCGCCGCGCCCCCGATCCCTGGCGCCAAACCCCGCCCCCGCTTCGAGCTCCCTGACGTCCAGCCCCTCCATGAAGTCAAGGGGCTGTCGGCGGCCGGGAAAGACATAGACAGTGGACGCTTGGGAGCAACAGCCTCATCCGAGGACATTCCTTCGGACTCCCCGGGTGAAACAGCCCCTGCCTCGTCCGACGCCGAGCAGTCAGACGCCGGCGTCCCACCCATCACGCTGGTGCGCCATCCCGTCCAGTTCGGGTTCCTCGCTACCGTTGGTGTGGGACTCGCCTTGATGTGCTATTACCTAGCGGTCAATGTCGGCGCCCTCGGCGGCTGGATTACTGGCGCCATGTTCATTGCCCTGGGCCTGGATCCCATCGTCCGGTGGTTCGAACGCCGGGGTCTCCCTCGGCTCGCCGGCGTCATTGTGGTCCTGCTGTGTTTTGTGGGCTTGATCGTGCTCATGGCTACCGTCGTGATCCCGACGATCGCCCGCCAGGCTCTCGGATTCATTAACGGTTTCCCGGATACGTTCAATGATTTCCTGAATTCCGACTTCATGACCGACATCAACCAGCAATTCGGTATTCGGGACCGGATCAATTCCGAGGCTGGTAATTTCCTGAGCCATATTTTCAGCGATTCGGGCCTCGTGGGGAACTTCCTCAATAGCCTCATCAACGCCGGATCGACCGTGGCACAAGTGGTCACGGGCATCCTGATCGTGATGTTCTTGGCCCTTTATTTCGTGACATCACTACCGGCCATCAAAGCCTGGGGAGTCCGGCTCGCGCCTCGGTCTAAGCGACCGAGGGTAGCCGAGCTGACCGAAAAAATCACGAGCTCAGTGGGTAACTACGTCATGGGGCAAGGGATCGTCGCCATCCTCAACGCCCTGTTTTCGCTCATCCTGATGAGCATCATTGGGGTACCGTTCCCGCTGCTTTGCGCCTTCGTGGTTCTCCTCTTGGCTTTTATCCCCCTCGTCGGCGGAGTCGTCGCCGGGATTCTGGTGACCTTCATTGCGTTGGTGCAAGGGTGGCAGACGGCGCTCATCTACGCGATCTTTTACTTCGGCTACTTGCAGGTCGAGGCGTACTTTATCTCCCCGCGCATCATGAAACGCGCAGTTGCGGTTCCCGGCGCCGTCGCGGTGATTGCGGTCGCCGCAGGCGGTGCCCTCTGGGGCGTACTGGGGGCGATTATCGCCATTCCCGTGGCCGCGTCCGCCCTGATGCTGATTCGCGAAGTATTTATCACGCGACAAGATCAGCGCTAATTCGCGGGGCCTACGGCCCTATGCCGATCAATTACCGAGGCTCGGTGCCGATGCTCCCGTCCCAGGTGGTCTTGAGACGGACAGGGCGTCCCGCTACGGCTGAGACGATTTCATCGTGCGCGCGGCGAACAAATTTCTCCCCAACCCACAGGTGCTTGGCTCCATCGACACCAATCACCGATGCACTGGGAACGAGCCCGAACCGTTCGTGAGCCTCCTTAGGCCGGAGATAGTCGTCTTTCTCCGGGACCAGCACGGTCAACGGCAGTCCACTCTCCTCCCACCGGACCAGATCTGAATCATCCGCGCGGTGCAGAGGCGGCGACAGCAGAATGGCCCCCTTAATCGCAGAGGCTACGGGCTCGAGCGACCCATACTTCAAAACAAGTTCCGTGCCGAAAGACCAACCCACGAGCCAAATATTGGAGGCACCGCGTTCTTGCAGGAATCGAATCGCGGCGGCGACGTCGTGCGCCTCACCGATGCCTTCCTCGAATTGACCTTCGCTCGTGCCCCTCGGAGACGAGGTGCCTCGCGTATTGAATCGAAGAACCGAGGCGTGTGCGAGGGCCGGAAGACGATAGGAGGCCTTCTTGAACACATGCGAGTCCATGAAGCCCCCATGGGTCGGCAACGGGTGCAAGAACAAAAGTGTGGCCGAGGATTTCGCGCCTTCGGGTTCGGCCCATTCCCCCACCAGGACATGACCGTCGTCGGTATGTAGCTCGATATTTTCTCGAACCGCCGGTAACACCGTCGTGGGGCCGAGCTCCTCGGGGCCGTCGGTCACGCGATTCACGGTAGCGGGAGTAGAGATAGCCATGCCGCCCATTCTAAGGGGAGATGAATCCGACGAGATTCGGGCCGAGCACTAACGGCTAACGGATATCCCAGCACTTCAGGTGCCAATGCCGACGTTCCTCAATGGCTCGCTGCTTTCCAAAGAGGTGATCGTTCTTCCAGACGACGTAGTGAGCGGACCCGACGGCCACGTTGCGCCGACACCCCGGGCACACATAGGTCTTACGGGCCGACGTCGCGGAGATGTACTGCACGAACCATTGCCCAGAGACATCGGTATCGATGCGGGGCGCAGGGTCCAGCACCCGGGAAATATCGCCGCCTCCGAGTACGGCGTTCCTCTGCCATTTGCTCGGCCCGGCCTTCCCATGGCCGGTTTGCGGCCGGTGCGAAGATTTCCGAGAACGTGCCATGCCACTCATTGTGGCACATGCGAATGCGGGCCTTGCTGCTAGCTCCTTGTAGAGTGAGGCGGGTGCGACTTGTGATAGCTGACTGTTCTGTAGATTATGAAGGCCGCCTCAAGGCCCACCTTCCCATGGCCACTCGGTTGCTCATGGTCAAGGCCGACGGCTCGGTGCTCATTCATTCCGACGGTGGGTCCTATAAGCCCCTCAACTGGATGTCTCCCCCGGCAACCTTGCACATCGACACTGCCGACGACGCAGAATTCGACGACGACGCCGTCGAGCGATGGATCGTCCAGGCAACCAAATCGGACGACAAGCTGCTCATCAGAATTTACGCCAAGCACCATGAATCGAATCACCAGCTCGGCATCGACCCTGGTCTCATCAAGGACGGCGTCGAGGCGGATCTTCAACGCCTCCTGGCCGAACACATCGAGACACTCGGTGAAGGCTATCGCCTGATCCGTCGCGAATATCCGACATCGATCGGGCCCGTGGACATCCTGGCCAGAGACGCGACGGGTCACACCGTTGCGGTCGAGCTCAAACGCCGCGGCGACATCGATGGCGTGGAGCAACTGACCCGATACGTTGAACAGCTCAACCGGGATCCCCAACTTGCTCCCGTTCGAGGAATTTTCGCCGCTCAACTGATCAAGCCCCAGGCAAAAACGCTCGCCGCCGACCGTGGCATCGCCTGCGTGACCCTCGATTACGATGCCTTGCGCGGCATCGACGACACCAGCGACAAACTCTTCTAAAACTCGCTCCTTAGCCTCGCGTACCTCCACGCCCCCCCCGGGATACATGAAGGCCCGGCACCGAAACCGGTGCCGGGCCTTCGTCATCGGGCTGAAGCCGATGAGCTCGGAACTCTTTAGATGTCCGCGCTCTTGGCGGCGATGACGACTCGGTTGTTGGAGACCGTGAGGAATCCTTCGTGAAGCCTCGCGGTCTTACGCTCTCCGTCGACGGGATCGATCACGAGTTCACCGTCTTCGGACAGGAGCGCCAACGTGGGCTGATGCCCCGCCATCACGCCGATATCACCGGCGGCGGTGCGTGCACGCACGTACTTTGCCTCGCCCTGCCACACCACAGACTCGCGAGAGACCACTTCTACGTTGAGAACCGCTGCCATGTTTAGTTTCCGCCCTGTTCCTTGAGCTCCGCCCACTGGCGCTCGACGTCGTCCAGGCCGCCGACGTTGTAGAACGCCTGCTCCGGAACGTGGTCGAGGTCGCCGTCGCAAATGGCGGTGAAGCCCTCGATGGTGTCCTTGATGCTAACGGTCGAGCCCTCGACACCGGTGAACTGCTTCGCGGTGTAGGTGTTCTGCGAGAGGAACTGCTCGATGCGGCGCGCACGCGACACCACAACCTTCTGCTCCTCCGACAGTTCGTCCACACCGAGAATCGCGATGATGTCCTGAAGCTCCTTGTTTTCCTGAAGGATGGACTTCACGCGAATTGCGGTGTCGTAGTGCTTCTGACCGATGTACTGCGGATCCAAGATGCGCGAGGTCGAGGTCAACGGATCCACGGCGGGGTACAAACCACGCGAGGCGATGTCACGGGACAGCTCGGTCGTCGCATCGAGGTGCGCGAACGTCGTGGCCGGTGCCGGGTCGGTGTAGTCATCGGCGGGCACGTAAATGGCCTGCATCGAGGTAATCGAGTGACCCCGGGTCGAGGTGATGCGCTCCTGCAGGATGCCCATCTCATCGGCCAGGTTAGGCTGGTAGCCCACGGCCGACGGCATGCGGCCGAGCAGAGTCGAGACCTCGGAACCCGCCTGAGTGAACCGGAAGATGTTGTCGATAAACAACAGCACGTCCTGGTTCTGAACATCGCGGAAGTACTCTGCCATGGTCAGGCCGGTCAGGGCCACGCGGAGACGCGTTCCCGGGGGCTCATCCATCTGGCCGAACACCAAGGCGGTGTCCTTCAGAACTCCGGACTCTTCCATTTCAACCCAGAGGTCGTTGCCCTCACGGGTACGCTCGCCGACGCCGGCGAACACCGAGGTACCGCCGAAGTTGCGGGCCACACGGGTGATCATTTCCTGGATCAACACGGTCTTGCCGACGCCCGCGCCGCCGAACAAACCGATCTTGCCGCCGGAGATGTAGGGGGTCAACAGGTCCAAGACCTTGATGCCGGTTTCCAGCATCTCGGTCGAGCCCTCGAGCTGGGCAAAGTTCGGAGCCTTGCGGTGGATCGGCCAGAAGTCACTGGCCTGGATCTGGTCGTCGTCGACGTCCAGGGAATTTCCCAACACGTTGAAGATGTGGCCCTTGACGCCGTCACCCACGGGAACGGCGATCGCGTCGCCGGTGTCCTGAACCGGCGTGCCACGGACCAAACCATCGGTCTGCTGCAGCGAGATCGCACGCACCAGGTTGTCGCCCAGGTGCTGTGCCGTTTCGAAGGTAATCTTCTTCGTTTGTCCACCGATGGTCAGCTCGGTGGTCAGGGCGTTGTAGATGTCAGGGATCTGGCCGGCGGGGAACTCGACGTCAACGACGGGGCCGTTAACTCGGGAAACACGTCCGACGCCGCCCTGGACCGACGTTGACGTCGATTCGTTCATGGTGGCTGTCATATTTTTCACTTACCTCTTCGCAGAAAGTGTCCGTACGGGGGAATGGATTTTAGGAGGCGAGAGAATCGGCGCCCGCGACGATCTCGCTGAGCTCCTGGGTAATCTCCGCCTGGCGCGCATTGTTCATCAATCGGGTGTACTTCTTGACGAGCTCGTCGGCGTTGTCGCCTGCAGACTTCATCGCCCGCTGGCGTGAAGCCAACTCACTCGCCGCCGCTTCGAGGAGGCACGAGAAGATCCTGGTCGCGACGTATCGCGGCAGCAACTCATCGAGCACCTCTTCGGCGCTCGGCTCGAAGTCGAAGGACGCCGAGGTTTCAAACTCGTCGTCGGCCAGCTCTTCACCCGGCACGATGTCTTCGCCCATCTCCTTGGCATCCACAACGACCAGCGGCAGGAGGCGGAGAATCCGCGGTTCCTGTCTGACCATGGAATGGAACTGGGTGTACACAATGTGCAGGTCGTCCACGCCGCCCTGCTCGTACGGGGTCGAGAATCGCTGAAGTAGCTCATCTCGAATTGCAGACGCCGTCTCTACATCGGGATTATCCGTGTTACCGGACCACACCTTTTCGTAGGGACGTTCACGGAAATCGAAGTACTGCTTGGCCTTGCGGCCCACGAGGAAGAGTTCTACCTCGCGGCCTTCGCGGCGCAACTTCTCGATGAGCCCCTCGGCCTTCTTGAGCACGTTGGCCGAGTATGAACCGGCAAGTCCGCGATCGCTGGTCATGACCAGAACGGCCGCACGCCGGGACTCGGAACCATCGTGGATCAAGGGGTGCGAGACCGACGATTGAGTCGCAACGGCGCTGACGGCCCGGGTCAGTGCGTTCGCGTAGGGCCCTGCGGCATTCGAGCGATTGCGGGCTCGGTTGATGCGGGAGGTCGCGATCATCTCCATCGCCTTGAAGATCTTCTTCATGGACGACGTCGAAGCAATCTTTTGGCGGTAAACCCGAATTTGGGCTCCCATAGAGCTTCCTTTCAGCCCAGACGGTGTGCGGCCCGTGAGGACCGCACACCCTCAGGTCTTATCGCTTGACGATCTGTTCCTGATCAACATCCGACTCGGCCACTGGAGCGTGCTCCTCGTTGCCGGCACGGACGGCTCCACCCGATGCCTGGTGACCAGCCTTGAAGTCCTGCTTGACGTGATCCACGGCGGACTTCAGCTCGGTCAACGTGTCATCTTCGAGCTTTCCGCTGGTGCGAATCGCGTCGAGGACACTCGTGTTGCGGCGCAAGTGGTCGATGTAGCGCTCTTCGAAGTCCAGCACCTCGGAGACCTCAAGGTCGTCCAAGTGGCCCTTGGTTCCGAGCCAGATCGAAGCAACCTGCTCTTCCACGGGGTACGGGGTGTACTGGGGCTGACGGAGCAGCTCCATCAAACGTGCACCGCGCACCAGCTGGCGACGAGATGTCTCGTCCAGGTCAGAGGCGAACATTGCGAAGGCCTGCATCGAACGGTACTGAGCAAGATCGAGCTTGAGGGTACCGGAGACCTTCTTCATCGCCTTGATCTGTGCAGCGCCACCCACGCGGGACACCGAGACACCCACGTCGACCGCGGGGCGCTGGTTTGCGTTGAACAAATCGGACTGCAGGAAGATCTGACCGTCGGTAATCGAAATGACGTTGGTCGGGATGAACGCCGAGACGTCATTGGCCTTGGTCTCGATGATCGGCAGACCGGTCATCGAACCGGCGCCCAATTCGTCCGAGAGCTTGGCACAACGCTCCAGCAGACGGGAGTGCAGGTAGAAGACGTCACCGGGGTATGCCTCGCGTCCCGGCGGACGGCGAAGCAACAGCGAGACGGCACGGTAGGCCTCGGCCTGCTTGGAGAGGTCATCAAACACGATCAGGACGTGCTTGCCGCCGTACATCCAGTGCTGGCCAATGGCCGAACCCGCGTAGGGAGCAAGGTACTTGAAGCCCGCGGCGTCGGACGCAGGCGAAGCAACGATCGTCGTGTACTCGAGCGCGCCGTTCTCTTCCAGAGTCTGACGAACCGAGGCGATGGTGGACGCCTTCTGACCCACAGCAACGTAGATGCAACGAACCTGCTTGTTGACGTCGCCGGATTCCCAGTTGGCCTTTTGGTTCAAGATGGCGTCGACGCCGATGGCCGTCTTACCGGTCTGGCGGTCGCCAATGATGAGCTGACGCTGTCCGCGACCGATCGGAATCATCGCGTCGATCGCCTTCAAGCCGGTCTGCAACGGTTCGCCGACCGACTGGCGCTGCGTCACGCCGGGAGCCTGAAGCTCCAAGGCACGTCGCCCTTCGGATTCAACCGGTCCCAGGTCGTCAATGGGCTGGCCCAACGGGTCGACGACGCGGCCCAAGAAGGCATCGCCCACGGGAACCGACAAGACCTCGCCAGTCCGGTGGACTTCCTGGCCTTCTTCAACGCCCGTAAAGTCGCCCAGGACGATGGCGCCAATGTCGCGCGTGTCCAGGGTCTGGGCAAGGCCGAGGGTTCCGTCTTCGAAACGAATCAATTCGTTCGCCATGACCGAGGGCAGTCCCTCGATTCGAGCGATGCCGTCGGCGGCGCTGCTGACGCGGCCCACCTCTACGCGCTGCGCGTCGCCGGGTTCGTACGATGCCGCAAAGTCATCCAGCGCGCTGCGGACATCATCGGCATTGATGGTCAAATCCGCCATCTTGTGTCCCTGCTCTCCTAAGTTGGTGGTCCCGATTGCCTCTGGGACCGAGTGTACGTGTATGGGTTGATCGCACCGTGAATTCTTGGAGCCTCACGAGCGATCCAACTGAGTATCAGACTGAATCGTCGGGTGAGACGGTCAGGAGGAATGTACCGTGCGATCGAGTTCCGCAACGCGGGAAGCAACGGTGCCGTCGATGATTTCGTCACCGACCTGCACCTTGATGCCGCCCATGACCTCCGGGTCCACGGTGACGTCGAGCGTCATGTCTCGTCCGTAAATCGCCGAAACGGCACGAACGAGTCGTTGCTGATGCGCTTCCTGCAACGGGGCACCGACGGTCACCTTCGCGATGAATCGTTGTGACATCCCCACGAGGACGTTCGCAAACTTTTCAGCCAACTCAGCGGGCAACATGCCTCGTGGGTGTTCAACACACTGGTTGATCAACAGCGAACCCTCATCGGACGATGCGGGGCTGATGCGCGCGGCGAGCTTCTTCTTCGCCTCTGCATCCGCCCGCTGATCCGTGAGAGCCGTCTGCACCCGGGGCTCCGCCTGAACCGCCTTGGAAAAGCGCAGGAGATCGTCGATGACCGTCGACAAAGCATCCTGGCCGCTCGTGTTTTCGGCGGAGAATGCCGCAGCCACCACACCAAGGTTTTCCACGGCGTCGGCGAGGTCACGTTCTTCCGACCAACGAGACTCCGCGGCACGGGCCACGATGTCTCGAACAGCCGGATACACCTTGCCGTTGAGCACCGAGGAGGCGATTTTGCCGCGCTGTTCCGGCTCGCGTGACGGATCCGTCAACCCACGGCGCAAGGCCCCGTTGTGATCGATCGTGTCCGCGACGGCGAACAACTCGTCGCTCATCGACAGGTTGGCCTCGCTACCGAAGCGCTGCTCGAACTGCTGGTTCAGCTTCCTGAGAGATTCAGTCGATACTCCTGCCATTACTTGGTCGCACCTGCATTTCGCTGCTGGTCCGCCTCGAGGTCAGCCAGGAAGCGATCCACCACACGGTTGGAGCGCTCGTCGTCGTTCAGGGATTCACCAACGATCTTGCTGGCGAGTTGGGTTGCCAGGGTGCCCACCTCGGTACGCAAGGAAACCAAGGCGGCCGAACGCTCGGCCTGAATGGTTTTCTGTGCGTTTTCGGTGACCCGGGCAGCCTCGGCTGCGGCACGCTCCTTGTGCTCGGCGACGATTTTCTCGCCTTCCACACGAGCGTCCTCGCGGATCTTCTGCGCTTCGAGTCGCGCCGACTCGAGCTGCTGGTTGTACTCCTCACGAGCTGCAGCAGCCTCGGCCTGGGCCTTTTCAGCCTTAGCCAAACCACCCTCGATGGCCTCCTTACGATCTTGGTAGATCTTTTCGAAGGTCGGGGCGATGAACTTGACGACGAGGTACAGAAGGATCAGGAACCCGAGGCCGGTGATGAGGATTTCCCACCAGTCAGGGGCCAGAGGGCTTGCACCCTCTTCCGCTGCCATCATGAGTGACATAAAGGAGATTCCTGTTCTCTAGTTCTGTGAAGGGATGGAGTAGCCAGAAGCTACTTGATGAACGCCAGAACCAGACCCAGAATCGCGAGAGCCTCAACCACGGCGAAGCCCAGGAACAGCATCGGCTGCAGGACACGCTGGGATTCGGGCTGACGGGCAACCGAGGTCATGTAGGCCGCGAAGATGAGACCGACGCCGATGCCGCCGCCGATAGCTGCGAGTCCGTAACCGATGGCGCTGAGCGAACCTGAAATTTCCATTTGGCTATTTCCTTTCGTGATGCCCGTATCTGGGCTTTATCTGCCTCGAAGGCATGTCTATTGCGGTGGATTCAACCGGATGGTGTGCGGTCAAACCCCGATCCAGGTTTCCCCGGAATTCTAGTGAGCCTCCGCGACGGCACCTTGGAGGTACACCGCGAAGAGAAGCGTAAAGACGTAGGCCTGAATTGCCTGGATCAAGAGCTCCAAGAAGAAGAGGAAGATTCCGAAAACGCCGGAGAAGAGCGAGGCTACAATCCCGATACCGCCGACCTGGGTGACCAGGAAGGCCGTCAAGCTGGCGGCGACCATGATGGCCATGTGACCAGCGAACATCGTGGCGAACAGACGCAACGAGTGGGTAATCGGACGAATGATCAAGTTCGAGAGGAACTCGATGGGAATCAGAATGATGTAGAAGACCGGGGGAACTCCGGAAGGCATCGTCATCGCCTTGAAGAAGCCCACGAAACCCTTGGACTTGATGCCGACGGCTACCCAGCAAAGGTACGCAAAGCCTGCCATGAAATAGGCGCTACCTGCGTGGGAAAAGGTCGGCAGCTGAAGGAACGGGATGGAACCCCAGAGGTTGTTGACCAGTACGAAGAAGAAGGAGGCGAAGAGCAGCGGCACGAACGGCTTGAAGTGGTGGACGCCGATGATGTCTTTGCCAATGGAATTGCGAACGAAGCCGTATCCCATTTCGCCCGCGAACTGCATTTTACCGGGGACCATGGCCCGACGGCGGCCTGCGATCATGAAGAACGCCGCCACAACCACGACCGCAAGAAGCATGAGGAGCATCTGCTTGCCGAAGCCGAAGCTACCGACATTGAACAGGTCCGGCAGATGCATGTCCTCGATCGTGGGGGCCTGATAGGCCGCGACGACGTGCCCGGTTTCTCGCAAGGCGTGTCCTTTCCTCAGGAAGGTTGCGTCTTCGAAGCCAGAAGAAAGTTCACGGCCTCGATCAAGTAATCAGTTTATGTGCTTGAGGGAGGTCTAGTGGAACGACGAGTCGTCATCCCGCGGCCGCATATGGAGGTACACCAGGTAAAAACCGGCGAAGGCCCCTATGCCAGCGCCGAGCCACACAATCCAATGTGTCCCCAGCAAGCGATCCAGCCCATAGCCTACCAAACTCCAGAACCCGATTCCGATCACTATGTATAGCAAAATCATGATCGAGCCGGAGAGTCCACCTTGTTGGACGAGATCTCCCGCGTTTCGGAGATCACCCCGGTCGGGTTGTTCTTCGGCTCGGCCAGCTTGATCTGGCCCCTGTTCGGAGGTCACGGGCTGCCCTCTCTCGTTCGTGGCGATGGTCTCCGCCTCTCCTGGTCCGTCTCGAGAGGCTGCAAAAAATAGGGTATCCGGAGTCTCCAGATGACCCACACCTGCGTCCCTAGTGCCGCGACCACACAGGCAACGACGCCGATCAAGGCCCAAGTTCCGCTCCAAGACTCAGGGAATGGGACGACCGTGATGGCCACCAACCCAACGAGCGCTTTGACCACATAGGCGACCAGGAGATAGAACGCCGGATCCGAATTGAGCCTGTGGATCAGTCGCGTCACAATCCAGGTGACACACGTGGACCCCAGCATGAGGCCTGCACCAAAGGCAGCTCCCGGCGTCGCCGAACCCGGCCCCCACGGCAAGGAAATTATGAGGATTATCACCGTGACCACGGCGAGGTTTCCGAGCGTCGCGTCGCACAAGGCGATGACCGGCCGAGTCGTTTGCCGGGGGTGACGCAGCCACACGGGGCGTCTCATGCGGGACGCCTCTTGACGGCCGCGATCAGGCTCGGCAAGGAGAGGTACAACACCACAATGCAGATGACCAAGAACCCCATCCACAAGGTTCCGTCCACCTCAAAGGGAAGCGCCATGACCGTCAGAACCGTCACGGCCACCGTTGCGGCCGTCACCGTCAAGGCAGAGCCGAGGTGGCTCATCCCCAAGTCCGTGAGACGTTGATAAACGTGTTGGCGGTGCGGCTGATACCAGGCTTCTCCCCTATAGATCCGTTTGAGCAAGGTGAAGCCCGAATCCGCCAAGTAAATGACCACCGGCGAGAGAATGTATTCGATGTAGATATTCGACAGGAACGCCCCCACCGCACAGCAGGCAATGGCCCCGCCCAAGAAGTAGGAGCCGGTGTCTCCGAGAAATACCCGTTTGCCCAAGAGGTTCCACGGTAGAAATGCTAAGAATGCCGCGGCGATGGCGGCCCCACAGACCGTGAGCCAGGAAATATTGGTAGCCCAGCCGGCGTAGGAGTACGCCAAGCCCACCACGAGGCCGTGCAGCCCCGAAATTCCGTTGACGCCGTCGATGAAGTTCGCAACGTTGATGTAGCCGGCGATGGCCACGGTTCCGACAGGAATCCACCAAGCGGGTGTCGCCAGGGTGAAGGTGATTCCGGACGACACCGCCAATCCGATGAGCAGTTGGTAGCCGGCCCGCCAGCGAACCGGAAGCCCTCGGTAATCCTCGGCCCACCCCAAAGCCGCACAGAGCGTCATGCCGATCATGACCACCAAGAGTACGGAACGGTCGACCTCGACCAAGCCGCTCGCCCCGGAAATTCCTATGGCTACAAGGGCAGCGATCGCCGTGGCCAGGCCCATCCCTCGAATCGTCGGTGTCGTGTGCGACGACCGATGCCCGGGTATGTCGACGACGCCCCAGCGCGTCAACAACGGTCGGATAACGAGGGGCAAGATCGCGCCAAGGAATAGCGCGATCAGGGCGGGAATGAGGAATTGAGGCCAACCGGGGCCGCTGGATTCGATCATGCGGACTTGTCCCGACGCTCTTGGTCGTCCGTCGCCTCGTGACCCTTGTTCAAGACGACGCTCGGACCTCCGGAACCGTCTGGCGGCGAGACAACCGGAATTTCTTCAGTGGTCGGCATGTTGCCCCGGAGTTTCCATTCGTGACGGTCGAGATTCTCGGGGTCGAGCATGGTCGATTCGGTATGGGAGATCTGAGGGTGCCCCCTGTGCACACCGTGTTCGTCTACGCCAACGAGGTCCTCATGGAGCTTCTCCCCCGGCCGCAAGCCAGTAATCTCAATCTCGATATCCTCGCGACCACTCATGTGGATCAATTGCTGCGCGATGTCATAAATGCGGACCGGCTGACCCATATCCAGGATGAGCACCTCACCGGGCGCACCGATCGCACCCGCCTGAATGACGAGCTGACACGCCTCGGGAATCGTCATGAAGTACCGAGTCGCCTCTCGATCCGTCACGGTGATCGGGCCCCCGCGGCGAATTTGCTCCGTGAATAGCGGCAACATCGAACCTCGGGATCCAAAGACGTTACCGAAACGCACCGATGCGTAGCGCCCGTCGGTGTGATGGCCCATCCACGCCGTCATTTTCTCTGCCATGCGCTTGGAGTGGCCCAGCACCGTCGTCGGATTGGCTGCCTTGTCCGTGGAGACGTTCACGAAAACTTCGACGTCCACCGAAGCGGCCGCTTGCAGAACATTCCTCGAACCCAAGACGTTGGTTTGCCACGCTTCGTTGGGGTATTGCTCCAGAAGCGATACGTGTTTGAGGGCCGCCGCGTGGAAGACGACGTGCGGCCGCCGATGCGCGAAGATGCTCGCCAGAGCCTCAGGGTCTCGGATGTCTGCCAAGACCGTGTCGGGACCATCGAGCAGCCCCCGGCCGGTCATGGAGATTTGAGTCGCCTGAAGGGCGGATTCGTCGCGATCGAGCATGATGAGTTCGGAGGGCGAAAAGTGCTGAATCTGACGGCACAACTCGGAGCCGATCGATCCGCCGGCCCCAGTCACGAGCACGCGCTTGCCCGTGAGGTACTTGGCGATGCCCTCGACGTTGATGTCGACGGCTCGCTGCCCAATGATGTCTTCGAGCCGGATATCCCGGAGGTCCAACCCGTTGCCGGTGGTATTTCCGAACATGTCTTTGAGGGGTGGCGCCGTCAGAATACGCACGTCCATGCCGTCCAACTCTTCATGGACCTGATCCATGAGCGTGGACTTGACGTTGGCCATCGCGATGATCAGGACCCTGGCATTGGATCGACGCATCACGGTTCGCAGTTGGGAGACATTTCCCGCGACGGGCACGGAATTAATGCGCAGATGCTTCTTCGCGGGGTCGTCGTCGATCAGCGCAATCGGCAGATACGGCGAGTCCTTGTCTTGCACCATCTGCGTAATGAGGGTGTTCGCCAAGAAACCGGCGCCGTAGACGACCGCGTGCGGAGCGTGCGCGCTGGGTTTTGATTTTGACTCGACGTACATCCGCTTCAGATACCGCACCGCCGCCATGAAGAGCAGGGCAAAGGGGAACGCGATCATCGGAATCGATCGCGGCATATGCAGCGAGACCCCGAGGAAAAGGAGCATGATCTGCACAATGGCCGTCACGAGGACGGTCACCAGCATGAGGGCCTTGGCCTCGTCAAAACTGCCAAAGCTATAGCGTCCCCGATACAACGCAAAGACGCTGCCCACGAGGAGCTGCGCCACCACGGCAACGACACACACCAGCACGAGTCCCGGAACATGGACCAGCTTGTAATCCATTTCGTACCGAAGGAAGAGGCTGAGGAGAACGGCGACAACCCAGGAAATGGAGTCCAGGAAAATCTGGGTCCAGATCCATGTGCGGGGCCGCTCGTACCCGGCGTTCGGCTTCGCATCCGACGTCGTACCAATGCTCATGCCCGGTGGAGTCCTTCCTCTGACCCTGCGATATCCGTCTGGCGATCCGCCGCCCCCAAGTCGATCGATGAATCTTTCGAACCACGCCGGGAAATTAATGCACGATACGCACCGATTCGCCAGGCCCTCGGGACGAGACGGTATCCGCCGCGTACCACCACATTACGCGCCCACTGTCCCATTCCGATGAAACCCGAAGCGCGAAGGTGGCTCTGCAATTCGTATTCGCGACGCACGGCGGCGACCCCGCCCCGCCGCTTCCACGTCGGTATCCCGGCTCGATATTTCACCAGAGCCTCGTCGAGATTTCCGACGACGGCTCCGTCCCGCATCATTCTGGTCCACAGCCCGTAATCTTCCGCTCCGGGAATGGGCTCGTAACCGCCGGCCGCGCGAACCTGATCGACATCAAAAACCACTGTGGGGTGACAGATGGGGTTTCGAAGGGACGCGACGCGGCGAATGGCGGCCTGGTCAGTTTCAACATGACGTACAGATTGAACCTCAAGCAAGTCTCCGCTCATTTCGAGCATTGCCGAGCCGACGACGTCGTAGGCCCCGGAAGAGACCAGAGGAACCTGACGTTCGAACCGTTGCGGCAAGGAAGCGTCGTCGGCATCGACTCGCGCAACGACCCGGTACGAACATCTCCGAAGCCCAACGTTGAGAGCATTGGCCAGGCCGCCGTTTTCGGCCAAGCGTTGAATGACCACCTCGATGCCGCGGGATCCAGCCTCGGCTTCCAGGGCGTGAAGCTCCTGATCGAGGGCGGGAGCGATGGGACCGTCCACGACCACCACAACCTCGTGAGGGCGGAGGGTTTGTTCCCATGTAGCGGAGGCGAAAGCCGTTCGGAGCGCCTGAGGTTCGTCGCCGTGATAGACCGGCATCAAGACCGAGAAGGCGTCTTCATCTTCAGCTTTAGGTTGAAGTGGTGCCGCGCTTCCTGGAACCGCATGAGACCTCAGACTGTAGATTCCTCGCAGCGCTTGGTCATTCGTGCGAGGAGCCCGCAGGGCGTCACGGATTCCCCGGCCCAAGAGAGCCGCGACGTCCGTCCGCGCGGTCGCTTTCTGAAGGGTCCTGAACCACAGTCGCCCTGTGGCGCCCGCGTAGAGAATTTTCTCCCAAGGAGCCAGGGACTGACTGCGCGTAAAGACCCACAACTTATTGCGGACATCGTTATAAAAGCGTGGCCCGGGATTCGCGTCGGTGGTCCCGAAAGTCTTCGTATGATGCGCCACCACCGAGGTGGGCAACGAGATGGCGTCCCGGAATCGCGCGAGCCGTGTGGAGTACTCGAAATCGTCGTTCCAAATGAAATAGTCGACGATCGGTAGCCCCACCCGGCGCATCCCGGCCGCGTCCATGAGCAGGGATACGAAGGAGCCCGACCGAATGGTTTTGGCGCCTACCGCCGCAGCTCGAGCTTTACGGGCACGAGACGCACCAATTCGCTGAATCATGGAGTTCATCGGATGCTCGCGACCATCAGTCCACACGACGTGGCTAGCAACAAACGCGGGCCTCTCCTCTGGTGCATCCGCGTAACGTTGCCAGGCCTCCACGGATTCCTCGAGGGTTCCTTCCAATGGCTCGGTGTCGTCGTCCATGACCCACACCAGATCGGCGTCGTGCACGGAGAGCGCACGGTCAATTCCCACGGTGAATCCCCCAGCCCCGCCCGTATTCTGGGGTAGAGCAACCACGTCGAGGGGCAGTGGATAATCGAGGCTCTCCACATAGGAGAGGGTCTGATCCGTCGAGGCGTTGTCGACGAGCACCACCTGGTCGGGGACCTTGCGGCCACCGGCGATTCCCGAAAGGGTCTTCGGCAAGAGATGCACCCGGTTAAAGGTCACGACGACGGCCACAACCTTGGGACTCGGCTGGCTCCCCTGCTCGGGCGTGAGGCTCTGGTGCACAGTTTCCTTTCCCTCGCGCAGGTTGCGCGGCGGTGCTGTTCGTCCATACGTGCCGGATCCTCGAATCGGGAATGGACCGATTCTCTGGTTTTGGTCGGTAAAGTGGACCGGTAGAGTCACGAACTCCGTGACTCAGGAACGGCACCTGACAGTGTACCGGTAGGAGTGCCCCATACGTGGGCCACATGCCGCGTCACCGTCGAGTGGATGAAAGCGAGGAAATATGAGCCAGAGCACGTGGCGAGTACTCGGTGCCACCGGATTTGCCGGATCGGCCATCATGACGCGGCTTCAGCAAGAGGGCATCAACGCTTCCCCCGTGGCCGCGCCTCGACTCGCGACCTCCGCCGAGTCGGCGGGTCAGATCATCTCCGAAGCCCGTCGGTTGGAATCCGTGATCGATTACCTCGCAGATTCCTTTGCGGGAGCCGATGTGGTGGTCAATGCAGCGGGCCTGTCGGCTCCCGATCAGCAGGACCTTACGTCCCTGGTGGGTGCCAACGCTCTGCTTCCTACGGTCGTCGTGGTCGCGGCACAGCGCACGGGTGTGAAGCGCGTCGTCCACCTGAGCTCCGCGGCGGTTCAAGGTTCTCGACCGGTATTGGACGCGAGCGAGTCGACATCCCCCTTCTCCGCGTACTCTTTCTCTAAGGCTTTGGGAGAAGATTGCATCCTCCGTTTGAGAGAATTCATCAATGCCACCGCTCAGGCCGGTGCCGCACCCGGTTCCGCAGCATCAGATTTTCCCCCGGCACCGAGCGCCGCTCCGGCCGTAGTAGGCCCTCATCACGCCGCAGAACTTTGCATTGTTCGCGCGACATCCGTCCAGGGATCCGGCCGTAAAACCACGTCGAATCTGGCTCGCGTATCCGCCTCTCCCCTGGCCATGGTCGCCGGCAGTGGGGATCGCCCCACCCCCGTCACTTCGGTCCATGCTCTAGCGGAGTACGTCGTCTCCGTCGGGTCCTTCGCCGGTGACCTTCCCTCGATCGTCCTCCAACCGTGGGAAGGCGCCACCACGGGATCAGTGATTCGCGACGCCGGCCGCAAGAACCCACGGCACGTTCCGTCCTTCGCGCTTCGCCTGGGAGTCAAGATGGGCCACCTGATTTCTTCGGCGATGAATGAGAAGCTTCAAGGAGCTGTGCGTCGTGCCGAACTCATGTGGTTTGGCCAAGATCAGGACGACACGTGGGCGACCGAAAATGGGCTCCTCCCCGAACGACGGATCGGCTCCGTCCTCCGCGAAGCCCACACCGCTTCCGGTTCGCGTCGATAGGCGGCGCCCCGTGTAGAGGGGCACGACCCAGAAAGAAGGGCCTCTCCGGCACGCGGAGAGGCCCTTCTTTTCTCCCCGAGTCACAGGGCTCAAGCGACAGGGTTACTTATGAACGTTCGTCGCCGGATTCAGGGAAAAGCAACGAACGCGCCTCGTCCACGCCCAGCGGGCGAATGTCCTCCTGGCGAGCCCGACGTCGGTGATTCTCAGCGGATTCACGGGTGCGCAGTTGATCCACGGAACGGGCTTGATCCACGGAGCCGGAACGATGCGACGTGACCAGACCTTCCTCAACCGAACCTGGCGTGGCGGGTGCCGCATGAGGTCCATCTCCCGGTCCGTCCGCGATCGACTCGGTACGGTCCGGGGACTCCTCTGCAGCTTCCTGCTCCCGTTCCAACTCGTCACGGGTGATCAGGCGCGGCGCAACCTTCCTCAGCGAATCGAGGTCGAGGGCACCTTCTCTCACGACGACCGGACGTTCCCCAGTGAGATCGATGATGGTCGAGGGGACGGCCTCGGCCTCCGTGGCGACCTCAGCGCGTCCGATCGGGCGGACGCCGTCGTCGACAATGAGCTCCACCCGATCGCCGAGTTGCGCCACTGCCTCGTCGGCGTTCGTCGCCGCAGCCTGGCCCGTGCGGTTGGCCGAAGAAACGGCCAAGGGGCCGGTTCGACGCAGGATCTCACGGGTTAGATCGTCGTCGGGGACACGCAATGCGACGGTCCCGCGGGTCTCCCCGAGGTCCCAGTTCAATGACGGCTGCGAATACACGATGAGCGTCAGGGCACCCGGCCAAAAGGCTTCGGCGAGGGCCTCGGTATCCGCATTGAGTTCATCGGCCAGCCCTGGCAGCACACTCGCATCGGAGATCAAGACGGGAGGAGGCATCTGCCGGGACCTACCCTTGGCATTGAGCAGTTGTTGCACTCCCCCTCGCGAAAAGGCATCTGCCGCTATGCCATACACGGTGTCCGTGGGTATCACCGCGGTTCGACCGTCCAAGACGGCCTTCTCGACGGCGCTTACGGCGGTCTCGCGCTCCTCGTCGGTCTCTACGGTGTACACGGTTGCGTTCACAGTCGATGCGTCTTTCGTTGCGTTGCGGATAGTGCGTGGGCCCTGTGGCGATGTCATGTCCCAGCGTAGCCCTTGGTAGCCCGAGGCCGCCCGGTCAGGTCTGGAATCGTCTCGATGGATTCGAAACCGGCGGCGGCCAGAACCTCGCTGGCGGATTCCTTTTGTACCTCGGCATGTTCCATCACGAGCAGTCCGCCCGGTTTCAGCAATTGCGCGGCTCGACGGACAAAAGTCTCGGGAATGGCCATGCCGTCCTCCGAGCCGCCATAGAGCGCCATCTCCGGGTCGTGCTCTGCGACCTCGGGGTCTTTCGGTGTCGCGGAGGTCGGGATGTACGGCGGATTGGTGATGACGGCATCGACGCGGCACTCCCACCCGGGCAGTGCTTGGGCAGCATCTCCGTGGAGGATCTCCACGCGCTCGGCTGCCTCCGGAGTACCGGCCTCCGTGAATGCCGTCGTCGCGTTGCGACGGGCCCACGCGAGGGCCGTTTCCGAAAGCTCCACTCCGAAAACCTTACATCCCGGATTTTCGAACGCAGCCGACAGCGCCAGCGCGCCCGATCCCGTTCCAAGGTCCACGACGACGGCCTCCTGGTCGGGACTGAGGGAACAGAGATAGCCGTTGAGGTGCTCGATCAGCAGCTCTGTTTCGGGCCGAGGGATGAAAACCCCCGGGCCCACAGACAGCGTCAGATGACGAAAAGGGGCTTTTCCGGTCAGATGCTGAAGAGGAACTCGCCCCTCCCGTTCACGGACCAGATCCTCAAAAAAGCTTGGAGCGCTGGTTCGTCCCGTCAAGGCACGGGTGGCGACTTCACCCCGAGTGAGTTCGGGACCCGACGGCTCTCTGAGAGCATGGGCCGCCAAGAGTTCCGCCTCGGCTCGGGCAGATGCGATTCCCGCCTCTTCCAACCGGCGGGTCGCCATCCGGATCGCTTGGTCCAGGGGCAAACCTGCCACCTGACGGCCCGGCGCCGTGCCCGAAGCAACTGCTGGACGATTCCTCGACACGGGCTACTCGGAGTCGTCGCCCAGCGCGGCGAGACGGTGTTCTTCATCCATTTGGATCGCGGATTGAACCACGGCCTCGAGGTCGCCACCCATGACGGTTTCGAGGTTGTAAGCCTTGTACCCGGTGCGGTGATCGGCAATTCGATTTTCGGGGAAATTATAGGTACGGATGCGCTCAGAGCGATCCATTGTCTTGACCTGAGACTTACGGTGTTCCGCGGCCTCTGCATCCAACTGCTCTTGCTGATGCGCCAGGAGTCGGGCACGCAGCACGCGCATTGCTGCCTCGCGGTTCTGCAGCTGCGACTTTTCGTTCTGCATGGCCACAACGATTCCGGTCGGCAAGTGGGTAATGCGCACGGCGGAGTCGGTGGTATTGACGGACTGTCCTCCCGGTCCAGAGGAACGATAGACATCGATTTTCAGGTCGTTCTGGCTGATCTCGATCTCTTCCGGCTCGTCGACCTCGGGGAAAACCAAGACGCCGGCGGCCGACGTGTGAATGCGGCCTTGCGACTCCGTGACCGGAACGCGCTGCACGCGGTGCACGCCGCCTTCGTATTTGAGGTGAGCCCACACGCCCTCGGCCGGATCATTCGAATTACCCTTAACCGCCATCTGGACGTCTTTATAGCCACCCAAATCAGACTCGGTGGAGGAGATAATCTCTGTCTTCCATCCTTTGTGCTCGGCGTAGCGCGCGTACATCCGCAGCAGATCGCCAGCGAAGAGGGCAGACTCATCACCGCCCTCACCGGCCTTAACTTCCAGGATGACGTTACGTCCGTCGTCGGGATCACGGGGAATCAGCAGACGACGCAATCGTTCTTCGGCCGCCGAGAGGGACTCTTCCAGGCCGGGAATTTCGGCGGCGAAGTCGCTGTCTTCTTCGGCCATTTCCCGGGCCGCTTCCAAATCGCCTTCCAAGCCCCGGACCCGACGATAGGCTTCAACGATGCCATTGAGCTCCGAATAGCGGCGACCGAGCTTGCGGGCCTTCGCCTGGTCGGCGTGTACCGCGGGATCGGCGAGTTGCTCTTGCAATGCTTGATGCTCGTCGAGCAGGGAATGGATGGAATCGAACATGAGGTCCTCGGTGATCGTCAGTTGCGGGGTGTGGCCTCCAGTATTTCATCCTCCAGCGCGGCCACGGCACTCGGACGACAAAAGCCGGCGCCCGGTCCACCGGGGTGGAACGGGCGCCGGCTCAAGCCTGCTAGTCGTCAGACTTGGAGCCCAACGTGGTCTTCTGAACCTGCAACAGGAACTGCACGTTGGTCGGGGTGTCACGCAACTTGCTGGTGAGCACCTCGAGAGCCTGCTGCTGGTCGAGACCGGCGAGCACGCGACGCAGTCGCCACATGATCTTGATCTCGTCCTGTGACAACAAGTTCTCTTCGCGGCGGGTGCCGGACTCGTTGACGTCCACGGCCGGGAAAATTCGCTTGTCGGCAAGCTGACGGGACAGACGCAACTCCATGTTGCCGGTTCCCTTGAACTCTTCGAAGATCACTTCGTCCATCTTCGAGCCAGTCTCCACCAGAGCCGTCGCGAGGATCGTCAAGGAGCCGCCCTCTTCGATATTGCGAGCGGCACCGAAGAATCGCTTGGGCGGGTAGAGAGCCGCAGAGTCCACGCCACCGCTCAGAATGCGGCCGGAAGCGGGAGCAGCCAAGTTGTACGCACGACCCAGGCGAGTCATCGAGTCCAAGAGGACGACGACGTCGTGCCCCATTTCGACGAGTCGCTTGGCACGCTCGATCGCCAATTCCGCGACGGTCGTGTGGTCGTCTGCCGGGCGATCGAAGGTCGAGGCAATAACCTCGCCGTTGACCGTGCGCTGCATATCGGTCACTTCTTCGGGTCGCTCGTCCACCAAAACCATCATGAGGTGAACCTCAGGGTTGTTCGTGGTGATCGCGTTGGCGATGGACTGAAGCATCAGCGTCTTACCCGCCTTGGGCGGCGAGACAATGAGACCACGCTGTCCCTTACCGATCGGGGCCACGAGGTCGACCACGCGAGGTCCGATGCGCTTCTGTTCCGTCTCGAGGCGAAGACGCTCGTTCGGGTAAAGCGGCGTGAGTTTGTTGAACTCCACGCGGTCGTTGAGCTCTTCGACCTTCTTACCGTTAACGCTGGTCAGCTGGACCAGTGCGTTGAACTTCTGGCGGGAGTTGTTCTGGTTCTCTCCCTCACGCGGTGCCCGGATGGCACCGACGACGGCGTCACCCTTACGCAGGTGATTCTTCTTGACCTGCGCCAGCGAAACGTAAACATCATTGGGGCCGGGAAGGTAACCGGAGGTCCGGACGAATGCGTAGTTGTCCAGCACATCCAAGATGCCGGCGACGGGTAGCAGAACGTCGTCCTCGGTGACCTCGGTGTCGTCGACCTCTGGGCCATTATTGCGGCCGCGGCGACGGTCTCGACGATCGTTCCGGTTGCGGTTGCGGCGATTGCGGCCACCCTTGCGATTGTCGTCATCGTCCGGGCCGTTGTTATTGCCCTTATTCCGGTTATTACGACGGTCGTTATTCTTACCGTCGTTGGAATTCTTACCGTCGTTATTCTGACGGGAATCGTTCTGACGGTTGCCATCCTCAGACTGGTGGTCTTTCGACTTATTCCGTCCGCGACGATTGCGGTCGTTCGAACCTTTCTCCTCACCATTGGAGGAGTCTTGGTCTTGCCCGCCCTGTTTGGAGCCACGCTGATCGTTGCGCTTGCCGCGCTCTTGATCCTGCTGATTACCGTCAGTCTGGCCTTGGTTCGAGGAGGACTGCTCCTCATGGTTCTGGGAGTTGCCCGTATTCTGAGGGGCGTCCTTCTCCGGTGCAGAATCCGAGGTCACACGACGTGAACGCGAGCGCTTCGGGCGTTCGGACGAAGTATTGTCGGACGAGTTCTTGCTCTCCGCCGAAGCTTCCTGCGGAGAAGAATCTTGGTTCTTCTGCTCCGAGTTCTTCTTGTCACGGTCGGCGACGGACGAACCACGCTGGTGAGCCGAAATGGCTTCCACCAGGGCAGATTTACGCATCCGACGAGCACCGACGATCCCCAATTGCGAAGCGAGCGATTGAAGCTGCGCAAGCTTGAGCGCGCTCAGGCCGCTTTTGCCCTTATTGTCGCTCTGGGTCGCCTGATCATTATTGCTGGTGTTCTGAGTTTCTTGAGACTCGGCACGATGGCGAGTCTGTTCAGCCGAATCGTTGGCCGGCTGGTCCGCACCCGATAGGTCGGTCGATACGGTCACGAAGGATCCTTCCCCCTCGACATGGCTTGGCCTTCTGAAGCACAAGCCGAATATTAATGGTCTGCACACACCGCCAGAATTGACGCGATGCGCACGCAATTCACGCGCCAGATAGCACGCAAATCAACGACGCGGCTCTGCCCTCATTACCCGGAAAACTTCTCTACGTCAGTTCACCGTGGCATTTCTTTGTCGTGAGCACACCCGGTCCGCGACCGAGACACGCTCATGGCGACAACATCAAAACTGAGGGGCGTGATGTGAACGCGTCCACCCGCCAGAGCGGCGGGCTTTCTTCATCCGATCTGATGAACTCAGCCATCACATGACGGGGAGTTCGATCGGCAAACCTCGCAACCTCAAAAAGTCAGACGGGTTTGTTGTGCTCAACTATAACACCGTTCCGGTCAACGGTCAGCCTTTCGACATTCCACGTGATGTCTTGGTCGTCGGCCTGATCAAGATCGCCGGAGTTCAACGCCTCTATGGCAGCCACGATGCGCTTCGATTCCTCCTCGCTTCCGGCCAACGCCAAAACCGTAGGACCGGCTCCCGAAATGATGGCGGCATGTCCACGCCCACGGAGATGAGCCACGAGTGATGCACTCGGCACCATCGCGCTGGCACGATACTGCTGGTGGAGGTGGTCCTCGGTACCGGCAAAGAGCTCTTCCGGAGCGTCCTTCATCGCGTGGACTAGCAGCGCGGCCCGGCCGGAATTGATAGATGCTTCCCGGTGAGGTACGGTCTCGGGGATGAGCCCCCGGGCGATGCGCGTGGGAACCTCGTAGTCGGGCACGGCGACGACGGGGATGATCTTCTCGTTGACCGTCACCGGCACCGAATGGAATCCGTCAGCGCTCGAGTATGAGATGACCAATCCCCCATACAACGACGGGGCGACATTGTCCGGGTGACCTTCCATCTGTGAGCACACCTGCAATACCGCGTTGTCCGAGAGGCGAACCTCTTCCGGAACCATTGCGTTCGCCGCCACGACCCCGGCGACAATGGCCGAAGCGGACGATCCCATGCCTCGCGAATGAGGGATGCGCTGGTGGGCCGTGATGCGGAGGCCAGGCAATTCCAACAATCCGATGGCCCGCCACGCAGTTCGCATGGCACGAACAACCAGGTGATCTTCGGTTCGCGGAACGTCGTCGCTACCTTCACCGCTGAGGTCAAAGCTCAACGGTTCCTCGGTGCGTTCAACCGTGATTTCGTCATAACGGCCCAACGCCAATCCGAGGCTGTCGTACCCGGGTCCCACGTTCCCCGTCGACGCGGGGACCCGAACACTCACGGTAGTTCCGATCGGAATTAAATCTGGCCCGTAGGAGGCGGCAGATTCTCCATCGATCAGGCGTGTATTGCTCATACAGGCCGCCTTACTCGAGGCCTAGGGCGTCGGCGACCGAAACGACGTCGAAGTCCACCGTCTTCGGTTCCACGTCTGCGCCGTCGGCACCCTTGAGAGCCCACTGCGGGTCCTTCAGGCCATGGCCGGTCACCGTAATCACGATTGTCTTACCTTGAGGCGCTTCACCTGCTCGGTGCTTTTTCAACAGGCCGGCCACGCCAGCGGCGGAGGCGGGCTCCACGAAGACCCCCTCTTGCGAGGAGAGCCAACGGTGAGCTTCAAGGATTTCCTCATCAGTGACGGACTCGATCAGTCCGCCCGACTCGTCTCTGGCAGCAACGGCCTGGTCCCACGACGCAGGATTTCCGATCCGAATCGCGGTCGCGATCGTGTCCGGCTCAGACACCGGATGCCCTTGAACGATGGGTGCGGCACCGGCGGCCTGGAATCCCCACATAGCCGGCGTCGTGGTCGAGACGGCGGGCAGCGTCTCTCCGGCATCGTTCACGTACGGCGCCGAATATTCCTGATAGCCCTTCCAGTAGGCCGTGATATTTCCGGCGTTTCCGACCGGCAAGAGGTGATAGTCGGGCGCATCTCCCAAGACATCGACGACCTCGAAGGCCCCGGTCTTCTGGCCCTCGATGCGTGCCGGATTCACGGAATTGACGAGGAACACCGGGTAATTCTCGGCGAGCTTGCGGGCCACCTCGAGGCAATTGTCAAAGTTGCCGTTGACCTGGAGTAGCTCGGCGCCATGAGCGATGGCCTGGGATAGCTTGCCCATGGCGATCTTGCCTTCGGGCACCAAAACGGCACACGTGAGCCCGGCCTGAGTCGCGTAAGCTGCCGCCGACGCAGAGGTATTGCCCGTGGATGCGCACACGACAGCCTTCGCGCCTTGCTCCTTGGCCGCGGTGATCGCCATCGTCATCCCGCGGTCCTTGAAGGAGCCGGTGGGGTTCATGCCTTCGAACTTGATGTAGACCTCGTTGCCGGTGTGCTCCGAGAGTTTGGGGGCATGGATCAGCGGGGTTCCGCCCTCCCCCAGGGTCACAATGTTCTTCGCGTCCGAGACCGGCAAACGGTCGATGTACTCGTTGATGACGCCTCGCCAGACGTGTGCCATGGGTTTCCTCACGTTCGGGTGGCCGGAAGGATTGCCGGCCGGTAATTGATGGTGTACTTAGCCTTCGACCTGGATGACCGATGCGACGTCGAAAACAGCAGACAAGCTGCTCAGCTCGTCGATGGTGGACTTCAGCTTTTGGTCGCTGGTCTTGTGGGTCACAATTCGGATCGTTGCATCGGCGCCCTCGACGTCTTCTCGCTCCCGATGCTTGGTTTGGTGCATCGTTTCGATCGAGACGCCGTTCTCAGCAAACTTGTTGGCGATGCTCGCGAGCACACCGAGCTGGTCTTTAACGAGCAGGCCAACCGTGTAACGGGACACCACGTTGGACAACGATGTGGCCTGAAGTCCGCGATAGGAGTAGTCCGGAACTCCCGGACCGCCCAGGACGCCGCGCCGTGCGAGGGATACGAAGTCGCCCATGACGGCCGACGCCGTGGGTGCTCCACCCGCGCCCGGTCCGTAAAACATGAGTTCACCGGCATCACGCGACTCCACGAAAACCGCGTTGTAGGCATCTCGGACGCTCGCTAAAGGGTGTGTGCGCGGAATCAGAGTCGGGTTCACCCTGATGTTGACGCCCTCGCCGTCGCGCTCACACACGGAGAGCAACTTGATCACGTAACCGTCGTTCTTGGCCGCTGCGACGTCGTCGGCCGTGATCTCAGAAATGCCCGTGCAGTGCACGTCATCGATGTGGAATTCCGAGTGAAAGGCCAGCGATGCGACGATCGCGGCCTTGGCAGCGGCATCGTGCCCCTCGATATCCGCGGTCGGGTCGGCTTCGGCATAACCGAGCTTCTGGGCTTCGGCGAGGACCTCATCGAAGGCGGCACCGTGGGAGTCCATCGCGTCGAGCATGAAGTTGGTGGTGCCATTCATGATTCCCAAGACCCGGGTGACGTGGTCGCCCGCCAGCGAATCGCGCAAAGGGCGCAGGATCGGAATGGCGCCGGCCACGGCGGCCTCAAAGGAGAATTGCGCTCCGGACTCTCGCGCCGCGGCCATTAATTCTGCGCCGTGCGCGGCAATCAACGCCTTATTCCCAGAAACAACGTGTTTACCGGCGTTCAATGCTCGGAGGATGCGGGTACGAGCCGGCTCCATGCCACCCGTCAATTCGATGACGACGTCGGCCCGGTCGATCAAGGAGTCAGCATCCGTGGTGTACAGGGAAGTGTCGGCCTGATACTCCCGGGGCGCGTCCAGAGACCGTACGGCGATGCCGATGAGCTCTGGCACTCCACCAATCCGCTCGGTGAGGTCTTTGCGGTCTTCCGTGAGGATCCGCGCCACCTGCGAGCCCACGGTTCCAGCGCCCAGGAGGGCAACCTTAAGGGTCGGTTTGGTCATGAATTCTCCTTGATGTTTCCGGTACCGGATTTATAAACCGGCGTCCCGTGCGAAAAGATCTGCCTCGGTCTCGCCACGAACGATCACCCGAGGATCGCTCTGCGCAGACGTAGCCACGACTCCCGGTCGCGGCAGATAGTTGTAGTTGCTGGATAACGCCCAGCAATATGCTCCAGTGGCCGCCACAGCAAGGATGTCGCCGGAGCGGAGGTCGGCCGGGAGGTAGCAATATCGAACGACGATGTCCCCGGATTCACAGTGCTTACCCACGACCCGGGACAATACCTGGGGTCCGTCAGGAGCCCGATTCGCCAAGGTCACGGTGTAATCCGCGTCGTAGAGAACCGGTCGTGCGTTATCCGACATTCCGCCGTCCACCGAGACGTAACGTCGCACCTGAGTTTGACCGTCCGGTGAATCGACGGCAACGTCCTTGAGGGTGCCCACGGTGTATAGCGTCGCCCCGGCCGGTCCGGTGAGGGCTCGTCCGGGTTCGATGGATACGTGAGGTATCTTCAGGTCGAGTTCTGCGCACACCGTTGAGATGACGCGCGCCAGGTCAGAGGCGATCTCTCCCGGACGGCGCGGTGTATCACCGGCGATGTATCCAATGCCGTAGCCGCCCCCGATGTCCAGTTCCGGGATGCTCTGGCCGATGCGGCGGCTGACATCGGCGATGAAACGCAAGACGCGTTCGGCCGCCACACCGAATCCTTCGGCCTCAAAGATCTGAGAACCAATGTGGCAGTGGAATCCGCGCAGGCTGATGCCATCGAGTGACCCGGAGAGCACTGCCGCCAGCATGGCTGCCGAATCCGAGCCGGAGAGCTGCAACCGTGACCACAGTTCCTCCCCGACCGCGTCGCGGGCGAGTTCCGCGGTACCAGCGGCTAGCGAGACCCCAAATTTTTGGTCTTCATGGGCCGTAGCAATGAAATCGTGCGTTTCCGCGTGCACGCCAGGCGTCACACGGATCATCACCGGAGCCGTGACACCGAGGGCGCGAGCTTCACGGTCGATGAGGAACAATTCGGGGACGGAATCGGCGACGATGCGGCCGACTCCTTCCGCGAGAGCCCGGCGGATTTCTGCGGACGATTTATTGTTCCCGTGGAGAGCGATTCGTTCGGCCGGCATACCGGCGGCCAAACCCAAGGCAAGTTCACCGCCCGACGCCGTATCCAAGTTGAGCCCTTCTTCTCGGGCCCATCGAGCGACCGATGCACAGAGGAACGCTTTGCCGGCGTAATACACCGAAACTTCGGCGTCGTGCTGGCCAAAGGCCTCTTCGAAGGCCTCACGGTATTCACGGGACCGGCTCCGGAAGGTGTCCTCCGAATACACATACGTCGGCGTGCCAAAGTCTCGAACCAAGTCAGAGACCAGGTGACCGTCGATGGACAGTTCCCCCGAGTCTTCGCGCTGGTAAGAAGGTGTCCAGATGGCGGGGTCGAGGGCCGCGGGTTCCGAAGGCACGGTCAGCCAATCCGGAATAAGAGTCCCCTCCGTGGTGCCCATCTACATCCTCTCCGGGGCGCTGACGCCCAGCAGGTCGAGCCCGTTGGCCAGAACCTGGGTCGTGGCATCGTTGAGGGCCAGTCGGGTTCGGTGCGTGTCGGTGATCTCTTCATCGCCCTTCGGTGCCACACGGCACGAGTCGTACCAGCGATGGTAAGCGCCAGCGAGGCGCTCCAAGTATCGGGCAACGCGATGCGGCTCGCGCAGCTCGGCGGACTCGAGCACGACGCCCGGGAATTGCCCCAAAACCGCAAGGAGGTCCTCGTCCGCGGCCGAGTCAAGGAGCGCGGCATCGAAGGATTCTGCGGTACGCTCCACTCCGGCGTCTGCGGCGTTGCGAGCCACGGCACAGGTTCGCGCGTGGGCATATTGCACGTAGAAGACTGGGTTCTCGTTGGACCTCTTGGTGAGCACATCCAGGTCGATGTCGATATTGGAATCCACCGAGAACCTGGTCAGTGAGTACCGAGCCGCGTCGACGCCAACGATGTCCACGAGGTCCTCGAGGGTGACCACGGTCCCGGCACGCTTGGACATACGGACGGCCTGTCCGTCACGCACCAGATTAACCATTTGCCCGATCATGACCTCGACGGCGTCGGGGTCGTCCCCAATGGCCGCGGCCGCAGCCTTGAGTCGAGCGATATAGCCGTGGTGGTCGGCGCCCAACATATAGATGGCAAGGTCCGCACCTCGGCGGCGCTTATCCGCGATGTACGCGATGTCGCCGGCGATGTAGGCCGCATTGCCGTCGGACTTGATGACCACGCGATCCTTGTCATCGCCGTATTCGGTCGAGCGCAGCCACCATGCGCCGTCGGCAAAGTACAAACGGTCGCTGCCCTTGAGCTCCTCAAGAACCTGCTCGACTGCTCCCGACTCGAACAGCGAGTTCTCATGGAAGTACACGTCGAAGTCCACGCCGAATTCGTGGAGAGACGTCTTGATCTCTTCGAACATCATCTCGACGCCGAAAGAGCGGAAAACTTCCTGCGGATCATCGGATTCGAGAGCGTCCGGCCTTTGACTTAAGACGCGACGCGCGATCTCCCCAATGTATGCGCCGCCATAACCGTCCTCCGGGGTTCCTTCGCCGCGGGCGTCCGCCAGCAAAGACTTGGAGAACCTATCGATCTGGGTGCCGTGATCGTTGAAGTAGTACTCCCGTGTCACCTGGGCACCATTCGCGGAAAGGATCCGAGCCAAGGAGTCGCCCACGGCCGCCCAACGCGTCCCGCCCAAGTGAATCGGGCCGGTCGGGTTGGCCGAGACAAACTCCAGGTTGATGTGCCGTCCGGCCAGTTTCTCGGAACGGCCGTATGCGGCTCCAGCCTCAAGAATGGCCTGGGCCAGAATTCCCGCGGCCGCGGCGTCGAGGACAATATTGAGGAACCCTGGTCCAGCAATGTCCACCGCGGAGACGCCGTCGATGGCTTCAATCCGCGCGGCGAGGGCCTGCGCTACCTCCCGGGGGTTTTTGCCGACCTTTTTGCCGAGTTGAAGTGCAATGTTGGTCGCCCAATCACCGTGTTGCCGGTTTTTAGGTCGCTCAACTTTCACCTCGGGCATCGACTGACCGTCAGCGAGAACGAGTTCGCCTTCTGCTATCGCCTGATCGAGGCATTCGGAAATTGCTGTGGAAAGTTCTTCGGGAGTCACCGGGCCAGTCTACAAGGAGTCGACCGATGACTCCGCTCATGACATCCTCGGTAACGGGCGCTACACGCGCCGTCACGTGAATCCTCAGGCCAGTCCTTGCCTCGTGATTCGAGACGGATGACGCATCGAGCTCGTTTGGGATCGCGCGGCACTTTCCTGCTACGCTATGAGGCGTTGCCCTCGTAGCTCAGTGGATAGAGCGCTTGCCTCCGGAGCAAGAAGTCGTAGGTTCGAATCCTATCGAGGGCACTTTTCGACCCCGCTTCGCCACTTGGGCGGCGGGGTCTTCTGCTATCCATTAGCCTCGCGAAGGACGGTGTCATGATCAGCGGTTACTACGGCGACCTCGCCGACCCGGACCGTTCCTTCGACCTCTATCCGCCCGCGAAGCGCACTTCCGATTTCGCTCCCCTCCTCATCCATGTGCACGGAGGCGCCTGGAGGTTCGGAGACAAGTCGTCTCTCCGCTTTTCGGAAAACGGCCAACACAAGATTCGCGAGCGATTTCAAGCGGCAGGATTTGCGGTGGCCTCGATCAACTACCGACTCACGGGCAGAGCTCGATTCCCGGAACCGCTCCATGACCTCAAACAAGCGATACGGCATTTTCGAGGACACGCCACGGACTATGGAATCGATCCTCGGAGAATTGCCCTTACTGGAGCCTCTGCGGGCGGGCATCTCGTCCAACTCGCGGCTGCAACGGGTGACTCCGGCCAAACGTACCTCGAAGGCCCGGGTGACAGTACCGCTTCGTCCATGGTTAATTGCGCCGTCAGCTTTTATGGCGTGAGCGATTTGAGGACCATATTCGACGATCGTGTGGCCTGCGGTCTTCCTTTCCATCATCCCGACGACGACGGCGCCGAGCGTCGCTTACTCGGGTCAACTTTTCCACCGCCATCGGACACCACCGCGGAGATCGCTTGGTCACGGGCGCACCCGGTGGATTACGCCCGTTCGGCGACGCTGTCTCCTTCTCACCGTCCCGTCTTTTACCTTCATGGCGATGCCGACGGCTGCGTTCCCTGGAACCAATCGACCACTCCCCACGCGGCTCTGCGTTCCCGAGGGATCTCCACGGCGTTGGAGATCGTTCCCGAAGCGGACCACTCCGATGCCACCATTTATGGCGACGCGGCGCGCCTGGCCCGCGTCCTTTCCTGGGTCGAGCGACAGCTGTCTGGTCCCTCACTCTCGTGACCCGACCGTGGCGTCTGGCCGGTGCCCCGTAGAATAGGCCGCAGTATGTCTGAGCAGCCCGCATCTCCCCAGCCCACCCGCCAGATCGTCTACCCCGAGTCGCTACCCGTCTCCGCCCGACGAGCGGACATTATGGATGCCATCCAGCAGCATCAGGTGGTCGTTGTCGCGGGTGAGACCGGCTCTGGCAAGACCACGCAGATCCCCAAGATGTGTTTGGAATTGGGCCTGGGTGAAGCCGGCACGATCGGGCATACACAGCCGCGCCGTTTGGCGGCACGATCGGTTGCCGAACGCATCGCGGAAGAATTGGGCGAAGACGTCGGCCAAACGGTCGGTTACCAGGTGCGTTTCACCTCTGAGGTCGGCCAGGATACGTCGATCAAGCTCATGACCGATGGCATTTTGCTCGCGGAGATCCCTCACGACCCTCTCCTGAAACGCTATTCGGCCATCATTATCGATGAGGCCCACGAACGTTCGCTGAACATCGATTTCATCCTCGGCTATCTCAAACGGATTCTGCCGCAGCGGCCGGATTTGAAAGTCATCATCACGTCCGCGACCATCGATCCGGAACGATTCTCGCGTCATTTCGCACCAAGTTTTGATCCGGTAGCCGAACACGATCCCGAAGAGCACATGCCCGACGACGCCGCGCCGGTGATCGAGGTTTCCGGCAGAACCTATCCTGTGGAGATTCGCTACCGACCCCTGACCGATGCCGGGATGTCGGACGACGAGACATCGGACGGTTTGGAGGCCAGCGACGTCGACCCCCTGGATGCCGTGTGCGATGCGGTGCTCGAATTGCGTTCAGAGGCTCCCGGGGACATTCTGATCTTCTTCTCCGGTGAGCGAGAGATCCGCGACGCCGCGGAGGCCCTCGAAGATCTCGCCCGCCGAGAACGTTCCCTCGCGGGCACAGAGATCCTGCCCCTCTTTGCCCGGCTTTCCATGGCCGAACAGCACAAGGTCTTTCGCCCGTCCGGCAAGCCAAGGATCGTTTTGGCCACCAACGTAGCTGAGACGTCCCTGACCGTTCCCGGCATCAAATACGTCATCGATCCCGGCACGGCCCGAATTTCTCGCTATTCATCGCGGACTAAAGTTCAACGGCTACCCATCGAACGCATTTCCCAAGCGAGCGCGCGGCAACGGTCCGGCCGATGTGGCCGTGTGTCGGACGGTATCGCGATCCGGTTGTATTCGGAGGAAGATTTTTCCTCGCGTCCGGAGTTCACCGACCCGGAAATTCTGCGGACCAATCTGGCGTCGGTCATTTTGCACACCATGTCGATTGGCGTCGTGGAATCCCCTAGTGACATGGAGCGATTCCCTTTTGTTCAGCCGCCTGCGCGCCGCGCGATTACCGATGGAATCAACGTCTTGCGAGAGCTGGGTGCCCTCAAGGAAAAAGGCGCAGCCGGAAACTCGACTCGAACGTCGAACTCGCGATCGAAGCGGTCGCAGGGCGCCCAAAAAACGCAACGTGATCAAGGCGTCGCATCTCCACTAACCCAGGTCGGCCGCCAACTTGCGGCGTTTCCCGTTGATCCTCGCCTCGGACGCATGATCGTTGCGGCGGAAAGCCACGGCGTCGCCAAGGAGCTCATGGTGTTAGCGGCCGCCCTCACCATCCAGGATCCCCGCGAGCGCCCCACCGAAAAACGCGCGCAGGCCGACGAATTCCACTCTCGTTTTACCGACGACACCTCGGATTTTTCGAGCTATCTTTTGCTCTGGCAATACCTCCAAGACAAGCAAGAAGAACTCTCCTCATCCCAATTCCGAAAGCTCTGCGGTCGGGAATTCATTAATTATCTGAGGGTCAGGGAATGGCAAGACCTTTACGAGCAACTGCGCCGTTTGGGATCCCGAGCGAATATTAGTGTTCCGCGGGGTCGGCAAATTACCGTGGGCGGCACGGAAGAGGCGGTGCATCGCAGCCTGCTGACCGGTCTTTTGAGCCATATCGGCGTTAAGGACGAACGCAAGCACGAGTACCACGGCGCCCGAGGAAGCCGCTTTTCAATCTTTCCCGGGTCGGGCCTCTTCAAGAAAAATCCGGATTGGATCGTCTCGGCCGAATTGGTCGAGACCTCAAAATTGTGGGCCCGGGTCAATGCGTCGGTCAATCCTCAATGGATCGAAGACGCCGCCGGGAATCTGCTGAAACGCACGTATTCGGAACCTCATTGGTCCGCAAAGCGTGGCTCCGTGATGGCCTACGAAAAGGCCACATTATTCGGCGTGCCGGTGGTGACGGATCGACCGGTCAATTATTGGCGCATCGACCCGGAACTCTCCCGGGAACTCTTCATCCGTCGTGCACTCGTCGAAGGCGATTGGCGAACCCGTCACCGCTTCTTCCACCGAAATCGACGGCGTCTGGAAGAGATCGACCAGCTCGAGGCTCGCCTACGACGTCGAGACCTTAAGGTGGATGACGACGCCATTTACGCGTTCTACGACGCGCGCATTCCTCAGGACATCGTCTCCGAACGCCACTTCGACCGGTGGTGGAAGAGGGAACGTCCCCGGAACGAGCACCTCCTGGACTTCGACCGTGAACACTTGATCGACGATGACGCCCGCGACTACGACGAATCCCAATTCCCGCGCACGTGGGTGTTGCCCACCAGCGACGGCGAATTGCGATTGGACCTGACCTACGAGTTCGCCCCTGCCGCTCCGGGAAGCACTCCTGAGGCCGATGGCGTCTTTGTCCAAGTTCCGATCGTGTTCCTGAATCAGATGTCGCCCGAGCCCTTCGAATGGCACATACCCGGACTTCGTCGTGACCTCATCACCGCGCTCATCAAGTCCCTCCCCAAAGCATCGCGCAAGAATTTTGTGCCGGCGCCCGACGTCGCGCGAGAGGCCTTGAGCGCACTGGAGGCCGACGCCGACCCCACTCGGGACGAGCTCCTGCCGGCCTTGGAACTCGCCTTGCGGCGCCTCAAAGGGTTCGTGATTCCCCCGAATTCTTGGAATTGGGATGCCGTGCCCGACCATCTTCGGGTGACGTTCCAGGTGCGCGACCATCGGAACCACCTTCTGGGCGAAGGGAAGGACCTGGCCGAGTTACAAGACAAGCTACGCCCCCAAATTCGTGCCGCATTGGCAGCTTCGCTCGGGGCTTCGCCGGAGGCGCTGGCGCGGCTCACGTCGACGGGCGGCCAGAAGAACCCCGGCACGGGGCACGCACCCGGGCCTGCATCCCCGCGAGACCGGAAGCAGAACGATGCGGCACCGGCACAGGCTGGAAGCACGTCGACCGGTGTGAAAGAGCGCAGCGGCCTGACGGAATGGCCCGACGTGGATATTCCCCGGAAAATCACGCGCACCATTTCGGGACACTCGGTTCAGGGATATCCGGCGCTAGTCGACGAGGGAAAGTCTGTGGCCCTCAGAATACTGACGTCCCCGGCGGAACAGGAACGAGCCCAGCGCGGCGGCGTTATTCGGCTTTTGGCGTTACGAGTCCCCTCACCCCAAAAATACGTTTCTGACCATCTGAAAAATCAGGAAAAAATAGTCTTCACGCAAAACCCACACGGATCCGTGGAGTCGCTCATCGCCGACTGCACCGTCGCGGCCCTAGATAAACTCACGCCGTCAGAAGCTCCGACGACGCGAGAAGAATTCGATCGCCTGTTCCACGAAGTTCGAGCCGAACTCATCGACACGGTATTCACGGTCACCAGCCTGGTCGCCGACATTCTCAAACGCGCTAATGGGGTGCGAAAGAAGTTAAAGTCCGCGGCATCTCTGTCGCTCATCAATAACGTCAATGACGTTAAAGCTCAGTTAGAGAATCTGGTCTTTCCAGGTTTCGTGGCGGCAACGGGATATGAACGGCTCGTCCATCTTCCTCGGTATCTCGATGCCATGGAGCGCCGAATCGAAAAAATGGGCGAAAAAGTTCGTCAGGACACCACGCTCATGCTGGAAGTTCAAGCACTGGAAGATCGGTACGACGGAGCGGTCGAAAAACATTGCCCCAACGGAGCTACCCCACCCGTCTTGGCCGACGTCGGCTGGCAGATCGAAGAGCTACGCGTCAGCTACTTTGCTCAAGAATTGGGAACGGCCAGGCCCGTCTCGGCACAACGTATTACCAAGGCCCTAAACCAGGCGATCGAGGAACTCGGCCGTTAAGATAGCGAAGCACGGCAGTGACACGGCGATGCACGTTGTCGTCGGCCGCAAGCTCAAGCTTGGCGAAAATGCGCTGAGTGTGTTTTTCTACCCCGCCTAGGCTGATGACCAACTGATCCGCGATACCCGCGTTCGTGTGTCCCGCCGCCATGAGCTCGAGAACTTCCGTCTCACGCGGGGTGAGAACTTCCCAAGGGGCTCGGTCTCGCACCAAAAGTTGTCGTACGACCTCGGGGTCCAGGACGGTTCCGCCATCCGCCACGCGATCCGCGGTCGCCAAAAACGCGTCAATGTCGGACACCCGGTCTTTGAGAAGGTAGCCCATGGAACCAGCCCCTGAGGCCACCAAGTCCTCGGCGTAGTCCACGATGACGTATTGGCTCAAAAGCAGGATGGGTGCTTCCGGCCAAGAACGTCGCAATTCGATGCTAGCGGTCAGGCCTTCGTCTGTATGACTCGGTGGCATACGAATATCACTAATGACCAGATCTGGACGCGCATCCAGTGCGGCCTCGATCATGGATGGCCCATCCCCCACACCGGCCACGACCTTATGCCCAGCGTCCTCGAGGATCAAGCGTAGCCCCTCGCGGATGAGGGCTGAGTCATCGGCGATCACGGTTCGCATGGGATCTCACATTCTATGGTCGTCGGTCCTCCATGCGGCGAATAAACGGTGAACTGGCCGTCTGCGCCCTTGACCCGGTCCGTCAGCCCTGCCAACCCGTGGCCTTTTGCGGCGGCTGCGCCTCCCACGCCGTCGTCACGCACTTCAATGTTCAAGATGGCGTCATCGAGATGTACTGAAATCTGTGCATGTTGCGCCGAGGAATGCTTGTTGGCATTGACGAGACATTCCGAGATCACGAAATAAGCTGTGGTCTCCACATGGGGAGGAAGGCTTCCCCGAACATCCCAAAGTATCTGGACGGGAATCTGTGAACGCGATGCCGTTTCCGTAACAGCGGCGTGCAGGCCGCGATCAACGAGAATCGCCGGTGCGATTCCTCTCGCTAGCTGACGCAGTTCCATGAGTGTCTCTCGACTCTGCGTTTTAGCCCCCCGAAGTATCTCCATGGCCCGACGAGGGTCGTTCTCGGCGATGCGTTCCGCTCGGGCCAGGTCCATCTCCAGACGAACCAGCCGTTGCTGTGGACCATCGTGGATATCTCGTTCAAGACGACGCATTGCATCAATTTCTGCTCGACGCGAAGCGGCCCGAGATCCCTTCAGGTCTTCAATGCGGTGCCGCGACGGCACGGGCAAACACAACATTGATTCAGATACGACAGCCCTGAGAATTGATAGACCGTGAACGAGCGGCATAAGAGTGAGCGCAAAGGCCGCTCCAACCACGGCATAAGCAATTCCTTCTGCGAGATATGGGTGGTCGGTAATCCAGGGAATATGTTCCACCGAGAGAAGATCGACAAGCCGACCGTTGCCGTCCTCATGGATCAGGCCGATGCTGAAAAGCCACATCATGATCGGCCCGGCCACCAGCATTAAGGCCAACATCCACCAGGTAAAGGTCAGCCAAAAGACCACGGTGGAAATGACAAAGTCCACCAAGATCCAGGCAAGGTTCATCCAGGACTGTCCGTGAGACGCGTCTGCCCTTAGACGATCTAAAGCCCCTACGGATTTCCTCGGCGGATAGGGTGTCGACACGTCACGACTTCGTATCCAACCTACGAGGTGACGCTCCCAGCTACTGGCTCCACGACCGTAATACAACGTTCCCCACAGCACGGGGACTCCCAAAAGGAGGAGAGGAACGAGGCCTGCCCCAAGACTCACAAGGGTGCATACCACGATGAACGAACACAAGGCGACCGGGAAACTCGAGGCGAGGTACAGATTTTCGCGGACAAACCGCTTCCACCGGGGAATGTGGCGAGCACGCCTCAGTTCTCTGGTGTCGAGGCGCTCCTCAAAAGCTGACCAGTTGGTCCTCCTCTGGTTCTTCCGGTGTGCAGTATTGGTCTCGTACTCTGATGCGGTGCTCATATATTTATCGTCTCGAAAGAGACCTGGCTGGCCCATCCGGCTAGTCGGCGTCTTGTCGTCGGGTTACCCCGACCACTAGACACCCCCGTTTTGCGAGGATCAGTCGATCTCTGCTTCCGGATGCCCTGCCCGGGCTAGGGCTGCCCGGATCGAAGCGGCCGCGTCGTCCATGAGCGCGTCATCGGGGTCGTTATCCACCTGGTCGAAGCTGAACTCTTCAATGGAATTCGTGGGCCATACGTGCAGGTGAGTGTGCGGGACCTCGAAGCCCTGGATCATCAGGCCAACACGCACCGGCTCATAAACTTCGTTGATGGCCTGCCCGATCAGGCGTGACACCTCCATAAGGTGCGCTGCCAGGTCCTGAGGTAGATCGACCCAGTGGTCTATCTCTTGCCGGGGTACCACGAGGACATGCCCCATGGATAGCGGTTGGATCGACAAAAACGCGACGGCGCGCTCATCCTTCCAGACGAATCGTCCAGGCAATTCGCCGTCAATAATTTTGGTGAAAACCGAGCTCATGATGTCTCCTCAAGGTTCAGTGAATCGCCGGGACGGAGCCGCACGTATTCGCTTCCATATTTAGTTCCGAAGTTTTCCAAATGCTTGGTCAACATGGCGTGCCCATTCTCGGCCATCAGACCGTCGTGAATGGGGAAGGCACGTTGAGGTCGCACGGAGGCCAAGAAATCCACGACTTCCTGCAGCTTATTCCACGGCGCGTGGATCGGTAGGAGCAGATGCTTGACCGTGATTTGGTGCGGAACGATCAAGCTATCTCCGGGATGGTACACGTCGTCATCGATCATGAACCCGACGTTCTGGATCGTCGGAATCAGAGGGTGAATCAACGCATGCTGACCACCAAAGGTTCTGATGCCGAATGGGCCCACATCGAACTCTTCCTCCCCCTGCACGGAGTGAATACGCTCGGGGTTCTTGACCGATTCCCGCAACTCGTCGGCCGCCGACTGTGTCGCGTAGACCTGGATGTCGGTGTGGTCATTGAGGACCTCGTGAACCGGCTCGCGAAAGTAGTGATCAGGGTGTTCGTGCGTGACCATCAAATACTCGGCGCCCTCGAGGGCCTCACGAATCTCTTCCGGCGATGAGAAGTTGCCGGGGTCCAGGACCAGCACCGAGCCGTGCTTCTCGACTCGGACACAGGAGTGCGTAAATTTCGTGATTCTCATAGCCCCCAGCGTATCCCTGTCTCGTTGTCGGCGCGATAGATTCCCTCGTGGCCTAGAATGGAACGAACCGCAATAAGGCCCGGTCAGGCGTGGGTTTTGCATCGCCCTGCGCAACCTAGGGGAAGGAGAGCCTCCGTGGTTTCCCAGAATTTGCCGACGTCTCGAGGGACAACTATCACCGATAGTGGCACCCAACAAGAATTTCGGAATACCCGGCAACGGCGAACCGTACTCGAGGTGCTCGCAACTCTTGACGATTTTCATTCCGCGCAGGATTTTCACCGGATCATCGTGGATCGCGGAGGCAGGGTATCGCTGGCAACGGTGTACCGGATTTTGCAGTCCTTGGCCGATTCCGGCGACGTCGATTCGGTGCAAGATCAAGAGGGCCAAGCTCTGTACCGCAAGTGCGCCGCTCAGGAACATCATCATCATCTGTTGTGCCGCAATTGCGGAGCCGCCGAAGATATCGAAGCCGACGTTGTAGAAGAATGGGCGTCGAGCATTGGCGCGGCCTTGGGCTATTCCGACATTGAACACACCGTGGAACTCACTGGCATCTGCTCACAGTGTGCTCGCGATAAGTCCCCGGAGACTTCTCTACCGGGAAGGTAATTCCGCCGAGCTGAGGGCCGACCGTCCTCGGTCGGTGTCATGCACTCGTCGTCCCGAGCCCGTGGTGCGACGTCGAATTCCGCCAATAACCCGGCACACCAGGTAGATCACGAAAGAAATGGTGGTCACATAGGGGCTGATCGGTAACGATCCCGCCAAGGCCAGGAGAATGCCTCCCACCGTGGAAATCTCGGCAAAGATCACGGACAAAATCAGCGCTTTAACCGGCGACGCCGTGATCTGAACCGCCGCGGCGGCCGGGGTAATCAGGAGCGCCAACACCAACAGCGAGCCAACCACCTGGACCGACAACGCCACGGAAATGCCGAGCAGCAACATGAACACCATCGACAGGGTGCGCATCGGCACGCCTTTAGCCGCGGCCACATCGGGGTCCAAGCTGGCAAAGGTCAAGGGGCGCCACACGAGGAACAACAATCCGATGACGACCACCGCGCCCACGGCCATTTCCGTGGTTTGCGCGCCGTCCACCGAGACAATTTGCCCGGTCAGCAAGGAAAACTTATTCGCCGAACGCCCCTGATATAGGGAGAGGAAAAGGATTCCCAGTCCCAACCCAAAAGGCATCAGAACGCCGATGAGCGATCCGTTGTGTTTGGCCCTTGCTCCCAGCGCACCGATGATCGCGGCCGCCGCGATGGAACCCACGAGAGATCCGGTGATGACGTCGAAGCCCATCAGCAGGAAGAATGCCGCGCCGGCAAATGAGAGTTCGGCGATGCCGTGCACCGCGAAGGCTCCATCTCGCATCGCTACGAAAGTTCCGATGAAACCACCAATCAGCGCCAAGATGGCGCCGGCAACGATGGACTGGCTCAGCAAGCTCAGCAGTTCGCCATAACCGTCGAAGACGAAGATGCGGCTCCATAGGCCCTCCGCCGCCAATGGCAGGTGCATTAACTGATCCGGAATCATGAGACTTTCCCTTCGACGTCGTGGGCGTGGCAGTCGTCGCCGGGGGTATGGGAGAGAGAATTCGCGCCCACCACGATGTACCGACCGTCAACCTTCATCACGGTCACCGGAGCGCCGTATACGCGAGAGAGCGTCTCGGTGGACATGACGTCCTCGACGCTTCCCACGGTGAATCTTCCGTTGGCTAGATAGAGGACCCGGTCAACGTCATCGATGATCGGGTTAATTTCATGCGTCACGAAGATCACGGTGGCTCCCGATTCGCGCCGGTAGTCCTCGATCAACTGGCTCACGGCGCTCTGGTGTCGAAGATCCAAGGACAAGAGCGCTTCATCACAGAGCAGCAGACGGGGCCGAGAGGCCAGCGCTTGCGCCACCCGGAGACGCTGCTGCTCGCCGCCCGAGAGCAGGCCCACGGGAACGGAGGCGTAATCGGTAGCGCCCACGCGTTCCAGCAGCTCGTCGATGCGAGCCCGGCGCTTTCGAGACCATAGACCGGGCCCCCAGCGGTGTCCATCGACTCCCAATCCCACGAGATCCCGAGCCCGAAGCGGTGTTTCGGGGGAAAAATCTCGTTGCTGGGGCACGTAACCAATGTGCGGATTGCCTCGGCGTACGCTTTCCCCTAAAACGGAAACCTCTCCCGAGCTGAGTGGCAATAGACCCAACAGTGCCTTCAGAAAAGTGGATTTTCCCGAACCGTTGGGGCCAAGAACCGCAAAATACTCCCCCGGCTGGATATCCAAGCTGAGGTCTTCCCACAGCACTCGGTCCCCGAAGGAGAGCGCGGCCTGATGAAGGCTAACGCTGGGGGCTGACGATGAGGACACACAGGCTCCTGTTCGCGATGGGGCTGGGTACGGCGAAGCGCCGACCGTCAGGTCGACGCCTCGCCAGGGTCAGGTGGACATTCAGATTAGGCGTGATCCTTCAGAGCCTTGGACACGGAATCCAGGTTGTCATCCATCCAGCCGATGTAATCCTTACCTTCCGGCAGGGTCTCGGTGAAGGACACGGTTGGCACATGATGCTCTTCCGCGTACTTCTTGAGCTCTCCGGTCTGCGCGGATTCAGTCTGCTGGTTGAAGCCTAGCAATGAGATGGAACCCGAGCTGAGCGCGTCCCTCATGGACTTCAGCACGGAGGCGGGAACGTCAGTATCGCCCTCGATTGCCTCGTAGAAATCCGTGGGCGTCTTGTCTTCGAGTCCGGTCGCCTGCAGCAAGTATCCCGGCACCGGTTCGGTCGCGACATAGCCCTTGCCCTTGGCGTTCACGTCCTCAGCTCGATGCTGGAGAGAGTCCAGCTTTCCGCCGAGGTCCTTGGCCTTCGTGGAGTAGTCGTCCTTGTGGCTAGAATCGACGGAACCGAGGTCCTCACCAATCTTTTCGGCGACCTTCTTCATGACCGACGGGCTGTACCAGACGTGTTCATTGAACGAACCGTGGTCGTGCTTATGCTCATGTTCCTCACTTCCGGAGGACTCATGATCGTGATCATGTTCTTCGTGGTTGGCCTCATCTGCGCCGGGAAGCCCAGAAAGTTCAACGGCGTTGATCTTTTCGGCCTTGGAGTTTTTCGCCAGATCGTCCATGAAGGCGTCGTATCCGCCACCGTTTTCCACGATCACGTCGGCCTTCTCAACCTTGAGACGGTCTTGGGCGGTGGCTTCATAGGAGTGAGGATCTTGGCTCGAGGAATTGATGATCGACTCGACATTGACGTGATCCCCGCCAATCGACTTCACGATATCGCCGTAAACATTGGTCGAGGCAACCACCGTGATCTTCTTGTCGTCGCCCTTGGAGGCGTTGCCGTCCTGCGACGAGCAACCAGCCAACGCCAATGAACCGACCGCGCCCAGGGCGGCGATCGTCATCCAACGAGTTCCCCTCATAAAAATTCTCTTTTCTCCTGCACCAGTGATGATCATGCGACAAAGTCAGCATTCAGTGCGAACCATCGCTTAAAATGAACGATTCGCATCTGGGGCAAGCTTACTCAGATGCGAATCATTCACAATTTAGAGGATGGTTATACGTTGAGGTCCGGCTTCTCATTCCTCGACGACGGGCCGATCTTTGAGGCCGCCGTGGACCCTCTGCCGGAGGCCCTCTTATTAGCGCCACTGAGATGGTCCTGAGCAAAGGGCTCCAACCGACGTCGGTGGCCCTCAGATCGGGTGGGATCTTTGACCTCACCGATCAGCTCTTCCAACACGTCTTCGAGGAACAATACCCCCACCGTCGCCCCTCCCGGGGAGACCACGCGTGCCACGTGGCCATGCGTCCTTTGCATGGTCGCCAAGGCGTCTTCAACCGTGGTCTCGGGGCGAAGGTTGATCAACGAGCGGACTCTGGTCAAGGGCGTGGGCAAGCGATATCGCTCCTCCGGAATGGAGAGAACGTCTTTAACGTGGAGGTAGCCCAGGTAGCTACCGTCCTCCGATTCCAGGACAAACCGGGAGAATCCCGTCCGCCCGACCGCTTTCTCCAGGGCATGAGGCGAGCAATCGGAGGGCAAGGTCACCAGCTTGTCGACCGGGACCATGACGTCACCCACCGACTTTTCCGAGAATTCCAGCGCGCCGGTCAGCATGCCGTCCTCATCGGTCACCAAGCCTTCGGCTGTGGATTCCTCCACGATCGTCTGGAGCTCTTCCAGAGTGAAGGTCGACGAAACCTCGTCTTTGGGCTCGACCTTCATCAGTCGAAGAGCCGAGTTGGCAATCCAGTTGAGGAAGACGATCACCGGTTTGACCGCGTGGGCCGTCATGACAAGGGGCGGTGCGAGCCACAAAGCCGCCTTGTCAGCAACCGACACGGAGATATTCTTCGGAACCATCTCTCCGAAGATCACATGCAGGAAGGTCACGACGAGCAATGCCAGCAAGAAGCCGATCACATCAGCGGCCGAAGCCGGCACGCCGATATGCATCAGCGGCTCCGCGACGAGGTGATGTAACGCCGGTTCGGCGACGTTCAAGATCAACAACGAACACACCGTGATGCCCAACTGACAGCACGCCAACATCAGCGAAACGTGTTCCATGGCGCGCAAGGCCGTGATAGCTCGCTTGTTCCCAGCCTCCGCGAGGGGTTCAATCTGAGAACGGCGAGCGGACATGATCGCGAATTCGCCACCCACGAAGAAGGCGTTTCCAGCGAGCAGAACGATCAGCAGCATCAGGGATACCCAGTCGTTCATCGCGAGCCTCCCTTCGTGGCGGGTTTCGCATTGACATCGTGGTCCACGGCCCTCACGGGGCCAAGGTCCTCGGAGAGGGTTTCATCGGATTCGCGAACCGCCGGGGTGAACAAAATACGGTCCACTCGTCGATGGTCCATGCGTTCTACTTCCAGGATTCCGGTTTCGATCGGCACCGTGTCCCCTACTTCGGGAATGCGCCCCAATCGATCCATCATGAAGCCGCCCATAGTTTCGAAGGCGGGATCGTCGTCGATATCGAGAGGCGTCACTTTATCCGTCACCTCGTCAGGCCTCATGAGGCCCGGGAAATGCCAGCGACCGTCGGCGGTCTCGAGCACGCCCGGAACCGCCCGGTCATGTTCGTCGGCGACCTCACCGACGATCTCTTCGACCAAGTCTTCCAAGGTAGCGATGCCAGCCGTTCCCCCGTATTCGTCGAGCACCACGGCAACCTGTAGAGCGGACTCTCGAAGCTCACGCAGCAGCGCATCCAGATGAATGGTCTCCGGAACTCTGAGGACTTCGTCCATGAGCGCACCAGCTTGAACGGTTTCGCGACGCTCAGGCGGGACGCCGACGGCGCGTTTGATGTGCACGACGCCTTTGACGTCGTCCTGATCCTCTTCATAGAGCGGAAAGCGTGAGTGTCCGGTCTTTCGAGCCTCACTGATGATCTCGGTCACACTGGCGCTCGTGGGCAACATGACAACCTGGCGTCGCGCCGTCATGACGTCGGAGGCGGTGTGTTCTGCGAAATTGAGGGTTCGAGCCACAAAGTTCGCGGTACCGACGTCCAGGGTTCCCAAGTCTGCGGATCGGCGCACCATGGATGAGAGTTCCTCGGGCGATCGTGCGCCGGAAAGCTCTTCCTTTGCTTCGAGTCCCAGGAGGTGCAAAACCTTATTCGCCGCACCGTTCATCACGACAACAAAGGGTTTCATCACGGCGGTGAAGGCAAGTTGATAACGTGCCAGCGCCCGTCCAATTCTGAACGAGTCTGAGATCGAGAGATTTTTGGGGATCAGTTCGCCCAGCGCCATCGACAGCAACGTCGCGATCAGCATGGAGACGATGAGGCTCAGCGCGGAGCCGATCGAATCCGGGACCGGAAGCATCTCAACAGTTCCGGAAAGTAATCCCTGGATTCCGACATCGAGCGTATAACCCGTCAACAGGGTGGTGATGGTGATGCCCAGCTGGCAGCTGGAAAGCTGCGTAGACAACGACTTCAGGCACCTCAGGAGAGGTTCCGCGCCGCGGTCACCATCGTGGATTTGGCGAATAACCGTCGGTTGATCGAGGGCAACAAGGGAAAACTCAACGGCCACAAAGAACCCCGTTCCCAGAATGAGAAGGAGTCCGGCCAGAACGAGTAACCATTCCATGGCGCTACTTCACCGTCTCAGCGAAACGGTGGCACACCAGAGGCGGCCCAGGGCAGATTTTCTTACAACTAAAAGGGTCGTCCATAAGGATTATGAGTCTACCGTGGCCGCTCAGCATCGGGAGATACTGTTCGTCCTTTTCCTCACGGTTTCGACCTTGGCGAACAGGAAAGGGCCGCGCCGAGTCGACGCGGCCCTCCACAAATTCGTGACAGTTTATGCCAACCAGGATCGGGTACGAGCCCGGCCTTCGTCGTAACCCGAGGCCGCCTGGACCCCTACGATCGCACGCTCATGGAACTCGCTGAGGTCATTGGCTCCGGCGTAGGTCATGGACGAGCGAACTCCCGCCGTGATCTTGTCGACGATATCTTCGGCACTCGGGCTTGACGGGTCCAAGTACATCGTCGAATTCGAGATGCCTTCCTCGAACATTGCTTTGCGAGCGCGCGTGAAAGCGTCTTCCGACCGGGTGCGGTGTTTGACGGCTCGCGTGGATGCCATGCCAAAGCTCTCCTTGTAGGGCCGGCCGTCGGAATCCAAATGAAGCTCGCCCGGGGCTTCGTACGTGCCGGCAAGCCAGGAGCCCACCATCACCATGCTGGCACCCGCGGCGAGCGCGAGGGCGACGTCGCGAGGGTGCTTGACCCCGCCGTCGGCCCACACATGTTTACCCAATTCGCGAGCAGCTGCGGCACACTCCACGACGGCGGAGAACTGAGGCCGGCCGACCGCGGTCATCATTCGCGTCGTACACATCGCGCCGGGGCCCACGCCGACCTTGACGATGTCCGCACCCGCCTCGATGAGGTCTCGGGTTCCGGCCGCACTCACGACGTTGCCGGCCACGATCGGAACCGTGGGGTTCAACGAACGCACTGCCGTCAACGCGTCGAACATCTTTTGTTGGTGACCGTGGGCTGTGTCCACGACCAGCACGTCCACGCCTGCCTCGAGTAAGGTTTGTGCCTTGCCGCGAACGTCCCCGTTGATTCCCACGGCGGCGCCGACAATCAGCCGCCCCGATGAGTCGAGGGCGGGCTTGTGAATCGTCGAACGGATCGCCCCGGAGTGCGAAAGGACCCCACGATAGAGGCCATCGCGGACGATGACGGCCATTTCGATACCTAGCTCTTCGCAACGATCGAAGACGCTACGGAGCGCCGCGTCGCGCTGGGGGCTTCCCCATGCGTCACCGAGGGCCAGGTCCGCCTCTTCGATCACCAACGGCATGGGATGGAGAATCGTTTCGACGGCGGCAGCCGGGTCTTCGCCTCGACCCTCTTCGCGTCGTACCAGTCCGATGGGTCGTGAATCTTCGTCGACCACCACGGCCTCCGTAAAGCGTCGATCGCCCAATCGCCGTAGAGCGTGTTCGATCGAGGTGTCCGGAGCGACGATGACGGCAGACTCCACAACGGGATCCGCCGTCTTGACCGACTCGATGATCCTGACGGCCGCATCTAGCGGAACATCTTGAGGCAAGATCGCCAACCCACCGCGACGGGCCAGGGTCTCCATCATTCGAGCGCCGGAAACGGCCGTCATATTGGCGGCAACGATCGGCGAGGTTGCACCCGTATGATCGCTCGTCGACAGATCAACGCCGAAGCGTGAGGTGACCTCGGAGCGCGACGGCACGAGGAAAACGTCGTTATAGGTCAGGTCTGTGGTGGGGCTATTCAAGAATTGCACTTGCCCTATGGTACCCAGATAGATCGAAAACCGATATGGCGACGGTGACTTTCGTCGTCACGGACCGGTCGATGGGCATCGGCTGAGATGCGATGCACAGGTCTTCCGGCAACTTGGGGCCGTGGCGGCTGGATAACGTCTGGCCAACCCTAATAGACTCGCCATTAGAAGGTTGCGCCATCCCGCATCGTCGCGGGGTACACGGCGGCTCGTAGCAGAACTGTGAAATCTGCCCTGCCCACCGCGCTTCGGCAGCATCCACAATTAGGTGTGGGCCAGTCTAGGATCCAATGGCCCAGACAGAACCAGCAAATGGAAGAGGCGTGAAGCTAGTGCCAGATCAGCCACAGCACCAGATCCCTGAGGAATTCGCCGGTAACGAATGGCTCGTCGACGAGCTCTTCGAGCAGTACCAGCAGGACAAGAACTCGGTGGACAAGAAGTGGTGGCCCATCTTTGAATCCATGGAGGAGAAGGAAGGCGGCAAGACGGCATCGACTCCCACGAAGTCATCGGCTCCGGCCGCCGCCTCCCAGTCTTCGGCTCCGCAGGCCGCTCCGGCGAAGAAGTCGGCCCCTGAGAAGAAATCTGCTCCCGCCGATCAGCCCACGCAGAAGGCCCCGGCAGAGCGCAAGGCACCAGCCAAGCAGGAGACGGACGCTCCTCAGCAGTCCGAGACGAAGAGCGCTTCCAGCTCGAAACTCCCGATCCCCGCTCAGCTCCCGGAAGCCGGCAAGAACGACGTCGAAGCCGAAGAAGACAAGGTCGAGACTCTCCGCGGGCCTGCCAAGGCTGTCGCCGCCAACATGGACGAATCGTTGACGGTTCCCACCGCCACCACGGTCCGCGCCGTTCCGGCCAAGGTTTTGATCGACAACCGGACCCAGATCAACGACTATCTCAAGCGCACGCGCGGCGGTAAGGTCTCCTTCACCCACATCATCGGGTACGCAGTGGTCAAGGCGTTGAAGGCCTTCCCGTCCCAGAACGTCGTCTACGGCGAGAATGAGAAGGGCCGTCCCGCCGCGATTCACCCGGCACACATCAATTTCGGTTTGGCCATCGACATGCCCAAGCCGGATGGCTCTCGCAACCTCGTCGTTCCCAACATCAAGAAGGCCGAGACCCTCAATTTTGCCGAGTTTTGGGCCGCATACGACGACATGGTCAAGCGGGCCCGTGACAACAAGCTCACAGTCGAGGATTTCAAGGGCACGACCGCTTCGCTGACCAACCCGGGCGGAATCGGCACCGTTCACTCGGTCCCGCGTTTGTCGAAGGGTCAGGCGTGCATCATCGGCGTCGGCGCCCTCGACTACCCCGCCGAACGCCGCGGCACCTCCCCCAAGACCTTGGCGCGAGAGGGCGTGTCGAAGATCCTCACCCTGACCTCAACCTACGATCACCGAGTGATCCAGGGCGCGGGCTCAGGCGAATTCCTGAAGCTGATCGACCAGTATCTGCTCGGTGAACATGGCTTCTACGACGAAATCTTCGAGGTCCTGCGCATCCCGTACGAGCCCGTGCGTTGGGCCGTGGATAACCAGGTCAATCCCGAGGAAGAGATCAACAAGGTTGCTCGAATCCAGCAGCTGATCCACTCGTATCGAGTTCGCGGCCACCTGATTGCCGAGGTCAACCCGCTCGAATACGTGATGCGTAAGCATCCCGATCTCAACATCGCCACGTACGGCTTGACGTTGTGGGATCTGGACCGCGAGTGGCCCACCGGCGGGTTCGGCGATGCTCCCAAGCTCACGCTTCGGACCATCCTCGACCTCCTTCGCGAGGCCTACTGCCGCACGCTCGCGGTGGAGTACATGCACATTGAGTCCCCGAGCGAGCGCCAATGGTTCCAGCAGCAGCTCGAACATGGCTACACCAAGCCGGGCCGCGATGAGCAGCTGCGCATCCTGGGCAAGCTCAACGCTGCGGAGGCCTTCGAGATCTTCCTCCAGACCAAGTACATCGGTCAGAAGCGGTTCTCCCTCGAGGGCGGCGAGTCGCTCATTCCGCTCCTTGATTCCATCATCTCGGGCGCTGCCGACCAGGGTCTGGCCGGTGTGGGCATTGGAATGGCACACCGTGGCCGCCTCAACGTGTTGACGAACATCGCCGGCAAATCCTATGCACAGGTCTTCCGGGAATTCGAAGGTGAACAGGATCCCCGCCTCGTGGGCGGATCCGGTGACGTCAAGTACCACCTCGGTACCGAAGGCGTGTTCACCTCGGACGCCGGAAACGAGACCCAGGTCTACCTTGCGGCCAACCCCTCGCATCTCGAGGCGGTCAACCCCGTACTCGAGGGCATCGTGCGCGCCAAGCAGGACCTCCTCGACGAGGGCGGCGAGTCCGACAACGCCTATGGTGTTCTGCCGATCCTGGTCCATGGCGACGCCGCGTTTGCCGGCCAGGGAATCGTCGCGGAAATCATGCAGATGTCGCAATTGCGCGGTTTCAAGGTGGGCGGCACGGTGCACATCGTGGTCAACAACCAGGTGGGCTTCACGACGACGCCGGGCGAGGGACGTTCCTCGACCTACGCGACCGATATCGCTCGCATGATTCAGGCGCCGGTGTTCCACGTGAATGCGGACGACCCCGAAGCGGTCGTGCGTGTCGGCCAGCTAGCCTTCGAGTACCGTCAGCGGTTCAAGAAGGACGTCGTCGTCGACATGGTCTGCTACCGCCGCCGTGGACACAACGAGGCCGATGATCCCTCGATGACTCAGCCGTTGATGTACCAGCTGATCGAGGCCAAGCGCTCGACCCGCAAGCTCTACACCGAGTCTCTGATCGGTCGTGGAGATATTTCACCGGAAGAGGCCGACCGGGCGCTCAAGGATTACCAGGAGCGGCTTGAACGGGTCTTCACCGAAACCCACGAGGCTCAGACGTCTTCAGCGCCTCTGGTCACCGGCGACGCCGCTGCTGTGTCGAATATCGAACGACCGGCCGCTCAGCAGATCGAGGACTCGGTCTACTCCCCCGAGACCACCGCGGTCTCGCAGGAGGTCGTTGCCCGCGTGGGCGAGGTCCACAACGAAATGCCCGAAGGCTTCACGATTCACAAGAAGCTCGGACAACTCGTCAAGAAGCGCCACGAAATGGCCCAGAACGGAAAAATCGACTGGGGCTTTGGCGAGCTGATCGCTTTCGGTTCGTTGCTCATGGAGGGCGTTCAGGTCCGCATGTCCGGCCAGGACGTTCAGCGTGGCACGTTCGTTCAACGCCACTCGGTCTTGCACGATCACGAAACCAATGCCGAATGGGTTCCGTTGCGTCACCTGGCCGATGACCAGGCGAAGTTCATGATCTACAACTCGCTGTTGTCGGAATATGGCGTCATGGGCTTCGAATATGGATACTCGGTCGAGCGTCCGGATTCGCTGGTGATTTGGGAAGCGCAGTTCGGCGACTTCTTCAATGGTGCCCAGATGATCATCGACGAGTTCATCTCGTCGGCCGAGCAGAAGTGGGCCCAGCGTTCCTCGCTCGTGTTGATGTTGCCGCATGGTTACGAAGGCATGGGCCCGGACCACTCCTCCGCCCGCATGGAACGCTTCCTGCAGCTCTGCGCGGAGAACAACATGACCGTGGCTGTACCCACGACGCCGGCCAACCACTTCCACTTGTTGCGCCGTCACGTTTACAGCCGTCCTCATCGTCCGCTGGTCATCATGACGCCGAAGCAGCTCTTGCGCCTGAAGGCGGCGACCTCCGAGGTTTCCGACTTCACGCAGGGCGATTTCCAGGCGGTCATTCCGGATCAGGGTGGGCTCGACGACTCCAGCGTCAAGCGCGTCATCATGGTCTCGGGTCGTCTGTACTACGATCTCGCGGCCCGACGGGAAAAGAAGGGGCTCAACAACACGGCCATCATCCGTGTGGAGCAGCTCTACCCGTTGCCGCTGGACGAGATCAAGGAGCAGCTGGCTCGCTACCCCGAAGCGGATGTGGTGTGGGCTCAGGACGAGCCGGCCAACCAGGGCCAGTGGCCCTACCTGTCCGTGTCGATGCTTCCGCTGTTGGACCGCGAGGTTCGCCTGGTGTCCCGCCCGGCTTCGGCTTCCCCCGCCACCGGCACGGGCAAGCGTCACCAAGCTGAGTTGGAACACCTGGTTCAGCAGTCCTTCGACTAATCTGAATCGCGTGAGCCTCTGGCCGCGTATTCGTCGGTTTTCGGCCAACGAATACGCGGCCAGAACATGCGGGCAAGGACTAGAACGTTTATCGTTACGTTAGATGCACTCTTCCTCGGGTAGCCGAGGTCAGGGACGACGTGACGCCGTAGACAACAGAAAGAATCTCGTGGAGCAACGCAACATTCGGATCGTGGCAGTCGGAGACGACCTGCTTGCTGGCATTGGGGACCCGCGCGCCCTCGGTTGGTTCGGGCGTGTCATGGCACGTACACCTCAGCACGTGGCCCCCGTGGTCTCCTACAACCTCGCCGCTCCCGGCGAAGGAAGCGAGACCCTCAACGATCGGTGGTTCGAGGAAGCCAGCCGTCGTTTCGCGACGGGCGCTGATAACCGCCTGGTGATCGCGCCGTCGACCTTCGACATCGACACGGGTTTGACCAATGCCCGCAGTCGCCTCAACCTCGCCAACATGGTGGACCTGGCTTCACAGAACAACATGAAGGTTTTGGTCGTCGGTCCCCCGCCCACCTTGGACGCCGAGCGCAACCGCCGGATCGCGGATCTCTCCGCCGCCTATGCGGATGTGACCACGCGCCGTCGTCACGTCTATGTGGATACTTTCAACCCGTTGCAGCATCACGAACAGTGGCGTCAGGACCTTGCGGCCAACGACGGACGCCCCGGACAGGCCGGCTACGGCCTCATGGCCTGGCTTGTGCTGCACCGCGGTTGGTACTCCTGGTTGCAGCTCCCGGAGCCCAACTAACTCGCTTTGGTGGAACCAAGCTCACCACCCTGAGCCTCGCTTCGGGGGTGCGGGCTTCTGGTTTCGTCTGGCACAATAGATCACAATGCCTAGTATTCGGGGTACTACCGCCTTGCGCGGAGTGCCGTCATCACTGGGCTGACCATATTAGGGCCGCTCCCCGTGCCAAGCACCGGGTAGCGCGGAAGGAGGCTCACATGAGCAAGCGTGGACGTAAGCGCAAGGATCGCCGCAAGAACGCAGCTAACCACGGCAAGCGCCCCAACTCCTAAAGAGTTGGACATGCCATGACGCGCGTGGACTACGGTCCGCCGCGAGCGCGTCGACGAAAGGGCTGGGATGCATCAAGCATCCCAGCCCTTTCGTTGTTTCCAACTTGCCCCGTTAGGAAGCCATTGGCCGGCGATTTTCCTCGTGTTGGCCGAGACCCGTGTGATCGTGTGCGGAGGTATCGGGGCTATCCCGCAATACATCGATTTTGGCCAGAATCGACTGTTTGAGTTCTTCTGGGGCCGGCTCGCTACAGGATCTCTTGACCGAAGAACGAATCAGGCATTCCAGGTCATATTCCCTCGCGCAAAGTTCGCATTCATTGAGATGCGCACAGATGTCTTCAATGTCTGCCGGCGAGAGTGCGCCGTCCAGATATTCGTACATGCTCTGAATCTTGTCCTCGCGGCATCCGCCGTTTTCGTGGCAGTCTGTCATGTTCAAATTCCTTCCTTTCCTCGATGGCGGGCTTACCGCTGCTCGACGCTCTCGGCGTCTGATGAATTCTGAGTGGTGTGCTTGGACTTCTGTCCGGATTTTGCCTTTTCGGTGGAGAATCCAAGCTCCGACGCATAATCGGCTAGCTGCTCTCGCAACATTCGCCGTCCTCGGTGCAACCTGGACATCACCGTTCCGATGGGGATATCGAGAATTTCGGCGATCTCCTTGTAGGCGAACCCTTCAACGTCCGAGTAATACACGGCCATACGGAAGTCTTCCGGAAGGTTCTGGAGTGCATTTTTGACGTCGCTGTCCGGCAGATGATCCAGCGCTTCGGATTCCGCCGATTTCAGGCCTGACGAGGTGTGAGCCGAGGCTTGGACCAGCTGCCAGTCCTCGACCGAATCGGTGTTTGCCTGGTGGGGCTCGCGCTGACGTTTACGGTACAAATTGATGTACGTATTCGTCAGAATTCGATACAGCCAGGCTTTGAGGTTCGTTCCCGGCTTGTATTGGTGAAATGCCGAGAATGCTTTGGTGTACGCCTCTTGAACAAGGTCCTGCGCATCCGCCTGATTACGCGCCATTCGCAACGCAGCCGCATAGAGCTGGTCGATATATTGCATGGCCTCCCGTTCGAATCGAGCTTTGCGCTCTTGATTCGATTCGTGGGATACGTCGACTGTCTCCACGGATTCCTTCCGGCGGGTCGTGATGGTGCTTTCGGACCAGTCTAGAAGGTTCGTCTCCTCGGTGCCCCGCTCGGACTCCCCGACCCGCGTCATAGGACGCGATAAAGTCGTGGTCATCTCGACAATTCACCCCTCATGATTCGCCTCATCCTTGTCGTGCATGTCAACGAGGTAAACGGAGCAAATATTCCGCAGGGCAGGTTCGGTGTTCGCAGGGCACGAAACCTTTCTAAGCCTTGTCTTCTTGTAGCTTCGATCCCCTAGGATAAAGATGAACCCACGGGTTTTTGTCACGGTGCCCATCCGGCACCTATCGCGAAAGCCCACGTTGAGGAGGAACTATGACCATCGTTCGCAAACTCGCCCGCCCCCTGTTGGCGACGTCGTTCATCTACAACGGTGTTAACCGGTTGCGTAGCCCGGAATCCGCCAAGCACCTGAAGCCGATCATCGACACCGCTGCAAAAGCCTCTCCTCAGCTCGCCCCGTTGCGCGGCCAGGAGCGCCTCATCGGCCAGTCGCTGTCGGCAACCCAGATTGCGGCGGGCGCACTCTTTGCGCTGGGACGTTTCCCCCGCTTGTCGTCGACTCTGCTCCTCGTGACCGGCACCATCGATGCTTACGTTGAGTACGCCACCGCTGAAAAGGAAACCAAGGAACAGAAGAACGTTCGGTTGGCACAGGGCGTCAAGAGCGCTTCTCTGATCGGTGCTGTGGCCCTGACATCCGTCGACACCGAGGGCAATCCCTCACTCGCGTGGCGAGCCAACAAGCTCGGCGCGGACGTCAAGAAGAAGTCCTCCAAGATCAGCGACGACCTCAAGAAGAAGTCTGAGGACGTCTTCAGCAATTAATGCAGGCCGTCGATGAAGTTCAGGCCTCATCCACATGCCGGGGGTCCGCTTTCGTGGCGGGCCCCCGGTGGCGCTTAAAATGAGCCGTACCTACCGAAACTCGCCACTGCATACTTCCAGAGGACTTGCTTGAATCACTCCCCAGCCCCAGATTGGCCCGCGCCAACCCTCTCCCCCGACGAGGAATGGAGCGCAACGGTCCGTGTTCCCGGCTCAAAGTCGTTAACCAATCGTTATCTCATCTTGGCGGCAGTGGCCGATGCCCCCAGCGAAATCCGCGGAGCACTCGATTCACGCGATTCTCGTCTCATGATGGCCGCGCTGGAGTCGCTCGGCGCACGATTCGACAGCACGGCACACGGACTATTGGTGACGCCCCTGTCCAGAGGGCGGGATTTCACCAAGGTTGATCCCAAATCTCCTGAGGTCTCCATTGACACGGGCCTAGCAGGAACCGTCATGCGGTTCGTTCCTCCCTTGGCCGCAGTACTGGGCATCGATACGCATTTTGATGGGGACCCCGGAGCCCGACTACGACCCATGGCCCCAGTGATCGAGGCCGTACGCCAGCTGGGATCTACCGTCGATGATTCCGACACGGGACACCTACCGTTTTCCCTGAAAACAACACGGCGTCCCGATTCCGAACCTCATCGCAGCGGTTCACCTCAACACGTCGTCATCGACGCCTCCGCCTCAAGCCAATTTCTTTCGGCGTTGCTTTTAGTGGGTGCGTTGCTTCCCCACGGACTCCACGTCGAACACCGAGGTCAGGGCATTCCTTCGATGCCTCACATCGGCATGACGATCGCGACCCTCCAAGAATTCGATATTCACGTTGAGCAGGCGGGGCCGTCGTCGTGGTTCGTTCAGCCTGGGACGCCACGAGCTCACGACGTCGTCGTCGAACCCGATCTCTCCAATGCGGGACCCTTCTTAGCGGCGGCGGTCGTCACGGGCCAGAAAGTCACGATCCCCGATTGGCCTGCAGAGACGACTCAGGGTGGAGATGAATGGCGGACCATCCTCCCCCAGTTCGGTGCCGAAGTTCGCCGCTCCGGAGCCGACCTTATAGTGCGCGGGCCCCAAGGGGGCGCGTGGGCAGACGCCATACCGGGCATCGATATCGATCTTCAGGGTGCCGGCGAATTGGCTCCGACCGTCGCCGCCATCGCCGCTCTGTCTTCGAAGCCTTCTCGCCTGCGAGGCATCGCTCATCTGCGGGGGCACGAAACCGACCGGCTCAAGGCCCTCGTCACGGAAATTCGACGCCTCGGCGGAATGGCCGAGGAAACGGAAGATGGCGTGACCATCGATGCACCCGTCCGCAATGGTGCACTCTTCGAGACGTACGCCGACCATCGAATGGCAACCGCCGGAGCGGTCATCGGGCTCATACTCCCCGACGTCGTGGTCCGCGATGTCGAGACGACGTCCAAAACGCTTCCTGGGTTTACGGAAATGTGGGACGAAATGCTCGCGAGCCGGGAGGTTTGATGGCTCGTCAACCCTCCAGGTCCTGGGACGAATCGGACGTTCGGGTCCGTGCCAATAAGCGCGGTTCGCGTCCACGGACCAAAGAACGTCCAGCCCATCGAGACGCCGTCATCGGCCGTATCGTGACCGTGGACCGAGGCCGCTACACCGTGGACTTGGGCGAGGACGGCCCCGGCCGCCTCATTACCGCCGTCCGTGCGAAGGACCTGCGCCGTACCCCCGTGGTCGTGGGCGACCTTGTCGGATTGGTAGGTGACGTCAGTGGGGCCGAAGGGTCCCTAGCCCGTTTGGTTAAAGTGCTGGAACGTTCCACGGTTCTCCGACGAAGCGCGGATGACACCGACCCCGTCGAAAGGGTCGTCGTCGCAAATGCCGATCAGCTGATCATTGTGGTCGCTGCCGCCAATCCGACGCCACGAACGGGATTCATCGATCGATCCATCGTGGCGGCTACAAATGCCGGCATCCAGCCCGTACTCTGTATCACCAAAACAGACCTCGGCGACGCAACAGACTTGAGAGAGTACTACTCCCACACGTCTCTCAAGATCCTGACCAGTTCCCCGATGGGCTCCGCGGAAGAATTCACTCGAGTTGGAACCCACGAAACACTTCGCCTCGATCCGAGTCTTCTGGCCACCTTGAAGTCCGAATTGAACGGCCACGTCAGCTTCTTTTTGGGCCATTCTGGCGTAGGAAAATCGACTCTCGTCAATGCGCTGTCTGGGGCATCGCGCTCCACCGGTGGCGTTAACCTCGTGACGGGGCGTGGGCGGCACACGTCATCGTCGGCGCTGGCGATTTCCCCCGAGTGGGGTCTTTCCGGCACGTGGGTCATCGACACCCCCGGCATCCGGTCGTTTGGCCTGGCACATGTGGAAAAGGATGACATCGTCGCCGCATTCGATGATCTCGCCCCCGGATCGGCCCAGTGCCCCAAAGGGTGCACTCACGCAACAGACGCTTCGGACTGCGGAATCGCGGCACTCGTCCGATCCGGCGAACCCGGACCACGAGGCGAAGAACGTCTGGAATCACTGCGCCGGCTCCTCGGAGTTGCCGAGGAAACCGGACTCGCCGAGACCAAGGAGCTCGGCGGTGCCTGAGACCCAGACCGCACTCATGGGTTAACCTGGAAGGCATGACTTCGATGAGCCCGTATAACGATGACCTCCGTTTGGCACACGTCATCGCCGACGCCGTGGACCGATACACACTCGGAAGGTTTCAGGCTCAGGACTTCACCGTTGACACCAAACCGGACCTGACGCCCGTCACAGACGCCGACCGCGAAGCCGAACAGCTGGTCCGTTCACACTTGAATCGCGCCCGAACCCGGGACTCCGTTTCTGGGGAGGAATTCGAATCCACGGGTTCCTCGCCACGTGAATGGGTGATCGACCCCATCGACGGAACCAAGAATTTCGTTCGCGGCGTGCCGGTCTGGGCGACACTCATCGCACTGCTGGATCGAGGCAAGCCGGTCGTGGGTCTCGTCTCGGCACCGGCCCTACAACGGCGCTGGTGGGCCGCCGAAGGTACGGGCGCATTCACCGGTCGGTCGCTCGCCAAGGCGACACGCATCGAGGTCTCTGACGTCGCATCCCTTCCAGATGCTTCACTTTCTTTCTCGTCTCTGTCGGGCTGGAAATCCGCTGGCCTACGCGATCAATTCCTTGACCTCACAGACGAGGTTTGGCGAGTCCGCGGGTTTGGAGACTTCTGGTCCTATTGTCTTCTTGCGGAGGGAGCCGTAGATATCGCCTGTGAGCCAGAACTTGCGCTCCACGATATGGCAGCTCTCGTGCCCATCGTGACGGAAGCCGGAGGGCGATTTACGTCTCTGGCTGGGGAAGACGGTCCACACGGAGGCAACGCATTGGCAACCAACGGGGCTCTTCACCCTGCGGTTCTGCAGAAACTCAACACCAGCGATGCCACGGCCGAGGAAGCGAACGTATCTGAGGCTTTTCGGGGCCGGCACGTCGCGGAATCTCCGTAAAACCAGGCGCGTCCTGGGCGGACCCACTTCGCTCGTGGCCTGCCGCACGAATCCCCGAAAAATGGCCATAATAAAACCCCCGTCGCCCTCAAGGCGACGGGGGTTTGCTGAACTCAGCGAACGCTAATTTCCTGCTTGATTGGCGATGTAGTCATCAATACATTGCTGATAAGAGGATGAGTTAGCGTTCCCGTATCCGCCACAATTCTGAGCGGCTTCGTTCGCGATGGAGAACGAGAAGATCCAGAAGATCAAGAAGATCACCGACACGATCGCGCCGATGGCGCCCAATATAATGCCGACGATCGGCATGGCCTTACCGGCACCTGGCGTCTTACCGAGTTTCTTGATGGCTACGATGCCGAGAATAATCGCGACGATACCCGCCAACGCCGGGAACACCAGCCAGCACAAAACGAGGCTGCCGATACCGCAGATCATGGCCGCCAGCCCCATTCCCCACCCGTTGGGGCGCTGCGGCTGGCTCGTGGGGTACTGCTGCTGATACTGGGGCTGCCCGTAGCCGTTGCCCGAATACTGAGCCTGCTGGCCCTGATAGGAGTCATAAGGCCGGGGGCTACCCCCGTAGTGACCGGGGGTGCCGTTGGTATTGGACTGGTTTCCGTAAGAGTCCGCACCCGTGCCATAAGCACCAGGCTGGGCATACTGCGGCGCTCCGCCGTCGTGCTGTTGGCCGTTCTGCGGGGACGTGCTGCCGTACCCCCCGTAGGAACCATCCTGGGCGGAAGAGTCGCCGTAAGAGCCGTAGGAACCCGCCTGGTAGCTCTGTTGTGACGAGTCATTGTGGCCGTATCGAGGCTGATCCGACTGGTAAGCACCGCTTTGGCCATACTGTTGTTGGCCAAAGCTCGACGTTCCCTCGGCTTGACCCTCCCGTTCTGCATCCCACGGCTTGGAGTCATGGCTCCGTTCTCCGTAGCGGGGAACCGAGCTGCCTCCCCCGTTCTCGGCGTCGAGATTTTCGTTGTCGGACGAAGGATCCTTGGTCATCGGTGACACTTCCTCGCTTCAGCTCTAGATGGTGGTTCGCGCGCTGCGGTGCCGCGCGTTTACTCATTTCATCACATTCTTGGATACCCTCGCGAGCACGGGGCTCACGGGCTCGAGCTCTGTGGCTCGAGGCACCACCGATGTGATTCACGTTTGTACCTAGTGGGCATCTCTTCACTGCTCTTTAAATGCAACAGGCCCGGGCCTCATACATGAGACCCGGGCCTGTTGAACGTGACCAAAAACGGTCACCATTTGTGGAGATGCGGGGAATCGAACCCCGGTCCGATGCAGCATTGCCAGGGTTTCTCCGGGCGCAGTTTGTATATCGGTGTTTTCGGCTCCGGCACTTCCACAAACACATTGCCGCCGAACCTATCCGTATAAAAGTCCCCTAGTTCCCTACGGAGAAGAACTAGAGCAGTGGCCTTCTAAACTGATACTAGGATCCGGGTCGAAAGCGAACCCGGGCTAGCAGACTGCTCTGGCTACTTACGCAGCGAGAGCGAAGTCAGTGCGCTTTTCAGATTTGGCACTTATTGTTTTGCAGAGAACGTTTACGAGATGACTCTGCGTTCTCGGCCCGCTTCACCTGCCGCAACTGGCATCGTCGAAACCGATCATCCCCATATGTGGTTTTCAATCAACCGACTGGAGCACAGAAAACTACGTCGCTTTGCTCCAGACCTGTTAAATATACTCCTTGCAGTCCATGTTGGGAAGCCAAGCGCCCATCACCACCTAAGCCCGGCGGCCTGCGGTGCCACATCATCGACTAGACTTGCGAGATATGGCTTCCACTGACTTTCCCGCAGAAATCAAAGACCTCCGTGCGACGTACTCGTCCATTGCTCAGGTCAGCGACATCGAGGGCATCCGTGCAAGCATCGCGGAGCTCTCGGAAGCGGCGGCCGCGCCGAATCTGTGGGACGATCCCGACGCTGCACAGCAGGTGACATCCAAGTTGTCTCACCGTCAGTCAGAGTTGGAACGCTTGGAACGTTTGCAGGAACGCATCGACGACCTCGAAACCATGGTTGAGTTGGGTCAAGAGGAAGACGATTCTGCACTCATGGCCGATGCCGAGGACGAACTCGTGTCCATCCGCCGGGCCTTGGCAGACCTCGAAATCGTGACCCTCTTGTCTGGTGAATACGATCCTCGAGAGGCCGTGGTCACCATTCGCTCCGGAGCCGGCGGCATTGACGCCGCGGACTTCGCAGAAATGCTGATGCGCATGTACCTGCGGTGGGCGGAAAAGAACGGATACGCCACCAAAGTTTTGGATACGTCGTACGCCGAAGAGGCCGGCCTTAAATCGACGACGTTCGAAGTCAAGGCCCCCTACTCCTTCGGACGGCTCTCCGTTGAGGCCGGGACCCACCGTCTCGTGCGCATTTCCCCTTTCGATAACCAAGGTCGTCGACAGACCTCCTTCGCCGCCGTGGAAGTTATCCCTCTCATCGAGCAGACCGATAGCATCGAGATCCCAGAGAGCGAGATTAAGGTCGATGTGTTCCGCTCCTCTGGCCCAGGCGGCCAGTCGGTGAATACCACCGACTCGGCGGTCCGCATGACGCACCTCCCAACCGGAATCGTCGTCTCCATGCAGAATGAAAAATCGCAGATCCAGAACAGGGCGGCCGCACTGCGCGTCTTGCAGTCTCGGCTACTCCTTCAACGGCGTGAAGAAGAAAACGCCAAGAAGAAGGAACTAGCCGGCGATGTAAAAGCGTCGTGGGGAGATCAAATGCGTTCGTATGTTTTGAACCCTTATCAAATGGTCAAGGACCTTCGAACCAATCACGAAGAAGGCAACCCCAGCGCGGTTTTTGACGGCTCGATCGACGAGTTCATCGATGCAGGCATTCGGTGGCGCGCGGGACAACGCCAGGCGGATCAGGCCTAATACCTCAAACTGCCCCATCGCGGGCGAAAGAATACGATAGACAATCCATGGCACAGAAGAACAAGAAGTCAACAAAGAATGAGGACGGGCGCAAGGTCATCGCGACCAATCGCAAGGCCCGCCACGACTACAACCTCCTCAGCACGTATGAGGCAGGTATCGCTCTCCTAGGCACCGAGGTGAAATCCTTACGTGATGGCGGAGCTTCGATCGTCGATGGATTCTGCCAAATGACACGCGGCGAGCTGTATTTGGAGAATATCCACATCGCCGAGTATGGACATGGTTCCTGGACTAACCACGAGGCCCGCCGGCGACGCAAGCTGCTCCTCCACAGGATGGAGCTGCGGAAGCTGGAGCAAAAGACCAAAGAAACCGGTTACACCATCGTGCCGATCCAACTGTATTTCCGGGATGGCAAAGCGAAAGTGGAAATCGCTTTGGCCCAGGGTAAACGCGAATACGATAAGCGGCACGCCCTGAAGGAAGCTCAGGACAAACGTGAGGCCCAACGGGCGATGCGCTACCGGAACCTCGGATAAGGCGATCCCTCTTCCCCATCGGTGATGGGATGCACTTTCCACGCTCTCGCGGGGCTACGAGGTGGACTCCTCGACTTCGGTTTCCGGCTGTTGCGTGTAGGCCCGCTGACGTTCTCGCATACCCATGGTGATATGTCGCATGTCGACCTGGTCGTCGAAGCCTGACCCCAAAGCGCCGGCGACGACGCCCATCGAAGCACTGAGCCACGCAATGGATGCGTAGTTATTGATCCCCACGTCTTCATTCAGCACAGAAGCCATGAACGATGGATCAATCACGATGAGTCCCGAGACGAAGATGAAGACCCACAAGGCTGCATAGAGCCATATCACGCAGATGAGCAACGTCATCACGGTCGAGAGGTTATAGAGCAACACCACTTTGGACAGACGGGCATATCTGGGTCGATCCCACAGCTTGTTGCTCACCAGGAGCCAAACGACCATCGAACACACCGCCAGAACGGATATGACCAAGAGTCTTCCCGTGGACAACGCATCTGACATCTGCCAGATGGAGTTGTAGAAAACGCCAAAGGCTCCGGTGGCCGCCGCCGTGGCGAGAGCTCTCGACAACTTGGGAGCGGTCCTCCAGGGCTCATTGCCCAAGATGACGCCGAGGACCGTTCGCGCGAATCCTGTTCTCGGGTTCGCTAGCATGATCAGGCTCTTACGTTCGTCGCGTGAAACCCATTGCCCCCACCCGTCGTCGGTATACGTTTCCGCGACGTCGTCCATCGTCATCAGTCGATACGCGCAGTCCACGATGATGCGCAGGAGCTTCGATTTGGTTGCCCAAGCACCAACGGTAGGACAGGACACGATAGCAACGCGCTCGTCGGGGTACGCTTCGGCGATCAGCGGCCGGCGCTTGAGGTACCTGGGGATTTCGGTCAGTAGAATAACGAGATCGACTCGTCCTTCGGAGAGATTCTCGACGGCCCGCGCCTCTAGGGCGTGATCCGGGCGAATACGAAGTAACTCGCTCCGAGACTCAACCTCGAGCGGCCGCCGAGACAGGACCTGCAACCTGCCTTGAAGAGAATCCCGGATCGCGGCCAATCTCCGGCTGGGCAGGCCGGGATCCGCGATAACATGCACCACCATTACAGGGCTGGCATCCACTGTCGTCATTGTAAAAATGTTACCCGTCGCTGGCTTAAACAAGAAAAGGTCCACCGAAAATTTTCGGTGGACCTTTCTTCCGCCCGTGGAATTACTGGCGTAGATAACGGACAGCGTCTCGGATATCGCCGTCCTCGACGATCTTGCCGTGCTCCAAGACGACGCCACGCTCACAGAGGCGCTTGACCATATCGAGATCGTGGCTCACCACGACCAACGTCTTTCCGCGCTGCGAGAGCTCCTTGATCTTCTTGATGCACTTCTTCTGGAAAGGCTCATCGCCCACGGCCAGAATCTCATCGACCAAGAAAATTTCAGGATCCGTATGCACGGCGACGGCGAAGGCAAGTCGCAGGTACATACCCGAGGAGTAGAACTTAACCTCGGTATCGATGAACTGCTCGATCTCGGAGAATTCGACGATGGAGTCGAAATTCTCGTCGATCTCTTGCTTGGTCATGCCCAGAATCGCACCGTTGAGGTAGACGTTGTCTCGGCCCGTGAGATCCGGGTGAAAACCTGCGCCCACCTCAATCAGACCGGCGATTCGTCCCCTCGTCATCAACTCACCAGAATCCCCGTGCATCACGCCGGAGATGAGCTTCAATAGGGTCGACTTTCCGGAACCGTTCAAGCCCAGGAGAGCCACTCGTTCACCCTCGTGGATATCCAATGACACCCCATCGAGTGCATTGAATTTCTGGGAGAGATCGCCTTTTCGCCCCTTGATGAGCCACACAAACGCTTCCTTCATGGAACGCGTGTGCCTCAGGACAAACCGTTTCACCAGGTTGTCGATCTTAATAACCACCGGTTCCGACGAAGGAACATAGGGCGGCATCGGCTTCGAGAGCTCGGGATCGTTATCAAGCCACGACACGATAAATCAGAGCTCCTGTGCGAAGTTGCCTTCGAACTTGCGGAAAAGCAAGTCACCAATGAAGACAACGACAAGCGAAATAATGACGGCCAACGGAGCCATCTGGGTGATCAGGTGAGGCGGAACGTGCCATTCCATGTCGATGGTCGGGTACCAAAACGCGTAGTGGAAAAGCTCTACAGCAACCGTGATGGGATTCAAGAAATAAATGTGAACCAACCAGTCTGGCGCTTTATCAGCCACACGCTCCCACGGGTACATGATGGGTGACATCCAGGTGAGCATCATGACCAGGAGATCGACCAGGTTCTCCGAATCACGGAAAAACACATTGGCGACGCCAAAAATCAGGCCCAGCCCGTAGGCGAAGACCATCAGAATCGCCATACCCAATACGGCACAAGCCAGTTGCATGACGTTCGGATGCCATCCGACCACAAAGTCGGCTATGAGCAGCACCAACAGTTGTGGCGCGAAGTGAATCAGTCCAACCCAAATAGTCGACACCGAGAACAATTCCCGGGGAAGATAGATCTTCTTGATCAGTGCCCCATTGCCCACAAAACATCGCGCACCGTTGCCAAAGGCCTCACCGAAGAAGTTGATCAGGATGATGCCGGAGAACAGATAGACCGCATAATTTTGCAGTCCTTTGTTCAGTTCAAGGAACACGCCCAACGCCAGATAAAAGACGATGAACTGTACGCCCGGCTTGACGTAGGACCACAGGATGCCCAGGACGGATCCTCGGTATCTCACCTGAAGTTCCTTGTCGACCAGGAGCCGCAGCAGGAAGGTGTGTTTAGGAACGTCAAGCAAGCCCCGACCACGGCCGGGGCGCTTGAACTCTCGATTGATAATTTCTGTCATCGCGTCAGTTCGGAATCCGTATGCTGATCGAAGGTTTTTTTCCAGGCCTCGAAGGACGTGATTCGAGACGCAGCCTCACGATACTGCTTCCGCAAGGAAGGCCAGTTCCGCAAGATCTGGGCATGCAGACGGGTCGCTTCGACGAGCTTGTCCCGCAACTGCTCCGGCTGGCGACGGTACCACGAGATTGCGGTCCCCTCCGCGTTGGAAACCAGCGCAGAGTCGTATTGAGACATTCGCCACCACCGGTTGTCTTGGTGGGCGATGTGCGCCTGAGGATGATCTTGAGCGGTCTCCTTGACTGGCTTAACCAGCTGCTTGGTAAGGGTCTTCACCGCCCACGGGACCAAGGACTTATACGAAGGAGCGTGGAATCCCCGGCCATTGCGCGGTGGCTTATCCATGTGCGGTTCTGGGAAGTCCTCAATGTCTTCCTTGAACTGGGCATCCGGGTACTTCTTCATCAAGGCCCGAATTTCCGGAAGCCGCTTCGGCTGAATTTCGTGCAGTTGATCCGGTCCCCCGAGAACATCTCGTAACGCCATGATCCGACCGTGCTCCGTGAAGTACTGCATAGAAATCAGATGCTTCACGTCGGCGTACGATGACTCGCGAAGGAGCCTTCCGCCTCGCTCGTACGGCGAATGCAACAAGGCCGCAATGATGCGGTTACGAATATGGAAATACGCTTGCCAGCCGACCAGGTCGTCCTTGTCGATCCACGAGACATGCCACACCGCGGCACCGGGCAGTGAGACCGTGTGATATCCGGCCCTCTTGGCACGCAAACCATACTCGGCGTCGTCCCACTTGATAAAGACAGGAAGTGAGAGTCCGATTTCCTTGATGACCTTGGTGGGGATGAGGTCCATCCACCAACCGTTGTAGTCGACGTCGACTCGGCGATGTAGCCAGGAGGTCGAACGCAGGTTGGAGCTCAAGAAATCGTGTCCCAGGGACTGCTCTTCGTGCGGCTGATCCGGCTGGAAGCGATACGTATTCACGATTTCGCCAAAGGTGTGCAGAACGGTCCGGTTGTAGAGATCGAACATGTGTCCGCCCACAATGGTGGGTTTCCGGCACAGATCGGCGAATGTCAGCAGGCGGGAAATGGATTCCGGCTCAACCACGACGTCGTCGTCCAACAACAACGCGTAGTCGCTACCGTTCTCGACGGCTTCGTACATTCCTCGGGAAAAGCCACCCGAACCGCCCAGGTTGCCCTGGTTGATAATCCGAAGCTTGCCCTGGAGAGTCGCAGCGACTTCTTCAAATTCATCCTGATCTTGAACCTTTTTGGTTCCCTGGTCCACGATGAGGATCTCTTGCAGATTCTCGAGAACCTCGGGGTTCTCCCCTAGTGACCGCAGGTTGTTCAGGCAGAAGTCGGGCTTGTTGAGCGTCGTAATCTCGAGGGTGATTTGACCCGGCTTGCTGTCTGCATCCGAATAACCCATCCAATCAGCGGTTTCCAAAACCAGCGACTCATTGCCGGCTACCAGGTCAAACCAGTACCAGCCGCCGTCACCGAAAGGCTTCAACGGAAGGTCAAAAGTAGTGTGCATCTTTCCAGAGACGCGCTTAGAGGCCACCCGCTGAAGCGATCCACGAGCGTTCGACTTATAGACGATGACCGTGCCCTCACCGTGAGTATGGAGGGAGAGGCAGACGTCTTCGATGCTAGTCCAGCGCTTCCAGTACGACGCCGCGAATGCGTTGAAGTAGGTAGCGAAGGAAAGTCGAGCTCCTGCACGGATCAACGTGGAGCGACGATCGATGAAGTCCTCGACGTGAGTGTCAGAGCCGGCGGGGGTTGCCGCGGACTCCTGCTCCGAAGAAGACTGACCCTTCTTGGCGCCGCTTGAGCCCTGGCTTCCCAGGGATCCGTTCATCGTCGACAACTGAACGCCGGTTGCTTGACCGGAGTCGACGTAGAGCGCCACCGTGTCCATCTGTTCCGCGGGCGGAAAGATCACACGCTGAAGGGTTTTGAGCCCCTGAGTCTGAGATTCTTTTACCTGAGTGGTCATGCGTCGACTCCTCCACTCTCGAGCTTCTGGCCGCCTTCAAAATGGGGCCGAATCTTGTTGTCAAACATGGAAAGCGCTGAACCGATGGCCATGTGCATATCGAGATATTTGTAGGTTCCCAGTCGTCCACCGAAGAGGACGGAATCTTCACCGCGGGCAAGGTCGCGGTACTTGAGAAGCATCTGACGATCGGCGTCGGTGTTCACGGGGTAATAGGGTTCATCGCCCTTTTCCGCAAATCGTGAGAATTCACGCATGATCACGGTGGCGTCCTTGGTGTAATCCCGTTCCGGGTGGAAATGCCGGAACTCGTGAATGCGTGTGAACGGGACGTCTTCGTCGGGGTAGTTCATGACCGAGCAACCCTGGAAGTCCTGAATCGGCAAGACTTCTTCCTCAAGGTCGATGGTGCGCCATGAAAGGTCACCCTCGGCAAAATCGAAGTAACGATCCACCGGACCGGTATAGATCACCGGCACCTGTCCTCGAACCTTCGAGCGAGCAAATTCGTGTGAATCGTCAAAGAAATCGGTGTCCAAATGGACCTCGATATTGGGGTGGTCCGCCATACGCTCAAGCCAGGCGGTGTACCCGTCAACAGGCAGACCCTCATGGGTGTCATTGAAGTAGCGATTGTCGTAGGTGTACCGAACCGGTAGGCGATTGATGATCGAAGCGGGCAAGTTCTTCGGATCCGTCTGCCACTGCTTGCCGGTGTAGTGCTTGATGAACGCCTCATACAAGGGACGCCCGATGAGCTGGATGCCCTTGTCATTCAGGTTCTGCGGATCCGTGCCGGCAAGCTCACCAGCTTGTTCCTTGATCAAGTCACGAGCTTCCTGGGGGCTGTAGGCCGCCCGGAAGAACTGGTTGATGGTTCCCAGGTTGATCGGCATCGGGAAGACCTCGTCCTGGTGCCGCGTGTAAACACGATGAACGTAGTTGGTGAATTCAGTGAATCGGTTGACGTATTCCCACACGCGCTCATTCGAGGTGTGGAACAAGTGCGCACCATAGCGGTGGACCTCGATGCCGGTCTTCTCTTCCTTCTCGCTGTAGGCGTTTCCGCCAATGTGCGAGCGCCGGTCGATCAGGGCAACCTTGAGTCCCAATTCCTTGGCCGCCTGCTCTGCGACAGTCAGGCCAAAGAGACCAGACCCTACGACCACTAGATCTGCGTTCACGCAAAAACTCCTGTTGCTCTTACGCCGGGACGCCGGGCGCCCACGGCTTGACGTGTCCGCCTCCCGACTCAACGTCAGGTGCGAATATCTCAGTTCGATCCTAATAGAAAGCTCGCTTGGACCAGCCAGCACACGACGAGAGCCCCTGATTCTTCGTGATGGATCCACCATCCGAGGGTCTCATTTTCCCGACGCGCACTCTATTGTCCGCTCCGATCCTCCAAAAGGTTCGGGCTCTACCTTCCCACGAGGGCAAACGGTATTCACCGTCCACGGACCCGCAATTTCCGAAAATATCTGGCGATTCTTCCACAACTGGACGTCAGAACGTTGTCGTGCGTGGCGGTGGACCACCTGATGTGGACTCAAATGATCGTATGAAACTACGGATCGCCGTCATCGACCCGGCGCTCAGCCTTCGACATGAGATTTCTGTCTCTGCGAGGCACGGGCTTTCGGGACGTGCACTTGCAGAATTCCTGAATCATGAGTTGGGGCGTACGGTTCAACTTCACGTCGCTGGGCGTCCCCTGGCCTCGTGCCATTGGGGCGAGGCTCCGCTTACGGATGGTGCGACGCTTACTATGTCGTCCAGTTCCGCGTCCGAAGGCGCTGGCCCCTACCTGGTATGTGTCGAAGGAGCAGGCTGCGGAGCCTTCTGGAGCGTTCGGCGTGGGACCACCGCCGTCGGACGAGATGTCACGGGCATCCGTATCGATAACGGTTCTTTAGCTCCGGAGGTCGGAGCGTTCGTGATTGACAACTCGGGAATATCTTTCATCAGCCGGTCAAGACCGAGCGCGGCACGGAAAATCCCGGGTGAGGGTTGGAATATTGCGGGCTCTATTCTCCGAGTCATTCATGATCTGCGTCAGGCCCACCCGAAACCATCGGACCGTGCGATACCACGGGCTCACGTTCAGCTGCGATCTAGTGCATCAGGGTGGAAAACGCTGTTGGCCACCATGCTGATTCCCGTTGCAGCAGGCTTATTCATGGCATGGATGTGGAATTTCTGGGCAATGGCAATCTTTAGCGCCGTCAGTGCCCTAACCAGCCTTTCCCTCTGGTGGGCACGCAGCGGTGGTCCCGGGAAAAATCGCCGGGTGCTCCGAGCGGCCCGTCAACGCGAAATCGCCCAGCTCGATGCGGTGTGTCCGCCTCTTGGCTTTCGCCTGGCAAAGAGGATGCTCTTGCTTTACGGTGCGCGAACGTTCACGAGTTTGTCCTCTGCCTCGCCCGATTCCTTACCCATTGCCGGATCGGGTCTTTGGATTCGATGGGGTCGAGGAACACGCTCCCTTCACATCACTTCCTCGCCAGAGAACTCGGCACCTCGGTTCTCAGGGATGCCAATCCTGACCTGTATCAATTCGCCACACCTCATCAGGATTTCCTCTGACGGAGGTCCTGACGGTCTCGACATCTTGCGAGCGCATCTCGTCGCCGCGGGAATACCGATGACCTGGCTGTCGTGTGGTCGCGATTGCAAACTATGTCGTGTCGTCTCCGAACGATGTGATTTCACCTCCACCGTTCACGGCCAGATTCATGGCTCTGTGGATTTGTCCTGCGCACGGAGAATTGAGGCGGCCAACGGCCCCAGACCACAGATTGTTATCACCTTCGACGAAGATCCTGTCATTCCGCCTCCCGACTGGGACGGCATCATCGTTCGACCAACGGTCGAAGGGCTGAGGTTGTCCGTGCAGGGGAACGCGGGAGATTCGTTAGTCGGCTTCTGCGAAGGGTACGACGTCGTCTGTCTTCAGCCGGACTTTCCTGATACTGCGGTCGTGAGAAGCCTGACGCCCTTCGTCCCCAAAGAAATGCGCGACGACGTATGGCAACCCTTTCTTTCTGCTCGCGAGGACCTCGCGGTAGAACGTCTTCGGGAACGATGGGTAGCACATCGCCTCGATTCCCGACTGTTTTTGGACATCGGCATCTCTCCCCATCACGGGAAGATGATTCGCATTGACCTCAATCAACACGGTCCGCACGCCCTGGTCGCTGGCACCACGGGGTCAGGGAAGTCGGAATTTCTGCGTGGCGCACTCTACTGCCTTGCGTTGACCTACCCTCCGGACAGAGTGGGACTTGTCCTCATCGACTTTAAGGGCGGGACCAGCTTCGGTCCGGCAATCCGTTTACCGCATGTGCATGCATGCATCACCGATCTCGACGGAGGCGCGGTCGATCGAGCTCTGTCATTTCTGGAGGCGGAAGTTCGTCGACGCGAATCTCTGTTCCAGGCGGCCGGTTGCCTGCATTGGCGGGAATTCACACGGGCGAAACCCCACGCACCAGGCCACTGCCGTCTCCCCGAGATCATGATCGTGATCGACGAGTTTCGACATCTCGTCGATTCATTTCCTGCCAGCCTTCAGAGGTTTCTGCGGATTGCTGCGGCCGGCCGGTCCTTGGGAATGCATCTGATTCTCTCCACCCAACGACCACAGGGTGCCATTTCTCAGGACATCCGTGCCAATACATCTATGGAGGTTTGCTTCCGGGTCACGGCCGATCAGGAATCCATGAGTGTCTTAGGCGATACCTCCGCCGCCAAAATTTCCGCTACCTCACCGGGACGCGGCATCCTCCGATTCGACGGAAAGATGCAGGAATTTCAGTCGGTCTTGGTCGACAGCTTGCCCCGACTACCACCGCCCGAGCCCATGCTGGTCGCCGACGACGGTAACTCCCACGCCGTCTCTGAACTCGATGATCGCAACCTCAACATGGATACCGGTCGTGTAGCCGCCGAAGCTTCGCGGCACAGAGCACGTATTCGACCAGTCATACCACCACCTTGCGGCACGCCGACATTGGATTTTTGGGAAGCTTGGAACTCGAGTTCTTGGAACGAAGGAACGGAACGCCCTCTGGTCCTTGGCCCGGCGGAATGCCCCCACAGAGCTTGGCAGGACACGTTGTTGTGGAGGCCCCACCAACAAGGCGGGATCAGTTTTGAAGGTGCCGCTCCCGATCAGTTTCGTTTGCTCGCTACGCTCCTGGCCACGGCCTCTATCGATCACCACCCGGTGTATCTGATCATCTTCGACCGGGCTATTCGACATGCTCTTGACTCGTGGGTTGCTCGAGGCATGCCAATATTTGGCTTAGGCGATTCTTCATCGCCCGAATACTGCCTGGAGATGCTGCGGGAGCTCACGAGGATGCGATGTCCGCCCTCTCAGGGGCGTCCTCTCGTCGTCGTTCAAGGGCTGGATCGATGGTGCGAAGAATTACTGAAACATGGGACCGATTTCTCCCCTGCCGTCGAGGATCTCCTGAACACACGGGGAAACTCATGGGCCATGGCGGTTCTTTCAGGATCACGTGTGCCTTCCCGGCTTTCGAGTTGCCTCCCGAACCGGTTGTCGATGAAGTCTCCGACATCACCCGTTAGGTCAATGTCGCTTCCTCTCGAGGACAGCACGCGTCAAAGCACTGGATGTCAGGTCGAGGGACCCATCACCGACGATCGTGGCGTCGTCGAGTTAACGTTGCCTGCAGTGACGTCGTTATCAGACTTTCCGCGACGAGCTCTTCCCCAACCCGCCACACCCGTATCCCGAAAAATTTTGACCTCGTTCCCGCAATTCAGGGACCTCCCCGAAAATCTGCGCTGGGATGAAGTCCGCGCGAGCACGCACATCGAGAAGACAGACAACCACCGACATCTACGTGCGGTGAGCCCTTCACCGACCACCGATGGCGGGACAATTCTGCTCGGGATTTCGGCACCTCAAGGACAAGAGCTTGCCCTACCGTGGCGCTGTGGCGAAGTCATCGGAGTTCTCGTAGGCGGATCCGAATCACACGAGCTATTCATCCAGGTCATCAGCACCTTTCACGACGCCGCCGAGCTAAACGTATTCACACCGGATCGCGGCTCCCAATGGCCATACACCGTCATGCCCACGGCCTCTTGGACCGGGCGGAAGACCAAGCTAGCGGTCGTCGCCAGTTTCATGGACTGGCGGCACACAGAGCGAGAGGAGCTGCAGGCCGTGGTGTCACAGCATGACGCCGCAGTAGTACTCATCCCGTCATCCACACTAGCCTTACCGCCGTGGTGGTCCGACCGGGTGAGCGCCGCCAGCTGTTCGCTCCTCATAGGTTCAGGGCCACCCAGCCCACCATTTGGACACGGAAGGCCTTCCGAGCGTGAATACGGGAAGAGACGATTCGACGAGGGAGCCTTATTCAAGGCCGACGAACGAATCCGATTTAAGCTGCCACAACTTCGAAAAACGTCGACATCCACGAAGTCTCAGAGGCGGGCACCGCACTCGCCAGTAATGGAGTCAGTTGCTACCGGCGTTCAGCAAGGCCATTGGCCCGAAGCAGATGTGACTGAACGGGTTGACTAAACAGCAACACTGCAACCAATGCGCCGTACACGATGGGCCATGCGGCCATTCCCCATCCCCAGGATCCAGCAAGCTGAACCGAAATAACGACGAGGAAAATTTGCGTCAACAGAATCAGCGCACGTGGCCACAGGCTGCCCCGAATGAGGCTTCGAGCCGAGCCCAACAACCACGCCCCATAGCCCACGTACAGCAGGGACATGATCATGATGGCACCGACTGGCATCGCATGATCCTCAACAAACGCCCCGATCGTTTGCACGATTCCGGCAATGACGAGACCAAGTCCTTCCAAGCCGACCATGCCAGAAAGGATCCATACGGCCCGTGGAGCTCGCCCCTGGACGCGTGGGGAATCGGTGGCTTCTTCATCGTGAGGGACAGTCATATTCACCAGTCTATCGATGACCTGCACACGCCCTCGGAATGGGCCCTCGTCGCCTCAACGACTGCGCCTGTCCGGAGATATCGCCATGTCTCCATGTGACATAAAACATGGCGAGAAGTAGACTTGACGCTTCAAACCCTCTTGTTCACGAGAAGTTTACGTGGGAACCTTTTAACAGTTCTCAAAAGCCCCCGCATTTGGGGGCTCTTTATTTGTATACCCCACAATTTCGGCCACTCAGACCGGCTTTGGTGGGCTTCATGTGTGAAACAAGGAGCGTGCATCGATGGATTGGCGCAGTCGCGCAGCCTGTCTCGAAAAGGACCCTGAACTTTTCTTCCCGGTGGGAAACACCGGCCCGGCACTCCTTCAGATCGAAGAGGCGAAAGCCGTCTGCCGCAGCTGCACCGTCATGGACACTTGCCTCAAGTGGGCCATGGAAACCGGGCAGGACTCCGGAGTTTGGGGCGGTATGAGCGAGGATGAGCGTCGCGCCCTCAAGCGCCGCGCCGCTCGCGCTCGGCGCGCTTCCTAACGAAACGTTCCTTCACCCGCTGCCTCCACCAGTGCTTCGCCACTGATCGTGGAGGCAGCGGTTTTTAATATCCTCTTCGGCTAACCTCGTCGTGAGACTCAGGTCTGCTCCATCAATGACCAGGCCCTTTCGGAATCACCTCATGACCGCTCCGCAGCCCCTTCAGGAATCTTGGCCGTAATGACGACCTCAGTGCCACCACCAGCACGGGGCTTCCACACGATCGACCCCTTTAACTCACTCGCCACCAGGGTACGCACGATCTGCATACCGAGCCCCTCCCCCTGGGACGGAGGACGATACGAGGAGACTCCAGACTCCTCGATATAGCTATCTCCCATGCCGACGCCATCGTCGCCGATTGTCACGATCAGCTCCGGGCCACTCTCAGCTTCTTCACGTCGCCCATCCAAACTCACGGTTCCTGAATTTCCTTCCAACCCGTGTTCCACCGCGTTCGCGACGATCTCATTAATGATGAGCGCCAACGGAGTGGCCAGCTCGCTCGGAAGCTTGCCGAATTCACCGGTCATTGACGTGGAAACGGCTTGCCCGGGAGAAGCGACCTCGGCTGCCAAATGAAATTGGCGATTGATGAGATCGTCGAAATCCACACTCTGAGTCAGCCCTTGCGACAAGGCTTCATGCACCATGGCAATCGTGGCGACTCGCCTCATCGCTTGCTCCAACCCCTGTTTGCCCTCGCGGGATGTCATACGCCGCGCCTGCAGGCGGAGCAGGGCCGAAACAGTCTGAAGGTTGTTTTTCACCCGATGATGAATCTCGCGAATCGTGGCATCCTTCGTCATGAGTTCCAGTTCACGACGACGCAATTCAGTGACGTCCCGGCACAGCAATAAAGCGCCAAAGCGCTCTTCCCCACGCCGTGTTTGTCTCCTTAACGGCACCGCGCGGAAGGTTACGCTACCCCGATCCGTTCCGACCTCCCCTCTCCACGGCATGCGACCGGTGAGCACGAGAGGCAGCGTCTCATCCGCTTTTTCGGCTATCGGTAAGAGATCACGAGTTAGATCGGCCAAGGAACGACCGGTGAGTGCTTCAGGAAACCCAAGCCGGCGATACACGGAAACCGCGTTGGGGCTCGCGAAGGTGACCCGACCCTCTGCATCGAGCCGAATCACGCCGTCGCTGACGCGGGGGTTTCCTCGCGACGTCTCGCTTGAGGCACTGAAGTCAGGCCACGCGCCTCGGGCGACCATGCTCAAAATCTCCCGGGCCGTCTCTCGAAAGACGGTGTCTAGATGTACTGACCGGGGACATTGATCGACGGCGGGGCGTGCCGCCTACCAGTCATGGGGCGGGGGCCGAGTGCCTTTCGGCGAGATCCCTGGCGAGCTGACCGATGCGTTCGCGGGCTGTCTCTGGGGTCAGTATCTCGATGTGGTCGCCGAATTGGAGGAGCTGACGCACTGACTCGATGTTGGGGTAGCGGATGACGACCGCGCACCAGCCTCTTTCGGTTTCGGTGACCTCGTGGATGCGGGTGCCGAGGATGCGCCGTGCCAGGTCGAGGCGGTTTTCTCGGAGACGGACGGTCACGCTTACGCGACCTGGCGTCTCGGTGCGTTCCTTCAGGTCATCCCACATGGTGCGGAGGGTCTGATCTGGGCGAAGGGCGACTGGTGCGTCGAGGGTTTCGTAGGCCGAGAGCCGTTCCAGAGCAAACAGCCGGCCGGCTCCCTGGTCATCGGCGATGAGGTACCAGCGGCCCGATTTCGCCACGATCCCGTACGGGTCGACCACCAGCATCGAGACCTGTTGCTCGGCGCTGCGCCGGTATTGGATGCGCATCCGGCGTCGGTGTCGCAGCGCTGATGCTAGATCTGCTACGTCCACCTCCGCGTTTGAGTTGGCAAGCCACGCGTTGCTGTCCACCAGGACCAGGTCTGACAGGCGCGGCAGGTTCGGGGACTCGAGCGCTGCGGTCTGGCGGGCGGCGATCTTGTGTGCGGCCGACTCACGCACCGCAGACAGCCCCAAACTCTCAAGTTGCGCGCTGTCCAAACCGGCAACAGAGAGGGCCTCTAGCTCCCGAGGTTCCAGATGGGATGCGTTGAGCCGTACACCGGGGAGCAGGACGATCCCACCACTCCGGCCCCGTTCGGCATAAACAGGCACACCTGCCGTCGAGAGCGCCTCGACATCCCGAAGCACAGTCCGCCGGGACACCTCCAGACGATCGGCGAGTTCGGTGGTGGTAATGCGCTGACGTGTCTGCAGGAGTAACAAGAGGTGAAGCAGTCTCGAAGCCTTCATACTGACCAATCTTCCCAGAAAAGATGACAGGTCTTGTCGTGATTAGACGGTCAACTGGTGCCGTACCGAGAACCCAGCGACCTGAGGAGCGCTCTATGCCCGCACCCAATCTGTTCCTGATCTACGTCCGCGATGCTGAAGATGCCACGGCCTTCTACAGCGACCTGTTCGAGATCGAGCCGACCTTCACAAGCCCCCGCTATGTGGCTTTCGAAGTTGCTCCCGGCGTCCTGTTCGCGCTGTGGACAGGACGCAGCGAGCACGCGGATCCGAGCACCCCTCGCACGTGCGAGGTCGGGCTGATGGTCCCGGGACCGGCGGCCGCAGTTGACGAGACCTTCACGAGTTGGGTCTCGAAGGGAGTCCACGTCGTGGAGGAGCCGCACGACGATGTCTTCGGCCGCACGTTCGTGATCACCGACCCCGACGGCAATCTCATCCGGGTCTCCCCGGTGGACTGACCTGCACGGGCCCCGCCCACTATGTTCGATCCCTAAGGGCCGACCACACACGATGGTCGGCCCTTAGGTCTGTCTAGGAGTTCAGACATGTCACACCCTAATGCTGCCCTCACCCCGCGCCACCGTCTGAAAGTCGCGCACCTCGTCGTTGACGACGGCTGGCCAATCAGCGAAGTCGCCGCCCGTTTCCAGGTCTCCTGGCCCACCGTGAAGCGCTGGGTCGACCGACACCTCGCCCGCGAGCCCATGCATGACCGCTCGTCCCGACCGAAGACCTCGCCGAACAAGACGCCCAAAGCAGTATCGATGCGCTGCGTCAGCTTGCGGATGCGATTGAGGGAGGGCCCAGTTCAGCTCGCCACACGACTCGGCATCGCGGCGTCGACAGCCCACCGTATCCTCACCGCGGCGCGGCTGAACCGACTGTCCTATCTCGACCGTGCCACAGGGGAACCCATCCGCACTTACGAGCATCCTTACCCCGGCTCACTGGTCCACGTGGACGTGAAGAAAATAGGGAACATACCTGACGGCGGCGGATGGCGCTACGTCGGCCGCCAGCAAGGCGAGAAGAACCGCTCGGCCACACCCGACAAGCTCAAGGGCAAGTGGGGCAACCCGAAGCTCGGATACGCCTTCATTCACACGATCATCGACGACCACTCACGCGTCGCGTACACCGAGGTGCACGATGACGAGACCGCCGTCACCGCCGTAGGGATGCTGCAGCGAGCTGTGGCGTGGTTCGCCGAACGCGGCGTCACGATCGAACGAATTCTGTCGGACAACGGTGGCGCGTACCGGTCCTTCCTCTGGCGCGACACGTGCGATGCCCTGGACATCACCCCGAAGCGCACGCGCCCTTACCGACCGCAGACGAACGGAAAAGTCGAGAGATTCCATCGGACGATGGCCGACGGCTGGGCCTACGCCCGCTGCTACCAGTCAGAACAAGAGCGCCGGGACACACTCACGACGTGGCTGCACCACTACAACCATCATCGACCCCACACTGCCTGTGCCAATCAGCCGCCCTTCACGCGATTAATCAACGTGCCCGGTCAGTACATCTAGACGGCCCTGCATCCGACCCGATTGATCGCCGTGGTGCAACGACAGAATGGCGATGGTTCGTCCATTACGTACCAACGGATACAGGACGACGCGCATAGCGGACTCGGCATTCCAATCCACATGGTCAAGAAATTGCGTCGCCTGATCGAACCAACAATGGTGGGCCGATGTTTGCACCTGTGAGCTCATGCGGAGACCCACCATGTCTCGGTGGAAAACTGTTTGCGCCGTCGATGGGCGGACGTGTGCCATGCCCAGGAAACCCGTGTTGAGCGCAGGGCCTCCATGGGCCCGACCATTGATATCCCCCGACTGAAAGTCTTCCGGGAACCACAAAACGAGGTCTCCCTGCGCCAAATCGGCGATCAACTGCCAGTCCCCCACGAGGAGGTGTAGCCATTCCGAGTCTCCGGGGCCGAATTCACCGGTCTTCAGTAAGGGTTCCGCGAGAGTCATGTCGTCCTCGGAGGTCGGGTCATAGTTTCGGATCCATTTTAGGTCCCCGTTCCACCAACAACCTCCCCGGCTAGACTTCCGTGAACGCCGCTGAGGGAAGCCCGCGGCGTCTGCCTCCTCGCGTCTTACCGAATCGGCACACGATCGGAGGACTCGATCCACGCCCTTCTCACGAGAAGCAGAACGGCTAACGGCGAAACGAGAAGCTCCTACGCCGAAATGAACGAGCGACTCACGTGACAGTTGAGGCGATGTCATGAGCATTCGTCTACCTTCCAACGAACATTCTGGAGAATTTCCGACATCTTAGCCCCGGTTGCGCCCCGTTCAGATTGTGCCTGTGGACAAACCCGAGCTATACACGAAAGAAGGATCCTGGCCTGATAGTTCCAGCACCAGAAGGAGACCCCGACGTGAATGCGATCCGTTTTCTCACCCTCTCCGATGTCGCTAACATCCTGAACGTCTCGTTGGCTCAGGCTAGATCCATGGTTCGCTCCGGAGAGCTTCCTGCCATCCAGATAGGCGGCCGGGGCCAGTGGCGCGTGGAACGATCGGTCCTCGAGGAGTACATCGCCGAACGGTATCGAGCCACTCGGAAGATGGTGCGTGCGCATGGGGGCATTCCGCTCGAGGCAACCAAGCAGACCATCGACCACACGAGCATCTCTGGGTTATCCACAGCCCAAGATTGAGGAACAAACGGTCGTGACGACGTTTGCCCTTGTCCCACCGGATGTACCAGATACGTCGCCACCATTGCACCATTAAATTTTTTCTTCAGATCTTTACCAGAGCGCGATCCGCTGTCATCATATGGGTTATCAAAAGTGATCAAACGGCATCAAAGGATCGGCTCATGGCCATCGAAGGTCAAACACGTCGTAACGCACCCACGCGATTCTCCCGCGTCCCGTACCCCAGGTGGTTCGCGGTGCTGGTCATCTCGATGCCCGGACTAGGCTGCTTGATCATCGCGTCTGTATGCATCGTGATCGTCAATCACCACCCCGTTCATGCATGGAGCACCTCACCCGCCTTGATGGGAATGGTCCTCGGAATGACGGCAAGCGGGGCCCTCTTCTCAGCTTGGTGGTGCATCGGCTGCGTCGTGGTGACTCGACGTTTGACGGCGGGAGCTGCTGGCCACGATCTGAATCACGACCCAAAGTTTGTTCCGCGCTTTCTCCTACGCTGTATCGGAGCGCTCCTGGGCGTACCTCTCATGGTGACTCCCCCACCCGCACATGCGGTGACCTGGCAACCCGAAGCGACACCGACGAATGTCGAGAAAGCCCAGCCGTCACGTCAGTCCACTGTGCCTTCCCCGTCACCGCTCTTCAAAGCACCATCGGCACAGGCCGAGCCGACGACGCCTCGCACGCCTTTGTTCACGCTTCAGGTACATGGGAACGCCCAACAACCTGCGCCATCGGCACAACCCACGGCCGTACAAGCTACCGGTGGGGCAGAACCTGCCACCCCACGTCACCCAGCAAGGGCGAGACCACAGAATGTCGTCACCGTTGAACGCGGAGAGTCCGTGTGGTCCATTTCCAAAGATCTCCTTGGCGCAGCCGCTTCGCCCTCAAAAGTTCGCGACCTGACAGACCGCATCATCGCGCTCAACCAACCAATACTCCACGACCACCCAGACCTCATCTACGCGGGGACGCGTCTTCACATTCCGGCAGACTCCGGTCACCATGGTCATTCTGCCGAGGCTCCAACGACGTCGTCCTCGTCATCCTCAATACAACGATTCCATTAGGAGGAAATCATGCCTCAACGTAGACGACGTTGCCCGCGCACCATGCTTCACGGCACCGTGCTGACTCCAGCAGGTCTGCCCGCAACGCTTCGAGCGCACCCCGAGGGACCACCGTCCATGTACAAATGGCGTCATCACCACGTCGACTCCGGGGAGGAATTGCGCCGGATACATTCGATTGCTGGTGCCATGAGCGTCGCGATTATGGAAGTAATTACCGGGGCCCGATCCTCTCATCAGCTCGCGAGGTGGGTGCATCGAGACGTGATGGCCAAGGTCGAACTCCGAGCCTTCATCGAATCCGCCAAAAAGAAAACCCCTCCGAGACCCGTCGAAGAGTCGGGCCGATTCGACCCGAAGGGATTTAGGCCGCGGAGAGTCCGGGCCATTCCCGTGGGCCGAGGAGAGTACGAGGCTGGCGTCGTCGTGGATGACGGCGACCGAAGCCGCGCGTTGGCCCTCCGGATACACAAGACCAAAGGCCAGTGGCAGATCATGGACGCCGAAATAGGCTAGCTCATCGAGCTTCTTCTAACAGGCCAGTCTGACCAAAGAAGGGGCCAGCACGATCGAATGATACGTGCTGGCCCCTTGGCCTAGACGAGGTTCAAACCCCTTGCGTCAGGTGCAACTACTTCCGCTTCTTGCGTCCCTTTTTGGTGCTCTTCTTCGGAGCCGAAGTTTTTGCCATGGCTGAGGCGGACTCTTCCTGAACGGACGAGGATTCTGACGTCGTGTCCGTCTTCTCGGCAGCGGAATCCGCCCGAGCGGTGGACTCGACATGCGATTCTTCGCCGCCATCTTCATTTGGAGCGGTGAAGCGGAGGAATTTCGGCTGCTGAGGGATCGTCAACGCTTGGGAGGACATCTGGGTCCGCTGTTTCGTCAGGTCCAAATTGAACAAGTACGAGACGGTTTCTTCCCGAATCGCGTCCATCATCGCCTGGAACATCGCGAAACCCTCACGCTGGTATTCAACCAACGGATCTCGCTGCGCCATCGCACGAAGGCCGATGCCTTCCTTGAGGTAATCCATCTCGTACAGGTGTTCGGGCCAGTGACGACCGATGACCGACAAGATAACGCGACGCTCAATGTTCCGCATCGCCTCGGAGCCAACTTCTTCCTCACGGCTCTCGTACAAGACCTTGGCATCAGAGAGGACCTCGTCGATCAGCATCTTCTGCGTGATCTTTGAACGACCACCTGCCGAGTCTTCGAGTTCGTCGATCGTGATACTGATCGGATAAATCGTGGCGAGGGATTCCCAGAGACGATCCAGATCCCAGTCTTCGGCGTGTCCCTGGTTGGTCTTGTCTTCGATCGCCGACGTCAGGACTTCGGTGATGAACTTCTGGATTTGATCGGCGATATCGTCGCCCTCCAGAATTTTCGCGCGATCCGAATAGATGGCCTCACGCTGACGATTCAAGACGTCGTCGTACTTCAGGATGTTCTTGCGTTGTTCCGCGTTTCTCGATTCCACCTGGTTCTGGGCGGAAGCGATCACGCGAGAAACGATGCGGTGCTCCAAGGCGGTGTCGTCGGGAGCTCCCGCCATGAGGCGAGCAGCTGCAGCACCGTTGAAGAGGCGCATCAGGTCGTCAGCCAAGGACAGGTAGAAACGCGACTCTCCCGGGTCGCCCTGACGACCGGAACGGCCACGCAACTGATTATCAATACGGCGCGACTCGTGACGCTCGGTACCTAGGACGTACAAACCGCCCAGTTCCTTGACCTCGTCGTGCTCCTTCTTGGTATTGGCCTCGCACTCGGCGAGTACCTCGGGCCACTTGGCCTCGTACTCTTCCGGCTTCTCGTTCGGGTCCAACCCCAGCTCATGCATGCGGTCCACCGCGTTAAATTCGGCGTTACCACCCAGCATGATGTCGGTGCCTCGACCAGCCATGTTGGTTGCAACCGTCACGGCACCCTTGCGGCCAGCCTGCGCAACGATGGCGGCCTCACGTGCGTGGTTCTTGGCGTTCAGAACCTCGTGCGGGATACCTTCCTTGGACAACAGCTTGGAAAGATATTCGGACTTCTCGACGCTGGTGGTGCCCACCAGGACCGGTTGTCCCTTAGCATGCCGTTTCGCGATGTCCTGAACGACGGCGGCAAATTTAGCCACCTCGTTCTTGTAGACCAGATCGGGCTGGTCTTTACGTGCCAGCGGCTTGTTGGGATCGATCACGGCGATGCCCAATTCGTACGTATTGACGAACTCGGCAGCTTCGGTCTCAGCAGTACCGGTCATACCGGACAGTTTGTCGTAAAGACGGAAGTAGTTCTGCAAAGTCACGGTCGCAAGGGTCTGGTTTTCGGCCTTAACCTCGACCTGCTCCTTAGCCTCGATCGACTGGTGCACGCCTTCGTTGTAACGGCGGCCAGGCAGAATACGTCCCGTATGTTCGTCAACGATCAGGACCTCGCCCTTGAGGACGACGTAGTCCTTGTTGTTGGTGAACAGCTCCTTCGCCTTGATCGCGTTATTCAGGAAGCCGATCAACGGGGTGTTCTCGGACTCGTAGAGATTGTCGATTCCGAGGTGGTCCTCGACCTTCTCGATGCCGCTTTCCAGAACACCGACGGTCTTCTTCTTTTCGTCGACTTCATAATCTTCGTCGCGGACCAGGCTCTTAGCAACACGGGCAAATTCGCCGTACCAGCGGTTGGCCTCCCCGGACGCGGGGCCCGAAATGATGAGTGGCGTTCTCGCCTCGTCGATCAAGATCGAGTCAACCTCATCGACGATGGCAAAGTTATGGCCGCGCTGCACGCGCTCATCGATGCTCCAGGCCATATTGTCGCGGAGATAGTCGAAACCGAACTCGTTGTTTGTGCCGTAGGTGATATCGGCTTCATACTGCTTGCGGCGGACTTCCGGGGTCTGCTGTGAGACGATCACGCCAGTCTCTAGCCCGAGGAACCGGAAAACGCGGCCCATGAGATTAGCTTGATACTCCGCCAGATAGTCGTTCACGGTCACGATGTGAACGCCTTTACCCGTCAGCGCATTGAGATACGCGGGAGCCGTTGCCACCAGGGTCTTGCCTTCACCGGTCTTCATCTCGGCGATATTGCCTAAGTGCAAAGCCGCTCCACCCATGAGCTGCACGTCGTAGTGCCTTTGCCCCAGGGTGCGGCCGGCCGCTTCACGGACGACGGCGAAAGCTTCGGGAAGGAGAACATCGAGGGATTCGCCGTCTTCGATGCGCTGCTTGAAGGAGTCTGTTTCAGCCCGCAGCTCCGCGTCGGTGTACTCCTTGAAATCATCTTCCAACGAGTTAATGGCATCTGCGTAGACTCTCAATTTCTTGAGCAGTCTTTTGTCTCCGGTTCGAAGAACCTTTTCCAAGAAGGATGCCACGAGCGATTACTCCTAGTAGCTGACGAGATTCCAGGTACATTGGCCCAGTCCGGGACCACGTGTGGGGAGCGTCGAGACGTTCTCCACTGGCCTATCCTACGTGACTCTAGGCATGGGACCTGAGTTTTCCCTCAGTATGCAGGGATTTCTCAGCGTGAGACGGGACTCGCTCGGTTCTCATCGAGCGAGTCCCGCCTCGGGTTTTTCACAACCTATGCCTCGGAATGCGAGTGATACGCCCGCGTTTCCTTGATACCTTCCGCAGGAACATCGTCACCCAAGACGATCACGCCGTAGGTCCACCCTTTGCGCCGGTACACCGCCGCAGGACGGTCTAATTCGGAATCCACAAAGAGGTAGAAATCGTGGCCGACGAGCTCCATGCGGTCCACGGCCTGATCGATCGTGATCTTTTCGGTTGGGAACGTTTTCCGACGGATTTCCACGGGTGGCACATCGTCCGTGAGCGGGTACTCGGAGTCGTAGGCCGAATCCGCCGAGTTGTCCTGATTCAAGACAATCTGCTCAATAGGTACCTGGCCGCCCGAATCGCCATCGATTACGGGGATGGAACCTGTGGCTTCGGAGACCGAGACGGGGCGATGATTTCCGCGATGAATTTTGCGGCGGTCCCTAGCCCTGCGCAGGCGCTCTAGAAGTTTGGTGAATGCGTCGTCGAATACGGCGAATTTGTCCGTGCCTTGGGCTTCGGCTCGGAGAACCGGCCCTCTTCCCTTGACGGTTATTTCAACGGTCATAGATTGGGGCCCGTTGCCCACCTTGCTGACCTTGACGTCGATCTCGTCCACTCGATCGTTGAGCTTCTCGAACTTCTCGACTTTCTCCTCGGCATAATCCCGAAAACGATCCGGGACCTTGACGTTGCGACCGTATACGTTGAGTTCCACGATGGCCTCCCGTGGCTTGGCGAGGGTGAGGTCTCGCTGGCTTGCGACCCAGCGAAGGGCCTTCGAGCCTCACGGGGAGAGGATCTGACCGTCTCCTTGACTCAACGTTAATTCACACTGAACCTTTCGTCATCCTGCCTTCACCCAATTCTTCAAGATTTTTGAGCGGTTTCTCTGTTGGCGCACTCACGCTAGCGACCACCGCAGCCCCGTGCACTCGACCGCCCGCTGCGTGTATGGCTCGCCGCATCTCCCTCAACGTAGATCCTGTGGTCGCCACATCATCGATCAAGAGGCAATCACGCCCCGACATTTCTGGCCAGAACCATCGGCTCGGAAGCCATGAGGGGCCGAGAATGTGCATGGAGTCGCGGAGCCGCTCAGATCGCCGATGAGCGTTGAGGCCCTTTTGTCCCGATGAAGAAGGATCGAGAAGGGTTCCAAGGCGGGCCACCAGAGGTTCGCGTATTTTCAGCACCGGTGCCACGCGGACGTCTGGCACCGATTCCCCGCGTGTGGTCTTGTCCATTTCATTCAGGACCCTGCGTGCGAGGATCTCACCGGGCACGAACCCTCGACGCCGATACGCCAGTGCTCGGGAAGGCGCCGGCACCAGAAGCACAGGCGCTTCTCGGTCAGTGCCCCTCCCGCCGTATCGGCCCGAGAACTCGGGCTGTAGGGATCTCAGCGCCTCAGAGATGGCGCGGGCTAAAGCGCGTGCGAGAAATGGGACAAGATCCAACCGTTGCTGGCCTTTAAAGGCCAGAATCGCCCGTGCGACTTCGTGCCCGTAGAGGCCCGCGGCGATGCACGGCGTCTGAGGGGACCATTGAGGGAGGGCCGTTGCGACATCTCGCGGTCTGGCCGTGAGACGGTACACGAATGCGCGGCACACGGGGCATAAGGCTCGATTTCCACCACCACATACGGCGCACGGTTGAGGAAAAAGCAGCTCGACGACGTCCGCCGCCGCTCCCACACATGAACTCGCCCACCGATCCGCGCGCCGCGCATCGATCCACACCATGATTGCCCCCTTCGTCGTCGATGGGTTGATCATGACGAATCAGGACACGTATGAAGAGTGGTCCGCAAAATTGTGGATAACGGTTCTACCCAGCGTAGGAGAGGTCTCGAACCTTCGTATCGACTCGGGTCCAGCTCGACCCGGTCAGCTGATAGGTATCCGTGCCGGTCTGAGCGTAGATGGATTCCTTACCGTTGCCCGCAGAAATATTTTGAATATCGGAGAGGCCGTTGACGTCCTGTGTATCCCCCGCGAGAGAAACCACCTGGACGCTGCCGTCCTGTTCGTTGGCCACCACCACCTGGCTGTCCGAGATCCAGGCGGCTTGCGTGACGTTTCGGGTCGCGCCCACCTGGAGAGGCTCACCCAAGCTTCGGGGCGTACCGTCATTATCGCGGTTTATGCCAGAGACCCATACCCTCGAGCCATTGCCTTCCTTCGTGACGACGAGCGCACGAGTTCCGTCGCGTGAAATCTGCAGCGAACGGATATTTTGTCCCTTGAGCCAATCCGCAGTGACCGTTTCGGGAGCGTCGTTCGAGCCCTGAGCGTTGAGGGCCAATACGCTACCGTCTTGGCCGCCACCCCAGACCCAGCTCCTGGGGTCGAAGCTTGGTTTCGAAATATTCTCCGGAAGGTCCACGTCCTTCGCCTCGCCGCCGGTGCTTCGAATGGCCAGGTGGCTTCCGTCGTCGTCGGTGTACGCATAGGTTTGGCGTTTCGTGTCCATGGCAGGATGAGATGGATGAACGCTCGCCGGAGCCAATCCCGCAACCTTGCGAGATTGTCCGTCGGAATAGGTCACCAAGTCGCCATCCAGGACGCCGACCTGGGGATTCGGTACCTGCGGGTCAATGGCGGCTTCCTCGTAATCGGCCAACTTTCCGGTTTCCACGGATTTGTCGTCAACCGACAATTGCACGGAGTTTGCCGAATGTCCTGACTTGAGGGTCTGTTCCAATTGAGTGTGGATTCGTTCCAACGTCAGCTGATCCGCATTGGCCACGCCTGTTCCCGTTAGACCGACTTCAGCGGAAGAATCGCTGATCGGGACCGACTGACGAACTAAGTTGGTACCACCAGGAATGGCGCTCGAAACCGACCCCTCCAAATACGGCGCAGGACCCCGAAGCAGGACACGAACAATCGACGTCGCGACGGTCGACCGGTTAGCGAACCACCGGATATCCGGTACCGCGTAGGTAAAGGTGGGATCGTAGAAATACAGAGTGAACGAATGAAAGAGTTGCTCGAATTCTGACCTAGAGAGCATGGTTCCATTGGGAATCGCAGAGATCCGCCATTGGCCATTGACCTGCTCGAACTTCGCCGTCACGGTTTGCGAGTCGGCCTTACGGAACGACGTCGCGATGCCTCGATCGTCAATTGACGTCGTGACACTCAACCCTGCCGTATATTCGTCAGAGCTCTTTCCAGAATCGACATTGACGTTGTCTTGATAGACCAACGTCCGGTCCTCAGGCTTCCAACTGCTCGCTAGATCGGTGGTCAGATATTGCCGCGCGACGGCGTAGTCATTTTCCACGCCCGTTCCAGCGTTGATAAAGCCCTTCAGGATGTCGGAAGGCGAGGCACCCTCGCTTGGGCCCGAAGGAGAATATGCCGGGGATGACTTCGTCGCGGACTCGGTCGGCTCGTTGTAGTGATACACGGGACCGCTCGTGGGGATTTTTCCGCACCCTGCAACCAACAATCCGATGACGCCAACCCAAGCTGCGGTGCGAACCACGCGGGCACGGGCACCGACGTGGCCTGTGTGTTTTCCTTTGTACGTCATCACGAATCCTCTTCCGAGCGGGGTGCTTGTCGCTGGTTCGGTTGTTCCTCGTGCGGTTCCGTCGAACCGGGCCAGTCGTCAGACCCCGGCGCGGAACCGGTATTGTCGGGAAGCTCTTGATCTGTCGATAACGCATCATCTTCGGAGATAGTGGACGCGACCGTCATATCGGCATTCGTGCTGTCTGCGTCTTCCGGAAGCTCTGTATCCGTTCCTGTGGCGACGGCGGGAATAGACGAGGGCGTATCGGGAACGCCCTCGGGCGGAAGGCCCAGAGGCGAATCCCCCGACGGGCGCCCCTGATCCAGCGGAAGGGTCAAGCGGAAGCAGGCGCCTTGCCCAGGCTCGCCCCATGCTTCGAGTCGTCCTTGGTGTAAGCGCGTATCTTCCGCGGCGATAGACAGGCCCAAACCCGTTCCCCCCAGGGTGCGCTTGCGGGAAGGGTCCGCACGCCAGAACCGATTGAATACTTCGCGGGTCTGTTCCATGGTCATGCCAACTCCGTGGTCTCGTACAGCTACCGCCGCATCAATACCGTTGGAGGCCAAGTAAACGTCGATGGGACGACCCTCAGAGTGCTCGATGGCGTTGACCAAAAGGTTCCTCACCACGCGTTCGATGCGGCGAGAATCCATCTGAACGGGGCATCGTTCCTCAAGGCCATGAAACCTGACCTCGAGACGTTGCTTGTCCAGATGAGGACGAACGGATTCGACAGTGTCTTCGACAAGATCGCCGAGATCCGCGGTCCCGACGTCCAAGGTGGCCGATCCGGCATCGAAACGGGATATCTCCAAGAGGTCAGCCAGGAGGGATTCGAAGCGATCGACTTGGTGGTACAGCAACTCGGTCGAACGTTGGAACGAGACGTCCAGGTTCTCCCGGCCGCTATACAGCAGCTCCGCGGCCATCTTGACGGTTGTCAATGGCGTCCGAAGCTCATGCGAAACATCCGAGACAAATCTCTGCTGCATTTTCGACAAAGTTTCCAGCTGGACAATTTGTTCCTGGATATTGTCGGCCATGTGGTTGAAGGAGGTCCCCAACACCGCGGCTTCATTCTCGCCGCGAACGGCAACGCGTTCACCGAGATGACCGCGGGATAGACGCTCCGCGGACCTCGCTGTCTGGGAAATCGGCCGAATCACGGATCGTGTGACCCACCAGACAATGGTGGCGACGAATACCAACAGGATCGCAAAGCCCGCGACAATGACCAGCTGAATGTAATTCAGTGTCGCCTGCGACGACGAAAAATCGTAAACAAGGTACAGCGCGTAATCGTTGCCCTGATTGAGGTGAACTTTCGTGCCGACAAAGATCACCGGGACCTCAGGCCCGTTACCGTTGGAACGCACCTGAGATGACTGCCAGAACACGCCGTCTTCGGAGGCGACCTGATCCTGCAGCTGCTTCGGCACGGAAGACGAGGTCATCCAATCGTTTTGGCTGATCGGTCCGACGTATCCCTGACCGTGTTTGTAATCGACGGGGATGAGGATCCATTGCCTCTTGGCGTCAGCACCGTGGTTCTCCAAGATCGTAAGCGTCTCGCGCATGAGCGACTGAACCTCGGTCTGATCCGAAGCCACGGCATTATCGAAGATCTTCTGGACGTCCGAAAATCCGCTCGAGGATTCCTCTAACGCCTGTTCTTGCCTCTCTTTGAAAAGGCTGTTGGCGATCTGGCTCGAGAGAAAATTGCCGGCGAAAATGAAGGCGACCAAAGACAGCGACGTCGCGACGATGATCGCGGAGAATTGCAGAGACTCCCGCCATCGTCGGCGAATGTCTCGGAAAATCGCGGGGACGATTCCAAGAATCCTCCGCCCCCTGCCTTCAGGTGTGTGCCGTGCCATAGAAACCTAGCGACGCACTTGGCTCGCGTTGGCCTTGTACCCCACACCGCGCACGGTTTGAATGAGATCCGGCTTTTCGGGGTCTTTTTCAATCTTGGCTCGAAGCCGCTGCACGTGCACGTTGACCAACCGACGGTCCGCATCCGAGTCGTAGCCCCAAATGCGATCCAAGAGGAGATCCCTGGAGAGCACCTGCCCCGGCTCCTGCGCGAGATTCACCAGCAGGTCGTATTCCAACGGCGTCAACCGAACGGTGGCCTCGCCGCGAGTCACGGCCCGACCGGCGAGATCGATGCTGAGGTCGCCGATCTCGATACGCTCCGCCGAACGTGACTCACCCGTGCGTAGGCGGGTGCGAATGCGGGCCAAAAGTTCCGCAGGTTTGAAGGGCTTCGCGATGTAGTCATCCGCGCCGGCTTCCAAGCCTCGGACGACATCTTCGGTGTCAGACTTGGCTGTGAGCATGATGACGGGAACGTCGGATACTTCGCGAATTCGTTCACACACGTCGATTCCGCTCATGCCGGGCAGCATCAAGTCGAGAAGGATGAGGTCAGGATCGTAGCTTTCGAAGGCGCTGACGGCGCGGTCCCCCGCGTCACAGAAAGTGGGCTCATAGCCCTCATTGGACAGGACGATGCCGACCATTTCCGACAGGGCTTCGTCGTCGTCCACTACAAGAATTCGCGCCTTCACTCGCGCTCCTTTCAAATCTTCGGACGACGTCGTCTGGCCACACACTCGTCCGATCTGGAGGATGCTTTCCCGCCCAACATTACGCGAGACCGTGACGCATTTCCGCCCCGTCCACCGTGTGGAGGGGATCCGCGCCCATCAAGGGAATTGTGGAGTCACTCGAGGGAAAGGTCGGTGATTCCTTCCGCGACCTCGGCAATACGGCTCAGCACCGTGACCGCTTGAGCTGGCGAAACGGAATTCAAGCTCTCGCGCTCCTCAATACGCATATGGCCGATCTCCGCACTTCCCAAACCAAGATCCCGCCACGTCGACCACAGAGACTTCACGGTTTCGACCGTAGATTCTCGGAGCCCGATAGGGGCGATTCCCAGCCAGACGTCCTGACCGCGGTCGACCGCACCAGCAATGGCTTCCCATTCTCCGGCGCCCCGCCCGACGGGACGGCTGGTCACGGCATCGAAGCTTCGTCCAAAATCTACGTCCGGTACCGCTCCCCCGATATCCAGAACGGCTCCAACGCCGACGTCCTGCGTGCAACGAGCCACGGCAGCGAGCGCATCTCGAGCTTCGGCTCGGGGAATGGCCCGCAACGTTCGATAGCCACTTGATGTGGGAACCTTCCCCTCGAGCGCATCCCGCATTCGGGGCTCGCACCAGCGAATCGTCAAGTCTTCGCCATCGACGGCCGTCCTCAGGGAGGCGACGATATCGGCAATGCCTTCCGAAAGAGACGCGGTAATGTCTCGACGTGCTCCATGGTCGCTTATCGACGATTCACCGTTCGCAAGCTTGAGCTCGGTCGCCAAGGTGATGGGGCCGGTTAACGACAGGACGGTGTGGCCTCGGTGCCCTCGGCCGGCTGCCCCTATGGCGTCGGCCATGACGTTGATGTCGCTCCGCAGGGCGGATTCGGCCGCTACGGATTCACGGCTGGGAGTTTCACGCACTCGCCACCCGAACGGCTGGCCGTCTGCCGACAGGTCGGCCATGACGGAAATCGTTCTGGCCGTCCGGGTCGCTGCGAATCCGCGCTCCTCGAGGGTCGGAAAGGGCGTGAGATGAGGAGCCCCAAGTTCACCGCGTGCCGCTTGAAAAGCTTCCGGAAAGTCGGTTCCGGAAAAGTACCCAGCAGAGACGCCCAACGCACCTGAATGGTGCGACGAGTGGTGTTGGTTCATGCGTCGAGACCAGACTCGTCCGGAACCCGCGACTGCCGGTGGTCCTCCGCAATTCGTTCGTGGTGACGGATGACCTCGCTAATGATGAAGTTGAGAAATTTTTCCGCAAATTCCGGATCGAGGTGAGCTTCCTCGGCCAACTTTCGAAGGCGGTCAATCTGTGTGGCTTCGCGGTCGGGGTCGCCCGCGGGCAGGTGGTATTTGGCCTTCAGGTGGCCGACCCTCTGCGTCGCTTTGAAGCGTTCCGCCAGCACATGTACGAGAGCCGCGTCGATATTGTCGATCGTGCTCCGGATTCGATAGAGGTCTTCCAATACTTCGGGACTAACGCCGTCGCTGAGAGGTTCTCGATCTTCGTCGGGTGTGTGCTGTTCGGAAGGTGACATCATGGCATGTCATTCTACGGATTGACTGGCCGTGGACACACTCGGACCCAGTGGACGACTTTCCCCGCTCACTTAGCCTTGGGCTGAGAGATTAGCTCACGACGTCGGGGCGGGACAGCGAATACGCACGGTTGATGGTGGCCTGCCCCAAGACGCGAGTTCCTTGGTAGAGCACGACCGTCTGGCCGGGCGCCACACCCTTGAGCGGTTCCCCCAGACGAATCACGATTTCCCGCGCGGTCTCGCCGTCGACCTCGCCGATGTTCACGTGAGCGGTGGCCGGCACGGGATCTGCATGGGCTCGCACCTGAGCCATGACGTCGAAAGACGCAGACGAATCCCCCAATCCGGGACCGGAGGCGTCAAATGCCTGGATTTCGGAGATGGGAAGACCGGCCCAGCTCTCCCGTATGCCTCGTATTTCGTCGACCGCCAGCATTTCCTTGGGGCCAACGACTACTTCATTGGTCTTGGGGCGGATTTCGAGCACGAAGCGAGGCTTGCCGTCAGCTGCCGGACGACCAATCGAGAGACCCTTCCGCTGGCCGACGGTGAAAGCACGTGCGCCGCGGTGCGTGCCTAAAACTTCCCCCGAGGTGTCTTTAATGTCCCCTTCTTCAAGATCAATGCGTTCTTCAAGCCACCCACGGGTGTTGCCGTCGGGGATGAAGCAGATGTCGTGAGAATCGGGTTTCTTCGCGACGGAGAACCCTCGTTCCTCGGCCTCGGCGCGGACCTCCGCTTTAGTCGGTGTCTCGGCGAGCGGAAACATGGAGTGCTTGAGCTGTTCATGGGTCAGAACGCCCAAGACGTAGGACTGATCTTTCGCCCAATCGGCGGCGCGGTGAAGCTCGCGGTTTCCCTCGGCGTCCTCGATGACCTTGGCGTAGTGCCCCGTGCACACGGCATCAAAACCTAAAGCGACCGCCTTTTCCAGAAGGGCGGCAAATTTGATCTTTTCGTTGCACCGCATGCAGGGATTAGGGGTCCGCCCCTGAGAATATTCATCGATGAAGTTATCGACCACGTCTTCTTTGAATCGCTCCGAGAAATCCCACACGTAGAAAGGAATTCCGAGGGCGTCACAGACCCGGCGGGCGTCCATCGAGTCTTCAATGGTGCAGCATCCACGGGAGCCGGTGCGCAAAGTCCCGGGCATGCGGGAAAGCGCCAGGTGCACACCGACGACGTCGTGCCCCGCGTCGACCGCGCGCGCCGCCGCAACGGCGGAATCGACGCCGCCGCTCATCGCTGCCAATACCCTCATGTGCCTACTTCCCTAGCGTGGTGTCTAGCGTGGTGTGCGGACCAGACTCGCCACGGTATAACGAATTGAGCTCCCTCGCTATTCCCCGAGTCACCCGTGTGGATTGATCCGTTTCACGCCCACGATCCGGTCGGCGCGTGATCGGCCATGCCTGCCGCGGCGGCTTGACGATACGCTCCAGGTAACGTTTCAACGAGACGCTCTACGTCTTCTGCCGTGGTGTCGTGGCCAAGGGTGAACCGTTGGGCTCCCCGGGCTTCCGTCTCGCTGAGGCCCATGGCAAGCAATACTTCTGATGGTCGAGGGACGCCCGCGTTACACGCGGATCCCGTTGAGGATAGGACGCCGGCCATGTCCAACAAGAACAGCAACGAATCCCCTTCGCATCCGGGAAAGGTGAAGTGTGCATTCCCGGGAAGACGCCGTAGCGGCGAGAGGTCGTGGGGACCGCGAAGTATTGCTTCTGGCACGGCTTCCCGCACGCCAGCTACCAACTGATCACGAAGGCCTGCAATGCGCTGCGCCTCACGAGGTATGTGGCGACACACGTGGTCGGCCGCAACGCCGAAACCCACGATCGCGGGTGCGTCGATGGTCCCGGAGCGGACATCTCGTTCTTGCCCGCCCCCGTGGATCACGGCCGTCAGCGGTGCTTGACGAGTAGCGATCAACGCACCGATGCCCATAGGAGCCCCGATCTTGTGGCCTGAGATAGCCATCGAGGTGCACCCCAAGGCATGAAAATCTACGTCAATCGCACCGAAGGCCTGGACCGCATCCGTGTGGAACGGCACCTCATGGTGCCGACAGATTTCCGCAAGCTCCGAGATTGGCTGGATGGTTCCGACCTCGTTGTTGGCCATCATGACAGTCACGAGCGCGACGTCGGATGAATCGGTCAGTAGAGCGGCGAGTTCCTTCGGGTTAACCCGGCCGTCTTCGTCAACGGTGAGCCACTCGAGAATCGCATCTTGCCGCGCGTCCAGCCAGAGGGCGGCGTCTTTGACGGCGTGGTGCTCGATGGGGCTGAGGATGATTCTGCGTCGATGGGGCGCACCTTCCCGTCGTTTCCAGTACATGCCTTTGACCGCAAGGTTGTCCGCCTCTGTGCCGCCGGCCGTGAAGATGACTTCGGCGGGGTCGGCGCCCACCGCTCGGGCGATGTTTTCCCGCGCGGTCTCGACCGCCATACGAGCTCGTCGCCCGGATGCATGGAGCGACGACGGATTCCCTCCGTCGCGCATTTGCTGAACCATGGCCTCCAACGCGACGTCGAGAACCGGCGCCGTCGCGGCATGGTCGAGGTAAATGCCTTTCATGGGGTTCCTGGCCTCTCGAGTGGTCGTGACGCATTCGCCCCGGTCCGCACGTAGACCGAGGTGATGGCCATAAGTCTAATCTTGGGGCCCAAGTTGCGAAGAACCCTTGGCAATAACGGGGCTAGAATGGGCCGTCGTGTTCAACATCCTTTTCTACACGCCCGAAATTCCCGGAAATACGGGTAACGCCATTCGGCTCGCGGCCGTCACCGGAGCGCATCTTCACCTGGTGGAACCACTAGGTTTCTCCTTCGAAGACGCGCATCTTCGCCGCGCGGGATTGGACTACCACGACCTCGCGGTCATGACGGTGCATCCTTCCTTCGACGCGGCGACCCAAGCTCTCGGGGATTCCCGATTGATCGCTTTTAGCACCACTGGGACACGTAATTTCGGCGAAGTCGACTATAAACCTGGGGACACCCTCGTTTTCGGCCCGGAATCCGTGGGGCTGCCGGACGAAATACAACACGACGATCGCATTGACGAGCTGGTCCGCATTCCGATGCTTCCGGGCCGACGTTCGCTCAACCTCGCCAATTCCGCCTCCATCGCCGTCTACGAGGCTTGGCGCCAAAACGACTTTGGCGGCGTGCTGTAAAGAAAGTCCACCGAGAGATGACTTGGGGCGTGGTCCACATCGAGTGAACCACGCCCCACATCATTGTCGAGACTATTTGCTGGACGCGCTAGCGGCGTCTCCCAAGGTGACCTTGGCATCGGTCGAATTGCCACCACGCGTATAGGTCACGTCGACCTCCTGGTTTGCCGCGGCCTCGCGAACCGCCGCCGTCAATGACTCGGCATCGGAAATTGCATGGCCATTGAGCTTGGTGACGACGTCCCCACTCTTCAGGCCAGCCTTGGCAGCGGGAGAACCGGAGGAGACATCCTTGATCACGGCGCCGTTCGTAAAGGCGCTATCGGAAGAGTTCGAGCCACCAGCTGGGCTCGACGAAACGGTAGCGCCGAGGAGTCCGTGGGAAGCCGAACCGTTGTCGATAATTTCCTGACCAATGCGCTTGGCGTAATTGATCGGGATGGAAAATCCGACGCCGATATTGCCTGAAGTGCTTGAGCTGGAATCGCTTTGTCCGCCCGCCGAAGCGATGGCCACATTAATTCCGATGACCTCACCCTTGGAATTCACGAGGGCACCGCCAGAATTTCCGGGGTTAATGGCGGCATCGGTCTGCAGCACATTCAGTGCGATGGACTTCTTGGACTGGCTATTTTGAGTCCCGCCATTCTTGTCCGGGAACTCAAATTGGAAGGGCGATGACCCGCCTTGGCCCGAGTCGGACGATCCTCCGTCGTCCGGAGCGGCCGAAGACGCGACGGAAATGGTGCGGTTCAGATTCGAGACGATTCCATCCGTAACCGTGCCATCAAGGCCCAACGGAGCCCCGATTGCGACCGCGATATCACCGACGTTCAGCGAGCTCGAGTCCGCCATGGTGGCAGGGGTCAGGCTCAGACCGCTCGGATCCACCTTGATGACCGCGAGGTCCGACGTCGGGTCGGTACCCACCACCTTGGCGTCTTTAACGGCGCCGTTGGCTAGTTTGACCTGGATGCTCGAGTTGCTGCTTGTACCGTCCAGGGTGACCACGTGCGTATTGGTCAGGATGTGTCCCTGGTCGTCCAAGACGACGCCAGATCCGGAACCGCTCTGCTGGCCTCCGGTCACGGAGATGGTGGCGACGGAAGGCGATGCCTTTTGGGCCGCTGCGGTCACCGCGTTAACCGAGTCTTTGTTATTGACGATCGTCGTCTCCGGGCCGGCCGCTGCAGCGGTCGAGCTGCCGCCGTCGTTCAGGAGCGCGCCGGCTCCAACAGCGACGCCGCCTCCCAAGAGGGCCGCCAAGAACATGCCACCGATCAAGGTTCCTGTGCCAAAGCGGTGGCCACGCCGTGCTGACCCCTCAGGCGCATATGGGTTACCCGATCCCTGCCCATAGGCTGGTGCCTGGCCGTAGTCCGGGCCCTGTCCGGCTTGGCCGTAATTCGCGTACTGATAGCCCGACCCATCAGCAGCAGCACCGTATCCAGACTGGTCCGAGGCGTAGCCGTAAGAGCCATCGGTTCCATACTGCGGAAGGGGCTCGGTGTGCTGTCCGTTCGGGGACGACTGCGCGTGCGGGTACGGTTCAGTGAAATCTTCGTGGCCATCGTGCGGAATCGGCTCGTAACCCCCAGCGGACCCTGATCCGCTCGCTCTTTCAGGGCCCCCTTCCATAGAATTGCGCCGGTTATCCTCGGGGTTTTGAGACATGTCTCGCCTTTCATCTCACGGGCCGTGCCGCATGTCCTGACGCGGCAGAATTCCATCTCACATGATCTGGTTCTGGGTCCACTATGTCGGATGGGACTGTGGGGGCGTTGTACGATTTCTGGAAATTTCCTGGAGCCATCTGGACCGTCCAGGACCGCGGTTCTGCGCACCGAGGTTCAGGGGAAAACTCAGGTATCCCCAGGATTCTGGCTCTAGACTGGTCTCCAAGAGTTATCCACGGAGCAATCGAGGTCCGAGCATGCCAACCTCTCGTCAACACGGACGCACCGTTGTGCTGGGCGCGCTGCTGGCTTGCGGCGCGGCCGCTCTCACTCCGTCAGCTTGGGCGGCCCAACCCGCTACTGCCTCAGCTGTGCCCGTCGCGGCATCCGGCTCAGGGTTCATCACGGGTCTTGGCCTCCTGCTCCTCGTCGTCATCGTGGTGGCCGTCGGATGGTGGTTTTTTCTCGGCTGCGCCCAGCGAAGCCGTCAAAGGGAGCGATTTTCCCAGACCGCGACAAAATATTCAGCGGCAGGTTCCGCCCCGTCCGCTTCCATCGCAGACCTTCGGTCTCAGGCGGGGAGCCTCCTCATCAGTACGGATGACGTGATTACCCATGCCGAGCAGGAACTCGCTTTCGCCCAGGCACAGTTCGGTGAAGATCAAATCCGTCCGTTTCACGTTGCCATCGGGGAAGCGAAGGCCCACATGCGCCGAAGCTTCCAATTGCAGAATCAATTAGACGATGACATTCCCGATACTGAAGAGGACCAGCGATCCTGGTTGAATGAGATTATTGCCGGTTGCCGTTCCGCCCAAGAATCTCTCAAGCATCACGAGAACAATTTCTCCTCACTTCGACAATTGGAACGCCGAGCCCCCGAGGCCTTAGAGAGTCTGCGGCAGGCCGTCGACGACGTGCGCGGGTCTCTCCCCGAGGCACGCGAAAACTACGCCTCCCTGAACCAAGATTTTGCCCCCACAGCAATCGAGTCCGTGTCAGACAATCCGAACGAAGCCGAAGACCGGCTCGAATTTGCCGGGCATATGGCAGACCAGGCCGCCGATTTGTTGCACGCCGGTGAATCTTCAGAGGCCGTGGTGAAAATCCGCTCTGGCGAGGAAGCCGTCGGCCAAGCCCGCGAATTGATTGCCGCCATCCTGCATGCGCGAGAAGACCTCGAACGAGCAGACAGGGCTTTGGCTGAAGCCACAGCGCAGGCCAAGACCGACCTTGCGGAAACGTCGTCCCTGCTAGAACGCGGAACCTTTGCCGATCTCGCGGGCAGTTCCGCAAGCGTCGCTTCCGTCGTTGAGGAGATTGAGAAAGCCCGGAGCCTTGGTCCGATCGATCCCCTAGTACTCTCACGTCGACTTGCCGAATCTCGCCAGGAGCTGGACAAGGGATTAGAGAGTATCCGTAGTCAGAACGAACGTGATCGCGCGGCCAGAGAGACCCTTGCCCATACGATGCTGTCGGCACAGGCTAGGCTGACCTCGGCGGCCGACTATGTACGGGTCCGACGAGGCGGAATTCAATCTGAGGCCCGCACTCGTTTACACGAAGCCGAACGTCACCTGGATGAAGCGGAAGCGTTAAGAACCTCCGATCCAAGCGGCGCTCTCAATCATGCGAACCAATCCATCCGACTCGCCGAGGACGCACAAAGAATCGCTCTCGGTGACGTCCAAAATTTTTCCCGTGACAGCTACGCTCACCACGGTGGCTACGGCTCGGCGGCTTTGGGGGGCATTTTCTTAGGCCTGCCCGGTCAGCGAGCCTTCCCGGGTAACCCGAACAACTCGGCCGGCTTCGGAGGCGCCACGCCTCCAGGCTTCGGAGGAGGTATCACCGGCCAAGGTTTCTAACCGCACCTCCCGCTCCCGATTTAACCCTTATTTTTCCGTCTCACCCTGTGAATCAAGGTGGCCCCAGAACGGGCCACAGAAATGAGGACAGCAATGGTCAAACAATCGATTTTCGGACGCATCGCCCAGCTGGCCAAGGCCAATATCAATGCCTTGATCGACTCCGCAGAAGATCCGCAGAAAATGCTCGATCAGATGGTGCGTGATTACAAGAACAACATTGTCGAAGCCGAGCAGGCCGTGGCGCAGACGATCGGCAACTTGCGCATGCTGGAGCAGGACCACGCGGAAGACCTCAAAGAAGCCGAAGAATGGGGCCAGAAAGCTTTGGCTGCCTCTCAAACGGGAGACCGATACCGTGCCGAGGGCGACACCGCCAACGCCGATAAATTCGACAACCTCGCTAAAGTTGCTCTTCAACGGCAAATGAGCTCTGAGAAAGAGGCACAAGACGCCGAGCCGCAAATTGCGGCCCAAACCCAGACGGTCGAAAAACTCAAAGACGGCCTCAATAAGATGCGGTCGAAGCTCGACGACCTTTCTCGGAAGCGCGATGAGCTGAACGCACGACAGAAGACCGTTCAAGCGCAGAGCCAGGTCAACGACTCTCTCAAAGCCTTCGACCTCATGGATGCGACCAGCGAGGTCAGCCGATTCGAGGAGAAGGTTCGTCGCGAAGAAGCAAGGGTCCGGGGACAGGAAGAGCTGGCCGCGTCATCCCTTGATGCCCAATTCGAGTCCCTCGAAAATCTCTCGGAGCAGTCCGAGGTCGAGAATCGCTTGGCGGCCCTCAAACAGAAAAACAACGGCTAAGCGGCTATCGCACCGGCCATGGAATGCCGGCGTTCGCCCTCATGTCACGGCGGGCGCCGGCAACACATCACTGAGAGAAGCAGGAGACACTACATGTTGGATGAACCCCTTGACCTCGAGGCGTACGACGGGGTTTGCAGTCTCTTTTCGGCGCTTTCGTCTCCTGCACGAGCGGCAACCATTCACCTGCTGAGTGAGGGTGAAAAGACGGTCGGAGAACTTGTCGATTGTTTGGAAATCTCTCAACCGTTGATGTCGCAGCACCTGAAAATTTTGCGGAACTCGAGGTTGGTCCGCTCGCGTCGAGCTGGCCGTTCCATCTATTACAGCTTGGCCGACGATCACGTCGCACACGTCTTTTTGGATGCTTGGAATCACAGCCGACACCCCGAAACCGCGGAAACCAACCCGGAATCCGCGCGCTAGAAGCCCACGTCTCACAAATGACTCCGCGGACTTCTCGGACATAGCAAAAGCCCCTGGCCTGCAATCATGCAAGCCAGGGGCTTTATTCGTTGCGGGGGCAAGATTTGAACTTGCGACCTCCGGGTTATGAGCCCGGCGAGCTACCGAACTGCTCCACCCCGCGGCGACCTGTTCTACTATACGCACCGCAGAAGGGCTCCGCAAACGCAGAAGGCCATTTGTGCCTGACATCACCACAACTACCCGCTTGGGCGGGCGTTCGCCCCGACCGGGCTGGCCTTAGCCCCTCCCCTGCGCCCGACAGTTCGGGCGGCGAACCGTCAGGCGCAGAGGCCCCACTCTGTGGCCAACGAGAGCCCTACTCCTTCGATGAGGCACTGGGGCTCGGCGAGGCACTGGCGCTGGCACCTTCGGCCTTGATCGCTTCGTCCAGAGCCTTGTTGAGACGATCCTGCGCCTGTCCGTAGGCGGACCAGTCGCCGTCCTTCATGGCCTTTGACGAATCTTGCATCGCCTTGTTGGCGTCTTCCAGGGCCTTCTTCAGATCCGGCGACTTATCACCGGAGGAGCTCTGGCCTCCTTGGTCCGACTTGCCGGAGTCAGCCTGCGATGCGTCCACACCGGCATCCTTGCTGGTTTGCGCTCCCGAGTTCCCGTCGAAGAGCTCATTCAGAGCTTCATCGAGGGTCGGTGCAAACCCAACCTTCTCACCGAATCCAACCAGGACACGGCGAAGAGTGGGATACGAGGCGTCACCGCTGGACTGCACATAGACCGGCTGGACGTAGAGTATGCCACCGCCGACGGGAAGGGTCAGCAGGTTACCGTTGACGACTCGAGAGGCACCCTGCCGAAGCAGGTTCAATTCCGTCGACACGTTGGTATCGGAATCGAAGAGGTTTTGTGCTTGTCCAGGGCCGGGCACCACGGAATTTCGGGGAAGTTCCAGCAGGTTCATCTTGCCGTACTCGGGATCCTTGACGCCGTCCTTGCCCGTGCCCGCGTCACCGTTGGCCGAAACGAATCCGTACATGACGTTTCGGGTATTCGAATCGGACTGCTGCGGGATAAATGAACTGGTCAAGGAGAAGCGGGTGCGCTTGTCTCCCGGCATCTGCAAGGACATGTAATACGGCGGCAGGTCCGTGGCTTTGTCCTGTGTCGGATCCTTCGGCGTCTGCCAGACGTCGTCGTTGGCGTAGAAGCTATTCGCGTCCGTGACGTGATAGCGGTTCAGCAATTCACGCTGCACCTTGAAGAAATCCTCCGGATAACGCACGTGATCCATGAGGTCTGCGCTCATCTCGGAGTACGGCTTGACCGTAGTGGGAAAGACCTTCTGCCACGCCTTCAACACGGGATCCTTGTCATCCCACGCGTAGAGATCCACGGAGCCGTCGTAGGCATTCACGGTTGCCTTGACCGAGTTCCGGATGTAATTGACCTTCTCGTTGGGAAGAGCCTTCGATCCCCCGGCTTGGGTCTGAGAATCCTGGGTCGCGTCGCCCAGAGAGGTCGGTGTCGAATATGGGTAGTTGCTCGACGTCGTGTAGGCATCCACCATCCATACGACCTTGTTATCCACGATGGCGGGATACGGGTTTCCGTCCACCTTGAGGTAGGGAGCTACCTTTTTGACGCGATCCGCGGGGTCCCGATTGTAAAGAATCTGTGAGTCGGGCCGGACGGCGTTGGAAAGCAGAAGGTCGGAGGACTGGTATTTAATGGCGTAGGCCAGGCGGTTGAACCAATTGCCGATCTTCGGTCCACCCTCGCCCGTATAGGTGTACTTGGCGTCACCAGCGCCCTTGTCATCTGTGGTCTGGGGACGGTCCAGCTCGAGGTCGTCGTCTCCGTCAGATCCGCCAACAATCGAATAATTCGGTGAGGACTGGCCAAAGTAGATCCGAGGCTCGTAGTCCTGCGAAATCACGCCCTTGGCAGAGATGCCTTCCTGCATGAACTTGGGCTTGCCGTCTGCTTCCACCTGATTGCCGTACGCCGCCACGACACCATAACCGTGGGTATAGACGACGTGCTGGTTATACCAGCCCTCATTCTGGTCCGGATTTAGCTCGCGAGCAGAAATCACGGTGTCCTGGTTCTTGCCGTCGACGTTATAACGGTCCACGGAAAGCGACTTGCCGAACTGATAGTACGGCCGGAATTGTTGCAGCTGGGCAAAGGAATTGGAGACGACGTTCGGATCGAGCAAGCGAATATTCGACACCGTCGAGGAGTCGCCGTCGAGAGCCCCGCGGCCCGTTTCCACGGTAGCGTCGTAATTTTGAGCCTGGATATCGCTCAGCCCATAGGCGCTTCGAGTCATATCGATATTGCGTTGGATGTATTCCTTCTCCATGGCCTGCTCCGTGGGAGTGACCTGGAAACGCTGTACGGCCCAGGGATAGAGCCCGCCGGCCACGAGTGAAACCACCAACAACATTGCGGTTCCGATGAGGGGCAACCGCCACCGTCCCGCAAAGGCCGAATAGATGAAGAGGATGGCCACGATGAAGGCAGCCACCGCCAGAATTGCATTGGTCGGCATGACCGCGTTGATATCTGTGTACAACGCGCCCGTCCAGGACCCTTTATTCGACAGCAAGGTCGAGTATCGGCCCAACCAGAAATTGCCCGCCAAGACCACCAACAAGAGTGCCGCAAGAATACCGAGCTGAACTTTAACGGCTTTGGTGGTCCCCAAGCCTCTCTCGTGAACGACGATCCCACCGTAAAGATAGTGAGTCACCAAAGCCGCGATGCCGGCCAGTACGAGGACCGTGATCGCATATCCGGCGATCAGCCGGAGGAATGGGAGGGTAAACATGAAGAAGGAAAGATCAAACCCGAACTGGGGGTCGGTCTGCCCAAAAGGCTCCCGAGCGAAGAACAAGGCGATCGTGTCCCACTGCGCCAATAAGGTCAGCCCGCCAAAGAGGCCCACAACGATCGGAATCGCGATCATCAACACCTTGCGCATGGGCTCGAGGGCCTGTTGATACCGTTCCATGTTCTGGTTGAAGACGGCTTGAAGGTCTCGCATGGGGTCGGATCCCGGACCGTTGTGCTGCCCCTCAGCGGATTTGGGGTGTTGTTTCACGGGGCGCTCGGCGGGACGATGCTTCCACGCGAACCGAAGGCTCCCCCACATGACGAGGGCCATAAGGAGGAATCCCGCGAGGAATGAGCCGATCTTGATGAGGTTCTCCCGAAGGAAAACCCCGACGTAACCGAGCTGGTTAAACCAGAGAACCTCGGTATAGACCTGGGAGACGTACACGAAGGCAATCACCAGAGCGACGACGATGATGAACGTCGTCAACAGGGGGCGGCCACGCTTCCTCGGACGCGAGCCCGACGACGAAGTGGATGAACGGGGAGACGTTGGTCCTGTGGCCACGGGATTCCTCAACTAGCAGTGCGAAATAAAGACGAGGAGAGACTGCCTTGGCAAGTCTCACGTCACGGCGTGATCGATGTCCACCGTTCAATCGCCGTGACCATCTATTTTGCCTGTTTATGGTGTGCAACTCCACTCATGACGGAGCCCAATCTGCCGCCAGCGCAGGTTTCAGCCGGTGCACTGAGGCAGGCTCGACGGGTCCTCGCCCTGCCCGATCGACTTCACCGCGTGCACGGAATCTTTCAAATTACTGACCTTGACAACTTTCATCCCGTCAGGAATATGACCAACGACTTCGTCGCAGTTATCCGCAGGTGCCAAGAACACGGTGGCCCCATCGTCCTTAGCACCAATCATCTTTTGCCGGATTCCTCCGATCGGTCCAACCTTTCCGGAAGTATCGATGGTTCCCGTGCCGGCAAAATGATGCCCGCCGGTCATGTCGCCTTTGGTGAGCTCGTCGATGATCCCGAGCGTGAACATCATTCCGGCGCTCGGCCCACCAACTTGCTCCAGGCCATACTTGACCTGGAATGGGAAGGAATAGTCGGTCTTGAGATACAGGCCGAGTCGATATTGTCCGGAGGAAGAATCGCGCTTCGGTTCAACCGTGACCGTCTGCTCTGCACCTCCGCGAGGTTTATACCCAAGTTTCAAGGGCGCACCCTTGCCATCAGCCAGAGTCTTCTTCAGCTGATCGTAATTTTTGAGGGGGGTTCCATTCACGGAGGTCAAGACGTCGCCGTGATCCAGACGGGCCGCGGCATCATCGGTAGCGCCCATCACGGTCAACGTCGTGGTGTAGTCAATTCCCAGATAGCTCGACGCCGCGGCCTGTGCCGACGACTGGGAGTCCGTCATGTCCGAGGTGTTTTGGGAGCTGACCTGCTTTTGCGTCAATTTGGGATCGTAGAGCGCATCGGACGGCAGAGCCGTACGATCGTGGTCGAGCCAGGCACTCAACACGTTCAAGGCACTGGTCGGACCGTTGGGGCCTCCCGAAACGTACACCGTCGTCATGTCCAGATTGCCGCTGGGTCGATACGTCGGCATCCCCGTGATGGAGATCAGCTGCTGACCCTGATGTTCCCCTATGGTGTTGAACGTCGGCCCCGCCGATTCGGTAACGAACCGCGGAGGCAAGAGAGCGCCCGCCGCCACTAACACGAACGTCACGACCCCTGCGACTGCTCCCCATGTGGGACGTCGCGAACGCCGGGTACGGAGGCGAAGGGTCTGGGGTTTGGGCATGCGCTGGCTCTCTGAACTGGACGGTGAACTGCCCCGCCATCTTAACCCACGGTGGTACCTCTTTCCTGACCTTCCCGTGTTCCTTCCGCGCGACGACACGCTGTGCCATCAGCTGAAATTCAGGCCGCTCCCTGACGAGACCCCGATTCGTCCTCTTTAATGGACCCAGAGTAAGAATGCCGTGAGGCGAAGGCAGCCTCGCGGCGACCCATCGACCGCGAGGTGTCATGAGCCCCAACGACCCCTACAACAACGGCAGCAACGATGACCACGAGGAAAACCCCTTCGAGGAGCTGTTCCGCAAGCTGTCCTCGGGTCAAAACATCAATCCGGAAGACTTACAGGGCATGGGTGTACCCATGGACCCGGCCATGATGTCGGGCATGTTTTCCCAAATCCAGGCCATGATGTCCGGCATGAATTCCGACGGTTCCGCAAACTGGGATCAGGCCAGGGCCCACGCCCGGCGGCTGGCCACCGCAGAGAATGGCGATCCCGCCGTGTCGAGCACGCAGAAATCTGCGGTTAAAGACGCGGCGCAACTCGCTCAGCTCTGGCTCGACCCCGTCATTGACTTCGACCGTGCCGCCATATCCGACGAGGCATGGTCTCGGAGCGAATGGATCGAAAATTGTTTTGACACGTTCCGCGAAATTTCGGAGCCGGTGGCAAATTCGATCACCGAAGCTATGAGCAACGCCCTGACTCAGCAAATGCCGGAAGAGCTGTCCTCGATGCTCGGCCAGGGCGCGTCCATGATCGGCGGCATGAGCGGAATGATGTTTGCCATGCAGTTGGGGCAGGCTGTCGGCGAGCTATCTCAGGAAGTCGTGTCCTCAACCGACATCGGCCTGCCGCTCTCTCCAGGGCGCTCCGCCTTATTGCCGGCTAATGTTGCCGACTTCGGCGAGGGCTTGGACCTTCCGGCCCAGGAAGTCATGCTGTTCCTGGCCGTCCGGGAATCCGCGCATATCCGCCTGTTCCGGGCGAACCCGTGGTTGCGAGAGAACATCCTCGAGCTCATCCAGCGCTACTCGCACGGCATTCACGTGGATACCGACCGTATCGAAGACGCGACGCGCGACATGGATCCTTCGAACCCAGAATCATTGCAGGAAGCATTGAGCGGCGACATCTTCAAACCGACTCTGACCGAGGATCAAAAGGTGACCTTGCGTCGCCTGGAAACCCTCCTGGCCCTGGTTGAAGGGTGGGTCGACCACGTGAGCACCGAAGCCACGAAGAATCTTCCAAGCGCTGCGGCTTTGACGGAGACCCTCCGACGTCGGCGCGCAGGGGGCGGCCCGGCGGAGAAGACTTTTGGTTCCCTGATTGGCCTCGAGTTGCGGCCCCGTCGTCTGCGAGAAGCTTCGCAGTTCTGGAAGGGTTACGAGGAGAATCACGGAATCGTCAAGAGGGACGCTCTGTGGGAGGCCCCGGAGAATCTGCCGACCGATGAGGACCTCGATAATCCGGAGAATTTCGGGACCGAACGCGGTCTTTTGAACGCATCCGACGAGGAGATGGACGCCGCCCTGGAGAAGCTCCTGTCTGGCGGATACGATGACCCAGATTCTTCGGCGGAGGACGACTCAGACGGCCAGGGTCCGAACTCTTCCGGGCCGGCCCCGACCTCCTAAGGCGCCGGCGACGTCGTGGCGCCGCATTCACCCGATGTGACCGGTCGGTTCCTCGCCCCGAGGAGTCGACCGGTCATTTTTGCTCGGACCGGGCAAAAATCATCCCGTCCAAAAAGCTTTTCGCCCGTTCCACCTCCGGATATTGCGCCTCGAGTCGTTTAAAACGTGCATCGTGAGATGACTCGATCAGGTGACACAATTCATGATGAATCACGTAATCGAGGACGTATTCCGGAACGCCCTGGAGGTGGTGTGAGATTCGGATGGTTCCCGTGGATGGTGTCGTCGAACCCCATCGAGTGTTCTGATTGGTGACCCACCGGATTTCCCGCGGTTTTACCCTACGATTCAGGTGGGCCGCGGCCAGATGCTCCGCGCGCTCGGCGAGATACGCATCGGTGCGGCTTGGGTCATTCTCGGACCGACGCCGATCCTCCATAAGCCTCGGCAGGAGTCGACTCACATACTGTTCCGCCAAGTCCCGCGAGAGCGTACGAGGCGCCAGCAAGACTATATGTTCGCCTTCCCAACGAGCGGCAACCGTTTTCTTCCGGCGTCCTGAACGTCGAATTTCGACGTCGGGTCGCGACGGGTCTGTGGTGAGCCACTCACGCGGTGTTTCGGCAGGCATTCCCCGAAGTTTACCGGCATGACGTCCACGTCGTCGTGGATACTCACGGCCACCTCGCGTTGTCATCGCGTGCCTCGCCGGACGGGGTCGGCATCGACAGATTTCCCGATGCACCACACACATTTCTTCCAAGACCGCTCCGAGAAGGAGTCTTCGTCGCACGGTAGATCTATGCACACTGATCGGTTGCCTCATGGTCAAGGTCCAGGTTGGCCCACCGTGCGTGGTGGCGCGACGTTACGCGCTCGGATGCCCGGACAACGTCTGAGAGTTCCGCAGACGCTCTTTATCGGGCTCCCCGGGCGAATCGCCGACGCCGTCACGTCCCTAGCGGTGAACGGTGAAGGATTGCCCTGGCTGTTGGACCGAACCGCCGTGAATTCGACCGATCTCTTGGCCGAAAGCTATCGGCCCTTTCACCGCGAGCGCCCCCGGTCCATGTGCTTGGAGCAGTCGCTCGTTGCGCTCGTTCCGGAGGTCTTATCCAGGTCAGGCGTGCGGCCGGAGGACCGGTATCTCTCGGACCTATGCCGCGACGAAACAGCCAACGATCTGCGTCAGAGACTGCACGGCCTGGTTCTACGGCCCGACGTGGTCGTGTGGACCGCGTGGGCCGGTCAACGGGAGGAGTGGAACGTTCCGGTGGCGCCGGATGTGCGGTGCCTTCAGCTCTTTCACGACACCGCAGCGAGGGTGACGTCGTGGGGCGTCGTTCCGTGGGCCAAACGCCGTTGCGGTGATTGCCTTGAGGCACTTGCTTCCACGGCATCACGACAGGATTTCCTCTCGGTTGAGGAGATCGTGACGCGAATAATCAGTGCTTCCACGCGACAACCTGAGGCACTGAACTATGCGGCTACCGGAGAGCCCCCCGTCCTCGACGGCTGCTCGTGCTGGTGGGGCGGCTTCTAACGTTCCCTCCCCTACTTCTTAGTTCGAGGAACGATGTCGTCCACGAATCGCGAGCGCTTTCGGTGGGCTCGACCGCCCGGCGTTCGAGCCAACGACCAGCTCAAGGAGAGCCGTTCTCGAGCGCGAGTAATTCCGACGTATAAGAGCCGGCGCTCTTCGTCGACTTCGTCTGCCGATTGCGCGAAGCTGATCGGCATGAGGCCTTCGCTGAGGCCACAAAGGAATACCGCATCCCACTCGAGCCCCTTGGCCGAATGGAGGGAAGCTAAGGTCACCCCGTTCATCACCGGTGCGTCCTGGTGGGTGATCCGTCGGGCCAGATCTTCCACGAGCATATCCAGTGTGAAGGGGCCCTCTTCTTCGCCGTGTTCGGCACGGTGTGCCGCCTGAAGTCTGTCCGCCAAGGAAACGAGCGCGGACAGGGACTCCCATTTGGCACGTACCGACCCTGTAGAGGCCGGGGGCTGATCCTTGTAGCCCAAGGAGGCGAGGCAGTCTCGCACCACTTTCGGTGCCGGCTCGTCTCCGGCGGCCCGGGCCGCGGAACGGATCTGCAAGATCCCCTGCTTTACCTCAGGACGGTTGAAGAATTTCTCAGTCCCCCTCACCTGATATCCGATCCCTGCGTCCGTCAGAGCTTGCTCAATCGCTTGCGACTGGCCGTTGGTGCGGAAGAGCACCGCGATGTCCGCCGGGGCGACGCCATCCTTGGTGATGAGATCCGAGATGTCTTCGGCAATTCCCGTCGCCTCTTGTTCGTCGTCTGGATATTCAAACCAGTCGGGCTCGGGTCCAGCGGGACGTTGCGCTCGTAGTTCAAGGGGCGGCGCCCATGCTCCGGGTGTTGAATCCCGGCCTGGACGACGCGCGGTCAACAGCTTATTGGCGAGATGTACGACTTGAGGGGTGGAGCGGTAGTCCCTCACCAACGAGATGACTTTTCCGTCAGGATGTTTCCGTGGAAAATCCAAGAGGTGTCGAGAGGTTGCACCTGTGAACGAATAAATGGTCTGAGAAGCATCTCCAACCACGCACAATTCCTCACGCCCTCCCAGCCAGCAGTCCAGGAGTCGCTGCTGGAGGGGCGAGACGTCCTGATATTCGTCGACGACGAAGTGTCGGTATTGTTGCCGCACCGAAGCCGCGACGGCGTCATCTTCTTCTAAGATCGCGACGGTCGCCAAGAGGACGTCTTCAAAATCGATCGCGTTGCGTTCCGTCTTAAGATCTTCGTATCCGCGCATGATTCGGGCCATGCTCGACGGGGTGAATCCACTCGGAAGTTCCCGGCCTCCAAAGTGCTCTTCGGCGGTATCCGGCGTCAGCATGGAGACCTTAGCCCATTCAATGTGGGACGCGAGGTCTCGCACCACGGCGCGATCCGTGGAAAAGCGTAGACGGCTAGCGGCTTCCGATATGTATTGGGCCTTGCCCGACAGCAGTTGTGGCGGGGTCCCTCCGACCGCTTGGGGCCAGAAGTATTGCAATTGCCGCAATGCCGCCGCGTGAAACGTACGTGTTTGCACCCCGACGGCGCCAAGAGCACGAAGCCGCTGTCGCATCTCATTGGCCGCTCTTGCCGTGAAGGTCAGCGCCAGAACACGTTGGCCAACATAAGCGCCAGAGGCGATTCCGTAGGCGATGCGGTGAGTAATGGCGCGAGTCTTACCGGTTCCCGCACCCGCGAGGACGCACACCGGACCCTGCAGACTTGTGGCCACTTCTCGTTGCTCTGGGTCCAAACCCTCGAGGATCTGATCCGGGTCCGGCGCATTGGCGGACGGCATCGTCATGCCTTCAGTTCTCAGTTTTCGCTTCCTTTCTCGGTCCCGGCTCGTCCCAAGACGGTCTTCTTTGTTGGTAATGACTCGCCAAACCAAGCAGCAATGAGGTGGTGCGCGATGGAGGTTTCGTCCGGGAGAGTCACCTCACCTCGATGTAGCGCCTCCGTGAGCTCGTCCCTGGTGAACCATCGGACCCGTCGGATTTCCGTTCCATCGGCGGCCGCAGTATTCAGACTCGCTGCATGTGCCATGAACCCGACCATGAGCGATCTCGGAAAGGGCCACGGTTGCGACCCCAGGTATTCGGCGTGGTCGATGTCTACCGATGACTCTTCGTAGACTTCTCGACCGATCGCGGCTTCGAGAGACTCTCCCGCTTCGACGAAACCCGCAAAGGTTGAATATCTATCCTCCGGCCAAGCCGCTGAATTCCCCAGAAGCAAACGGTCGACGGATTCTTCGTCTGTGTGAACGACGGCGCAGATCACCGCCGGATCCGTTCGGGGGAAAATTTCCCGTCCCTCAGCATCACACGTTTGCGACCATCCGCCCGGATCTGGGGTCGTCGTTGACCCGCACGCCGGGCAAAAGGCATTGGCGTCATGCCAGTTCATCAAGGCCAAACCGACGCTCAACCAGGTGCTGTCGTGCCGACTCAAAACGGGAGCGGCTTCGCGTAACCCCAGCCACGATGATTCGCTGTCCTTCTCCGCGTCACCGGCATCCGACGCTTCCGGCCAGGGGTCTCCAGCTTGGAGATCTTCCGTTGCATGTCGCGCCGGCCGGGCAAGGAGCAGGTGACATGCGTCGTCGTCCAGTCCAAGATAGGCGACGACGTCGTGGTTCTCGTTGATGGTTCCCCACACCAGCTCAGCGTGATCGGTGGAATCCCACCGAACCCGAGCACGGCCCCCATCAATCAGAAGGACACGCGACGCCTGATCGCTCAGGGCTGAATCCATGGTGACTCGGCGGGGCGCCTCGTCTCCCATGCGGCGAATCGGATAGGTTCCCAACAGATCTTCACCGAGAGGAGGTATGGGCTGTGTTACTAAACGGGGTGGCACGTGATCAGCTTGCTTCCATGTCTCTCTTGTACTCTGAACAGGTGAAATTAACACCGTTAACGTTAGCCGCTATGGCCTCGGCTGGAGTGCCGGGCCTCTTCCCCGTGGCCGCGTCCCCGTACGAGGAAGACAATCCGGACTATGCGTCCGCTGTGGTCCTCGACTCTGCGCGTCAGCGGTGGATTGTTCGGGCCCCTCAAAATCACGAGGCCAGTGTGCGCCTCGAGTCTGAGCATGTGATTTTGCATTCTTTTTCGCCCGGGCTCCGTGCACGCCTGCCCTTCCAGCTTCCCACCGTGGTTGGTTCAGCCTCGAGCCAAGGGCTTCAAACTTTCGTGTACCCCGAGGTCCCCGGGGAAGTTCTCGATATTGAAGAACTCGCCCGACGGTCCCACGTGGTGACGCCGGAACGAGATCCGCTCTCCACCCAGCTGGGCAAAGTCATTGCGACGATCCATACACTTCCTGCGGAGCTGGTCCAAGAGGCCGACCTGCCCATGTACTCCCATGAGCAATGTCGTAAGCGCATGCTCTCCGAGCTGGACCGTGCCGCCAGCACCCGGAAAGTGCCTTCCGCTCTCCTGCGGCGGTGGGAAGCCTGGCTCGAAGACGAAAACATGTGGCAGTTCCGCCCGACGGTGGTCCATGGTGACCTCTCCGAGGACAACATCGTCTTGGATGGAACGCGGCTTTCCGCGGTTCGAGGTTGGCACGACCTTCACGTGGGCGACCCCGCACTGGATTTCTCATGGTTGATGAGTTGCCCCGACCAAGAATTTGCCGACGCGATCATTGAGATCTATTCGGTACAGCTTCCGCACGCTCCCGACCGGTATTTGTTGCGTCGTGCATACCTTCACGCTGAATTCGCCATAGCTCAGTGGCTGATTCGTGCCACGGAGCAGCGCGACCAGGACACGATCCGGGAAGCCGTCTCGATGTTGGAGGATTTGGAAAGCGACCTTCGTGCCTCGGGTGCCCTGGACTCCCCCACGACGCGCCCGACGACGGATGGAACGAGCGCCCACAGCGAGTCGTCGTCCGACAAAACATCGACAAGGTCTGACCGAGGTAACGATCAGCCGACCTCATCGGTGGGAGTGCTCGTGGGGGCCGTCGCTTCGGGCAGCGGATCCTCAAGGGCTCGGGTCGTTGACGCGCCCTCTGAGGAGCCCACACCTGTTCCGACCTCGGGTCATTATCGCAATCGCGAGGGACGGTCGTAGTCACCGCTCCGGCCTCTTCAATCGATCCAAGATCCTGACCAAGTCGTCTTCCCCGGAGATGTGTGGTGGCACCACTGTTTTTCCGTGTGCCACGTAAAAGAAGGATGCGGAGACGTGATCCAGATCGATGTCGTGAAGCTTGGAAAACCCTAGCCGATACACGGCAAGCTGAACCGACTTGTGCTCCAGCTCGACGCCGTGGGGCACCTTGCCGGTCTTCCAGTCCACGAGTTCCCAGCGGGTTTCTCCCAGCTCGTCGTCGTACCGAAAAACAGCATCGATTCGTCCTCGCACCGTGAACCCGCCGACCGGCGTCTCTAAGGGATACTCCACAGCCCACGGTTGCCTGTCGTGCCACGGGCTTTCCCGGAAGCGTGCCTTCAGCTCTTCGACATCCGAATCGACGGGATCCAGTTCCTCAGATTCGACCTCACCGAGGTCCAACATTCCCGTAGACCCGTAGTATTCCTCAACCCATTCGTGAAACCTTGTCCCCGATCGAGCCGTTGCTTCTGGACGACGAGGCATGGGGCGTTCCAGCTGTTCCAAGACCCTATCCGGGTCCTGGGACAATCCGACCAGAAGAGAGGCACTCACGTGTTTCGGCACGACCAGTTCGGGCTGCGGCTGCTCTCGCGCCCGGTACATGGCCAGCAAAAGATTGGTTTCTTCCTCCCAGTCTTCCGCCTGCTTCATATCCTCTGATGTCGCTTCGTCTGGGAGCGCTTTGGCCTCGCCCGTGCCGGTTAGGTGCTCGAGCACGCGATCCGCGGCCCGTTGTACTTCGTCACGCCGTGATGCAACCGGCCCTGGGTCGAGGATGTTCTCTCCGTGGTCGGCGGTCATTGTCATTGCGTTGAGGTCTTCCTCAGATTCCCACTCGCTGACATACGGCCGTGTTAGCGGGTCCCATGGCCAGAGGGCCGCGAATATTCGGCCGCTCTGAGGGTTAGCGTCCCCGCCTTCTGGCTTCGGCGCCTCGGACAACCATTCGGCGCGAATTCCTGGAGACGCCGCCTCCCCCGTGATCTCTACGAGGAAGCGAGACGTCTCAAAGGGCTTGGCTTTGGCCCGCCCCCACCAGCTCGAACTCAACATGACGACGTTTCGAGCCCGGGTGACGGCCACATATGCCAAGCGTCTCTCTTCTCCGATCGTCCGCTCGAGATTCTGTTCCGAGAAGGTGAGTCCCGATGTTTCGAGCTCCTGAGTGGAACGTGCTCGAAGGTCCAAGACGGGAAGGTGCTCCGAGTCGCCCCGCAGTTCCCAGGGCAAGGCTCCCGGGTCGGAGTACCAGGCGTCCGCGGTGTGCGATGGAAAGCCGCCTTCAACCATCCCTTGGAGATACACTTCATCCCATTCCAAGCCCTTAGAACCGTGAACGGTCACGATGTTCACCGCCGTGGGATCTGCCACGCCGACGGGCAACGGAAGCCCGCCTTCTTCAGCGATTGCGGCCTCTAGCCACGCCAGAAAGGCGGTAACTCCCGTGGCCGAAGACGTCACCGTATAACGGTGCTCCTGAGTGTCCGGCATGACGAGTTCGTCGCTACCACTCTCTACCCTCGCGTGGGCACTCGCATCGAGACTTGCCGCCAGTCGCGGCGCCGTCGAACAGTATTCGGCCACCGCTTCGTAGAAGGCGTCGAGGTTGGCGCGGGCCTCGTGGTGGTCGGCCCCCGGTTTTGAGGTGAGCTCGAGATCGAGCATGGTGACCCGCTCTATGTGGTGCAGGAGAGAAGTGAGGTCTTCTCCGAGAAAACCTCTCAATTCCTCCAACTCTCGGTGGAGGCGACCGAGCCGCTCCCGAGCCTCCGACGAAAGGCTTCGACCTGCGCGGGATGTCCACCCCTCGGCTGGGAGTGTTTCAAGGGCTTCGATCAGGCTCGACCCATCGCTGGCCTCCCGCCCGGCCTTGAGCAGTTCTTCCAACCGCTCCTTGGCTTCCGTGGAAGCGCTTTTGCTGACGTCCGGTCCAGCGAGGTCCTCCTCGCCGTCGACCAAACCTTCGGGTGTGGAGAGGTCTTCCTGTATACCGAGACGAACGGCACGCTCCCGGCGTCGTGCCAAAAACCTCGCCCAGTCATGGAGTGCCATGGCGTCCTGAGGACCAATGCGCCATCGTGCCCCGGCGAGCAATCGCATCAAGGCATCGGATCGACTTGGGTCTGAGAGTACTCTCAAGATGGCCAGCATGTCGGTGATTTCCGGGGTTTCCACGAGGCCCCCGAGACCCACGACGTGATAGGGGATGCCTTGCCGTTCGCATTCCAACCGAACCGTTTCCATGTGCCGACGGGCGCGGCACAAAACCGCCACTGTGGGAAGGCCCTCCCCCACGCGCACCGCGTCATCACGGTGTTCTTTGATCTTGGAGACGATGGCCTCAGCTTCTGCTTGATCGGTCTCCCATACACCCGCGAGAACCCTGCCGTCTGGTGCATCCGGTCGAGGCCTGAGACGGGGCACCGCAGAACCTTGGGCAGACCGCACCCATTCGGGCCGTTCGGAAAGTGGCTGAGCGATGTCGTTCGCGGCCTCAAGGATCCGGGCCCCGTTGCGCCAGGCAACGGACAAATAGGACGGATCGGGAGTATCTGAGGGAAAATATCGATAAAAATCGAAGAGTTGGCCTTCAGAGGCGCCGCGGAAACCATAGATGGATTGCTTGGGGTCTCCGACGGCCATCACGCTGTGGCCGCCCCCAAAGATGCTGGAAAACAGCACCATTTGCGCGTGCGACGTATCTTGGAATTCGTCCAAGAGAACAACGCGGTACATGTCGCTCTGTTCTTCGCCGAGCTTGTCGACGCCACGCGCCATGGTCGCGGCGTACGCGAGCAAGTCCCCAAAATCCATCACTTGCATGGCCTCTTTGACGCGACGATATCGTTCGGTGAGACGTGCCACGAGCAATTTCTGCTCGAGTTTTTCGACGAGGGTCCCGCGGAGTTTCTCTTCTTTTTTCAGTTGCTTGGGATGAGTGTTCGGCATCTCCCGAAGAACGGTCAGCGATTCCTCACAGTATGCCTCGACTTCTGCCGGGGTCTTGAGATGCTCCGCGCACTCCCCGGAAAGCTTGATGACGGCTTTGACGAGGGTCGATGCCGCGGGGATGGTCGTGGGCAGTTCCCCTTCCCAATGCTCGACAATTTGAGCAGCCAGTTGGAAGCACTGGGATGGGCCGAGTTGCGCCGCGTCCTTTTCTATCCCGATGCGGAGACCGTAGTCAGAAACGATCGATTTTGCGTACGAGTGGTACGTACTGATTGTGGGGTCCAGAGTGGGCTCGTCGGCATCGGCAACGGGTTCGTACAGTCCCGCCTCCCGCAATGCCGCTAATCGGTGGATCATTCGGTGACGTAGCTCGGCCGCCGCCTTCTTGGTAAAGGTCACGCCCAGCACTTCGTCCGGGCGAACGACGCCGTTGACGACGAGCCACACGACGCGATCCACCATGGTTGCGGTTTTCCCAGAGCCTGCACCCGCGATGACCAGTCGCGGTGAGAGGTCGGCACTGATGATCTCTGACTGCTCGGGGGTTGGTAGAGGCTGTTGGAGCGCGCGAGCGATATCTTCCGGGCTATAACGCGGTGAACTTGTGAGCATCTGGTCGTTCACGGTTGGGTGACCTGCCTTCCTGCAGAACACAACGGGCAAATTTCGGGGAGCCGACATCCGCGGGAAAAAGGACCCGAGGCGGCGTCGTCGTGACGTGCTTGGAATCGCGAATGCGCAATGAGTTCCGCGCAGCGCTGCACGAGCTCAACGGCCCAGGAATCTTCCGCAACGAGCGGCGCTTGCTCCTGCACGCCGTATCCCTTGGTTCCGGTGCCTAGCTGGACCAATGCGGCCCCACCCGACAGGTGAGTCAACGACGCACCTTTCAAGGTCAAGGTCTCCGGTTCCGAGGATGCGTCCGCCATGTGGGGCCCGACTCCGGCGTCGAGAGCCACCTGATATGCCGCCAATTGCGGGTGGCGTTCCAACTCTTTGCGGGATGGAGCAGATTTACCCGTCTTGAGATCGATCACGACAAATCGGCCAAGCTCGTCGACCTCCAGCCGGTCCACACGTCCCGTCAGGATCGCGTCTCGTGCCGGGCCCGGCACGAGAACGCTAAAGGAGCCCTCAACGCCCGCAAGCCGTCTACCGAATTTCAGTCGAACGTCGACCGCATACGCGGCAAATTTCTCCAGCATCCGAACGGCCCGTTGATAAAGAATGTCTGTTTCCCACGTTTCCGGTAATCCCAGGGTGGCGAATCTCCGGTCGAGTTCCGCGCGTAATTCGTGACTTGGTGCCTCCGGAAAATCCTGGGCTATTTCGTGAATGAGCGTTCCCAAGGAACGAGAGCTGTCGGTGGCCGCCTCCGCCCCTGAGGCGCTGACGAACCAATCCAACGGAGACGATGCAATGGATTCGAGTCTCGATGGGGATAGAGTGACCGGTTCATGGGGATTCAAAGCCTCTGCCTGTGACGACAGGGGCAACAGCCCCCACCAATCCCGGGGATGGGCCCCAGATATGGCGGGCTCCCCCGATTCTGTCGATTCCCGCGCGATGCGAGCCAGCTGCCGGGCAGCTTGCTCGGCCTTGACGGGGTTCTCTGTGGACTGCGCCGACCGACGCAATTCAGCGATCAGCCCCCTCAGTGTCATGGGCCGGCGTACCCGAACAGGCTCAAGATCCACCATGCGTAGCGGGTCGACGATATCGAGGAATTCGCTCGGTTCTTCTTCCTCATCAGTGACCGCGCTGACGATCAGCCGTGATCGGCTTCGGCTGATGGCCGTTGCGAACATTCTGAGTTCGTCGTAGCGGGTCTCCCGCAGACGCACGCGTCGAGTCATGCGTTGGGCCTGTTCGACGCCGAGAAGCACGACGTCGGACAGTTCCGGCGTGCTCAAGAGCCCGCCTCGAAGAGTGGTGTTCGGCCACGAACCCTGCTGAACTTTGGCAACGTGCACCCAATCCCATTCGCGCCCCGCTGCAGAAGCGGGAGTCGTCAGTGAAACCGCGGCTCGGCCAGGTGTACGAGGCGCCAGCGTATCCATGGGGAGATCTTGGCTATCGATGTACTCCAAAAATTCCCGAGCGCCAGCCCCCGGTTGCTGATCGACAAATCGTTCGGCTGCTTCAAACAAGCCCAGCATCGCATCGAGATCTCGGTTGGCTCGCTGGGCCGCCGGGCCTGATCCTTGGGCCGCACGTCGCCATACCGAGGCAAGCCCGCTAGCTTCCCATAATGCCCACAACACCGAGTCGGCGGTGGCCCCGGGCTCGCTCATCGCGCGTCGTCCGGCGCTGAGCACACGACGTATCCGTTCCAGAGGATCCTCACCATGACGCAGAGTTCCCCGAGGCTCCCGTTGATCCACTCCCAGCGCGGAATCGGTGCCCCTTTCGGGTTCACGATTCAGCGCTTCCACCATCAATTCATCGCTCGAACGATGGCCGCCCCGGCGGAGTTCATCGGACCGAAGGGCTTGCCGAATGCGACGAATACGGTTGGGACTCGCTCCTCCCAGCCTCGAGGTCAGGAGACTCAGCGCCTGGGTAATTCCGGTATCTCCTGGCTCGCCACTGGCAAGCCACAAGGCATCCAGAAAGGGCCGTACGGCGGGTTCTTCCCGGACTGGCGTCTCGGCCACGGGAACCGTCACGGGAATTCCGTCCGATTCCAGGTGCCGTTTGACGGCTGCCAAGGATGATCCGTCACGAACTATGACGGCCATGTCGGCCAGGGGGCGGCCTCCCCGAATATGTTCTTCGAGGATCCCCTGCGAAATGAGCCGAAGTTCGTGCTGAGTACTCGGTGTCAACACGATATTCAGCGACGCTTCGGATTCGCGGGCCACGGCCTCTGGAACGGCAGGCAACTCGCGTTCGTGACGGGCGTGAGCGACCACCGGAACTCGTTCGCCGATGCGCCGCACCGCCGCCGCAATCACCGGAGGGAGTCGGTATTGTGCAGATGCCTGTCGGACTTCCAACCGTGAATAGGCAGGCAATCGCTCGTCGAGCTCCGAGAGCATTTCGGGCCGCGCCCCACGGAATCCTTGGACCACGGTATCGGTGCAGGCCGTCATCAGGATTTCCGGCGGCCTCGTGGCAGCCGCCGGTGCGAGAGCCGAGAGCAAGCGGAGGATGGCTGGCGTGGCTTCTTGGAGGTCATCCACCAGGACCAACCGAATCCTCTCGTGCTCCCGCCGCACAAAATCGGGGTGGCTTTCGACGAAGGAAGCGGCCTCGTGGATCAAAGCGGAGGGGTCAAAAGCCTGAGGCATTCGGAGACGCCGCAATTGGTCGTATTCGGCCCGAAAGTCTGCCGCAGCGACCCACTCGGGATGGTTCAGTGAGAGCCCTAGCTCGCGTACGTGATCCGACGACAGATCGAATTCGGCGCACCGATCCAAAAATTCTCGAATTTCCCGCCGGAAACCCCTCGTACCGATGGCCTCGTGGAGCTCAGCGGGCCAATCGGGAGCGGACCCTAGGCCCCGCGCGTGCGCTTCGAGCATCTCGCCGATCAGGACATCTTGTTCCGGACCAGCCAGAAGCCGCGGTTCCGTAGAGACCCCGGGAAGCAACCCTTCGGCATGTGCCCGGCGAAGGATGTCGAATGCGTACGAATGCCACGCCCGTGCAGGGGGCGTCGAAACGGCAGCTCCAATAGCCTCGGAGAATCTGTCTCGGAGTCCGTCGGCCGAAGCCCGAGTTGGCGCCAGCATGAGGATTTCCTCGGCGGCACCCGCCGATCCAGCATGCGTGACATATTCACGGGCGCGCTGGATCAAAGTCTCGGTTCGGCCGCTACCGGGAGGACCAACGACCAGAACCGCTCCGGCGGCCGACGGCGCAGAATGCATGCGCTCGGGTGCTGATGGCTGCTGATTCTGAGGGCTCATAGAACCATCACACCACGCGGGACTGACAAGTTAGGGACTTCGACGCGGGGTGAGCCGCGTGCCTGCCGCCCGTTCTCCCTTCCGACGGATTCATGGGCTTCCACGTCCCAGTTCCGGGTACGGTGGACCCATGACGATCCACAACACCAGCGCCGCACGCCCGTGGACCCAAGGGCCACGCGCGACCTTCGACTTGGAAACCACCGGGCCCAATCCGAGAACTGCTCGGATCGTCACCGCTTCGTTGATTCTGGTTGGGCCGGATGGAACGGTGCTACGGCACGGGGAATGGCTCGCGGACCCGGGGGTTCCCATTCCTGAAGAGGCCGCGGCCGTTCACGGCATCTCCACCGAATACGCCCAGGAACACGGGGCGCCCCTGAAACAGGTCGTCTACGAGTTGGCGTCGGCCATCGGGGGCTTATTCTCCGACGGAGTCCCGATTTTCGCGTTCAATGCCGTCTATGACTTCACGGTCCTGGACCGTGAACTCCGCCGCTTCGAGCTTCCGGAATTGGCTCCTTTCCCCGTACTCGACCCGTTGGTGTTCAACAAGAAGGTCGACAAGTATCACAAAGGAAAACGCACGCTGACCAACCTCTGCGAGGAATACGGCGTCGTCTTGGACAACGCACACACGTCAGCCGCGGATTGCCTGGCCACGGAGCGATTGGCGACCGCCATGACCCAAAAATACCCCAAACTCGATCTGCCCGCCGGGGAGCTCCACGAACACCAAATCTCGTGGGCTAAGGAACAGGCCGCGGACCTGCAGGCCTATTTCGACAAGATCGGCAAGCAGACCACGGTCAATGGCGACTGGCCTGTCCAGCCCGAGCGCGAACGGCACACATAGCTAAGCACTTCGGTCTACCGGCTTCACGAGTCATGCTGGCCAGAAACAGAGAAGCCCAGGTCACCGTCCGGAATAAGACGGTGCCCTGGGCCCTCCACACCTACTGATTTAACGGTTTGCACCGGCGGCCGCTCGAGCCGCGGCCGGAAGCGCCGAAACGATGCGATCCATCGCGGCGTCGTCGTGGGCTGACGAGAGGAACCACGCCTCGAACGGCGACGGCGCCAGGTAAACGCCCGCGTCCAACATCGAGTGGAAGAACGCCGAGTATCGATATGACTCGGATGCCTTAATGTCGTCGTAATTGTGGACGCCATTGCGGCCCGTACCAAAAGCCAGCGAGAAAATGTTGCCAGCGGTCTGAATCGAGTAGTCGACTCCTTCAGCTTCCAGGGCAGCCCCGATTTCCCGACGAAGCTCATGTGAGGCCCGGTCAATAGTGGCGTAGGTCTGGCCCGTCGCGTGACGGAGCGTCGCGATGCCTGCCGCCACGGACAGCGGATTTCCTGACAGAGTGCCCGCCTGATACACGGGGCCGGTGGGTGCCAAGTACTCCATGATTTCGCGTCGTCCGCCCAGAGCAGCAATGGGCATGCCGCCGCCGATCACTTTGCCGAAGGTGAAAATGTCCGGGGCCCATCCGCTCTCGTCTCCCGAGGTGAGACCCCAATATCCGGCCGAGGAAGCACGGAATCCGGTCAGGACCTCGTCGAAAATCATGAGGGCACCGTGTTCTTGGGTCAGGCTCCGCAGGCCTGCGTTGAAGCCCTCGTTCGGGGTCACCACACCCATGTTGCAAGGAGCCGCTTCGGTGATCACCGCCGCGATCTCGCCCTGGAACTTCTCGAAAGCGGTCCGCACGGCGTCGAGGTCGTTATAGGGCAGAACGATGGTTTCCGCCGTCGTCGCCGCCGTAACCCCAGCCGATCCGGGCAGAGACAGTGTGGCAACACCCGACCCTGCTTCCGACAAGAGGGCATCGACATGGCCGTGATAGCAACCAGCGAATTTGATGACTTTGTCGCGACCCGTGTAGCCGCGTGCCAAACGGATCGAGGTCATCGTGGCCTCGGTACCAGTAGAGACCAGTCGGAGCTGATCGATCGCGTTGCCGTCTCCGGCGGCACGATTGATCCGGTCGACGACCGTCTCGGCAAGTTCGGCCTCCCCCACCGTACTGGCGCCAAAGGACAAGCCGTGGTCGACCGCCGCATGGACCGCTTCGATGACCGGCTCGTATTTGTGGCCCAGCAATGCCGGCCCCCAAGAACCCACCAGGTCCACGTATTCACGGCCATCCGCATCCCGGACATACGGGCCATCCGCATCGACAATGAACGGTGGCACCCCACCGACCGAGTTGAACGCGCGCACCGGCGAGTTCACTCCACCGGGAATCACCCGGCGCGAACGATCAAATAATTCTTCTGAGACGGTCACGTCGTCCTCCTGCAATTGGTTTGTTTAGTTTCGGGCGGTCGGTGCTTAGCGCTGTCCCGCCGCAAGCCAGCCCGCGACTTCGGTTGCGTAGTACGTGAAGATCACATCAGCGCCGGCCCGACGAATGCCGGTCAGAATCTCAAGGATGAGCCGTTGACGGTCGACCCATCCATTGGCGGCCGCGGCCTCAATCATCGCGTACTCGCCCGAGACTTGGTAAGCGGCAACGGGCACGGGGGAAAAATCCGCAACTTCCCGCACGATATCCAGGTAGGACATGGCGGGCTTGACCATGACCATGTCCGCGCCCTCGTCCAGGTCGAGCTGGGTCTCCAAAAGGGACTCACGCCGATTGGCAGGGTCTTGTTGGTAAGTCTTTCGGTCGCCTTGCAATGAGGAGCCGACGGCGTCACGGAAAGGCCCGAAGAAGGCAGAGGCGTATTTGGCGGAGTACGCCATGATGGAGACGTCCTCGAAGCCTTGCGAGTCCAGTGCCGAGCGGATGCCCGCGATCTGACCATCCATCATTCCTGAAGGGCTGACGACATGGGCACCCGCCTGCGCTTGGGCCACGGCCATGCGCTCGTACAGTTCCACGCTGCGGTCGTTGTCCACCACGACGTCGCCAGTCGGGCTCTTCACGATCGGACCGCAATGGCCATGATCGGTAAATTCGTCGAGGCACGTGTCAGCCATGACGATCACTCGGTCACCGAATTCGTCACGCACGGCGCGGATAGCCCGGTTCAGAATCCCCTGAGGATCCCATGCCACCGATCCTTCGGCGTCTTTGTCCTCGTCACGCGGGACGCCAAAGAGGTCAACGCACTTCACCCCAGCGTCTACGGCCTCGTGAACCGCATTGACCAGGGACTCGAGCGTGTGCTGGTACTGGCCCGGCATGGAGGTGATCTCAACTGGCTCATCGATGCCGTCCCGCACGAACAGAACCTGGATCAGGTCCTCAGCGTGCAGGCGGGTTTCCGCGACGATATCTCGCATGGCGGCCGAGTTTCTGAGCCTCCGCGGTCGGCGGGTGAGGTCAAGTCCTTGTCGCGTTGCGTCATACTTCACGTTCATCACTACTTTCTCTCCTACTACGTTCGTTGTGCTCAAGGCTCAAGATCTCGGCGACGGATCGTGCCAAGTCCTCAGGTTTCGTGCCCTGGGACGTCACAAAATTCACTCCACGTTTTTTCGCGACGGCGGCGGTCGTGGCTCCTATACACACCACCGGAACCGTCAGGTTTCCTAAGGAGCACAGGGCCTCCAAGAGTTTGGGAGAAGTCGCAATCACCGCAGAAATCATTCCGTTGGCCACGTAATCTGCCGTTTCGGAGCGGCCCACAACAATGGGGCTTTCTGCCGTCGGTTCAGGGCGCGGGATCAGCGGTGTGTCTACGGGATACGGCCGCCTCTCATAAACAACGGCGTCGGTCACGTGGTGTCCAGCCGCTCGCAATCCGTCGCCAAGCTCCGGACGGGCAGGGCGCCCTTGAACGCACAGAATGGACCTCCCCGGTTCCTCTCCCAAGAACTGTTTGAGTTCGGCGACCATTCCCTGGCCACGGTGTGTGGACGCGGTCCGGGGCTCACCCAAGCCTGCCTCGATGGCTGCGGTTCGAGTCGCGGGGCCCACGCACCACACGGATCCAGCGATTTCTCGAAAATCCGTGCCCCCGGGGGCCCTCCGGCAGACATCCACCAAGCCCCAAACGCCATTGGCGCTAGTCAGTGTGAGGACGTCATAGGGACCACCGGTGATGGATTCGAGTGCGATCTTGAAACCATCACCACTAACGGGGCGGGCCTCATGGAGCGGGGACAAGACCGGTTCCACGCCGTATTCCCGCAAGAGATCGACGAGCGGCCCGGCCCGCTCAGGCCCACGGGTGACCAGCACCCGTGGGGTTCCCGTGCGCCCGGTGTTTCGGCTCCCGACGCCGCTCAATCCAGGGTCAACTCCGTGAATCGTCCGGCGCCGCGCTCCAGGAGAAGTTCGGCGACCTCCGTGCCGAGCTGAACGGCGGATTCGACCGAGGCATTCGCGGCCTGACCGCGCTCCCTCAAAGATTCGGTTCCCCGAGGATGCGCAACCACGGCATCGAGGATGAGCTCGTTATCGTGGATTTCCGCATGCGCTCCAATCGGTGCGGCACAACCAGCCTCGAGCCTCAGCAGCAACGAGCGCTCCGCGATCACGGCGATCTTGGTCGAGGCATCCTCGATGACGGACATTGCTTGGAGAACGTCGTCAGGAGTATCCCCTGTACGGTACTCAATCGCGAGGCATCCCTGACCGGCGGCCGGCAGAACTCGATCGACCTCGAGGAACTCGGTCGCGACGTCGGCCAGACCAAGACGTCGAAGGCCCGCCGCGGCAAGTACCACGGCATCGAGGTCGCCGTGGGTTCCCCGGCCAACTCCCGAATCTCGCGAGGCGAAATGTTCCAGGCCTCGAACTCGGGACAGCCGCGTACCGACGTTGCCGCGAATGTCGGTTACGGTGCAGTCCGGACGTATCGCGCGACTCTGCGCGGCACGGCGGGGCGATCCGGTACCGATGGTCGCGCCTTCCGGCAGGTCGTCAAGCTTGAGCCCGTCGCGGCCCACCAAAGCGTCCCGAGGATCCTCTCGGGGCGGATATGCCAACGATAGTTTCCCGTCGAAGAGGTCTTTCGTCGGCAAATCCTTCAACGAGTGCACGGCCAGATCAACATCACCCTCCAGCAGCTGCTGGCGGAGCGCTGCCGCGAAGACCCCGGTGCCCCCGAGCTGCGCCAGCGGACCCGAGGTGACGTCACCGGTGGTAGTCACCGTCACGAGCTCCGCGGGAACGCCGGCTGCGGTCAGCAGGTCTGCAACGTGCTGTGACTGCGTCGTGGCCAGAGTCGAGGCTCGTGTGCCGACCAAAACGGGACTCATACGGTGGTGGTTTCCTCTCGAACGGATCCGTCGTATTCGGCGATGACAGGCTTTCGCGCGGCCGCCCGCGCGGGAAGGCAACAGTCAGGATCGCACCGGTCAAACCAGCCTTTGCCACCGCACGCGGAGGGCCTGGCCTCCTCGAGAATTCGAGGATCCCGCGAGGTGGCGGTTTCCGTGTGGCGTTCCGCGATGAGATCTCGTAAGGAACGCACGTACGCAGGGTGCGTCCCTGGCGTCGGAACGCGGACGGCCAGGATGCCCAGCTCGTCGCAGGTCTCCATCGCTTCGGTATCCAAGTCCCATTTGACCTCCATATGGTCGGAGACGAATCCGAGCGGAACAATGACGACGCCGTCGACCGTGCCCTTTAACGCCTCGAGAGCATCGTTGATATCGGGCTCCAGCCATGGAGTGGACGGCGAGCCCGACCGGGACTGATAGGCCAATTCCCAGTCGCAGTTTTCGAGCAAATGTGAATCTACTGCCTCGACTCCCCGCAAGATTGCCCGCGCAGCTTCGAGGTGTTTCTCAACGTAGGCCGAACCACCCTCATACTCCACGCCTCGCGGGCCGGCCTCGTTGGCAGCCGTCGTCGGGATCGAGTGGGTACAAAAGACGATGCGGATCCGGTCATGACCTGCGGCAACCTTCGACGCCTCAGCGATCTTGGTGCGGACCTCCCGCAGCCCCGACGTGAGCCCGTCAACGAAAGACTCGATGAAGCCGGGGGCATCGTAATGCTGCCGGAGCTTGTCGACCTGCATCTCTCCCGTGAGTCCCAGTTCTTCGAGGGCAACGCCATAGTCCTCCCGATACTGACGGCAACTCGAATAGCCTGGATACGCGCTCGTCGCCAAGACCAGCAACTTGCGGTAACCCCGCTCGTGAGCATCTTTCACCACGTCAGCGACGTACGGCGACCAGTTTCTGTTGGCCCACAAGACCGGCACATGTGGGCCGTGCTCGTCCAGCTCTGCTCGGAGTGCCTCGAGAAGACGACGGTTCTGCTCGTTAATCGGGCTCACGCCTCCGTTGGCCCGGTAGTGGGTGGCCACTTCTTCGAGTCGTTCGTCCGGAATGCCACGACCGGCAGTCACATTACGCAAGAACGGGATGACATCGTCCTGTCCCTCGGGCCCGCCGAAGGAGGACAGAATGATGGCGTCGTAGTCCTCGGGAGCCTGTGCCCGGGGGCGGTCGATGCTCCGCTCGGAGACCATGTCGGTGGTCGCGTCCAGGGTGCTCGGACCATTGGTCGCCGTATTTTCCGGATCCGTCCGATTGGGAATCGGGGCGGTGTCGAATTGGCTCATCGAAGGACCTCGATAGCTTCGGCAGCATCGATACGACGACCCGTGTAGAACGGCGTCTCCTCCCGCACGTGAAGCCTCGCCTCGGTGTTCCGGAAATGCCTCATCAAGTCCACGAGATCCACGAGCTCCGGGGCCTCCAAGGCCAAAACCCACTCATAATCGTTGAGGGCGAACGTTGCGATGGTGTTCGCCAAAACCTGTGGGTAGTCGCGGCCCTTCATCCCGTGATTCTTGAGCATTTCGGACCGGTGCTTCTCGTCCATGTAATACCAGTCCCAGGACCGAACGAACGGGTACACGCAGACCCACGCCTCGGGGTCGATGCCCTTGGCGAAGGATGGTGCGTGGTTACGAGTGAACTCCGCGTCGCGGTGCACGCCCATGGTGGACCAGACGATGTCGGTACGTGAAAGCGCTCGGGTGCGACGCAGCTGACGCACGGCCGCTTGGAGATCCTCAGGATTCTCGCCGTGTGTCCATACCATCACGTCGGCGTTCGCCCGCATGCCGGAAACGTCGTAGAGGCCTCGGACGGTTACGCCCTGTGCCTCGAGGCCCTGCAAGGTCTGGTTCAGTTCGTCGACGTCGGCCTGGCTCTCTGAGACGTCAGCTTCTGAACCACGACGAGCGAAAACGGTGTAGAGCGCATAGTAGAGGCGATCATCGCCGGTAGCGGCCCTGGAGTTTCCGGAGACGCTTTCCGTATTGTGCTCAGTCATTGCTGATGTGTCCTTTCAGTCACGGCGCCCCATCCTCGGGACGCATTCAGTTTCAAACGGTGCGGGTCCTGGCGAACCCGAGGCGTTTAGCGGTGGTGTCCCGACGTTTCGACGTCGCCGGGCTCAAGATCGAGCTCTTCGATGGCAGCACGCGTATCGGGGACCAGCGAGGCGAGGCCCGTACCAGACAGCCAGGCCCCCACCGCAGCGACCCGGTTGAGCGTCGAAAGACTCTTCCGAAAAGACGTGACCTTTTCTTTGTGGCCGATCGAGACCTTGGGCATCGCCGACTTCCAGCGGACGACGTCGGCATCGATGAGATGCTTCCGTCCCAAGCTGGTGCCCATGATGCGCGAGGCATCGTGCAGGGCCAGGCTCATGAGTTGTTCGTCGGAAAGAGTGAGTTCCGTAATGGACTGTCCCTCGGAGGTGTGACCTCGTCCGTAGGAGAGCCGCAAGACATGACGGTTCTCGCCAACTCTCTCGGCGATCCAACGCCACTTGGCGGAGGCATGAGTCAACGCCTTGGCCCGCACATTGCGCACCTGGTCGCTGACCAAGACGCCTGTCCCCCGAGGCGGGGTATTCAACACGGGAGCGTCCACCACGAGTGTGACCAGGGCAATTTCCGGTCCGCGACGTACGTCAGGGAGGAGGTCACTATCCAAATGGGGTCCCAGCAATCGCACTGCCGTTGGGCCGTCCGTCGCGAGGACCAAGACATCGGCCGTCAGGCCGGCGCGTTTGCCCGCAGACCCTTCTTGACGTCGGATCGCGATCCAACTCTGTGTCACCTCGTCGCGGTCGATGGCGATCACATCGCACCCCGCGAAGAGGCGCACGCCTCTCTTCGTGAGGTCTTGCACCAAAGCCTCCGACAACTGATTCATGCCACCGACCAGACTGCCCACCTGGGTTCCGGCAGGTGCGTTTGACCGCAGCACCGCCGCAGAGGCTCCGAGGGACCCATACGTCTTGATACCTTCTCGGAGACCAGGCGCCACCGTGTCGACGTCGAGCTCATCCGGATGCGTCGAGTGGATGCCCATCGTCACGGGCGCAACCAACCGGTCCACGATTTGTTGTCCCATGCGGGCTCGGACGAGTCCGCCGAGGGTACGTTGATGCGTGCCTACGGTCGGCGGTAGGTGACGGTCCATGCTCGCGCGACGGCGGCCCATGGTCGTCAGCGTCCCTCGAAGTTCGGGATCCTGAGGGTTGGCGGGGATACCGAGAATACCCGAGGAAGGCATGCGGGTAGGACCATTCGGGAGGTACAACCACGAGCCGTATTCGTCCGGGGTGGTTCGCAAGTCGGTGAGGCCAAGGTCAGAAATCAGGTTCTCGACGGAGCCATTTCGGGTCGCGTACGACTCAGCTCCGGAGTCCAGAACAATTCCGGCAACCTGATGGGCACCCACGGCACCCCCGAAATGGTCGCGGGCTTCGGTGACCACCACGCGCAAGCCCCGTTCTGCCAGCTCCCTCGCCGCCAGCAAACCAGAGACGCCACCCCCAACAACCAACGCGGTACGAGCCGTACGCAAAGGTTGATGCACCTTAGGTTCCGGCTCCGGGGAAGATCCGCTCATCGACGCCCGCGGGCCATGATTCATGGTCCGGGCGCCGGCCTGGGTGCTGTTGTCGGGTGATGATGCCATGGGCGCTAACTTTCGTGAATGAATTCGACGAGTCGTGTCAGCACGGTCGGGTCCGTGCTCGGTGGTACTCCGTGGCCAAGATTGACGATATGCGCCGCGGCGTCCCTCCCCTTCGAGAGTACGTCCACAGTGTGCTTTTGGAGAACCTCCCACCCGGCGTCGAGCATGGCCGGATCGATGTTTCCCTGGACGGGTGTTTCCGGCCCGAGGCGCCGCGTGGCTTCGTCCAGATCGAGTCGGTAGTCAACGCCCACCACGTCCCCGCCCGCTTCTTTCATGGCCACCAAAAGTTCGCTACTTCCGGTGCCAAAGTGGACGCGCGGAACCCCGTACGATTCCACGGCTTCAAGGGCCAACGCAGAATGGTGCATGACGTGCGCACGATAGTCGCGCTCCGAGAGAGAACCGGCCCAGGAATCAAAGAGCTGAACCGCACTGGCACCAGCTTCCACCTGCGCGGCGAGGAACTGTCCGGAAACTCGGGCCACCCAGGAGGCCAGCGCATTCCAAGCCTCGGGGTCCCGATGCATCATGGTGCGCGGCCCGAGATGATCACGAGATGATCCGCCTTCAGCCATGTATGCGGCCACGGTGAAGGGGGCACCCGCGAATCCGATGAGCGGGGTGCTCCCCAATTGATCGACGGCTCTGCCCACAGCCTCGCGAATCGGATCGAATGCTTCATCTGGGATCTCAGGAAGAGACTCAATGTCGCGAAGCTCACGGTACGGTGACCCCATGACCGGCCCCCGGCCAGGGACGATGTCGACATCCACGCCGGCAATCTTCAACGGGACCACAATGTCCGAGAAGAAAATGGCCGCGTCCACGCCGTGTCGTCGCACGGGTTGCACCGTGATCTCGGCAGCGAGCTCAGGATCGAGACAGGCCTCCAACATATTGGTCCCCTCGCGTGCTGCCCGATATTCGGGGAGGGAACGACCGGCTTGTCTCATGAACCACACGGGAGGGTGTTCCGGTCGATCGCCGGCCATCGCACGAATCATCGGGGAATGCGCCGTCCCGGCCGCACGCAAAGGATGGGAGGGGGCCAATCGGGAGAGTTGCGCATCTGTCAGCAACGCGCGTCGCTGAGGGGTTGAGATCGTCATAATGCCTCCATTGTGCCAACTCACGGGCATGTTTTTGTGGACAGGTTGTCAGCACGAGACTCCGCCACAACCGTGCTCCACATTCATTTCACAGGACCATATTGCGTGGCTATTATGAGTAAGTCGTGGTTTTGTTTTCGCTCGTTTCGTCGCACAAGAATGTCGACCTGAACACCGTCGCTCAAGTGACAACTGGTGTTGGGGCCCTCCCCTCTACCCTCGTGCCCCAAGGTGGACTCGAGGGACTCGTGGTCCTCTCGACATGCAACCGCCTGGAACTTTATGCCGAAGCTCCCGGATCCCGCGATGCCCTGCAGCCGAAAATAGACGCCATAGTGGAACGCATCGCCGTCGATGCGAACCTCGATCCCACCTTTGTCCGCGGTGCATTCGACGTCTTCTACGACGACGACGCAGCTTCCCATCTATTCACTGTGGTCTCGGGCCTTGAATCTGCAGTGGTCGGCGAGCGTGAAATCACTGGGCAGGTTCGGCGCGCGCTCGTCAACGCCCGCGAAGAAGGCTCCGCCTCCAACGAGCTAGTTCGACTCTTTGAAACCGCCGCTCGTACAGCGCGATCCGTGGGAACGCAAACCTCGCTCGGTGAACGCGGCCGATCCATCGTTTCCGTGGCGTTAGACCTCGCGAGCGAAGTGGCCGCCCGCCCTCTCGAGAAATCCGAGGTTTTGGTCTTCGGCACCGGCGCCTATGCGGGAGCCACCATGGCCGCCCTCCAGTCGCGAGGTTGTCACTCTATTTCCGTATATTCGGCGTCCGGCCGGTCGGCAGAGTTCACGGCCAAACGCGGGGGAACCCCGGTCTCCGATGCAAGCCTGGATCAGGCAATGCATTCGGCCGACATCATCATCGGCTGCAGCGGCGGCTCGGCCCCCATGGATTCGGGGTCCTTCCCTGAAGGCTCGAGGGTCGTCGTCGATTTGGCCCTCACACGAGACTTTGACCCGTCAATCGCCGACCTGGACGGCGTCGAACTCATCACCCTGGAGTCGGTTCGACTCGCGGCACCTGCGGAGACCGACGAATCAGTCTCTGCCGCTCGGGCGATCGTAGAGAAGGCCGCTCGTGAATTCCGGTCCCGCCGCAACCAGCAAAACGTCGACTCCGCTATCGTCGCTCTCCGAAAGCACACCATGTCGGTGCTCGACGCCGAGATGAAGAAGGTTCGCCACCAATACGGTTGTGGTGCACAGGCGGAACAGGTCGAGTTCGCCATGCGTCGCATGATGCACTCCCTGCTCCACACGCCTATGGTCAAGGCCCGAAAACTGGCCGCAGAGGGCCGGGAACAAGAATTCATGGATGCAATCGAGGCACTATACGACATCACCCTCGACGCACCCGAAGATACGGCGCCTGAAAGCGTTCTCCCCGGGGCGGATCCGACGGACTTCGACGGAGTACGGTCCCCAAAAGCCTCCTGACTAGGCAAAACGCCCTATAGTGGTAACTCGCACGAACCACGGACGAGGGCGCCCAACCATCCCATGGCGCGCTCGTCGTCGCCATGAACGAAGGACAATCCGATGTCAGGAACAACGGAACCCCGATTATCTGCCAATACCCACCGTCGACTACCCGGTCCGGCACGTCGACGCCAACTCCTCAGCGTGGCACGGCGCCACTTCGCGAACCATGGATTTCATCGCAGCACGATGGAAGACATCGCCACAGCCGCGGACATCACCAAGCCCGTGCTGTACCAGCACTTTTCCAGCAAGACTGAACTCTACGAAGCGGTGCTCGATTCCTGCATCGAACTCTTCGAACATCAAGTCATCACACCGTTGCTCCTCGATTTGGACGGGAGGGAACGCACGCGGAGGATGATTTCCAATTTCATGTCCGTGGTCATCGACGACCCGGCAGCCTACCGGCTGATATTCCTCTCAGATATGCGAGAGCAAGAGCAATGTAGGTCCAAGATTGACGGACTTGTGGAGCGGGTTTCTGGGCGCCTCAGCACAACGATGCAAGAAACGTCTGCGATCCCCGCGCCCGAGAGTGACTTTCTGGCACACTCGCTCGTCATGCTCGCCATCGGCGCGGCCGAAACCATTTCTGCCAATCCCAGCCCCTCGGTGCAGAAGCGCCAAGAGTTTCTCCTGTTCCAACTCGTATGGGGCGGCGTCGATGGCTTAGATGGCGCATGAGATTCTCCCGCGCTGAGCGAAATCATCGACGACGCGGCGCGGGCAAGCCTCCAGGCTGAGTAGGCTGGGGCCAACGCAATGTCCGCCAGATTGTTCAGGAGGCACAACCCATGGAAATCAAGATCGGTGTTAAAGACGTCGCCCGTGAGGTCGCTGTCGAATCCGACGAAAGCCCCGAGGAGATCCGCAAACAGGTCGCCGAAGCCATCGACCAGGGAACCCTCCTGCGCCTTGCCGATTCCAAGGGCAATGTCACCTTGGTTCCGGGAGCTTCCATTGGCTACGTCGAGATCGCCGCTGAAACCCGGCGTCATATCGGATTCGGCCCGTTCAGCGAGAACTAAACTCCGCCCGAACCCTCGTTTTTTGTGGGGAGGACCCGCCCAACGTGGCGCAGGTCCTCCCCACGATGTGTTCCAGGGGCTAGAATGGTGGAATCTGGATGCCCGGTCGTTATCCGTTGAATTGACCTGATGCATGTGATGCGACGAATGAGCTCACGGCTCGCGGACCGCCTCACCCGATGACTTTTGCGATCGGCTTCCTACCGATCCTTGTGACCCCAGCTCAAGATCGCCTTGCGGATGCGGTTCGTGACCGCGCCGTAGGCATTCTCACCACGAGCCCGAGCGGTCGCCCCATCGACTAACGGAGCTTTTGCACGTGAACGAAACCAGCAACACCGAGACCGCCATCTCCGAGGAATCTTCGGAAGGCATTCAAGACCTCATCGAGGCCGAAGCCACCACCACGGACGAAGTTCGTCCCGAGGAAGATAAAACCTTTGCCGATTTCGGCGTTCGCCAAGACATCTGCGATGCCCTGGCCGCCCAAGGAATCACTCACCCCTTCCCCATCCAGTCCCTGACGTTGCCCGTCGCCCTCTCTGGTCAAGACATCATTGGTCAGGCAAAAACCGGAACGGGTAAGACCCTCGGTTTTGGCTTACCCGTGTTGCAGCGTGTGGCCGGCCGGGACGACGACGCATGGAAGAAGCTCAAGTCCCCGGGTGCGCCTCAGGCGTTGATCGTGGTACCGACCCGCGAACTCGCGGTCCAGGTTGGTAGCGATCTCTCCACGGCCGCAAAGCAGCGCAATGCCCGTGTGGCCACCATTTACGGCGGCCGCGCCTATGAACCTCAGATCGCCGAGTTGGAGAAGGGCGTCGAGGTCATCGTCGGCACTCCCGGTCGCTTGATCGACCTGCACCGACAGAAGATTTTGAACCTCTCCCAGGTACGCGCCGTCGTGCTGGACGAGGCCGACGAAATGCTGGATCTCGGGTTCTTGCCCGACGTGGAGCGTCTGCTCTCCGCCGTGCCGGAAGTTCGCCAGACCATGCTCTTCTCCGCGACCATGCCCGGCCCGGTCATCTCCATGGCACGCCGTTATATGTCCCACCCGATGCACATCCGGGCTAACGCTCCGGACGACGAGGGCGCGACCAAGAAGGACATCCGCCAGGTCATTTACCGTGCACACCCGATGGACAAAGACGAGCTCATCGCTCGGGCGCTTCAGGCCGAAGGCCGAGGCCGCTCGATCATCTTCACGAAAACCAAACGTGCCGCGGCCCGGCTCTCGGATGAACTGGTTAAGCGGGGTTTCGCGGCCGCCTCTATCCACGGAGACCTCGGTCAGGGCGCGCGTGAGCAAGCGCTTCGTGCGTTCCGTAACGACAAGGTCGATGTCTTGGTGGCAACCGACGTCGCAGCGCGTGGAATCGACGTCACGGACGTCACGCACGTGGTGAATTTCCAGTGCCCCGAAGACGAAAAGATCTATCTGCACCGCATTGGACGCACCGGCCGCGCGGGGAATAAAGGCACGGCCATCACGCTCGTCGATTGGGAAGACGTCCCCCGATGGTCGCTGATTAACAAGGCTTTGGACCTCGGAGTCCCGGAGCCTGTGGAAACTTACTCCTCCTCGCCGCACCTGTATGCGGACCTCGACATCCCCAAGGGCACCAAGGGAAAGCTCCCGAAGGAGAACCGCAGCCACGCTGGCCTAGCCGCCGAAGAGGTCGAAGATATCGACGGCGACTCGAGCCGTTCCCGCTCCGGCAAAGGCCAGAACAACGGAGGCTCACAATCCGGACGCGGGCGCTCCCGCGGTGGCTCAGGACAGAGCAACCGATCGAGAACTCGATCGGGTGGACGGCGTCGTCAGGACGGCGATTCCGGCAAAGCCCAAGAATCCCATCAAAGTTCCCAGGCCCAGGAATCTTCGGAAGCCGGGGAGGCCTCCTCACAGAAGCGCCGCCGGCGTCGCCGTCGTCGTGGCGGCAACGGCCAATCCGCACCCCAGCAGTAGGGCCTGAGGTGGGGGAATTCAATCTCGCCGGACCGGACCTCATCGTCCATGGTGACAATCGGGAGGTCCTCTCTCAGCTTCCCGCTGGGGCATTCTCCATGATCTATGTCGATCCACCCTTCAACACGGGCCGGGCGCAGGTGCGGCGGAGTTTGAAGAATCGACGGGTCGAACCGGATGAGGCGGATCGGCGCGGCTTCAAAGGCCAGAGCTACGCCAGCGTCGTAGAGTCTCTGGCCCGTTACGACGACGCCTTCGAGGATTACTGGACGTTCCTGCTTCCCCGGTTGGAGGCGGCACGCGATCTCCTCGCCGAGCACGGGACTCTGTATTTGCACCTGGATTACCGCGAGGTGCACTACGCGAAGGTCATGTGCGACATGGTCTTTGGCCGGGATTGTTTCCTCAATGAAATCATTTGGGCGTATGACTATGGCGCCCGTGCCAAGAGCCGGTGGCCGGCCAAACACGACAACATCCTGGTCTATGTGAAGAATCGCTCCGCGTATCACTTCGATGCAGAAGAAGTTGACCGGGAGCCGTATATGGCTCCCGGTTTGGTCACGGCGGAAAAAGCGGCCCGCGGAAAATTGCCGACGGACGTGTGGTGGCACACGATCGTCTCCCCCACCGGCAAGGAAAAGACGGGTTACCCCACTCAAAAGCCGCTAGGACTCCTCCGACGCATGGTTGCGGCGTCCTCGCGGCCGCACGAATGGTGTTTGGACTTTTTCGCAGGGTCTGGGACCTTGGGCGCCGCGGCGCAAGCTCTGGGCCGGCGGTTTGTGTGTGTGGATGCTAATGAGCAGGCCATCGACATCATGCGTCGCCGACTACCCGAGGCTCACTGCTGCACGGCGCAGGACTTAAACCCGGAAGCGACCGACGCCACCGAATCTTAGGGGCCGCAGACTCTAGCCGCGGGCCTGACTCTTGATCTCCGCCAAGACTTCCGGAGCGGTGGTGTTCTCTCCCAAACGGTTAGGTTTACCGGTGCCGTGATAATCGCTGGAACCCGTCACGAGAATCCCTCGAGACGTCGCAAATTTCAGGAGCATCTCCCGCTCGGCAGGCCCGTTGTCCCGGTGATATACCTCTATACCCGCTAATCCGGCGTCGACCATGTCTTCCATGACGGAACGATCGACCACCCTCCCCCGCGAAAACGCCATTGGGTGGGCAAAGACCGGAACTCCCCCGGCCGCGCGCACCAATTCGACGGCGACGGCCGGGTCCGGTGCGTAGTGCGGGACGTAGTAGCGGGACGAGCCCGAAAGAATGTCTCCGAAGGCCTCAGACCGATCAGCGCAGACACCTGCCGCAACGAGAGCATCGGCGATGTGCGGACGTCCGACGGTTGCTCCCTCCGCCGTCTGTGCCACCACATCGTCCCAGCCGATCGGAAAATCTTCGGAGAGTTTCTCGACCATTCGGCGCGCGCGAGACTTCCGGGCCTCACGTGATCTCGCCATCTCGCGCGTCAGCCCGGGGTGCTCCGGGTCGTGGAGGTACGAAAGCAGATGCACTGAGATCCCGTTATTCGTGGAGCACGAGATCTCCATCCCTTGCACGAATTCCAGGCCCACCTCGGATGCTCGGCTCGCTGCCTCCGCCCAACCGGCCGTCGAGTCGTGATCGGTGAGGGCTAGGACATCGAGGCCCGCTGCGACGGCCTGCTCGACGACGACGGCGGGAGCCTCGGTCCCGTCCGAAACGGATGAATGGGTATGTAGATCAATGCGCACACCTGCCAATCTACTCGTGTACCCTCGCCCGGCTCGTTGTGCCTCGGACGATGTCCGGCGATATCGTGGAGGAATGACTGAGAATACTTCTTCAGACCACCAGGACCCCTCCGAGTCCCAACCGCTCGCCGAGCGCGTGGGCAACCGCTCCCAGCCGCCCCGTTCCTCGGCCTTCAAGGAATTCATCGGGTCGCAGTGGGCCCCCGCGAACGCGCCTCTTCCTCAGCGTTCCCCCGTCGCCGATTTCGCCGCGAAACGCCGAGCCGCGCTCTCCGCACAATTTCCGGGAGAACGCCTGGTCATTCCGGCCGGTCCGCTCAAGACCCGCTCCAATGACACGGATTACCGCTTCCGCCCCCATTCCGGTTTCGCCCATCTGACCGGCCTGGGCGTGGACCACGAGCCCGACGCCGTCTTGATCTTCGAGCCGTTGGACGAACCCGCCGACGACGGTTCTCAGCACCAAGCCACCCTCTACTTCCGTCCACTGGCCGGCCGAGACACGGACCAGTTCTATGCGGATCCCCGCTATGGCGAATTCTGGGTGGGGCCTCAGCCCACGCTGGCCGAAATCGAGTCTGAATACGGGATTAAGTGTCAGGACCTGGCCGACGTCGAGGTCGCCATCACCAAGAACGCAGGACCTCAGGCCTTGGGCGGCGTCCGTATTCGCCTGCTACGCGAGGTAGATCTGAACGTCGATGCCCTCGTTGATACGTCCCGCATGAACACGAGTGTCGATCTGGAACAGTCGGATGCTTTGGACGGTGAGCTCACCGAGGCCCTGTCCGAATTGCGCTTGATCAAGGACGATCAGGAGATCGAAAATCTGCGCCGCTCGATCGCCTCCACCAAGATGGGGTTCGAGAACATCATTCGAGCACTTCCCCAGGCCCGCGAGCACCACCGTGGCGAGCGCATCGTTGAGGGTGCTTTCTTCGCGGCAGCCCGCGCCGAGGGCAACGACGTCGGCTACGAGACCATCGCGGCGTGCGGCAATAACGCCACGATTCTGCATTGGATTCGGAATAACGGAACCGTAGATCCCGGGAAGTTGATCCTGGTAGACGCCGGCGTCGAGGACGACACCCTCTACACAGCAGACATCACCCGCACCTTGCCCGTTGACGGGACCTTCACCGACATCCAGAAGAAGATTTACGACGCCGTCCTCACGGCCTCGGATGCAGCCTTCCGCGCCGCCGTTCCCGGAAATAAATTCCGCGACGTCCACGCCGCCGCCATGCGGTCACTCGCAGAGACGCTGGACTCGTGGGGCATTTTGCCGTGCTCGGTCGAAGAAGCGGTCTCCGATGAGGGAGGTCAGCACCGCCGCTGGATGCCTCATGGCACGAGCCACCACTTGGGATTGGACGTCCATGATTGTGCCCAAGCCAAGCGAGAGCTGTACCTCGACGGCGAGATCGAACCTGGCATGGTCTTCACGATCGAGCCAGGCCTCTACTTCAAGGAAGATGACCTCGCTGTGCCGGAAGAATATCGCGGCATCGGAATTCGACTCGAGGATGACGTCCTGATCACGAACGACGGCCCCATCAACCTGAGCGCCGATTTCCCGCGGACGACGCAGGACATCGAGGCCTGGATTGCGGAGCTGTCCAAGTAGAGCTGACCCGCCCACGAAAAAGCCCCGGACGGATGTGTCCGGGGCTTTTTCGTGTCACGGGCTAGGAGGCGTGCGGCCTGTCATCAGGTCCGGGGGCGTTTCCGTCCGGCGTTGGGGAATCGCCGTGCGTTCCGTCCGGCCTCGGTCTGCTGGCGTGTTCGTCGCGGATACCGAACCTCGGGCGGCCGTCGGGAAGATCCTTGAAGTCTCGTGCTTGAGTGTTCCCCTCCGGTGCCCCTGTTCCGGGAACCTTTGGGTCATTCCCCTGGGTAGAGGAGCCTTGCTGACCCCATGGTTCGCGTCCGCTATGTTCGGATGAACCGGAGCCCTGCTGATGTGGTGCACCTTGAGTGTGCGGCGGGCGCTGTTGAGGAGCCTGGCCAAACCGTCCGTCGGGACCGTTTCGGGGCTCTCCTGCCTGCTCGGGAAAATACGGCTGTTCCGGTGCCGTGGGACGCAAAGGAGAACGTTGTGAACTGCCGCCCAAGAGTCGGCGGGCTTCGGCCGCTTCTTGAGGTGCGCACACGAGGTCATAACTTCCGGCGACCATCTGTCCGACGGCAGTGAAGCTCCGATGTCCGCCCCGACGGGAGAAACCGATGATGGCGAGAATCATCCAAAAGGCCACGCCCAGTGGTACCGAGGTGAGGAATGCCGCCATCGGGTTTTCGTGGCCGAAAAGCATGAGCAACAAGCCCAAGAACACTCCGTAGAACAACCCCTGCATGGCGCCGGAGGCCGCGACGCGCGCGTAGGAAAGCGTTCCAACCACGTGTTCGACCTGACGGAGGTCGGTTCCGACGATCGCCAAGTTTTGAACGGGAAACCCCCGTTCCGCCAATAGATCCACGGCGCCTTGGGCGTCGTTGTACTTGGAGAATTTCCCCACCGTTACCGAGCTTGCAAGGTGCTCAGTACGCAGTGCAGCGAGTCTGGACTTTCCGGATTGTGCCATAGGGATCATTTTTCCTTGCCTGCGCCGAGACTGCCAACCGCGCGCCTGGGTATCGCCACAGGTGAACCCCAAAGATGTTCCAGAGGAAAACATGTGAGTAACCTGTTTAAGTGAGCAACGTACCAAGCAGAATTTTTATCGCCCGCCTCCTTGGCCTCGACGTTTTCGACCCCGTCGGTGACCGTTTGGGCCGACTGCGTGATGTCGTCGTGCTCAATAGAGACTCTCAGCGAAAACACTTGCAACCACTCGTGGTGGGCATCGTCGTCGAGGTCCTGGGAAAGAAGCGTGTGTTCGTGCCGATGACTCGAGTCAACAGCATGGATGCAACCCAAATCATCGTCACCGGTTTGGTCAACCTTCGCCGTTTCGAGCAGCGAGGCGCCGAAGCGCTCGTCATCGGCGAGTTGTTCGACCGCACGGTTCACTTCACGGATGGCACCGGAGCCGCCACGATCGAGGACTGCGCGATGGAGCAGACCAAGAACGGCGACTGGAAGATCACGGAACTCTTCGTCCGACGTTCCGAAAGCACCGGTCGCCTCATGCGGCGCAAGAACGAGACGCTCGTCGTGGACTGGGAGGACGTCGTCTACGGCACCGCCATGGAGCCGCAAGGAGCATCCCACTTCCTCGCGACGCACGAAGAAACTCAGCCCGCTGACTTGGCGGACGCCCTTCACGACCTCAACGACAAGCGCATGCTCGAAGTCGCGGAGGAACTCCAGGACGAGCGATTGGCCGACGTCCTTCAGGAACTTCCGGTCGAAGACCAGGTACAGATTCTTTCCAACTTGGACCTTAAACGCGCCGCAGACATCCTCGAAGAGATGGAACCCGACGACGCGGCCGACCTCCTCAATATGTTCACCGACACCCAGAGAGAAACTCTGCTGGGCAAAATGGAGCCCGACGACGCAGAAGACGTCCGCCGTTTGCTCGAATATGAAGAAGGCACCGCGGGCTCCCTCATGACCCCCGTCCCGATCATCCTCCCGCCGGAGGCCACCGTCGCGGAGGCCCTGGCGCACATCAGGCAAGAAGAAATCAGCCCCGCCGTGGCCGCTGCTGTGTTTGTGTGCCGCCCTCCGCTCGAGGCGCCCACGGGACGCTACATCGGCATGGTGCATATGCAGCAATTATTGCGGTACGCGCCGCCCGAATCCGTCGGCAACATTATCGACCGCAGCATCGAACCGATTTCCGATATGGCCTCTCTGGAGGATCTCTCCCGAGTCTTGGCCACCTATGACCTCACCATCATTCCCGTCACCAATGATCATGATCGCCTCGTAGGTGCCGTGACCATCGACGACGTCCTCGACGCATTGCTTCCCGAGGACTGGCGCACGAATGATGACGGAACTCCCGTACGAAAGGTGGGACGCAAGTTTGAGTGATTCGAACCGCAACCGCCGGGCCCGCACATCGCACCATCAGGGGCTCGATACACCACTCGCCAGCAAACCGAAGTGGTACCAGCGCTATCAGCCCAACCCGGAGTCCTTCGGTGTGATGACCGAGTCCTTCGCTCGGTGGATGGGAACCCCGCAGTTCCTGCTCTGGATGACGGTCTTCGTGAGCATCTGGCTCCTCTGGAACACGCTGATGCCCGAAGAGTTACAGTTCGACCCTCGATCCTTGAACTTCACCCTGCTGACGCTCATGTTGTCGCTCCAGGCCTCCTATGCCGCTCCCCTGTTGCTCTTGGCGCAGAACCGCCAGGATGACCGCGACCGCGTCGTCGCCGAGGAGGACCGGCAACGTGCGCAACAGAATTTGGCCGATACGGAATACCTCACCCGGGAGATTGCCGCATTGCGCATTGCACTGCGTGAGGTGGCCACGCGCGACTTCGTTCGCTCCGAGATTCGGGACTTGATCGAAGAAGTCGTTCGAACCGATGCCGAGTCCGACGACGTCGACGATTCCTCAGAATCGACGAAACGCCGCAAAAAGGATTCCTCAAAGCTCACCGGCGAGCCGGAGCCCAAAACGTCCATCCTCGACCTCGAGGAAGCCCAAACGCAGAATTCACCCAAGAATTCGTCGAAATCCGGCTCCCGAGCCGCTCGGAACCCCGATGAATGAGAGCTTGCTCGCGGCCCTCGGCGAGGTCATCGATCCTGAATTACGCCGGCCCATCACGGAAATGGGGATGGTCAGCCGGGCCGAACTCGTCGACGGCGTAGCTCACGTGGGCATCCGGCTCACCATCGAGGGCTGCCCGCTGAAGAACACCATTCAAGATGATGTCCGACAGGCCGTGGGCCGTGTGGAAGACGTCCAAGAAGTCCGCATTGACTTGGACTATATGAACGCCGAACAGCGTCGATCCCTCAAGGATGCGCTGGGGCACACCAAGGTCAACCCGTTCGCCTCGCCAGACAACCTGACACAGGTCTACGCCATCGCGTCGGGCAAGGGTGGCGTGGGCAAGTCGACCGTGACCGCGAACCTGGCGGCGTCGCTCGCCTCCTCGGGCCTAGCCGTAGGGATCGTCGACGCCGATGTGCACGGCTTCTCGATCCCCGGTCTCCTGGGCGTTCAGCAGCCTCCCACCAAATTGGACGACATGATCCTGCCGCCCGTGGTTGAGGTTCCGCAGGAGCTTCGCCATCAGCCGGAGGGACGGCAACCCGGGTCGATCCGTGTGATCTCCATCGGAATGTTCGTCGAAGGCAATCAGCCGATCGCTTGGAGAGGCCCCATGCTTCACCGTGCGTTGGAGCAATTTCTGACCGACGTTCACTTCGGCGATCTCGATGTATTGCTCCTCGACTTGCCGCCCGGCACGGGTGACATCGCCATTTCCATGTCGCAGCTCGTACCGAAGGCCAACCTGGTGGTGGTCTCGACACCGCAAGCGGCGGCCGTGGACGTGGCCGAGCGCGCCGGAACCATCTCCCTAAAGACGGGCCAAACCGTCCTCGGCGTCGTCGAGAATATGGCCGCCATGGTCATGCCCGATGGAAGCACGATGGAAATGTTCGGGTCCGGGGGCGGACAACTCCTCGCCGACCGCCTCACCAAAGCGCTGGATGCTGACGTCCCGCTGTTGGGCTCTGTGCCTCTTGACATGTCGCTCAGGAGTGGCGGAGACCGCGGAGTACCGGTGGTGTGGTCCGCTCCGGAGTCGCCCTCGGGAAGCGCATTGCGCGACGTCGCACAGAGAATCCGCGGTCAACGGCGGGGGTTGGCGGGGAAGAGCCTGCCCCTCAACCTTCTATAACTCGGTTTGCGCCCCTGATGAGTACCAAAAAGGCCGTGGCGAACAGTGATCAAATGATCCGTTCGCCACGGCCTTGAGGTTAATTCTCTGGTGTCTCAGGTGGCTTCCGTGTCGTAAGGGGCCAACTCCCCCGGCGAGAGCCTGCTACGAGCGGCTGCCGGGGGCGTGGATGCCCTCGCGCGCTCTTGCTCGAGTTCCTCGTCGTCTTCCAGCAACGCCTCGCGGACAATCCGACGAGGATCGTACTGACGGGGGTCGTAGGCGCGCCAATTGATGTCGTTGAGCTCGGGACCCAACGAGTCCTTAAGGTCGTCCTTGGCACCCATCGCGGTACGTCGCAGAGTCTTGATGAGATCTTTGAGCTGTCGGGCATACTCCGGCATGCGCTCCGGGCCGATCACGAAAAAGGCGATGACGACCAAGACAATGAACTCGGCACCGTTGATTCCAAACACACCAGCACATTACCAGCAATCCTCGCTCGTCGACCGTGTGTTGGAACGCACCGTGGCACGTGGAGTGCCGCGTCCCGACGTCGTCCTAGGACTGGGTAATGGGGTCCAGGCATTCTTTCAGGGCGTGCGCTTCGTCTTTAGTGATCTCCAGGACCAAACGGCCCCCTCCTTCGAGAGGGATGCGCATGATGAGAGACCGGCCTTCCTTGGCTACCTCCATGGGACCTTCACCGGTTCTCGGCTTCATCGCAGCCATTGATGCTCCTTGTCGGATCGACGGTAGTGATGGGCAACGACCGTTCCCCAATAGTCCAATGATAGCGCGATCACATTAAACAGCAGGTCAGGGCGTCTGCCACGGCATCACGGAGGGTAATCACCGCCGCTGGGGAGCTCCTTCCAATGCCACAGCCAGCCCACCCAAATCAGCTGCCCGATGGCCGCTCCCAGGAGAATCACCGTGCGATAGGCCTTGGAATCCGAAACGGCCATCAGGGGTGCTGCCAGGGGAAACATTGGTAGAAGCAAGCGGAAGGTCGAGGACTGGGGAAAAAGAAAAACTAGCAAATAGGCGACGTAGGCATAGCACCAGAACCTTAGACGCAGCGGAATCGTCGTCAACACGACCCGCGAATGCATCAGCGCCACGAAGCCGACCACGAGAGCCAAAAGGATGACCGGGCCTGGATCACCAAAGTACGTCAAGGACTGTTGAATCCACGGCTGAACGGGCAAGAGGTGCTCGCCGCGCCACGCCGTCTCGGTGGCCGTATAGGCGTCCACACGGCCCGTCACCGCCCAGGCAATGGCTGGCCAGGCGAAAGCGAACACACACGCCAGGAGCCCGACACCGAGGAACGGTGCCGTCTCTCGGAGGGCCCTGAAGATTCGGGGGCTCCCGGACGTCTCGGTGTCCGCCCGGTACGCCAGAATGAATCGCGTCAACCACCACAGGCCCAAGGACGCGGCCAGCGGCACACCCACCGGCCGGCTGAGGCAGGTGGGGACCAGCAGGATCGCACACAGCAGCAAATTTCCGCGGACCAGCGCCAGCGCGCAACCGGCCAAGAACATGAGGTTCAGCGATTCCGCGTAGGGAGTCTGAAGGATCGGAGCGACGGGATTGAACAACACCAAGGCGGTGCACCACAACGCAAAATGGTCAACGCCTCGGGCCGGCTGACGCAACCCAAGCCCGTGCAGAATGCGGCGCGGAGAGACGAATTGTTCCCCGCCCGCTTTCTCGGAGCCCAGCGCCAACGTTCGAGACGAGGTAAAAATCCCGTACAAGAGAATGGCCGTGACGGCACCGCACACCAGAGATACGGTTCCTCCAGCCATCGCCCAGCTCCACCCGGTCGCCTTCATCAGGCCGGAGGCCGCATATGGGAAGAGCGGGTAAAACGCCCAAGGATTTTGGTCGACGGTGCCCCCGGCGCCCATGGGAAGAGTGGTCGGATAGCCGGACTCGGCGATGTGGCGATACCAATCGCTGTCCCAAATGCCGATGTACTGAAGGTAGCCCATGGGGCCATCGCTCCACGGGCTCGCTTGTTGTTGCTTGCCAACGAGCGAGAAGACGATCCAACCCCAGAGGCGGGATACACCATAGATTCCGAGAATCCATGACCAGATGGGAAGGTTCGTGGCCCACCGCCGAACACCGGACTGTGCGTGGGCCACCAGCTGTTGGGCGGGCGTCACCGCTCGTCGACGGAATCGGCGGTTCGGTGGTTCGCTTCGTGATGGCGCCCTCGTGGACTCTCCAACGGGCTCCTTTCGGGCCCGGGAGTCTCGAGGCCATCCCGCGAGACATATTCGGCCCCAGTTTTTTTTTTC